>JBCCWC010000122.1:0-43933 GCA_039194325.1 Myxococcota bacterium
CCCGCTGCCGCCCCCGCCCCCGCCCCCGCCCCCGCCTTGGGCTCGAAGTGCAGGGCCCGGATCGCGCCGTGGATCCCCGCCTGGTCGACAAGCTCCGCATCTCGCCACCGATAGAGGCAGATCCCCCCTGCCCCATCGATCGTGACGACGTGGTCGTCGTCGAAGAAGCGCACCTTCACCGTGCCGAAATTGGGCTCGGAGGGCAGCTTGTACTGCCGCTTGGACTCTCCGGGACGCTTGCCCAGCGACTCGACGAACACCGGCCCGGCCACATAGGCCCACGCGACCCACTCGCCCGAGGGCGACACCGCCACCGACTGGGTCTGGAAGCTGCGATAGCCCAGATAGCGGTGCGAACGAGCGAGCACGTCGTGCACGAACAGCCAGGTGCCATGGCCGACCACCTGCACCCCGCCGGCCAGCGCCTGGGCCCGTCCCTGGTTGATGAAGTCCTGGGGTGCCGAGGTCCGGGCATGCTGGGACTCATCGCTCAGATCGATCAACCACGACAGCGAGCCATCGTTGGCACTCACCAGCAGTTGCTCGTCCGAGACGAAGCCGATGTTGGGGATGATGTGAGCCGGCATCGTCACCTGGACCCGCGTCTGGGCATCGCCCTGCGCGAACAGATCGGCCACCACCAGCTCCCAGCTGTTGCCGGCCGGTTTGTCGACCACCGCCACCCGCGTGCCGTTGGGGGCCATGGCCACCGTGGTCGGGGCAGGGGGATTGGCGGAGGAGATCCGCCGTGGTGCACCCTTGCGCTCGATACGCTCGATCTTTGCCCCTTGTGCCCCTGGCTCGATCCCGCGGATCATCACCATCGGCTGGATCTCGACCGCATCCGCGGTGCCCGTGGAGGCGCTCACCGCCACGAAGGTCCGGTCGTCGGCGCTCAGGCGCAGCGAGGTGGGCCGGAAGCGTCGCTCCTCGAACCGGGCGAGCTCCTGGGCCGAGTCGTCGACGAGCCGAATGCTGTGATCGCGATAGAGCGCCAACAAGCCCTGGCCCCCGGGGAGGGCATGGATCTCGAACAACGGCTGGAACGGCGCCAGCGAGCCCCGCTCGTTGACTTCGCCGTCCGGGCTCACCGTGAAGATCTTGGCGCCTCCCGCCGAATCGACCACCCCCACCAAAAAGCCCCCACCGGTCTCGGGTCGGCGAGCCACCGAGAATTGCTGGGGGCCCTGCACCGGGATCACCACCGGCTCGACGCTGCCATCGAGCACGGGCCAAAGGCGCATGCCCCCGATCTGATCGCGGGTCAGCACCGCTTGGCCATCGCCCGAGATCGCCACCATGTCGATGTTGGAGGTGTGACCGGCCCCCGCGCGTTGCCAGGCACGGCCCTCGTGCGCGCGGCCGGCCTCCGTCTCGCCGCCGTTCGATTCCCCGACCTTGGGCTGCTCGGGACCAGAACCGGATGGACGGCATGCGGTGAGGGCCAGCCCGATGGCCAACCCGATGGCCAGTGTGACCGTGCCCGTCGATGATGAACGAGAGCGCGCTCCCCGGGGGGAACGCGCGTCGTGGTGGCGGTGCATCGACCCCCTCTTACAGGGTCTCGAGGTATTGCACCAGATCGTCGATCTGGGCGTCGCTCAGCTTGGAGATCCCGCCCATCCCGTGGACATTGGCATTGCCCATCAGCAGGGCCTCCAGCGTGCGCGCACTACCGTCGTGATAGTAGGGCGCGCTTTGGGCCAGACCCACCAGCGACGGTGTGTCCGACTCGCCGATCTCGGTGTCGAGATCGTACTGCTGCTGATCGGTGTGCAGCGGCCCGCTGTGGCAGGTGGCGCAGCCGGTGATCTCGCCCTCGAACAGCGCCTTGCCCCGGGCGACGGCCGCAGGATCCTCGACCGTGGGAGTGCGCGGGGCCGGCACGCTACGCAGGAAGGCCGCCAGCTCGCGAGCCTGCCGCTGGTTGATCCCGGTGCCCCCCAGCCGGACCACGGTGTTGGTGAGGCTGGCCTTGATGTTGGTGTCTTTACCGTCCCACTTGAAGGGCGCGGCCCCGTGCTCGATCCGGCCGGCCAAGAGTGGGGTCTGGAGGTTGTTGCCCTGCAGGCGCCACGACAGCCCGTCGGCGCGCCCCTCGGCGTGACAGCTGGCGCAGGCCATGGCACCGAACGTGGAGACCACCGGGGTGTTGCCCTCGCGGAACAGCGCCCGACCGCGCTGGGCCTCGGGCGACAGCCGGCTGGCGGCCAGCTCGTTGCCGTGGGCGACCACCGTGGGCTGATGGGGGCTGGCCGGATCCCCGGACAGGCGGACCACCGTGCGGGTGAGCGCACAGTAGACCAGCACGTGACCGTCGTCGGGGTCGACAGCCAGTCCCTCGGGGCCACAGGCGCCGCCGACGTCGCTGATGCGATGCTGCCAGGTGGAGTGCACCGAGGCCTGCGAGACGTTGGCCACCGAGAGTACGTCGTCGGAGCCATAGCCGGCCACGTAGAGGGTGTCGCTGCGGCCGTCGTAGGCCATCGCGCGGGGCTGGTGGACGTTGGTGGTGGCCATCGCCGTGCGGATCGTGCCCGCCTGACCCGCGTCGGGCGTGGCCAGGAAGGCCAGGCGGTGGCTGACCGGCGGGGTGAACCCGTTGCCGCCGCCGTATCCGGAAGACTCTGACTCGAACTCGCCGCTGGACAGGTGGGGTGTGCTCAGCTGGTGAGCCACCACGGCGATGTCGTGGCCCACATAGGTGACCGCGAAGGCGTTGCGGGCGAAGCTCTTGCCCTCGTCGCTCATGGGATCGGGGGCCAAGGTGCCGACGGTGCCGACGGCCCCGACGGTCCCGACGACTCCTTGGGGGTTGGCCCGCACGCCGGGGTCGAGCGAGACGAAGGACATCGAGGGCTGATCGCCCCGCAGGTCGACCCGGGCCACCGCGCCGGTGGTGAGGAAGGTGACCATGGCCTCGTGGCCCTGGGGCGAGATGGACACCCCACGCGGCTCGGGGCCGAGCTCGAGGTTCCACTGCGGCATCCCGGTGCCCACGTCGAAGGCGGTGAGGGTGTGGTCGGCGACGGTGGTGACCAACAGGGTCTTACCGTCGGGGGTCAGCGCCAAGCCGAAGGGCTCGGCCTTGGTGGAGAAGCTGTCGACCGGGGTCAGGCCCTTGCCCCCCCCGGTACCAGCCCCCTGGCCCGCCACCTGGTGGGCCAGATCGACGACCACGATGCGGTCGCCATTGCGATCGGCGACGAAGGCTCGATGACGGGGCGCATCGATCACCAGCTGCGATGCACCCGAGCCGATGTCGAGCTCGGCCTGCTTGAGTCCGTCGCCGTCGGTACGCAACAGCTTGCCGCTGTCGGCATCGATCACCAGCGCACCGCCGCGGTACGCTACGATCTTGCTACCCTGGAGCGAGGCGAGCGTGGGGGCGGACGCCGGCGCCTGCCCCTGCCCGACGGGCGCCCCGGTCATCTCGAAGGGACCCGAGACCCCGCCGCCCCCGAAGTGCCCCTGAATGGCGATGCTCTTGCTTCGCGCCTCGGCCATGCTGAAGGAGGCGACGAGGGCCGCGCAGCAAAGGAGGGTCACGGTACGCAGAGCTCGGGGCATGGCAGGTCCTGTAGACGCATGTCGAGGGTTTTTGTTCCACGCGCGACGATAATTCTCGGCCATTGTTCAACCCTCGATTCTGGCTTTGGTTTCGGTGATTTAGAGTTGGGACATCGAGCGATCGCGCTCGTTGCGGAGGCGCTGGAGCTCGCGCTGGGGCAGGCCCCCGTAGCGGCGGGCTTGCTCCACGAAAAAGCGGGCCAGGTCGCCGTCGAGGCGGTGGGAATCCTTCACGTCGCGACGGCGATACTCGTAGATCGTCTTTTGGGTCCAGGGGTCGAAGCCGGTCGTGCCCAGGCTGTCCTCGTCGGTCAGGAAGATCTGCGAGGTGGGCACGACGATACGGACGGGTGACTCGTCGGCCGATTGCACGGTCCAGACCGCGACCACGTGATTCCACTGCGGCCAAAACAGCCCGATGTGACGGACGCCCAGCTTGCGGGCCACGAATGCGAACAATGCGGACAGCTCGTCACACTCCGCGATGGCGGTCGGCTGCATCGGGCCGTCCTCGGAGACCATCGCCCGGCGCCATTGCTTCCAGATCTGCTCCGAGTTGGGCTTTTCGTTGGTGATGTCCCAGCGCAGCTGCCATAGGCCGCCGTCACGGGTGGCCTCGAACGCGAGCTTGACGCGCACGTAGTCGTGATAGAGGGCCTCGGTATCGTGAAGGCCGAACGACGTCACCAGCGCGTCGTAGTCGGCGCGTACGGCCGGGCTGCGCGCGATCTCGTCCGCCACGTGCTCGAGCTCGGTGACCAGCTCGCGCAGCGTGATCCGCTCTTGCCCGTCGAAGGGGATCGGCAACGGCGTGGCCTCGACCTCGGCAATGGATTCGACCTCGGGCTCGGGCTCGGGTGCCTTGGCGATGGACTCGGCGCTGGGCGCCGTGGCGGTGGTGCTCTGGGCGATGGCGACCCGGGGGATGCTCGCTTCGTGGCTGGGGTTTTCGAGGGCCTGTGCTCCGGGACGGGCTTCGAAGGGCGAGTCGACCGGCTCGCGACGAGCGAGGGCATCCGCCGGGGAGATCGCCTCCGACGGTGGAGGTGACTCGGGGGCCGAAGCGCGACAAGCCATCAGCAGCAGACCGAGCACACCCCCCGTCACGATGCCTGGTCGTCTCATCCGCCACGCTCAACGCATGAGGCCAACGAACGATTTCAGCGTCGATGATCCTGGCATGCGCCTGGCGTGCTCCTGGCGTGCGCCTGACCTGCCCCTGGATTCTCCGCGCAAATAGCGCCATGAAGATCGCCCGATCGACGGCCGTCGAAACGGGAAGCGGGTCGGACCGAGGTCTTTTGGGGGGTGGACTGCGGTCATCCCCGGGGTCGTCGAGTGTCTCCCCTGGGTGAACTCCCCCTCGATCTGCTCGGAGCTGCCCTCTACCGGCGCTTCGTGGAGCAGGTCATGATCAAAACGTGATTCGTGCGTTATTGGGGATGGTAGGAGCAGTCATCTTGGCGGGGGCCCCGGTGTCCACCGCCCAGGCTAACGATGACGAAGGACGGCTGGAATCGGCGCGACGCGAGGTGCGCACTCCGCGACCACCTCCTCAACCCCGTCCCCAACCGTCGGCCAGCCATCAATCCCGGCCTCCGGTGGCTCCGCCGAACGTCCGCACTCGAGGGGTCCCCCCTCCGCAGTTCGCCCCTCGGGAGGTCACCCCTCGAAGGTGGAACGGGCAGGATCGGAGCGGCGACGTGATCTCCGTCTACACCGTGGTCCGGACGGTTCCGGTGCAAGCCGTACCTCCGCCCCAGCCTCTGGGGCCGCAGGCGAGCGAGCCCGAGCTCGAGCGGCCCCCGGCGCGCGCGCCCTTTCGACGTTTTTCCAATCGCTGGCCCTACGAGGCTCGCCGCCACGGCTGGGTGGTCGATCCGTGGAAGGGCAACCGCAAGGAGCACCGTCTGGTCGGCGGTCAGATCGCCGCGGAGGGCTCGTATCTATTTCGAGGCCTGTGGCGTTCTGGGGTCTCGGCGCGGGTCGGTAGCCCGCGGCTCGACGTCGACACCCAGCTATCCTTTTATATCCAGCCGATCCAACGCGACGCACTGTACCTGGGCGACACCACCCTCAACTTCGCCCCGGTGGCCTTGCCCGGGATCGTGTGGCGGGTGGGTGTGGGGGCCCGCTATATGGCCGATGCTCGCCTCCCCGGCTCGGGCCCTCGCGAATATGCAGCCGGCTGGAACTTCACCACCAGCCTCGATGCGTTCCCGGGTCGCCCGTTCGTGATCTCGGCTCGGCTCGATCGCGGCACGCTTTATCAGACCCCGGTGTGGCGGGCCCGAGCCACGGTGGGCCTGGTGCGCAAGCGCTTCGAGCTGTTCGCGGGCTACGACCACACGCAGATCGAGCGCGTCGCCCTGGGCGGACCGCTGCTCGGCCTGCGCGCGTGGCTGTGACGACGAACCAAGAGACCGGGCCCGTATCGCTCGATTCGGCGATACGGGCCCGACCCAAGGGAAGTAGACGTCGGGCACTAGCACTAGGGCTAGGGAATGGCGCACCCCCCGACCGCCTCGTATCCGGGTTGGGGGTTGTCGGTCATGGCAAGACACTCTTGGCCGCCGGCCTGGCCTGAACACTGCGCATCACCAGAGGGCTCGTCGAGATCACAAAACTCGGAGCAGCAGCCGATCGAGCCCTGGCAGTTGGGGACGGCGACCGCGTTGGCGCAGAACAGACCCGGGTCGCAGGCGTTGATGAACTCGCAGGGGTCACCGAACACGCCCATCTCTCCCGAGGCATCGGGGGCGCAGGTGTAGTCGTCGTCGATCCCGTAGCACGCCTGGCCTTCGGGGCAGTCTTGCAGCAACGGATCACAGACCGGCAAGCACAGCACGATGTTGACGTTGACGCACGTGGTGTCCGGATCCTCGCATTGGGGGTCGGACTCGTCGCCGGTACACATCGCGACGCATGTGCCGATGTTGGTATCGGGATCGACGTCCCAGCACATCGCAGCGAGCTCGCAGTCGTCGACCCCGCTCACGCCCGATCCCTCCACGGTGCACTCATCGCCCGGCTGCCCCGGGTTCTCGGCGATGGGCGAGCAGCGGTAGGCGTTCCAGGCGGTGCCGCCGTCGTTGGCCCACGGCATACACTTTTGCCCCGCGGGGCAATCCTGTGCAAACAGGTCACAGGGGGCCATGTCAGGAACATCCACGCAGCCGATGAAGGCACAGCCCGTGTCCGAATCTCCTTCGGCAGGTTCGTCGTCGTCGTCGCCGGTCTCCTGCTCGTCGCTGCCGGTGGTCACGACCGGCCCGGTAGTCCCGAAGCTCTCGTCGTCATCGTCGTCGTCTTGGTCATCGTCCGAAGGGATTGCCGGGCTATCTCCGTCGGCATCCACCGTCCCGCACGCGGTGACCGCAACACCCAGCACAACCACCACTGGCCACCAGATCCTCGTGTTCTTCATTGTTTTCGTCCCTTCACCGCGAGCTCAGCGCTCGGCCGGCCTTCCGCGTTGCCGACAAGAACAACATCCCACTTAAACATTAAATCATCAATAGCTAACGTTAGTTAAAATTGTTTTTAAATTAAAATTATTTGGTTTTGTCATTTTTTGGCCAATGGAGAACGCGAGGTGCGCGGCACTGAGCGAGACGGGGTCCTCGGGTGATCTTGCGTATTTTGCGCACTCCTCGAATACTGGGCACGGTGGAGCCGAAGGTCACCGTGGCGCTGATCCATCATCCGGTGCTCGACCGACGCGGGGAGGAGATCGCATCGACGGTCGATCACTTCGACGTAATGGATGGATCTCGCCTATCGCTGACGTACCCGATCTGGCGGTTCTACGTGGTCAATCACGTGCCCGCGCAGCGGGCCCTCGTCGAGCGGCTCATCGCCCACGGCAACGCGGCCGCGTCGCGGGATACCGCCCGGGGCTCGTTCTCCAAGACCGCCTGGGCCCCCGATCTCGACACTGTGATCGCCGAGCACGAAGACGAGCTGGGGCAGTCGCCGACCGTGGTTGCGACCAGCGCCAAGGCCTCCCCAAAAACCATCGGCGCACCGGCGCTTCGCCAGCGGATCGCCGGCGGAGAGCCGATCCTGGTGCTGTTTGGCAAGGCCTGGGGCCTCGCCCCGCGCCTGCTCGACTCCACCCCGCTGCGGCTTTGTCCGGTCGACGGGGGCACCGGCTTCAACCACCTCTCGGTTCGTAGCGCCATGGCGATCGTGATCGATCGCCTGCTGGCACCTCCACTCACCTCAGGCCAAGACCCGATCGAGGGTCTCGACCAAGACCTTGGAGGTCAGCGGTTTGTTGAGCACGGCGGCCGCCGCCGATAGGCGCGAGGGATCCTCGACGAAGCCGGAGAGGATGACGACCGGTAGCCGGGGATTGGTCTTTTGCAGCCGCTCGAGGACCCGCTCGCCAGACAGGCCCGGCATCGACAGATCGAGCAGCACACCCTGGTAGGGCTCGGCCGCCTCGGCCACACGAGCCAGGCCTTGGGTCCCGTCGGGGGCCTCGTCGACCTCGAAGCCCCGACGCGTGAGCACCTTGCGGATCGCGCTGCGGACCAGCCGCTCGTCGTCGATGATGAGCAAACGACCCCGCATGGCCGGCGAGGGCGCCTCCTGGGAGGCGGGGCGCTCGCGGGGTCGGCTGGCCTGCCGATCGAGCAGGGGCAAGCTGATGTCGAAGACGGTGCCCACGCCCAGGGTGGACTCGCAGGTGATGTTCCCGCCCAGATCGCGAACGGTGGCGTAGGCGGTGGCCAGGCCCAGGCCCGTCCCCTCCCCGGGGGCCTTGGTGGTGAAGAAGGGCTCGCCCAAGCGCCGCAGCGAGGGCTCGTCCATGCCGCAGCCGTTGTCGTGCACGCTCACCTGCACCCGGTCGCCGCTCTCGCGGATCGCCACCTCGATCCGGCCGCCGTCGATCCCCTGCAGCGCGTCGCGAGCGTTGATGCACAGGTTGAGCAGCACCTGACGTACGGCCGCGGTGTGCCCCATGATCCGCGCGCTCTCGACCTCGATCGACTCGGCCACGGTGACCCGACCCCGGAAGATCCGGCGACAGAGCGCGGTCACGTCGCGCACCATGCTCACCAGGTCGACCGGCTCCTTGGCCTCGGTGCTGCCCTCCTGGACGATCGCCATCAGCTGCTTGACCAGCGCCGTAGAGGAGAACGCGACCTGGAGCGACTCGTTGAGCGAGCCCTTGAGCGACTCGGGTGCGATCGCCAGACATTCCTCGAGGTTGGGCACGAGCACCGCGAGCGCATTGTTGAAGTTGTGGGCGATCCCGGCGGTGACCGCCCCGATCGCATCCCGGGTCTGCGAGACGCGCACCTGCTCGGAGAGCATCCGCTGCTCGGTGACGTCGAGGACCATGCCGCTCCACATCATGCCCTCAGGGCAGATCTCCGGCTCGGCCTGGCTCCGGACCCAGCGCCACTTGCCGTCGGGGGCCCGCACCTGGAACTCGACGTCCACACCCCGCTCGGCCAGCTGCGCCTGGGCGATCTGTCGGCGCAGGCGCTGGCGGTCGTCGGCGCGAATGCAGGCGAGCAAGCGCTCGGGATGCTCGAGCGCCTCGTAGGGCTCGAAGCCGCACAGCTCCCGGAGACCCGCGCTGACAAAGCGCAGGGCCCATGATCCGTCGGGCCGGGCGAGCACCTGGTAGAGCGTGCCGGGGACCGACTCGGTCACCCGCTTGAAGATCGCCTGGCTGCGCTGGAGCGCGGCGGTGGTGTCGCGCAGCTCGTCGATCTTGGTGGCCAGCTCGGTGGTGCGCTGCCGCACCGCGCCCTCGAGCTGCGCCTTGCTCTGCTCGAGCAGCTTCATGCGCCGGTGCTCGCGGGTGATGTCGCTGAGGGTGGCGACCACGCGGGAGACGGGGCCGTCTTTGCCGGACTGTGCGTCGGGCTCGGGCACGGCGCTGACCAGTAGCCAACGGCGCTCCCCTTCGTGCGACACCCCCAGCACAACGTCACGCTGGGGCTGCTCGGTCGCGAAGGCCCGCGCGACCGGTTGCTCCTCGACCGACAGCGTCACCCCGCTGGGACTGATCACCTCCCACGAAGGGCCGAGGGCTCCACCCTCGCTCGGGGAACGGCCCAGCAGGGTCCATGCCACGTCGTTCGCGTAGTGGACCATACCGTCCGGTCCCTGAACCACGACCCCGACCCCGAGCCGGTCGAGCAAGGCAAGTCGATCCGAGTCGAGCAACTCACGAGCGGCGGGCGAGCCACCCTGGGGCGGAGTTTTCGGGACGTCGGTCACCGATACCGCCATTGTTCGGGAATGGGCATCGATGCACAAGAGACGAGCTCCCCGGATCGAGCCGGATCATTGTGAACAGCGCTCCTCCAGCACCGCCTTTTGTTCAGCATGGAACGAGTGATCGGAGAAACGCTCGCGCAATTGATCCACCAGATCGCCGGCGATCCGGTGCTTGGCTACACTATCCTGCCGCACCAGCGTCATCGCGTTACCGCCCTTGGTCCGGCGCAACGCAGCGGCGAGGCCTCCCGCTCCTTCGTCGAGCCACAATGCCCGCTCATCGGCCCGATGTGGAACCGCTCCGCAGGTCTGCCATCGGTCTCCCAGAGGATCGACCCGAAAACAGCAGCGACTGCGTAGGGAGCCATCCTCCTCGAACCGACCCTGGATCTCGACCTCGAAGACGCTATGTCGGTCGAGCAACCGGGACAGGACCTCGAGGTGCTCGAGTGCCGTATCCGGAGCACCGATCGCCTCCAGCTCCTGGCGGGTCTGCTCGCGGTGTTCGACAAAGGCCTGCTGCATCCTCAAGAGCTCGCCGCGTAGATGCTCGGCTTCGCCCTCGATCTCGGCCTGCGCCGCCGCTCGTTCTCGCTCTGCGACCGCGCGCTCGCGAACCTGCTGCTCCTGCTCGGCCCGAACCCGCTGCACGGTTGCCTCGGCCTCTCGCAGCCGTTGCTCCAGGCGCTGCTCGCTGCGGGTGGAATCGTCGAGGCGTTGCTCCTGAATGGTCGCGAACACGAACAACACGACCATGAACACGTCGAGCAACGGGAGCAGGTCGAGACGATGGCGAGCCACGAGCTAGCGCTGCCCTCCATCGGCGGCCCGCTCGTCGGCGGCGGGATCGAGACCCTCGAGGAGCGCCCCCCGCACGTGCTGCTGCGCTCGGTCCAGCAGGCTCTCGCACAGACCGGCAATAGAGGAGAGGACCAGCGCCCCCACAAGACCCCAGAAGGTCGTGCCCAGGGCGCTGGGCAGGCGCGCCCGAAACCCCTCGAGATCGGTGGGATCGGAGCTGACCAAGGCAAACACCGTCCCGAGGATCCCCAGATGCACGGCGAACTGGGCGAAGCGCTCGATCCAGCCGATCTTGCTGCGCAGCCGCACCAGCGCCTGCGCGGCCGGAGCTACCCGATCGCCCGCCATCAAGCGGGCGATCTCCTCGAAGGCCAGATCGACCACCGGAGCGGATTCGAGCCGTCGGCGGATCGGGTGGTCGTCGGCCAGCTCCCGGCTAACCCGTCGCAGCACCTGGAGGCCACCGCCGAGCACGTCGTGCTGCTGCTGCGCGCGTCGAAACCAAGCGAGCGACAGGCCGACCATGGTCAACACCACCACCAAGACCGCCAGGCCCAGAGGATCGAACAAAGTGGAGCCCACCATCGACGCGCACTACTCCGAGTGGACGCGCACCTGGGAGAACCCGGCCTCCTTCAAGCAGGCACGCAAGGTCTCCACCGCGCCATGGCTGCCCTGGGTCGCATCGACGTCGACGACGACCGACGAGGGCCCGCGCCCGCGGTGGTCTTGGTCGAGCGCTCGGCACACCTGCGGGCAGGGAGCCGGCTCGGCCTCGCCCTGGCGACAGCGCTCGCCCTGGACCTCGATGGACAGCCGGGCCGGGCCCGCCGCGGGGGCCGGGCTCGGATCGGACGGCGACGTCTTGGCCGGCTCGGCGGCCACGTCGGGCTGGGGGACTCCGAGCGAGCTTCCCGCGCCCAGCCCCGGGATGCAGTCTGAGAGGTAGGCCACCACCAGGCCCACGAGCGCCGCCACGCCGATCACGCCGACCGGGATCTTGCCGCGGCCACGACCGTCGTTGGGAGAGGAGCGAGACGCCACGTCGCGCAGGACCATCGCGCAATTGCCCTCGAGAGCGCAACCGAAGCCCGGGCGGCGTCGCGCCCTGGTCCCTGAGGCATTACGCCCCATGCGCATCTGGGACTCGCAGATCCGCATCCGCGCGCCCTCAGTCGAACGCTTACACGCACTCGACGAGCGGGCGCTCGTCGAGAGAGCGGCGAGGGATCCGGGGTGACTAGGGATCTAGCCACGAATGATCTGGGTCGCCGAAGTCCCACCGGCACGAAATCTCGATCGCCACCGAGCACCGTAGCCAGGTGGCGACAATTGACGCCACCTGGCCAGTGCCGGCAAGGTGGATGCTTGGCGCCAAAAACCGGGTTTGGGCCGCTTGCAGGTCGGCCCTCGTCCGTCATGGTGACCATCGATGACGGGGCGACGGAATGGGGTGGGCGCGAGGACCGAGGCCGAGAGCAATACGGCGACGGCGCCCGACTGGGTATTACTGGAGTGGTGGCAAGAGGGAAAAGAGAGCGCCGGTGAGGAGCTGGTCAAGCGCTACCTCGGCCTGCTCTCCCGGTTCTTTCAGAACAAGGTCTCCGACCACGAGGACGTCGGCGATCTGGTGTCCGACACGCTGCTGGCGTGCACCCGCGGGCAGCAACGCATCCGCAAGTCCAAGAGCTTCCGCAGCTACATGTTCGGTACTGCG
This sequence comes from Myxococcota bacterium, assembly GCA_039194325.1. GTDB lineage: Bacteria > Myxococcota_A > Polyangia > Nannocystales > Nannocystaceae > Paraliomyxa. The sequence continues at coordinate 12,332 of JBCCWC010000122.1, forward strand.
TGCAACCAGCTGCGCCGCTACTACCAAAAGCAGAGCAAGCGCGCGCTCGAGCGGGCCGATTTCGAGCAGTGCTGCGTGGCCGACCTGGACCGGGATAGCCAGGGCACCGCGATCGTGCGCCGCGAGGAGACCCACCTGATGGTCCATGGGCTGCGCTCGCTGCCGCTGTCGTACCAGATCGTGCTCGAGCTGGCCCTGTTCGAGGACATGACGGGGCGTCAGATCGGCGAGTTGCTCGACCTGCCTACCGCGACCGTGCACACCCAGCTGCGGCGGGGTAAGGCTCAGCTGGCTGCGGCCGTCGCCAAGCTCAGCGCCAACCCGGACCAGTGGGCGGCCACCTCTACCGATCTCGAGGGGTGGGCGCAGCAAACGCTCGATCGGGCCGACCTCTTCCGCTGAGACTAGTCCTCCTCGTACCTCTCACCTCGTACCTCTCACCTCTCACCTCTCACCTCTCACCTCTCACCTCTCACCTCCGTGGCTTGGGTCCGTTGCGGGGGTCGAAGGGATTGAGAGCTTGGTGCGGTGCGTGGGTGTTCCGGCGGGGGGCGCCTGTCGCAGAGTTATTGTTTCCCCCCGTGCTCAAACAGTGGTTACGCGCCCGATACAGCACAGCTCGAGGTGCACGAGCCGGTGGGTCGACGCCCTACGTGGGGAGCGCTCCCAAAACTGCGCGCGGGCGGAAACAATAACTCTACGAGCGGCGCTGCTTGGGATCGGAACAATTGTGCCCGCTACGAACAGGCGGAACATTGTCGAGTGACTCTACGAGCAGCACTTTTGGGAGCAATGTCCCGTGCCCGTTTCGATCGGCGAACACATCAGGGAACCTTGAACGATGATTGCGAGCAAGAGCTAGAGCCTTGACCAAACTCGTCGACTCGCCAGCTCGTGCTCAACTAAAAACAACATCCATTCACTCCCATGCACAATGATGTGCCCGTCGCTTTGTCGTCCATGTCCCTCCTGTTCGTAGCGGGCACAATTGCTCCGATCCCAAGCAGCGCCGCTCGTAGAGTTATTGTTTCCGCCCGCGCGCAGTTTTGGGAGTGCTCCCCACGCAGGGCGTCGACCCACCGGCTCGTGCGCCTCGAGCTGTGCTGCACCGGGCACGTAACCACTGTTTGAGCACGGGGGGAAACAATAACTCTGCGACAGGCGCCCCCCGCCGGAACACCCACGCACCGCACCAAGCTCTCAACCCCTTCGAAGACCCGCCCCCGCTCTCCTGCCCACAAATCCACTCACATATTACGCCGATACTGTCCCCCCACCTCGTAGAGCGCCCGCGACAACTGCCCCAGCGTGCAAACCTTGGTCGCCTCCATCAACGCCTCAAAGGTGTTGGCATGCTCAGTCGCCGCACGCTGCAACTGCGTCAAGACCCGCGGCGCCGTGGCCTCGTTACGGGCCTCGAACGCATCCCGCGACGCGATCGCATACTCCTTCTCCTCGGAAGTCGAGCGGATCACCTCGGCCGGAATGATCGTGGGACTACCGGCCGGATCAAGGTAGGTGTTGACCCCGACGATCGGCATCGAGCCGCTATGCTTGAGCGACTCGTAGTAGAGCGACTCCTCCTGGATCTTGGTCCGCTGGTACATCCGCTCCATCGCGCCCAGTACCCCGCCACGCTCGGAGATCCGACGGAACTCGGTGAGCACCGCCTGCTCCACCAGATCGGTGAGCTCCTCGATGATGAACGACCCCTGCAGAGGGTTCTCGTTCTTGGCCAGGCCCAGCTCCTTGTTGATGATGAGCTGGATCGCCATCGCCCGACGCACGCTCTCCTCGGTGGGCGTGGTGATCGCCTCGTCGTAGGCGTTGGTGTGCAGCGAGTTGCAATTGTCGTAGATCGCGTAGAGGGCCTGGAGCGTGGTCCGGATGTCGTTGAAGCCGATCTCCTGCGCGTGCAAGCTCCGACCCGAGGTCTGGATGTGATACTTGAGCTTCTGCGAACGCGCGTTACCACCGTACATGAGCTTGATCGCCTTGGCCCAGATCCGCCGGGACACGCGCCCGATCACCGAGTACTCCGGGTCGATCCCGTTGCTGAAGAAGAACGAGAGGTTGGGCGCAAAATCGTCGATGTGTAGACCCCGCGACAAGTAGTACTCGACGAAGGTGAAGCCGTTGGCCAAGGTGAACGCCAACTGCGAGATCGGGTTGGCCCCCGCCTCGGCGATGTGATAGCCGGAGATCGACACCGAGTAGAAGTTCCGCACCCGGTGCCGCGTGAAGTACTCCTGGATGTCGCCCATCATGCGCAGGGCGAACTCGGTAGAGAAGATGCAGGTGTTCTGGGCCTGATCCTCCTTGAGGATGTCGGCCTGCACGGTGCCCCGCACCCGCGTCAGCGTCTCGGCCTTGATCTTGTCGTAGATCTCGGCGTCGAGCACCTCGTCGCCCGACACCCCCAAGAGCAAGAGGCCCAGGCCGTCGTTGCCCTCGGGCAGATCACCCTGGTAGCGCGGCCGCGGCTTGCCCCGGGCGGCATAGATCTCGTCGATCCGAGCCTCTACCTGCTGGGTCTTGCCCTCGGCGCGGATGTGCTTCTCACAGCCCTGATCGATGGCCGCGTTCATGAAAAAGCCCAGCAGCATGGGCGCAGGGCCGTTGATCGTCATCGAGACCGAAGTGCGCGGGTCGGCCAGATCGAAGCCCGAGTAGAGCTTCTTGGCGTCGTCGACCGTGGCGATCGACACCCCAGAGTTGCCGATCTTGCCGTAGATGTCCGGGCGATGGTGAGGGTCTTCGCCGTAGAGCGTGACCGAGTCGAACGCGGTGGACAGGCGCTTGGCCGCCAACCCGCGAGACACATAGTGGAAGCGCCGGTTGGTGCGCTCGGGGCCGCCCTCCCCCGCGAACATGCGGGTGGGATCCTCGCCCTGCCGCTTGAGCGGGAACACACCCGCCGCAAAGGGAAACTCGCCGGGGACATTCTCGGTGAGGATGAAGCGCAGGATGTCACCCCAGTCCTCGTAGCGCGGCAAGCAAACCCGAGGCACCTTCGTGTGCGAGAGCGACTCGGTGTAGAGATCCTGCTCGATCACCCGATCGCGCACCTTGAAGCGGTACTTGTCGGCCCGATAGCGCTCGCGCTTGGCCGACCAACCCTCCAGCGCCTGCCGACAACCATGGTCCAGCTGCGACTCGAACTCTTCGTAGCGACGGACCAGATCCCGAAGATACTCGGGCTCGCCCTCGACGTGCTGCACCGCCTCGACCACCGCCTGAGCATCACGCTCGTCCGCCTTGGCCGGCTCGGCCGGCTTTGCCGCCCTGACGGGCTCGACCGTCTCGACCGGCTTTGCCGCCCTGACGGGCTCGACCGTCTCGACCAGCTCGACCGACTCGCGACCCACACTGGCCCGCAGAAGCTCGATGGTCCCGTGCAGCTGGTACATGCGCCGCGCGAGCGCACACTGGCGATCGACGAACGCGTCGTAGCTCTCGCTGTTCTCGACGATCTCGGCCAGGTAGCGCACCCGGTCGGGCGGGATCACGAAGCGCGCACGGCTTTGGCCCTCCTGGGCCGACTCGTCAGACGACGGACCGGACGCCTGGCCAGCGCGCACCTCCGATCGTCCCCCCGATTGCCCCCCCGATCGTAATGGGGCACCCGTCTTGTCGGCGATCACGTCCATCAGGTGCCGGTACAGGGTCGTGGTACCCGGATCGCCAAACTGAGAGGCGATCGTCCCGTAGACCGGCATGGCCTCCTCGGCCTTGTCCCAATGCTGACGATTGCGCTTGACCTGCTTGCGCACGTCGCGGAGCGCGTCCAGCGAGCCCCGCTTGTCGAACTTGTTGATCGCGACCACGTCGGCAAAGTCGAGCATGTCGATCTTCTCGAGCTGGGTCGCCGCGCCGTACTCGGCGGTCATGACGTAGAGCGAGACGTCGGAGTGCTCGGTGATCTCGGTGTCGCTCTGGCCGATCCCCGAGGTCTCCACGATGACCAGATCAAAGCCGGCCGCCTTGCAGATCTCGATCGACTCCTGCACGTAGCGGGAAAGCGCCAGGTTGCTCTGCCGCGTGGCCAGCGACCGCATGAACACCCGCGGATCGTCGATGGCATTCATGCGGATCCGGTCGCCGAGCAAAGCCCCGCCGGTGCGGCGCTTGGACGGATCGATCGAGAGGATCGCCACCGTGCGATCGACGGTCTCGCGCAGATAGCGGCGCACCAGCTCGTCCACCAGCGAGGACTTGCCCGAGCCACCCGTGCCGGTGATCCCCAGCACCGGCACAGTGCCCTCCACCGCCGGCAGGTGCGAACGCAGCTCGGCATACCGCTCGGGATCGTTCTCGGCCGTGGAAATCAACCGCCCGAGCACCTGCGGGTCACGCTGCCGCAGCCTCGAAACCTGCTCGGGGGCCGGAACGGTGGTGCCGAAGTCACACTGCTGGAGAAGATTGTCGATCATCCCCTGCAGGCCCATCGCGCGACCGTCGTCAGGAGAGTAGATCCGCGCGATCCCGTGGGCATGCAATCGCTCGATCTCCGAGGGCAAGATCGTGCCGCCACCACCGCCGAAGATCTTGGTGGTGGCCCCCGCCTCCTTGAGCAGGTCGAACATGTACTCGAAGAACTCGACGTGGCCGCCCTGATACGAAGTAATCGCCACGCCCTGCACGTCTTCGGCGATGGCGCAGCGCACGATCTCCGCGACGGAGCGGTTGTGTCCAAGATGGATCACCTCCGCGCCCGAGGACTGGAGGATCCGCCGCATCACGTTGATGGCCGCGTCGTGACCATCGAACAAAGAAGCCGCTGTGACCAGGCGAACGTGATGTCGAGGGCGATAAGGAGCGGGCGGCGCTCCGGGCTTGTCGGCAGGTGTCCCATCCACGGCCCATCCACAGATACCCCCGAACGCCCCACCCCGTCTACGAGCGCCGATACCGGGCGACCGTCGCGCCTGGCACGGAACATCACGTCCCGATCACGAACAGCTTGGGGGAGGTTCGTCCCTCCTCGTCCCATCCGATTGCTCCCTCGGGCCGCAAGCGGCAAGATCAGCAGGACGCGAGTCGTTCGTGGAGACCATGTGTGAGAGCGTGGAGCTCGTGAACATCGGGCTCCACTCCGATAGCCGCGCCCCCGTCGGCAGCGAGGCTAGCGAAGGGCGTCCGTCGGGCGATCCCCTGGGCCTGGATTCGGGACAACCGACCCACCTCGGCCGCTACGTCGTGCTGCAGGAGGTCGGCCGCGGCGGCATGGGCGTGGTGTGGACCGCGTACGACCCCAAGCTCGATCGCAAGGTCGCGATCAAGCTGCTGTCGGGCTCGCCGCGCGCGGGCACCCGACAGGCCCGGTTCATCCGCGAGGCCCAGGCGCTGGCCAAGCTCAACCACCCCAACATCGTGACCGTCCACGACGTGGACACCCACGACGGCCAGCTCTACATGGCCATGGAGCTGGTGGACGGACAGACCCTGCGGCGCTGGCTCAAGAAGCGCCGCTCGTGGCGGGAGATCGTCGAGGTCTTCGAGCAGGCCGGACAAGGACTGGCCGCCGCGCATGCGGCCGACATCACCCACCGCGACTTCAAACCCTCCAACGTGCTGATCGCTCGTGATGGCCGGGTCAAGGTGCTCGACTTCGGCCTCGCCAAGCACATGGGCCGCGATCCGCTCGACGACGACGAGCGCGAGTTCCACTCGAGCATCACCGATCCGAACCAGGGCAATCCAGGCCGGTCCCGCCGCAATCGCTCCGCTCCCTCGGGGAACGAAGACCCGCCGGCAGCTCGACCCAAGCTCCGCGAGCGCACGCTGCACAGCGACGAGGACATCATGGAGGTGATCGGGTCGTCGGCCGGGGTCAAGCTCACCAAGGTCGGCCGCATCGTCGGCACGCCGGCTTACATGGCGCCGGAGCAGTACCCCTCGCTGGGCCGCTACGAGCTGGGGCCGTGGACCGACCAGTTCAGCTTCGGGGTCGCGCTCTACGAGGCGCTCTACGGCGACCTGCCGTTTGCCGGCAACGATCTGCTCGAGACCCACACCAACATCCAAGCCGGCCGGATCCGGGAGCCTCGGCGCGACGACACCGTGCCCGGCTGGATCTTCCGGCTGCTCCAGCGAGCGCTGCGAGAGGATCCGGCCGAGCGCTTCCGGTCGATGGACGCGCTGCTCGAGGCTCTACGAGCCGATCCCGCCAAGAAGACGCGCCGGATCGCCATGGGGCTGGGCGCGCTGGGCCTGGTCGCGCTGTCGAGCTTTGGCATGGTGCAGGCGCTGACCAAGGAAGAACCAGTCCCGTGCCAGGGGGCCCAGGAGCACCTGAGGGGGATCTGGGACGAGGCCACGCGAGCCTCCGTTCGGCAGGGCTTGGTGGGGACCAAGCTGCCCTACGCGGCGGACACCGCCCGGCGGGTGGGGATCCGCCTCGACGACTACGCCGAGGCCTGGGTCGAGCAGCGCACCTCGGTCTGCGAGGCCACGCGGATCCGCGGCGAGCAATCCGAGACGCTGCTCGACGTGCGCATGACCTGCCTCGACCGGCGGCTGAGCGAGCTCGGGGCGCTGGTGCGAGTGCTCGGGGCCCCCGAGGCACAGACCGTGTCGCAAGCGGTCGCCATGGCGGCCAAGCTGCGACCTCCCGAGGTCTGCGCCTCGGCCCAGCCCGGGGTGGAGAACGCGGTGCCCGAGGATCCCAAGCGACGCACCCGCTTCTTGGCGATCCAGGCCCAGCTCGACGAGGCCCAGGCGTTGATGGAGGCAGGACGTCACGCCCAGGCCCGCGAGAAGGCCGCGGCCGCCGGGCAAGAGGCGGCGCGGCAGGGATTTCGGCAGCTGCTCGCCCAGGCGCGGATCAACGAGGGCAGCACCCACGAGCGCCTGCGCCAGGCCGACCAAGCGCAGCACCTCTTACAGGAGGGCATCATGCTCGCGTCCGAGGTGGAGGACGCTCGTACCGAGGTCCTCGCCTGGATCGAGCTGTTGTCGGTGGTGGGGGTCCAGTCCGAAGAACGCCAGCTGGCCACCGCGTGGCGGTTTGCGGCCGAGGCCGCCCTCCAGCGGGCGGGTGCTCCCAAAGATCTCGAGTTCCGGCTCCAGCTCAACATTGCGGCCGTGATGCTCAACCAAAACCGCTTCGACGAGGCGACCCGGGTCAACGAAGAGGCCCTGCGCATCGCGCTGGAGGTCGGCGGCTACGGCTCGCTCCAGCACGCCCGGGTGCTCAACAACCTCGGGATCATCGCGGGTCATCAGGCCGACTGGATCCTGGCCGAGCGACGGCTACGCGAGAGCTACGACCTCAAAAAAGAGCTCCTGGGTCCCGATCATCCCGAAGTGGCCGGCAACGGCATGAACCTGGCCAACGTGCAAGGGCAGTACGCCAAGACGATGAGCGAGACCAACCCGACGGCCAGCGAGCGGGCGTACGACGAGGCCGAGCGGCTCTACGAGCAGATCATCAGCTTCTGTGAGCGAACCTACGGCCCCACCAGCCACAAGGTCGCGCGCACCTTGGCCATGCTCGGACTGGTCCAGCGCAACCGCGGCGACCTGGCCAAAGCCCGTCACTCCTACGAGCGCGCCCTGACCGTGCTACGCGGCCTCTCCGGATTCGAAGGAGATCTGGCCCGCTCGCTCAACAACATCGCCCAGCTCGATCTGGCCGAGAAGAACTACGAGCAAGCCGAGACCCACCACCGCGAGGCGCTGGCGATCCAGCTGGGCAAGTACGGCGAGTCCAACCTCTCCGTGGGTCGCACCCGGCTTCAGCTATGCTCCATGCTCAACGAGGCCGAGCGCCATGCGGTGGCCGTCAAAGAATGCGAGCGAGCACTGGCCGTGCTCGAGAAGGCCTACGAGGGGCGCCCCAACCCCTCGCTCACCAGCGCCCACGACCTGTTGGCCGGGCTCTACAAGGCGCTCGGCCAAGGGGCCAAGAGCGAGCAACACCGGCGCAAGGCCGATGAGCAGAGGCGCCGAGTCGACGCCACCGGCACCAGGGCCACCGGCCGGCCCGATGACCTCGGCCGAACAATGAAAGCCGCGCGGCACCCGGGCGATGGCAGAACCGAGGACGCAGGTCCCATCGCGGGACAACCCACTCCTTAGGGCGACCGACCCCGCGACCGCCTCCTGTGGCGCGGGGTGAGGACACGGCGATGTGGCGTGCTAGGGAAGGCCAGCGCTTCCGCACTCACTCGCAGCTAGCGCCCCGAGCAAGAGGCGACGCATCGGGTTGGCCTTGTTGAGGTTGGCGTCGGTGGTCGCCACGATGTTGCCGTCCCACCAGGGGCCCGCGTAGATGTGGTCTTGCTTGAAGCTGAAGGCGACGTTGTTCTGCAGCAGGTCGAACAGCGCCGGGTCGCCGAGCGACGGGATCTCCACTTCGCCCGCGAACACGAAGCGCAGCCACACCGTCACCGCCACGTCGCCGTTGGCCTCGACGAGCTTGAAGTGCGGGTTGTACCAGGGCCCGGCCTTCACGCCGTGACACGACAGCGGCCCGGCGAAGCCCGTGAGCGGATCGACCTCAGTGATGTCGTTTTCTTCGGTGACGTAGCGATCGACGAACACCCCCGGCGAGGTCTGACGCGCGACCCCGGCGGTGTCGATGTCCCAGATGAGACAGTCGGGAATATCCACGTCCTCCCCCTCGTGGACCTCGATGGTGCCGTTGGCAGCGAAGTTTGCCCCCCACTCCCAGAAGTCTCCCCCGAAACTCCTGAGCTCCAACGCGTCATTACCGAAGTCGTCGACGTCGATTTCATCCGCCGGGTTGGCGCACCCGGTGATGGACAGTGTGCAAACGAGAAATGTGATGGTTGCGAATCCTTGAACCTGCATGACTGGGTTCTCCCCCCAGGGAAACACGCACAGCGGTTTTGGCGCCTGCGTCCCGCCCCGAGTCTATGGAGACAAGAGGTGATGTCAAGTTGGGACACCCCGAGATTGACTATTTGAATTTTGCCAGGCGAGATACAAGCACCCCGCCCGACACCCCCGTGAACGCAACGATAGTAATTCAATCTGGGCCATTTGCATAATTCTGAAGTGGATTGCTGATCAGCGCGTGATTTCACGTTGGGCTACACCGCGCGAGATGCTCGGCAGTTTTTTCGTTCAGGAACCGCTGGTAAGGGGCCAAACAAAGGTTTTGGACCAAACAGGAGCCATCCAGCGCGATTTCGGTGACTGTTGGCCTACGTCTCCAACAAGGCCCGATGGAGACGAAAATAGGGGAAGATCGGTGAGTGACCCCGATGTGACGAAGAGATCCAAACAACGTCAGAAGACCCGATTGAAGCCCGTATTCGACGATTTAACTCTTCATTTGAGCAGGTGAGGATAAAGACACCCGTGGAGGTCACCAGCCCCCAAAGTGTCAGTTTAGGGCGAGGATCCTACGTCGACCTACGGGATCCGACGAAAACCGACAGCAGCACCAAAGGGATTCCCTACAATCATGGTGTCCGGACACACACTAATGACACCGGGGAGCCAACAAAACAGTGATCGTTCTCATACTCATGACACGAACGATAACGACCTTGATCGAGAGATCTCGAGTGCTCGATGGGGACAAGCGACTCGCGGTGCGCCTGCTCGAACGACGCGGGTGCGCAGCGCCGGGATCGGCGAACGACTCGCCGACTGCCCGCTCGCCCAACGCCCTTTGCTCGAGGGCCGCTCGCCGGCCACCGACTCTGTGCTCGTCTGGATGCAAACGCGACCACCGAGGCGGGCGACCGTCCGCGTTGTCGAGGAGGACGACCACGTTCTTCGTTTGCGAACGCTCCCACACGCGCAAGAGGCATGGGCCGCAGGCACAGCCTCCACGGGCCGCAGGCACAGCCTCCAAGGGCCGCCTTAGCCGGCCGCCTTAGTAGGACCGTGAACTCGGCGTCGCCTACGGCCGGTTCACCGCGCGTGTGGAGGCGTGGGCCGCCACGGCGGCCGCGGCCGGACCACCCCACAGGATGTTGCCGCGGAAGCCGACATAGAACATGCCGCTGGAGACCAAGCGGTACTCCTCGGGGACGTCCTCGCGGGCCAGGGGGCTGTCGTATTGGCCGCCCACCACGATCGCTCCGAACCCGCCGAGGCCAAAGCCCACGTCGGCCTGAAAGCCCACCGGTCCGCGCTGCATGCGAAACGCCTCGGAGTCGGCGTCCGTGCGCGCCTCCCGGGTGGCGAGCTTGAAGGATAGCGCCGAGGTGATCTCGATCGACGGCGCCCACCGGCCGCGACCCAGCCAATAGCGGGTGGCGATGCCCAGGTTGCCCCACAGATCGCCGGTGTCGCTGAACGTCACCCCTCCCTTGGGACCGAGCGACATCCGGGTGAAGCGGCTCTTGCCGACGGTCTCCGTCAGGGCGGGCAAGCTGACCCAGAAATCGTACTGGGCGCGAGCGCTGTGCCAGCGATCGACGGTGCCCCGGCTGACGTCGCCCTGCCGAGCGCGGAGGGCATAGCCCCCCATGGTCTGGACCTCGAAGCTATGACGGCAGGTGGGGTCGGCGATGAGGCAGCGCCACCGGACCGCGGGAGGCGGAGGCGGTGAATCGATCTCGACTTCGTGTCGCTCGCGCAGCTCGGCGAGATCGCCCTCGGTGTAGTACGGCGGCCCCGAACGCTCGGTAGCCACGCGGAGGACCTCTTGGTCGCCATCGCCCGCAGGGGCATCGCCGTCGGCGGCCGACTCGGCGGCCGACTCGGAGCTGGCGGCCGGCTCGGTGAGGCCCTCGGAGGATGGCCCGGTCGCCTCACCGTTGGGCTCTGTGGCGCCCTCGGTCGTCGAGCCGGCAGCGTCAGTTGACGCGCCATCCGCTGAACCATCCGCTGAACCGTCTGCTGAACCGTCTGCTGAACCGTCCGCTGCACTGTCCGCTGCACTGTCCGCTGCACTGTCCGCTAAACCGGGCGCTGAACCGGGGGCGCCCTCGGTCGCCCGCTCGGATGCCGGATCGGTCGTATCGCCGGGATCTATCTGGTCCGGCGCCGTGGTCGGTGCCGGCGACGAGTCGGGTCGCTGAAGGGGTGGTGGCTCGGCGGGCGCGAGCAGCAAGCCCGCGGCGACGGTTCCTGCGATGGTTCCGTGGAGTACGGCGATCACAGCGCACCTCCCAGGGCCGCGCCCAGGATGGCCAGGGCCACCAGGGGACCGGCGGCGATCCCATGGGCCCGAAAGCCGAAGCTTACCCGGGTGTCCCGGTCGAGGAAGTCGCCGGCGGCGTAGACCGAGCCCCATCCGCCCCAGCCAAAGGCGACCTCGGCGTGGGTGCCGATGAGCGAGACCCCCGAGGTGAGCACGGGGCTACGGACGCCCCCGATCGAGAAGTCGATGTGGGGTGCGTGGGTCTTTTGATTGAGCCACAGCTGGTTGACCAGCGCGATGCGGGTGGCCGGCGTACGCTCGGTCTCGGCTTGGGTGATCCCACTGTCGCTGGCCTCGGCGGTGACCGACCCGGTGCCGAGGGTCCAGCCGCCCACCACGCCTACCCCCCACGGGTGCCAGGCCTTGCGCTTGAACATCAGCGGTCGGATCACCAGCCCGCCGCGAAAGCCGAAGTGGGCGTAGGGCATGTCGGGGCCCTTGTTGCTCGCCGGAGCCCGGATGCCGGCGGCCACGGTGGCGTCGGCCAGCAGCGAGGCTTTGCAGTGGGAGCCATCGACGAAACAAAACGCCCCCTCGCCGACCGACAGCCGCGGGGCCTTGCCGCTGCCCTTGCCCTTGCCCTTACGGGGCTGGGTGGGAAACGACGTGTCCGAGGGCGCCTCGGCCTGGAAGAAGGGGCCATATTCGCCATCTTCGTCCCCGGCCTTGGCCGTCACGCCGTCTTCGGCTGGCACGGGCTCGGGCGAGGCCGACTCGAGCGGGGCATCCCCAGCCGGCGGCTGGAGCAGCAACAGTGAAGCGAGCAGAGGAGTCACGATGAGCCGTTGAGCGGGAGTTCAGGGAGTCCAGAGTACACCAGGGCGGCACCGACCTGCGCCTGAATGGCGAAGCGATGGAGCGACCTCGGCCTACCGTACGAGTGCTCCCTGGTGCGGCCAACGGGGACGGATCGTCCCGCTTACGCTCGGTGGTGCACAAAGATCGACAGAGGCGGGCGGGATGACCGCCCGGGCACGACCGATCGCGGTCGCTCGACACGGCGCCATTTACGCATTCCCCGTCAACGCTCACCCAGGTGCGGGATCACGAACACGAGCACCATGCTGGGCACGGTGGCGAGGAAGGTGAGCACGAAGTAGGGCCCATACCCCAGCACCTCGGCCAAGGCCCCGCTGGCGACCCCGGCCAGCGTGTAGCCCACGCTCATCAAGGCGGTCAGCAAGGCCATGTGGGCCGCCTTGTGGGCAGGATCGCAGCAGCGCATCAGATAGACCATGAACACCGCCGTGCCCAGCCCCGCGCCGAAGTGCTCGATGGCCACCACCGCCGTGATCACGGGCAAGCCCAGCTGCGCGGGCTCGGGCCACAGCGCCAGCCCGGCGTAGAGCAGGTTGAGCAGGTTCTGGGCGAGCATGAACGGCCAGATCCATCGCCGTAGCCCGTGCCGCGCGATGAGGTAGCCGCCCCAAAGCGTAGCCACGAAGGTGGCGGCCAAGCCCACCGTGCCGTTGGCGATGCCGTAGGTGGCCAGGCTCAGATCGAGCTCGCGATGCAAGAAGGGCCAGCGCATCTTTTGGAGGAAGGACTCGCCGGTGCGAAATAGCAGCACAAAGGCGAGCAGGGCACCCACTCGCCGCTGGGCGAGGAACACCACGAAGGAGCGCGCATAGTCGGAATCGCGCTGGTCGAGTGCACGCCCGATCCATGGGAGCACCGCCACCGCCACGAGCACCATCAAAAGCAGGCCCACGCCGATCCAGCCCGGTAAAGACATCGCCCCGAGCACGGGGATCGCCCCGAAGATCTCGCCCACCGCCGCGGGCACGCCCCAAAAGGCGTGGGTATGGGCCCACCAACACAGCCCGATGAGCAGGGCCAGCGAGAGCACGATCCGCGGGTGCGTGGCCCGGCGCCATAGCTCGACGCCGGACCGCTGCCGGAGCTCGGGGCGAGGGAGCACCGCGGCGTGGTAGGCGGTCAGCGCGATCATCAATAGCAGCGAGACCAGCCAGGCCAGCCGCCAACCCATCACGTCGGCAAGCACGAGCAGCGGCCCGTTGACCGCGAGCATGGCCAGCCGGAAGGTGCCCGCCCGGTAGCCGACGTAGCGGGACTGGCCCGCCTCGTCCAGACCCTCGAGGTAGAAGCCGTCGACCGCGATGTCGTGGGTGGCCGACACGAAGGCGAGAGCCACGAACACGACGGACAAGAGCCAAAGCGGTGCGTCTGGGCTGCCCAATAGGGTAAGGGCGAGCAGCAGTGCGCACAGTAGGATCTCGGTGGCCAGCAGCCACCGACGCTTGGTCTCGTAGCGGTCGACGAAGGGGCCCCACAAGAACTTGAGGTTCCACGGGAGGTGGAAGATCGTGGTCAGGCCCAGGGTCGACAGCTTCATGCCCATCACCGTGAACAAGGCGTCGGCGGCCGAGTTGACGATGGTGTAGGGGAAGCCTTCGGCGAAGTAGGTGGTGGAGACCCAACCCCAAGGGCCCGTCCACCAGCGCCGCGGGGGCGAGGGGGGCGAGGGAGGCGAGGGGGGGGCGGGCACTGGGGGGCATCATGCCCGATGACGCACAAGTGGTTGTTGGAAATTCGAATCGATCGCCCGACGAGGATCTGGCCCCGGATCACGCTGCCGCGACGCTGAGGGCGCCGTGCGACACCCTGTGGGCGCGGGCGTCCAACCGATCGCTCACCCCGAGCAACGCGGGTGACCAGAAAGCAGGGAAGACCATGGCAACTCGGGTTCAAGTCGACCGTCGGATGTGGATCGCCACGACTCTCGTTTGCGCACTGGGGATCGCATGCGATCCGGGCGAGGCGAATGACGAGGATTTCAGCGAATCGATGGAGGAAGGCGACGGCAACCTCGGCAAGGCCGATGACGCCAACGGCGGCGAGTCGGTCTCGGAGCCGGGGCAGCTACGCTGGTCGCAGATGGCCGGGCTCCAAGGGGCTGCTGAAGGGCTGCCGCTGTTCGTGAGTAATAACCCGGAGCACGTGGAAGGCTACGGGATCCTGGCCGGCGTGCCCTACCCCGGACTGTCGCTGGCGGGCGCCCAGCGAGCCCCGGGGGCGCCGCAGGCCCAGTGGTCTCGCGAGATCATCGACTCGCGCTGCTCCGATGGCGGCATGCAGGAGTTTGGCGTGTACATCGCTCACATCCTGCCGGGGAACCTCGGCGACGGACGCCGCCTAACGCTGGCGCTGGTGGCCCAAGATGATGTGGAGATCAAGGTGCGCGGGTCCATGGGCTCGACCGACTGGTCCGAGAACGGCAACCTGCTGACCACCCGCACCGACTGGCTGGGCGCCGAGCTGGCCAAGGACTTCTTCTTCCGCACCGATCTGGCCACCAAGACGTATAACGCCAAGGCCGGGGAGATGGTGGAGATCGCCTCCGAGCTGGCGCTGTCGCTAGTGGAAGGGCGGTTCCATGTGGAAGCCAACGGCTGCGTGCATCCGTTTACGATCGCGCACTCGGCCGGCCTGGGCGGTGTGATGCCCGGGCACTACGCGCCGGGCGACGTGAAATGGCCAGGGTGGTTCGAGGGGGCCGGGTTTGGACGCGCCGCGGGGGTCTACGATGGGGACCAGTGGAACGGTGAACAGACGGTGACGATCCGCGAGTCGAAGTCCGTACAAGGCGTGGGCATGCTGACCGCGAATGACTCGAATGATGCGCTCGCACGACACGAGGACTCGGCGGAGATCTTGTTCGGGAACTACGGGGTGCTCTACGAGCAGACGCTGAACCTGGACAATCAGTCCGGGCAGTGTGTGGATGTGAACGTGGACTTCGTGTCGTATATCGATCGGAAGAATAGTTCGGAGCGGACGCCGACGGTTCAGTTCTTCCGGGATACCGCCGGGGATGATCCGCCCAGCATGTTCTGGAACGGACCGGTCGAGGCGGAGATCAAGGATGTCTCGAAGCTGCTGTATCACCCCGTGCTGAGCTACGCGCCCACGGCCGCCGAAGAGGCGAACCCGAACCTGGCGATGGGGAGCATGCGAGAGACGATCGCAACGCTGGAGCTCCAGGCCGGGGCGGACAAAGAGGTGACCGTGCGGTTCCCCGTGCCGGGATATATTGTGGCGCCGATCGCGCTGACGGTGCAGTCGCAGCCCTGCGGGTAACGCGGGAGGTGCGAGGATGCGAGCCGGTGGGTGCGCCCGCCGGCTCGCGATGTTGGGGGGGTCGGTTGGGTCGTGAGGTGGTGGGGCGCTGGGCGCTGTGGGTGTGGCCCCGGTGGGTCACGAGCCCCCGCGGAGGCTGAGTGCTGCGGGGCATGGCCCGGGCGGGTCGCTCAGGCCCAGATCGACCGCACGTGGGTCCAGCTGAGGAACGCCGAGAGGATCGCGAGCAACATCATGCCGATCGCGAAGGCTCGGGCCCGGCCCGGGCCTTCGGCCCAGCGAGACCACGCTTGGGCCAGGCCCACCGCGAGTAGGGGCATCAACGGCAAGAGATAGCGGTGATCGACGGCCGCGCCGCCGGTGGGCGTGCGGTGGGCGGCCAATAAGAGGATCCACGGCAGCGCGCCCAGCAACCAGCGACGCTCGCGAGCGATGAGCAGGCCGAGCACACCGAGCAGCATGACCGGCGCCAACGCGAGCACGCCGGCGCCCTCGCCCAGACCCCACTGCGACCATAGGCCGGTGAGTGGATTGCCACCGAAGGTGGTGAGTCGATCGCGAGCGAACTCGAAGTTGGCGTGGTGATCGTAGCCCAGGCTCCATGGCGAGCCGAAGGCAGCGTGGTGGTAGGCGAGCGTCGCGGCGATGATGGGCAGAGCGCCGAGCAGTAGCCACGGAGCGGCGACTAGCCAGCGGCGCGGAGGGACGGTGGCGAGACCAACGCCCAGCACGAGGACTCCGACGAGGTAGTCGGCCGACGCGGCCCAACCAGCAGCGAGGCCAGCGCCGAGCAGGGCGAGGCGCTGGACCGGGCGAGAGTCATCGGCTTCGTCGGGCAGGCCGAGACCGAGGCCGACCTCGAGACCGAGAACGGCCCAGATCACGGCGGTTCCCGCGGTTACGTGGGAGAAGAGCACCGTGGAGTATGGGCCCCATAGGCAGCCTAGTCCGAGGGTGGTTGCTGCGAAGGCCTGGG
This sequence comes from Myxococcota bacterium, assembly GCA_039194325.1. GTDB lineage: Bacteria > Myxococcota_A > Polyangia > Nannocystales > Nannocystaceae > Paraliomyxa. The sequence goes on from JBCCWC010000122.1 coordinate 28,537, forward strand.
CGGCGGGTCCTCGGCCACGGCGGCGAAGGAGCAGGAGCACGCCAAAGATCCCGAAGACCCCCACCGCAGCGCAGTGCAATGAGAGGAGCAACGCCGTGCCCTGCAGCCCCAGCAGCGGCGGTGCTTGCACGCGCATTCGCTGGGTTCGCACGGTGTAGGTCTCGGCGTACCGGGGAGCGGCGGACGGGACGATGATCTCCTTGGACTCGAGGCTGCTCTTCAGCATGCCCGGATCCAGCTGAGCTCCCAGCCACGCGGCGGGAGCGGCGATTAGCGCGGTACCCGGCGGACGATCGGAGTAGTTGTGGCCTTCGCGACGCGCTCGGTCGACCCAAAGCGTCAGCGCAACCTCATCGCCGAGGGTGGTCTCGCCGCGGAGCACCAAGGCACGCGCGAGGGCCAGGTGGGAGCCGTCGTTGCTGCTGACCAACCCCGGCGAGGTCCACGCCCACACGAGCGCGAGCAGCAGCAAGCCGAGCACGGTGATCCGGCGTGTGCTTCGGCGCGTGTGCGGGGGGGCTGGCACGTTGGTGAAGAAGGTATCACCGAGCGTCCACCGGACAGAGTCGCCATCTATCATCTAGTAGAAGGATGGGTCTAGAAAGATGGGTCTAGAGGGGCGGGACTCTATCCTGCTGACGCCCTGCCCGGGGCGCGATGTGCTCCCAGCGCTCCTCGGAACCCACCCATTGATGAACACCCTATGCCCCCGCTACGCGAGGCTCTCTGTGGCCACCACGCTCGCGTTTTGCCAATGCCCGATAGGAATCATCGGAGACTGGTGAGCGAGCCGTTGGGCAACCCGCGCCCACGATATGCTCGCGCGCGCGCAAGCATGTTCGGACACAACCAGGTTCGACATGACGGTTTTTGGAGTCTCGGCATCAAGCTAGTCGTCGGGACAAAGGCCAAATCAGTCGAGCCGATTGGCACGAAGATGCCCTAGCTCAACCCCGAACGGGCAACTCCACGCACAAAATTCATCGAATCGACAATTTTGATCCAACTCATCAACTGAATTGCGCCATCATATGTTGTCCATGAAATTAGTGCGCACATATGCTCACTCGAACCGACCGACCAGGCACAGATTGCTCAACGCACGCACATTCGCGACATTTCTACTGGCAACCGCCATCGCTTCACCATGTTCCACAATGGCCGCAAATATGCGACCAGAGGAGTCCCCGGCGTCCTCGAGCAAAAAAACGAAGCTCCTGCAGTCCGACGGCCCTCTTCGCGTCGAGATCGACATGACGATCTCAGATGCACCGATCTTTGCACAATGGATCCACGACCGAAACCCAAACGTCGTCGCGAGGCTCCCCACTGAGACCAGCAACGAATATTCGATCTTGGTAGCGATCAAAGGCGCGACCTATGAGTACAAAGCCCAGATCATCGCCATGATAGACTCGGTCCCCATCAACGAGACGAATGACGTCATCACATGCAGCTGCAACAGCGAGACTTTTCTCAATATATTGGATCGAGAGATCGAGGCCGCCGTTGAGAAGCTTCGTGAGTTTTCACCGGACGATCTCAAGGACGACACAGATCGAACGGACGAGTCTGCGAAAATCGATCAGACGGATGATCCCTACGGTCAGAACTACGGAGCCGGTCCCCTCGGCTACACCGGCATCATATTGGGGTTGTTGGGCGGGACCTCGGTCGCCATGGGAATCCCGCTGGCCCTTCAAGGCAATAAACCCGAACGGAGAGACTCGAAGCAGGGCTTTTTCTCGACGAGAGCTCCCGGAATTGCGCTCGCAACCGCGGGCAGCGCCGTCCTAGCCGCGGGCATCGCTGTATTCATCGTAGACCGACTACGCTCCAACTCTCGATCCGTCACGATCACGCCAACAGCCTCTCCTGAGTCTGCGGGGCTCCAGCTTCGCGCAAGATTCTAGCAACGAGCACACAAGCAAGAGCACTCAGAGTCAGTGCACAACGCCGACAACCACTCAACACCGTATAGAACAAGGAACATCATGAAAAGATATCATCCACTCGGCCATTCTACGAACAGAGCGTCTTGTGGCATGAAAGCTGCGGATGGGCCGATGAGCACGACCAACCTGGCTTCGCATTCCACTTATGGAGCTTGGGCATTGAGCAGCATACTACTGCTCGTCGCAAGCTGCTGGAATGAGCTTCCGGCAAATCACTGCTACCATAACGGCGGAGATTCTGCTTGTAACGGCATGAGCTGCGATTATTGCACCGATGAAAACAGAGGATGCACGAACGAACTTCCTTCAAATGAATGCCATTTTCCTGGCGGCGCCTCGAGCGGAACCAGTACGGCCAACCCAGAAGGTGGGCCAACGACTGCTTCGTTGTCGCAAACAGCGGGAAGCGCAGGCGGAGGTGACACGACCACAACCGCCTCTGCTAACCCAAGCACCACGAATGCAGATAGCACATCCGCAGATACTGGAGTCAGCGCCAGCGACAGCAACAGCACATCTGACAACAGCAACGACAGCCACAGTATGGATACTGGCTCAAGTGATGGAGATCCCTATCCGTCCTGCCCGAACAACATGCCAGCACTCGAATGCCCCCGTGGGTACGACGCTTGCTATGATTTTATCGACGGATATAATATGTGCTCCTATACCTGTCAGGATAACGACAACACGGACTGTCCAGCCCCAGCTTCGGGCACCGCCATGCCTCTCTGCACGATTCTAAACGATGGCACCTGCGCATTAAACTGCGCAGGAAGACTGACATGTCCTGAGGGCATGCTATGTGTCGAAGGCAATTACGATAACAATCAGATATTCCGTTGCGTATGGCCAAACAATCCAATGTAGACGTCCAAAATACAAGACCACTCTGAACCATCGGAAGAGGTCATCCGGACCAAGAGCCTAAAACCATCCAGATACTCATTCAAGAATCATCTGGACCAATGAAGCTTCGATAGGCTCGCTTCCTTTCGGGAACTCGGGGACTCGTAGTAAGCCCGAGTTCCCCGACGCAGCCGACGAAGACCAGACCCGACAGCGAAAAACGGGAGATCGACACCTTCGACACTTACCTTGACGCCAATGAGCCACCACTACAAGCATGCGCTCCGATTCGATGCCAACAACTTCTTGCTGGGGCCAAGATTACCCGATCTCTATCAATGATCTACATTGGACTGTTCGGCCATAGACAGCGGAATATTTGTTGCCCCTTACCGTTAATGGCGAGAACACATGACATTCCCTCAGGACATGTCGTCGGAGCTTCGCAGTCGAGCACACATGTACCGCTGTTCAGTGATATGCACAGAGCAAGAGATGTGCCAGAAGCAGGGGCAGGGCAATCAGCATCACTCTCGCAATAGTAGGAGCACATATTGTACCCCTTGATAAAATCATAACAAGTATCGTACTCAAATGGACACTCGACCTCCGGCATGAAGTTGGGACAAGAAGGATAAGAACCTGCATCGCTCTGACCAGTGTCACCCGTGCCACTGCTGGCATCAGTTTCACCAGTCGTAGAATTCCGCACTGGCCCCGCGGTCCCACTCATACTATCCAGCGATGTCGTTGTCACCGACTCGGCCCCAGACACCCCGGATACCCCCTCCGTACTTGCACCTTGGCTCACGCTTATCGAAGCCACCTCCGTCTCGGCCTCACCGCTACTCCCCTCTGGAGTTAGACCTGGATGGTAGCATTCCGCAGACGGCTGCGTATCAACGCAACCATCATTCTCGAGCACGCAAGAACTACAATAGCGGCCATCTTGCTCACATGAAGAATCTCCGCCTAGATTCACGCAGTGATCCGGAAGATACTGAATACATCCAGCCCCTAGGAAGTGGGCAACAAACACCAAAATGACAGACCTCGTGCGCATCATTCTCGCTCATCCTCGCTCATCATCCACTCACCCTCAGGCGCCCACTGACTCATAGATCGCCCCTGAGCAAGAACCCAGCAAACCTTGCATCCAATTCCGGTGTCGCCGAAACCGCACGCCGCTTACGACGAACAATATTGGCCACGAACAGCGCCGTACCAGTGGCCAAGACCGCTCCCCCCACGATGGCTGCTGCGACCCCTGGAGGTCGCGTCGAACGTGCCCCGAGCGCAGCTCCAAGCACTATTGGCTCTGGCCCCTTCAGGGCAAGAGGAATTCCTGCAGCAATCGACCCCGCCCCCAGTACGATGAGTCCAATCCCAGTATGACCTAGCGGCCCCAAGCGTCCCGGGCGATTCTTCGTGTCCTTCGTGTCCTTCGCGCCCTCCGTATCCTTCGTACTCAACCGTTCTTCACTGTTCAGCTCGGCTTCCACCGATGCATCCCGTAGGATCGCCTCGGCCGCAGACGCCTGCAACCGCTCGACAGCAACGCCAATGTTTTCATCGATGAGCTCCATGAGCTCAGCGTTGGTACACTCGCACGAGATCTTGTCCCCGACGGCACCGGCCGGCTCTCCATCCCACATAGGGATGACGCGAACCTGATAATCGTAGGTCTCTCCCTCAAGTTCGATTGCAATCCACTGCTCGTGCCCCAAAGACTCGGACAGCCGCTCCGCGATCGTTGGATTGCGGTTGTGAACCCACCCCGGGTAGAGGTCGGCATCTGCGAGCCCCGGTTCGACTTCGACCCGAAGCAGCCAAGTCCCCGTCGCTGCGCTTTGCTTCGCTATCGCCTCCTCGTTCTGCTCGGGTTCAAGACCACACGCAAACGCCTGGTTGATCACCAAACTGCTCGGGCATGCGATCAAGACAACCATGGCAATCACCGCAGTAATTGCCAACCTCTGACAGAGCCTGGATCCTCGGAGAGGCGAGGGATCCCCGATCCACGACATGCGCCCATGATGCCTGGAATTCGGGATCACGTTAGTGACAAAGCATGAACCTCCTAGCTCCGCAGAGGCCTCGCCATCACTCGATGTACGGGATGACCCGTTCGGCACCATGACTTCTCACAGTGCGACTCGATCGAACCGCGATCCATGATCAGCCCAAGAAGCACCTCTGCTCGAACCAGACCACACCGCACCACCGATCCGGCCCCGCCCCTTCAGGGCCAGCGGCGCTCCGTCTTGATCCACTCCAGCAGCACCGCGAGCTCCACCTCATCCATCTCGTCTAGTCGAGTTCGCTCGACTAGCCCCAACGAAATCCCCAACACCTCGCAGACCGCCTCGATCGCATCGCGTCGCCCCTCCGATACACCGTCGGCGCGCACCAACGAATCCCGACGCAACGTTGGTCCCGATCACGCGGTCGATCTCGAGGTGCCGATCCCCATGCTCCGCATTGGCCGGCGCAGCATGAACCCGGCGACCTCGCACGATCTCTTCGCGAGTCTCCGGCTCGACCAAGCGCTCGTCGACGTACGGACGAGGCGCAGCCCCCCGGGCCCCGGGCACCGACCCCACCGCTACACCCCCAGCTGCACCAACGCCAGGGCGACCGCAGCCGGCAGCGCTTGCACGAACAAGATGCTCCGCTTAGCGCTGTACGCCCCATAGATCCCCACGGCCACCACGAACGCGAGCAGCACGGAGGTGGTCGCCACCTGCCCGGTGATCACCGACCACAGCAGCGCGACGGCCAGCGCACCGTTGTACACGCCCTGATTGGCGGCGAGGACCTTCGACGCCTCGGCCTGTTCGGCTGTCTGGCCGAAGCGCTTGCGCACGCCCGGCGTGGTCCACAGGAAGGTCTCGAGCACCATGAACAACAGGTGAGCGACAGCGACCACGACGGCAACAGAAGATCCGAGCATGCGCTAATCTTGAACGATCGTTAATGAATCTGCAAGCGTTAATCCACGCCAGGCAACGCCACGCCGGCCAGCCCGCCCGCCCGCAGTGCGCGTCCACGAGCCCGCCTCCACGCGCGCTCGCTCACGCCCTCACCCACTCACTCAACCCCAAGACTCATCGAGCCTCCCCGCGCCACATCTACGCGTGCTCGCTCACGCCCCCACGACCCCCTTCAAGCCCACGAACCCCGTTCAACCACGCCCAACCACGCCCAACCCAAGAGCCCTTCCAAGCCCCAAAACCCCGTTCTCGCGACCTCCTCACGCTCCCGCGAGCCAACTCACCCCTGCCTTCACCCCACCCCTGCTTGTGCCACCGACTCTGCCTCCGCATCCACCCCCACGAGCGCCATCGCATGCCCGGCGATCCGCCGCAGCTTCGCCGGACTCGCCCCGCTGCGCGACATCACGTGGATCGACACCACGGTCGCCGCCAGCAACTCCGCATCGGCCCGTGCGGAGCTACGCCCTTCCAGACACCGGGCAAAGAACGCCTCGAGGGCCCGCAAGCGCGCGGAGATCTCCGCCTGGCTCAGCGTATCGAGCTGTGGCGATTCCACGGCCGAGTTGACCAGCAAGCAGCCCTTCCCCCGACGCGAGGTGGCCGTAATGAGCCGGAACCAGGCGCGGATCGCCGCGGGACCGGCGTTGAGCCGGGGCAGCTGAACCTCGGTGTAGCGGGCCAGCGCCCGCCGAAAACACGCATCCTTGCTCTCGAAGGCGGCATAAAAGCTTCCGGGCTGGATCCCCATCGCCTCGCACAGCTGCCGCACCGAGGTGCCCGCGTACCCCTGGCGCCACAGCAGCTCGATCGCGGCATCGAGCGCCTCGTCGATGTCGAACTCGCGCGTCCGGGGCACCCCGACGGTGTAGCACGCCGAACCTTTGCACACGGCCTCTGCCAGCCCGCAACCCACGTCGATCTGATCCGTCTACTCATTGCCTTTGCTGCGACCGGGCCCTGCCCCGCCTCGCGCCATCCTGTCCCATCACGCCCGGGTCCCCCTTGACAGGGACCACGGGCGGCCAACCCCACCAGCCAAGTCTCCTGGAGGCCCCCATGCGCATGCCCCCATGCCTGTCGTTCATCGCCGTCGCTCTCGCCCTCGTGGTCGCGCAACCGACCATCGCGGAAGCCAAGGCGCCCCAGACCACCGCCCTGGTGGCCTTCACCCGCGCGCACACCGAGCTCGAGACGCTCGTTCACGCCAAGGGTAAGCCCAACCCCAAGACGCTCGCCACCAAGGTCGACGCTCTGCTCGACTACCACTCGATCACCGTCACCGCCCTGGGCGGCCCCGCGCGCTACGCCAAGCTCTGCAAAGCCGAGAACAAGAAGCGCTGCGCCGAGATCGAGTCGCTGCTGACCGAGATCGTCCGACACAGCTACCTCAAACAGCTCGCGTCCCACCCTCAGGGCAAAGTGGAGATCCTCGGGCAGCACGTGCGCGCCAAAGCATCCCAGGTCGACACTCGCGTGCGCATCAAGGACAACAAGGGCAAGTCGAAGACGGCCCAAGTCGACTACATCATGCACAGCGTCGACGGCCACTGGAAGATCACCGACATCGTCACCGACAAGCAAAGCCTGGCCAAGACCTACGAGTCCGAGATCACCAAGCTCTCGGCCGGCGACGACCTCGAGAAGGTCCTCAAGTCCCTCCAACTCAAGCGAGCCCGACTCACCTCTCAACACTAACCTGACTCCCTTCGGGGCCGGCCCTCACCGCCCTTTGCAGGGCCGGCCCCCCACTACCCTGCCACTGCCCTCCCCCACTGCACTCCCCCACTGCACTCCCCCACCACGCCGCCCACCACGCCGCCCACTGCCGAGCCTTCATGACCCTCGGCGGGCCTCATAAACCCTCAGGGCAATCGATGCGACCCGAGCCAGCGCGCCACCGCAGCCGCCCCGTCCCTCCCAAGCGGCCCCCGGTAGGCCCGACGCGCCTGACGAGCCAGCGTAAGCGCCCGATCGCGATCCCCTCCCTCGCCCCATAGAGCCCGGGCGAGCGCAAAGGCGGTCATGGACCGGTAATCCTCCAACGGCGCGTCGGTGAAGCTCCCCAGCCCGAACTCGAGGTGACCGATCGCCTCGGCAAGCCGCCCCTGCTCCACCAAGACCCGACCGGCCAGCACACGCGCCATGGCCCGCTCGACGGCCAAGACCGGCTCTTCGTGGCTCGCGAGGATCTCGAGCGCCTCGTCGGCGCGCTCCTTCGCGGCCATAGGGTCCCCCCGCGCCAGCTCGACGAAGCCGAGCTCGATGAGCGCATGAAGAGAATCGCTGTGCGCATCCCCCTGCTCCCGACGACGGATCCGAAGGGCGCGATCGAGGTCACCACGCGCAAGCTCAGGCTCGCCCACCCGCCGTAAGAGCACCCCCCGAAAGAAGAGCGCGAGCGCGACCCGGGGGTGATCCTCCCCGAGCGTCCGCTCGCCGTTGACCACGGCGCGATCGTAGGACTCCCGGGCCAACGCAACCTCCCCCCGCCGAGCGTAGAGCAGACCAAAGCTAGTCAGCGCGGTCGTAAGGTGCGGGTGCTCCCCGTCGAAGTGCTCGTCGATGATCTCCAGCACCCGCGCGAGCGACTCCTCGGCCAGCGGCAGCTGCTCCTGCTCGATCCGAGCGGCGGCGAGGTTGAGCAGCGCGCTCACCAGGCGAGGCGTGTCGGGACCAAACGCGGCCTCACGGATCTGGATCACCCGCTCGAGCCGCGAGATCGCGTCGCCATGGCGCCCCTGCTTCATCAACACGGCGGCGTAGTTGTTGAGGGCATGGCCCACCGCGACATGGTTCGGACCCAGCCGCTGCTCGACCTGCTCGAGCGCCCGCTGGTGGTAGTCGAGCGCTTGGTCGAGCCGCCCGAGCTCGAGCAAGGCGTTGGCCATGGTCTGCAGCGACCGCGCAGACACCCCCACCTCGGGAAGCCGAGATTGCAGATCCAGCACCTGACGCTGAAGCTCAGCCGACCTCGAATATCGACCCTGAGCATGGAACGCAATGGCAACCCGCTCGAGCGCCTCGGCCTCGAGCGCGGTCCCCTGTTGATCCCGACGCGCCAGCGCCAGCGCGGTGTTGGCCCAGTGCAACGAGTCCTCGTATCGACCCTCGCTGGCGACGTAGAGCTCCGAGAGCGCGATGGCCGAACGAGCGGCACCCACGGTGTACCCGGTGGACTCGGCAAGCTCGTACGCCTCGTCGAGATCCCGCTGCGCCCCCTCGGAATCGCGGAGCTTCCACGAAAGCCGCCCCCGACGCACGAGCGCCTCGACCACCACGGGCCAAAAACCGGTCGCGCGCGCCCGCTGCACCGCGGGGCTCGCTCGCAACAGCGCCCCCTCGAAGTCGCCCACCCCTTCGAGAACGCCGATCTCCGCCAGCTCGTGGCGCACCCCCTCCACCGCGGCAAAGCGCTCGGGCTCCGCGGTCAGCGAGGGATCGAAGTGCAGGGTGGTCTCGTCCAAACACATGCCGGGCGGCGGCAGAGCATCGACCAGTTGGATCGCCCTCGAGGCGTTGTCGGGATCCCCCAACGCGACCGCAGCAGCGCCTAGCTCGACCCGAGCCCGTCGCAGGCACGCCATGCGCAGATCGAGCACCGCCGGCGGCACCTCGGCCCGCACGTGGGTCTGCTCGCAAGCCTCGGCGTACGCCTCGCCCCAGTGGGTCGCGTACTCGTCCAGACGCTGCTCGACGCGAGTCCAGGTGTGCTGCGGATGATCGCCACCGGCCCGGAGCAGGGCGTCGTGGACCACCTCGCGGCTGAGATCACCCCAGGCCCCTTCGAGCTGGGCCGCCGCGTCCTGGCAGGCGGGCGGCTGCATGCTCCACCACCCCAAGCCCAGGCCACCGCCGAGCACCACCAGGCTCCCGCCCAGCGCCCACCGCCACCGCTGACGCGCCGGGAACATCAGCGACCGCAAGCGCCTGAGCAACGCGTCGACCGAGGGCCAACGATCCGCGGGCTCGGGCGCGAGACCCCGCCCGATTGCCTCGACGAGCGCATGCGGCAACGCCACCCCCGAGGGCCAGCGCGGCACACCCCGCTGCTTGGCGGCGAGCACTTCGAGGGGATCGCCGCGGAACGGCAGCTGGCCACAAAGCGCCTCCCAAAGGGAAACACAAAACGCATACTGATCACTGCGCGCCTCGACGTCGGCACAAATCAGCTGCTCGGGCGCCATATAGGCGACGGTGCCCAGCACCTCGCCCACCCCCGTTCGAACGCCGGGGGCCGAGTCGCTGAACGAAGAGCTCGCAGCGTCGAACTCGGCCTCGTCGTCGGCCCGGCCCGACACGCCGACGGTAGAGTCGAGGCGCACGAGCCCAAAGTCGAGCACCTGCACCCGCCCATCGCTGCCGATCCGCACGTTGCTCGGCTTGAAATCGCGATGGATCAGCCGCGCTTCGTGGGCAGCGTGCAGCCCCTGACCGGCCTGGATCATCACGCGGAGCGTCTCGTGCCAGTGGTGCGGGCGGGTCAGCCAGCGAGCCAGCGTCTCGCCTTCGACATACTCCATGATGATCGCGATCCCATACTCGGAGCGCTCCACGCCGTACACGGTCACGACATTGGGATGGGACAGCTGCGCCAGGGCCTGGGCCTCCCGCAGCAGCCGAGCCTGGGTGCGCTCGGTCATCCACTCGGGCCGCAGCAGCTTGAGCGCCACCGGCCGATCGAGGGTGGGATCTTGGGCGAGATAGACGATCCCCATGCCCCCCGCCCCGATCCGCGCCTGCACGACACACCGACCGACGACGCTCCCCGGCGCGAGCCCACCATCATCGGCGAAGGGCGACGGCTTGCCGCCGACGACATCCGTGACGACCTCGGCTTGCGTGCCCGAGTCCGACCCCTCCACTCCACCGGGTGTAACGCACCCCGGCGGGGTGTGCACCACAGATCCGCCCAGGTCGAACGCTCAACGCCCATGTGGTGTGAACGCGTGGGTCCTCGTCGTACACAACGCCTCGGGGCGATCCCTGGGCACGGTCGACCCCGCAGATCGCCCCGCGGCGGCGGTCACCGCCCGCCCTTCACGGGGCCTTCAAGAGGCCTTCAAGAGGCCCTTCAAGAGGCAAAGCCAGGCAGCGCGGCCAACCGCTCCACGTGATACTGCTCGTCGCCGAGCACGGCATCGAGCACGAGCATGCGCTTGAAGTAAAGGCCAATGTCGTGCTCGTCGGTGATGCCGATCCCGCCGTGGAGCTGGATCGCCTGCTGCGAGACGAAGCGCCCGGCGGTAGAGAGCTTGGCCTTGGCCGCGCTGACCGAGCGCTGCCGGAGCTCGTCGTCGGGCTCGTCGGCGCGGACGGTGGCCAAGACGGACATGGAGCGCAATAGCTGCACCTCGACGAACATGTCGACCGCGCGGTGCTGGAGCACCTGGAAGGCGCCGATCGGCGTGCCGAACTGCTCGCGCTCCTTGAGGTGCGCCACCGTCATGTCGAGCATGGTCTGGGCCACACCGACGCCCTCGGCCACGACCGCCGCCGCGCCGAGATCGATCACCCGCTCGAGCACCCCGAGGGCGGCCTCCCCCGGCTCACCAAGGCGGTGGTCATCGCCGACCACGGCCCCCGCCAGGCGCAGCCGAGCCGCCCCCTGACCGTCGGCGGTATGCACCGGATTGCGATGCACGCCGGGCCCGTCGGGCTCGACGACGAACAGGCCGATCCCGTCGGGCGTGCGAGCCGAGACGATGAGCTGGTGGGCCTGGTAGCCACCAAGCACGAAGGCCTTCTCGCCCGACAGCCGCCAGCCCGAGCCCTCGCGCTCGGCGGTGGTGGTGATCTCGGCCACGTGATAACGCGACGCTCGCTCGGCGTAGGCCAGCGCCAGCACGGTCTGGCCCTCGATCATGGGCGTCAGCCAGCGCTCGTGCTGCGCGGCGTTGCCCGCTCGCGCCAGCGCAAGGCCACCCAGCACGACCGAGCCAAGGTAGGGCTCGGGGGCGAGCACCCGACCCAGCCCCTCGAGGATAAGCGCGACCTCCACCATGCCCGCGCCAAAGCCCCCCACCTCTTCGGAGAAGGGCACCGAGAGCCAGCCCAGCTCGCCCATGTGGGCCCAGACCTCGGGATCCCAGGGCTGCTTGGCGGCGCGGAGCTTGCGGAAGCGCTCGACGGGCGAGCGCTGCTTGGCAAAGGTCTTGACCGTGTCGGCCAACATCTTCTGATCGGAGCTCAGCTCGAAATCCATGGCCGGTCCTCACTTGCCGCTGGGAAGCCCCAGGATCCACTTGGCGATGATGTTCTTTTGGATCTCGTTGGAGCCGCCGTAGATGGTGGCCGCTCGAGAGTAGAAGAAGTTGGGCGCGATGCCCTCCTCCATGGCGGGCACGACCCCAGCCTCGTTGTACCAAGACAGCGCGTCGTGCCCCATGATCTCCATGGCCAGCTCGTACAGCTGCTGGTTGATCTCGGTGCCGCGCAGCTTGAGGATCGACGACTCGGGACCGGGGGCCCGGCCCAGCTGCGCCCCGGCGAGCACCCGCAGGTTGGCCATCTTGAGGGCCTCGAGCTCGATCTCCAGGCGAGCGATCTTGTGGCGCCAGGCGTCGATCTCGAGCATGGGCCGACCACCCACCGTGGACTCGGCGGCGATCCGCTTGATCCGACGCAGCAGCCGCCGCGAGAGCCCGACCATGGCCAGCATGGTGCGCTCGTGACCCAGCAGGGCCTTGGCCACCGTCCAGCCGCCGTCGATCTCACCGACCACGTTGGCCTTGGGCACCCGCACGTTCTCGAAGAAGGTGTCGCAGAAGGCCGGCTGCCCGCCCAGCGTGAGCATGGGCCGAGCCTCGACGCCCGGCGTCTTCATGTCGATCAGCAAGAAGGTGATCCCCGTCTGTTTCTTGCCCTCGGCGTTGGTCCGCACCAGGCAGAAGATCCAGTCGGCATACTGCGCGTAGGTGGTCCAGGTCTTCTGGCCGTTGATGACGAGGTGATCGCCGTCGTGCTCGGCCTTGCAGCGCAGCGACGCGAGATCGGACCCCGACTCGGGCTCGGAGTAGCCCTGGCACCACACCTCCTCGCCGCTGACGATCTTGGGCAAGAAGCGCTGCTGCTGCTGCGGCGTGCCAAACTGAATGATGGCCGGACCCACCATCGACACCCCAAAGGGCGACAGGGTGGGGGCGCCCGCCAGCTCGAGCTCCTCCTGAAGGATGAAGCGACGGGTGGCCGTCAGCCCCGGACCCCCAAACTGCTCGGGCCACGCCGGCACCGACCAGCCACGATCGAAGAGGATCCGGTGCCACTGCTTGACGTCTTGAGGGGAGAACTGCGCGTCGATCTCGGCCTTGGCCCGCAGGTCGTCCGGCATCGCCTCCTCGATGAAGGCGCGCACCTCGCGGCGAAACGCCTCGTCCTCGGCGGAAAACGAGAGGTCCATGACGAAAGTCTACCGGACAGTCGATCTTTGTCTACCGATCGGTTGTACGGGCGCCAACGCCTCCTCACAGCCGCCCATTCGGCTACCTCGCCGTACACCGCTCGGGTCGAGCGTGATGGCATCGACCGCCGGACCGCCGCTCGCCCGGGTACGCGGCCGAGCTTCACCCAAGTAACGAAGCGGCGGCCACCACGAGCAACCCATAGACCCCCGCCTTGAACGGTCGCTCGGCGACGCGTCGATGCATGAGCTCGCCGGTGAGCATCCCGAAGGGCAGCGCGACGAGCAGCACGGCCATCGAGCGCAGGGTGGTGCTCGTGTAGCGCCCCTCCAGCACGAAGCCTCCGATGAGCAGGGTGTTCAGCCCGATCCAGACCGCACTGAGGGTCGCGCGAAACTGCCGCTTGTCGAGATCCTCGCGCCCGACCGCGTACACGAGCATGGGGCCTCCGGCGGCGTAGAGGCCGTGCAGGATCCCCGCGCCGAAGATCGCGGCCACCGACAACACACGCGGAGGTCGTCGCTCGGCCGAAGAGGCCTTCGAGCTCCGCCACAGGATCCACAGCTCACGTAGAGCGAGCACGATGACCAGCCCGGCGAATAGGGTGCGCAACACATCCCCTCGCAGGTCGCGGGCCAGCACGAACCCGAGGACCAGGCCGAGGCTCATCAGCGGCAAGATCCGTCGAAAGAGCAGCCCGTGGACGATGGCGGATCGATCGCGCCAGACCACGGTCCCCGATTGCAGCATCGAAAGAGGGATCGCGAGCGTGATGATCTCGCGCATGTCCAGCAGGTGCGCGCCGAGGGTGACGCACACCAAAAGAGCGCCAAAGCCCACCGCGTTCTGCACCGCGTAGGCGATGAAGATGATCCCCGCAAACCACGCGATGGTCGGCTCGATCGTCATCGGAGCGAGAGCAGACGCGATGATGCATCACCAGGGGCGGTCGCGCATCGAAAAGGGCCCCGCGCGCCTATGAGCCACGGTGGCGCGTGGTTCGAGCGCCCGAGCGGGTCGAGGTCGCGGGCCCAGTGCGCGTGCCGGAAGTTCGTGCCGGGTTAGGCGCGGAGTTGCGCCGCGACGACTTCGAGCGGTTGATGAGCCCCATACGGACGACCCAGCGCCGCGTGAGTCGCCTGCTCGATCGGGAAGTGCATGGCACCGCCGCGGAATCGCTCGGGGGACGAAGGTCAACGTCTGGCAGGGCATCGGTCGCTGAAGTGGCCCATGGGTCAGCCGCCCCTAGCGCCTCTCATCGAAACTATTGCATTTTCCGATTTCATATGATTTCAACACCACAACGACACAAAAACATTTCGATCAACTTGATATCTCCCGACTCGACAAGCGCTCTATCTTCAACAGTTTCATCTTGCTCCACACAAGAACATCCGGTATCTTTTGGGTTGCACGTCACCTATCCGCCTCGAGCAGCGGACGCATGCCCAGACTCCATGCAGCGGACGAACACAGGACCTTCTCGGTCGCTAAACCGAGATGCCACACGATCTTCTTCTACACAGATCAGAAAAAGCCGAGCATCCAGTCGTACTGACTGGCTTGCTCGCTGCATCGACAGCGGGTCGTAGGATTGCATGGAGAGAGAGTCGCGTGAAGAGATGGTTGCCGTCGTTCCAACGCGGGCGGGCAGCAACCCGAGCATCGCGCGTCGATCCCTCGGGCACGACTGACCATACGGGTAAAGGAGCAAACTGATGATGTGGCAAGGCAAGCTCGATAGAATGCTGGCGGCGTGGTGCTGCCTGGCACTGCTGCTCGGGGCGTGCTTCGCCGGAGACTTCGTGATGGGACTGCCGTGTCAGAGCGACGCCGACTGCGGGCCACAGCTCGCCTGCGTCGACGGGCTCTGTGGCGGGCCCGGTGACCGGGCTCTGTGCGGGAACGGGTTGCTAGACCAGGGGGAGGAGTGTGACGACGGCAACACGGACGAGGACGATGCCTGCACGCCGATGTGCCGCCAGCCGGTGTGCGGCGACGGCTTCATCGCGCCAGGCGAGGAGTGCGACGACGGCAACACCGCGGACGGCGACGAATGCACGGCGGACTGCCTGCGGCCCAGCGTGTGTGGCAACGGCGTCGCCGAGCCCGGCGAGGAGTGCGACGACGGCAACACGGAGCCGGGAGATACCTGCACGCCGCAGTGCCAGCTGCCGGTGTGCGGGGATGGACACATCGC
>JBCCWC010000123.1:0-43859 GCA_039194325.1 Myxococcota bacterium
ATCGACATGCAGTGCCTAGAAGGGGCATGCATGCATCCGACGTTCGCACTGCCCCTCTTCGGCAATTGTGGAAATATTAGTGCAAAATGCAGTGACAGCGTATGCTATACAGAGAACTCTTACTCACTGTGCATTAACTGGTGCGACTCAGCTCTTTCAGATTTTAGCTCGGAAGACTGCGCCAACACCCCTTTCGAATCAATATGCGGACAAGCAGGGGTCTCTGAAGATGGAGAATGCCATATTCCATGCACGGAAACGAACAATTGCCCCACTGGAATGGTTTGCGCTGACATAGGGAACGCTAATGATCTTTGTGCATGGCCACCTCTAGCTCCCCTATAGCCCGCCTTTCGTGTGGCTCATGTATCCCACTTACGAAAGACTAGAGAGCAATCCAAACGCTCCCATGACATTGACGACTCAAACGCGCTCTGTCCTTGTCGCCCTTTGCACGACTCTGGCGATACACGGCGTACCATCACGCCGATCCACGCCCCTCCCCCCCGGTACATTTCGGCTCACTTCGCCCGCGGTAACCGCGACGAACACCCCGCCGCCGTCCTCGACCCCCACCCCCCACCGCGCACTCCCCCCCGCGCCCACGCTCGCGCGAAAACCGCCCGCTTCCCCGCCCCTCCCGACCCCCATGCAACGCTCGGGGTCGCGTGGCCGATGCAGTCGGGTAGTGTTTCCGCGCCACGTGATCCCCATGGTCCCCGCCGACCTCCAAGCCGGCCTCCACCGCCTCGGCTTCGAGCATTTTCGCCCCGGTCAGCGCGACGCGGTGGAGACCCTCCTCAATGTGGGACGCCTGCTGCTGGTCGCGCCCACCGGCGGGGGCAAGAGCCTGACCTACCAGCTCCCGGCCACCCTGCTGCCGGGGGTGGCCCTGGTGATCTCCCCGCTCATCGCCCTGATGGCCGACCAAGTCCAGAGCCTGGGCGAGCGCGGGGTGGCGGCGACCTACCTGGCCTCGACCCTGGGCGGTGACGAGATCCGCCTACGCATGGCCCGGGTGGCCGAGGGGGCCTACGACCTGGTCTACGTCTCGCCGGAGCGCCTGACCTTCCCGGGGTTCCGCGGACTCGTCTCCAACCTCCCCCTGTCGCTGGTGGCGGTCGACGAAGCCCACTGCATCAGCGAGTGGGGCCACGACTTCCGCCCCGAATACCTGCAGATCGGCGAGCTGATCCGCGACCTCAAGCCCCCACGCGTGATGGCCTGCACCGCCACCGCCACCTCGGTCGTCCGCGACGAGATCGTCCAGCGCCTGGGCCTACCGGTCGACACCCCCCAGCTGGTCCGCGGCTTCGCGCGACCCAACCTCACCCTGCGCGTGGCCGAGCTCGACCGCGCACGCGACCGCGCCCCGCACTGCGACGCGATGCTGGCCGAAGCCCTCGGCTCGCCCGACCAGGCCGGCGGCACCGCGATCGTCTACGCACCCACCCGCAAGACCTGCGAGCAGGAATCCGAGCGCCTGCGGGCCCAAGGCTGGCGCTGCGCGGCCTACCACGCCGGGCTCCCAGGCCCCCAGCGCGACAAGGTCCTGCGCGCGTTCATGCTCGATCGCCTCGACCTGGTGGTGGCCACCAACGCGTTCGGCATGGGGATCGACCGCAGCGACGTACGAGCGGTGATCCACCTCGCGCCACCGGGCTCGATCGAGGCCTAATACCAAGAAGTCGGCCGCGCCGGCCGCGACGGAGAGCCCGCGTTCGGCCTGATGATGGTCACCACCCAAGACATGGCCCTGCGCCGCCGGCTGCTCGAGCGCGACATCGACGGGGTCTATCCCGATCCGAACGTGGTGGAGCACAAGTGGGGCATGTTCCTCGAGCTGATGCGCTGGGCCGAAGGCGGCAGCTGCCGCCACGACGCGATCCTGCGCTACTTCGGCGATAGCGAGGAGGAGCTGTCGGGCTGCGGCCGCTGCGACGTGTGCCGCTCGCTCGACGAAGGCCAAGACGCCGACCCCGAAGAGATCACCACGCTGGTACGCAAGGCCCTCTCGGGGGTGGCCCGGGTACACAATCGCTACGGCCTGTACGCGGCGGTCAAGCTACTACGCGGCACCAAAGACCCACGCCTGGCCCGCTCCCGCCTCGACAAAACCCGCACCTTCGGGATCCTGTCCGATCGCAGCGAGCAGTGGGTCACCAGCTTGCTGCGCCGCTGCCTCACCGCAGGCTGGGTCGTCTTCCACGGCCAAGAACACCCCGTGGTGCGACTGACCGGAGAGGGCCACAAGGTGATGAAGGGCCAAAAGCCCGCGAGGATCCTGCTGCCGCTCGACGGTCGGCGCTCGCTCCCGAGCTCCCGGTCGGCTCCTCGCCCGAAGCTGGCGGTCGTGCCTGCGCCGACGGCCGAGCTCGATGCCGAGGGCGAGGTGATCTTTGCCGCCCTGCGGCAGTACCGGCTCGAGCGCGCCAAGGCCGATGGCGTGCCACCCTACGTGGTGGCCAGCGATCGCACGCTGCGGGAGATCGCGTTACTACGACCGGGCAGCCTCGATGAGCTGGCGCAGGCGCACGGGATCGGCCCGACGAAGCTCGAGCGCTACGGCGACGCGCTGCTCGACGTGGTCGCCCACGCGGGGTAGCGCTCAGTCCGGCGGCCCCGAACCCAGCGCGAGCCAGCCGATCCTCCGCTCGACATCGTCGACCGCAGACCAGTCGATCGAAAACCCCGCAGGGCCGACCATGGCGATCGTCGCCTCGGCCCTGGGCATGAACTCGCCCGCGTCGAAGCTGACCAGAGCACGCTGAAGATCCCAGGCCGAGCGTGTCATGTCCCCCTCCCGGCCGATCCACGCCGCCCCCTGCGAGCCCACCCCCACCGCCACACCGTGAACGAGCTCGGGCTCCTCGGCCCACTCTTCCACCTTATCGCCGCCATCGAACATCACGACGGCAGGCTCGAAGCCGAGCGGCACGGACTGCGGCCCCGCAACGCCGGGCTGGGTGATCACCCCCGCACTCGCTGAAACCCCGCCGATCGCCAACCAGGTGGTGCCGATCGCCCCCGAGCCGGTCTCGCGTTCGAGCGCAAAGCCGCGACTGTCGACGCCAGACAGCGTATACGACTCCACGGGCGGCGGGGCCTCGGCGGCAGTGATCATCGCCACGCCCTCGGCCAGACCGCTGGTGCCGTTGCCGTTGTTGCGCTCATAGTGCGCGCTACTATGGGTGGAGCCATCGGGCACGGCGACACCAAAGCCATGCCCACCGTTGGGATCGGAACCGGCGGACGCAACCGTCACCCCGGCAAACAGCACCACCTGCGCAGAGAAACCGACCGTATCGACGACCTCGGTAGGCAACGAGAGCGACAGGTTGCCCACGCGCGCTTGGATCGGACCGCCCAGGGCCAAGAACGCCACCCGCCGCCCCGCCCCCGGGGTCGACCATTGCAGCGAGAAACCATCGGGATCGAAGCTCGCCACCGCCGCCGCGGCCAGCACCGCGCCTTGCTCGTCGACCAGGACCACGCAGTGTTCCTGGCTCCACAGGCTCTGCGTGGCGTTGCTCCCGTCCCCCCACGCCGTAGCCACCGCCCCCTGATGCTCGCCGTCGCTCCAACCCCGACCGAAGCGAGCCCCTTGGATCCAACCACCGGCCTGGTGCTCGGTCACCCATAGCAGCACCGCACGAGGCTCGAAGCCCACGCCAGTCACCGACTCGATCCCCTCGCTCGCAGACGCGGCGAAGGTGCCAAAGTACGCCCGCAACGCGTCGTCCTCGGGCTCACCCGTAGAGGACCCACTGGGCCCGGTCGTACTCGTAGGACCCGAACCATCATGCCCATCGGCGCTATCGCTCCCAACGGGGCTAGTGCCGCCGGTCGAGGCCGAGGCGCTCGACGTGCCGCTGGCGATGGGCTCAACGGGCATGCCGGTGGTCTGCCCCTTCCCCGCAGAATCGAGAGGACATCCCGCGGCCAGCAGCAGCACGGCGCACAGCACCGGACGCGCGAGCATCACCAAGCCCCTCGCCAAGCGATCCGCTGAGCCTGCGGCCGAGCTCGTAGCCGAGTTGCTGGACGAGCGCTCGACCGAGGGCCGATCGCGACTGCCGCAGTTGCTCGCCTCGGGGGGCATCGAGTCCTGCCCATCGAGGGTCGACGATAGATCACGCGGGACGGTCGCATCCATATACCAGGCGTCCCTCCACTCCACCCATCTCCACTCCTTTGTTCGTCGCTCGTGACGCTCGATACGCTCGGGACACTCGCGTCGCGCGCGCTATCCTGCGGCTCACCCATGCACCCGCACGCCGAGCTCATCCAGACGTTCTATACCGCCTTCCAACGCTGCGACGGCCAGGCCATGGCCGACTGCTACCACCCCGAGATCCGATTCTCCGACCCGGTGTTCACGGATCTAACCGGCGAGCGTGCCGGCGCCATGTGGAAGATGCTCACCGGGCGAGCCAAGGATCTCGAGGTCCAGTTCTCCAACATCGAGGCCGACGACGAGCGAGGCAAGGCGCACTGGGACGCCAGCTACACCTTCTCGGCCACCGGCCGCCACGTGGACAACCACATCGATGCGAGCTTTCGGTTCCGCGACGGCAAGATCGTCGAGCACCACGACACCTTCGACCTGTGGGCGTGGACCCGCCAAGCACTGGGGCTACCGGGGATCCTGCTGGGATGGTCACCGTTGGTGCAGGGCAAGGTCCGCCGCACGGCCGCGGCCGGACTCGACGCATACCTGGCCAAGCACGGCTGAGACGACCGAGACGGCCAAGACGGCTGAGGCTCCGGGCCGCTCCGCTCATCACCGACCCAACACGCCGCACCTCGCGCGCACCCTATAGCCTCAAATGGCTAAATATTGCGCTCTAGTTGTATTTGACCAATAAATCACGATCGGTCATATATACTTCATGGCATCTCGCCCCTCCCGGTTCCGCGTGGCGTGGACGGCTGGCCGTCTCGCAGGTCGGCGCTTGCTCCGGCGCGAGGTCGGCCCGACCGATCTCGCCCTGGGCGATCACCTGACCGCCCAGCTCGACGAGATGAAGGGCCTGGCGATGAAGATCGGGCAGATCGTCTCGTACATGGACGTGCCGCTGCCCGAGGCGGTCCAGCAAAAGCTCGCGCAGCTCCAGACCGGTCAGCAGGGCATGCCGCCCGAGCAAACCCGCTCGGTCATCGAAGGAGCCCTGGGCCACCCGGTCGAGGTGCTGTTCGAAGACTTCGACTTCGAGCCCGTCGCCGCCGCTTCGATCGGCCAGGTTCACCGCGCACGGGTCGAGGGGCGGCCGGTCGCGGTCAAGGTTCAGTATCCGTCGGTGGCCGAGTCGTTCGAAAAGGATCTAGGCGCGATCGGGCGGCTGGCCTCGCTGGCCTCGCTGGCCAGCGCGGTCGATGGCACGGCCATCGTCGAGGAGCTGGGAGCGCGCCTGGCCGAGGAGTGCGACTACGAGCGCGAGGCTCGGATGCAGCGGGCCTTCGCCGCGGCCTTCGCCGAGGATCTCGCGGTACGGATCCCCGCGGTGATCGACTCTCACACCACGGCGGCGGTGCTCACCAGCCGCTGGGTCGACGGCGAGGGGTTCGAGGCCATTCGCCTGCACGCCGCTGCGGCCCGCCGCACACAGATCGCCCGGACCTTGGTGCGCTTGAGCTACCGCAGCCTGCTCGGGCTAGGCACGATCCAGGCCGATCCCCACCCGGGCAACTTCTTGTTCGTCCCCGAGGGCCCGGTCGCCTTCCTCGACTTCGGCTGCGTCCGGCAGCTCGAGGTCGATTTCGTGTCGGGGCTGCGGCACATGGCCCAGGCCCTGCGCCACGGCGATCGAGCGAGCTTCCGCGAGGCCACGCTCACCCTGGGCCTGGTGGGGCATCCGGGCAAATTCGATTTCGATCACTTCTACACGGTCATGGAGCACCTGCACCGCCCCTTGCTGGCGTCACGGTTCTCGTTTCAGCCGAGCTTCATGCGCGAGGCGATGGCCCTCAACGGACCCACCAGCCCCAACGCACGCACGCTGGCGATCCCCGCGGCGTATGTCTGGGTGTTGCGGCTCCAGTGGGGGCTGTGGTCGATCCTGACCAAGCTAGGCGTCGAAGGCTCGTTCGATGATCTGCTCGACGAGATCCTCGAGCGCCCGATCGAGCCGCTGCTCGTCCCTCCGCCGACACAACCTTCCGTCGAGTCCTCCGCGGAGACCTCGGCCGCCGAGCCTCACCGATCCTCCTGATGCCGCGCGCCCACACCACCGAGGAGCTCGAGCGGATCCACGAGCGCCTGCTCGAGGCGGGACGCGAGCGCTTCGCCAAGGTGGGCCTGGCCAAGGTCACCATCGCCGACCTGGCCCTCGACGCGGGGATCGGCAAGGGCAGTTTTTATAAGTTCTTCGAGTCCAAGGAGGATCTGTTCCTGGCCATCCAGGAGCAACAAGAGGCCGCGTTCAAGCAGGCCCTACGGGCCGAGCTCCTGCGCGCCGGCTCACCCCGCCAGGCGGTCGTCACGCTCTTGATGGCCGCGGCCACCCGGCTCGATGCCCATCCCTTCCTGCGGCTGCTGCTCGACCCCAAGACCCTCGCCGAGCTGCAGATCCGCGTGGATCCGCAGCGCCTGGCGGCCCATCGCCAGAGCGACCGAGATTTCTTCGTCTCGCTGGTCCACGAAGGGCAGCAGCAGGGCTGGCTGCGCGAGACGCTCTGCGCCCAGACGGTGTTCGACGTGCTGGGCGCGATGTTCATGATCTCGGTGCAGCGCGAGCTGCTGGGGCCCGAGGCGACCCGCCGAGCGACCGCCGAGCTGGCCGAGGCGCTGGCCGAGCGCTGGTGCCCACCGAGCGATCCTCGCGACAAGGGCTGAATTGCTCGTACGTGTCGCTCGCTTGGCCGGAGGACCCGACAAGCCCCCGACGCGCCGTAGCCCTTCGAAGGGCGATCGGCGCGGCCGTGCGCCAGGTTCCCAGCCCTGGGCTCGAATCTCCGCCCTCCCCGTGCGAGCATGAGCCCGCACCATGTACGGGTTCTTCAAGTTCGTGCTGTACCTCGGGGTCGTGGCGGGAATCGCCGGCTTCGTGCTCCCGCGGGTCTCCGATCACCCGGCCGTCGTCGACGCCAACCTTCCCCCCGAGGCGCCCAGGTACCTCAGCTTCGGCGGCCTGGGCCTCATCGTGCTGGGCCTGGCCGGCCGCATGGCCACCCGCCCCTCCGAGTCCGAGAGCGGGGAGTGGAAGTGAACCCGGTGAACAGCCGCTATACTGTGCACCGTGGCCGACGACTCACAGGCACGACGGAAAGCACGAAAGAACTGGCCAATGCGGCGGTTTGCACTAGGTGAAGAACCCAACGAGGATCTCCGTGCCGACACCACCATGCAACAGCGACTCGCCATGATGGGTCCCTTGGCGCTGCGTGCGTGGACGCTCGCGGGCCGCTCCATGCCTTCCTATAGGCGCTCCCAGATCCCCGGCCGCGTCATCCGCCGCGATCTGAATCACGAACAATGAGCCCGTCATCGGGATGGACCGCGGACTACCTCGACATGCTCCGCGCCCTCGTGGACTCCGAGGTCGAGTTCCTCATCGTCGGTGCTCACGCAATGGCGGCTCACGGAGTCCCCCGAGCGACTGTTGATCTCGACATCTATGTTCGCGCATCGCCAGACAATGCCGAGCGAGTCATTGCTAGAACAGGGAACAGAGTAGCTTCGGTCACTCGAAGGCGGCCAGCGCCACCGCGTGCATGGCCCCGTTGCTGCTGATCAGGCTCCCCGCATAGATCGACCGCTGGCCGCTGGTAGTGGTGGCCCGGCCGCCCGCCTCCTCCACGACGATCTGCAGCGGCGCGATATCCCAGGGCATGACGATAGGGTCGACCGCGATCTCTCCACATCCTTCGGCCACCAGCATGTGCTGGTAGAAATCACCCACGCCCCGCTGCCGCCAGCTCCGCCGCAAGAGCGCGGGGATCCTCTCGGTCCCGGGCACGGCCTCGGCCCCCGCGAGGCTGCCGTGGAACACCTGGGCGTCCTCGATCGCGCTCACCCGCGAGACCTGCAAGCGTCGCTCGCCCGACCAGGCCCCAGCCCCCCGCGCGGCATGCCAGCGCTGGTGCAGCGCGGGCGCGCTGACCAAGCCGGCCACGATCTCTTCGTCGATCTCGATCGCGAGCAAGGTGGCGTAGATCGGCACGCCGCGGGCAAAGTTGGCGGTGGCGTCGATGGGGTCGACGATGAGGCGACTCCCGCTGCTCCCCTCGTGCACACCATGCTCCTCACCAAAGACCCCCAGCTCGGGATGGCGACGCGCCATGATGTCTCGGATCGTCGACTCGACCTCCAGGTCCGCCTTGGTCACCAGGCTCCGGTCGGCCTTGCGCTCCACGGGCAGATCGCTGGTGCGAAAGTAGCGGGTGGAGATGGCGTCGGCCGCGTCGGCCAGATCGTGCAACAGGGGCAGCCAGTCAGGTGCATCCATGATGTTCCTCGTTCTTCGCTAGACTCCATTGCCGATGGGCGCGGAGCGCTCGACGGGCTTGGGCCCGACCAACGACCGCAGGCAGGGTGTCACGAAACCCCGGCCTGCGCTCGATCTCGGCCATCACAACGACCCCTCGCTCGGGATCACGAGGCAACGCTCGCCTGCGCGAACTTGGACTCATGGCCGCGTATCCACCGAGTCCCAAATGACCCTCTACGAGCACGACGGGCCACCGCGACGGTGCTCGACCCACACCGGCGAGTCCACCGGAGCCCACCAGCGAGCAATGACCGGTCGGTGCTCACCGTCCTCGAGGCCCGACTACGCCCCTCTCGACCCGAACATGGGCGGATCCGACCACTGCGAGCGCCCAAGATCGACCTTTCGTGATTTTTTTGTGTCTTGGAGTAACTTTTTGGCTTTGAAAAGGGGACCAATTCGGGTTAAGAAAGAAAAGAACGTTGGGCAGAGCACGTTGGAAACACGCTTACTCATGCCTGGTTGGGGAACCAGCAGATGCGGCGAGCTCGACCGCAACCCTCTGAACACCCTGGTTGGTCCGGTCCGGCGAAGGGGACGCCGAATGACCGCAGCGGGGGAGACGAGACCAGCACGACGGGAGATGCTGGGCGAGTCGATGAGGTACGGGCGAGCGCATTTCAACGTGCACGATGAAGGCGACGACGACCAAGCGAACGCAGCGTCGAAACCGTCGGACCCGCTCGCAACCAGGGATGGCCGTAGCGTGAACGACAATCGGGAAGCACCGAGCTCGTCGACCTTCATCCCGGAGACCGAGGAGGTGTGCCTGCACCTCGGTCTCCCTGGAGACCCTCGCCCCGGCGGGGGTACCGGACGCACCGGCGCGCCATTTGGGGGCGCGCGTCGGTGCGTCCCTTTTTACTAGCCCAGCGCCACGACCCGTCTAACCGACCACAGGTCAGGTTTCCTCTGAGCGACTTTGGTGCCATCGGGTGGGGCACCCACGAAGTCGGGCACGAGATCGATGGCCAGTTCAGCACCCCGAGTCAACATGCGGAAAATGACCGTTGTGGGCTCGCTCGGCGCGGGTGTTAAATAGCGAGGTGAGATCGTCGCGAGCTCCAAAGCGAGCGCGCGTGGTCGAGTTGTCGAGGGCGTGGACCGAGCCATCGCCCAAGATCACCGACTGCTCGCTGCGGTGGCGTGCCCGCTTGTTGGCGTCGTTGATGCTCGTCAGCGCACCGCTCGCGGCAGCGATCTCGCTTGTCTTTTACGAGCTTGCCGGTCCGACACCGGGCATTCCTCGGATCGTACGACTCGTACCCCTGCTGATCATGGGGATCACGTATTGGCTTGCCCGCTCGCGCCACTGGCGGATCGGCGCATGGCTGTTCGTGACGTTCGTCGGCATGATCTCGATGGCCCAGATGGGGCTACGCCAGGAGCCTTACCTGGCGATGTTCGTGGGCCTGGACATCATCTTGGGCGCCATGGTCCTGCGCAAACGCGACGCCATGCTGCTGGTGGGGATGGCGTTGCTGGGATTCTTGGCCATGCCCATGTGGGCGGGAGCGTCGTTCTCGCTGGTCGAGCAGTCCCTGGTGGGAGGGTTCTTCGTGTTCCTGGGCCTGGTGCTGGGGATCAGCATGAACCTACGAGAGACGCTCGAACAGGAGCGGCTCGAGGCGCTCTCCAAGAGCGAAGCCCGCTTTCGCGGCCTTTTACAGGTGGCCTTCGAGGGCCTGGTCGAGCTCGAGGACGGACGGATCGTGGAGCTCAACCCCGGCTTCATGGAGATCACCGGACGCACGGAGTCCGAGCTGCAAGGCCGCAAGCTGTCCGCGATCCTCAACATCGACAACGATCGCCCGACCTGGAGCGACAGCGTCTCGACAGCGAGCATCTCGTCCCGCCCGGGCACCAAAGAGGCTTCGGGGACCCGGCCGGGCGGCGAGATCTTTCACGTGGAGCTGGTCTCGCGCACCATCGACAGCGACCGAGGGCCGGTAAAGTACGTCGCCGTTCGTGACATCACCGAGCGACGACAGGCGGAGCTTCAGCTGTCCATCGCCCACCGGGCGGTGGCCTTGGGTACGCTCTCGGCCGGGATCGCCCACGAGATCAACAACCCGCTGTCATGGATGATGACCAACCTCCAGATCGCGCAAGACGAGCTGCGCCACAGTCGCTCGGTGAGCTCGCGAACCCCCGAGCACGACGGCTTGCTGCACACCCTGGACGATGCTCTCCAGGGAGGTCGCCGAGTGATGGCGATCGTCCGTGATCTGAAGACGATGTCGCGCGAGGGCGGCGACCAGGGGGTGACCGACGTCCACTCCGCCCTCGACCTGGCCTGCCGCATCGCCAACCGGCAAGTGGAGACCCGCGCCCGACTCGTCCGGGACTATGGCCACGTGCCTTCGGTACGCGGCTCGGCCGGACGCCTGGGCCAGGTGTTCCTCAACCTGCTGATCAACGCGGCCCAAGCGATCCCCGAAGGCAAGCGAGATACCCATCGCATCACCCTTCGAACCCGCCGCCGTCGCAAGGAGGTCGAGGTGACCATCCGGGACACAGGACGAGGGATCCCCGCGTCGGTGCTGCCTCACATCTTCGACCCGTTCTACACCACCAAGGGCAATGACGAGGGCACCGGGCTAGGCTTGTCGATCACCCGCAGCGTGGTCGACAACCTGGGCGGTACGATCGCGGTGGACAGCCGCGAGGGCCAGGGGACGACCTTTACCCTGCGCCTGCCCACAGCCGAGCGCCAGACCGAGCACAATGACGTCTCAGTCTCGCCGACCGCGATGGCCAAGACCACCAGCATCGAGACGACGGCCGCGATGGCTCCTGCTCCCACGCGGATCCGGGTGCTCATGATCGATGACGAGCCCCTGCTGGGTAAGAGCCTGCGGCGCGCCCTTCACGAGCACGAGGTGATCTTCACCGAGGATCCAGCGCGAGCCCTCGCACTGTGCAGCGAGACCGATTTCGACGTGATCGTCTGCGATCTGATGATGCCGATCATCAGCGGCGAGGATGTCTACGAACACCTCAAGGAGCGGGCACCCGACCTGGCGGCACGGATGATCTTCATGACGGGCGGAGCGTTCACCGCCGGTGCGCAGCGGTTCCTCGAGTCGATCGCAAACCCAGTGCTCAGCAAGCCCTTCACCCCCAACGACCTCCGCGTCGCGGTCAGGCGCATGATGGATTCCCACGCGGCCTGACGACCCCACCGCCCATTGGGCGATGCAGCCGGGCGACGCAGTGGAGCGCTCCGCGCACTCGCACTCCCAGGCCGCGGCGGGCCCGCGAATCGACCCGGAAACGAACGCCGGGCACGAAGCACGACCGCACGTGCGTCATGATTAACTTCAGTTTGCGACACCGGTGTCCGCGGTCGATGCAAGCTACCGCAGATCTCCGCGGCCAAACCTTCGAGATCACACCCGGGTCGTGCTGGCATCCCGATTGCTCTGTTTGTCGCGCATGACCACCACACCGACTGCCTCTTCGACGATCGAGGCACTGTCTGCGGAGCTCTCCGAAGTCGAGTGGTTCGGCCGCTCGACGCTGGAGCAAACACCCCCGAGGGTCGCTCCCTTGGATCTGATGCTCGTCATGCTCGGCGCGATGCTCGGCGCGGCGCTCTATCTGTACGGCCCGCTGTGAGGTTTCGGGAGCCCGGCGAAGAGCTCAGCCACCACGAGCGGGCCCCCCGGAGCCCCGGCGGTCACCACCTCGACCCCGACGCTCTGGACCCCGTGGCCGAAGCTCGTCGTAGTGCTCGAACTGATCCTCGCTGAGCATCTCCCGAGCGGCGCCGTCGGTCTTCTCGCGGATGCTCTGGACCTCCTCGCGGACCTCCCGGAAACTCCGCTCGCCGGAGCGGGCCGCGGTAATTAGAGGGATCAGCCGCTCGGTCTCGCTGGCCCACAGCTCGTCGATCCGGTCGCGCTGCTGCGGGGTGAGACGAGCGAGCACCACGAGCTCGTCGAGGGCTTCTTCGCGGAACTGTTCGATCTGCTCGGCCCTCCGTTCGTCCCTACGCTCGCGCTCGGCCTCTCGCTCGTCCTCGACGATCTCCCGCACCTGCCTGTCGAGCACGGGATCCTCGACGATGGCCTCGACGTCGGCTCCGCGACCCGAGAGGCCAACCCGGCCCCGCAGGGCGAGCTGACGCCGCAGGGTCGCGACCTCGTCTTCGAGCCGAGCCACCCGCTGCTCCAGGGTGCCGTCGCGGCGAGGCTCGACCTCGGCACGGCCACGATCCCGCGCGCGGGACGAGGCCTCGGCGCGGCCGCGGTCTTTGGGGGCATCGGCCACCACCGGGTCGGATCCACGAGCGTCACGCGGCTCGTCGGCGGAGACGAGGTACCAACCCACGCCGGCGACGACGGTCAGGCCCAAACCGATGGCGAGTGCTTTCATGATCGCGGCTCCTGGCTGGCCCAGAGCGTTGCCCATGAGGGGCTCGACCCCAAGGCGCTCCGCGTAAACCCGGGGTAAAGCCTTCGCCCGCGCGTGCACAACCACGCGGCAGAACCATGCGAACATCCGCGGCTGCAATGGCCCACCCAAGCGCCTCGTCGCCGGATCGCCCCTCGGCCCGCCTGCGGGCTCAGCCCCTCCGTCCTCCGCAATTGCGCCGGCTCGGGTCGACCGGGCTCGGAGCGATGATCGCGATCCTGGCCGGTGGGGGCGCTCTTTGTGCGCCCCCCCCGACCGCGCCAACCGCCAAGACCTTCGAAGGCCGCGCGATCCAGAAGGTGGGCAAGACGCTCCGGACCGTGGGGATCACCGTCGACTCCGAGAAGCTCGCGGTCGAAGTGAAGGCTCGCGACCAGACCACCGCCGATCTGGGACCCCTGCTGGAGCTGGGCCTGCGCTCCAAGCACGTGGAGATCTTGTGGCAGCTACGCGGGATCCTGGAGGCCACGCCGCCGTTTCGCTCGGTGAGCTCGCTACGCAACGAAGCGGTGGCCGCTCGGCTGCCCGAGGTCCGGGTGTACTACGCGACCGAGCGCCGCTCGATGGTGTTCGTGGACGCGGCCGAGCAAGAACAAGAGGCCCTGGAGATCGCCCTGGCCGGGCAGATGGTCTATGCGTTCTACGATCAGAGCCCGGGAGGCCTGGCGGAGCTGCTCTACGAACCCCGAGGGCTGCTCGACGGGATCCGGGTGCGCAAGTGCTTGCTCGAGGGACACGCCCGGCTGGCCGAGCTGCTGGTGCGCCACGACACGCTCGACGGCCTCGACGAGGAGGCGCTGGCCGGGCTCGACTCGACCCCACAGCACATGCACGCCACGCTGACCGAGACGCCCTGCGGGGCAGGAGCCCGCTTCCTCTACGCGCGCTACCTGGCCGGGGGCTGGGAGGCGGTGCTGCGGGCGGTTCGCAGCCCGCTGCCCTCCACCGAGCAGCTGATGCACCCCTCGAAGGTCGACCAGGACTTCCCGGTCAACGTGGCGGTGCCAGACTGGCCCAAGGACGAGTACGGAGCCGAGAACCCCTTCGGCCAGGCGACGATGACCTACGAGGATATGCTGGGCGAGCAGACGATCTACCGCATGCTGATCGAGCGAGGCGTGGAGCAAACCCAGGCCCAGCTGGCGGCGGTGGGGTGGGACGGCGACCGCATGCGGATCTACGAGCACGAGAGCGGCGAGCAGATCATCGTGTGGCGGAGCGTGTGGGACCGAGAAGTCGACGCGCAGCAATTTGCGACGGCGATCGCCCCCAAGGGGATCGAGCCGCGAGCGTTCCGGGTCGAGCGTTACGGGCGGGTGGTCGACGCAGTCTCGACCAACGGGCCCGAGCTGGCCACGCGGCTGCATGCGGAGCTGGCCAAGCGGCCCGGCGAGCCTACCGCGCAGCCTTCGGACGGGGCGTCGACCGCGGCGATCGAGGCGCGACTGGGGGGGTGAGGTCAAGGTCAAGGTCAAGACGGCGACGGCCAGCAGACGTGCCCGAGGATCGCTGCGCGCCGGGCCCCGGTGACCTGCGGCAGCCCGCTGGGCAGCTTTCGTAGGGTCCTCGCGGCGATCAGCGCCATCGCGGCGGGCTCGTGGTGCTGGGGCGCAAGCGGACCGTCGTCGTGCACGACCACGGGGATCGGGGCGGCCAAGGCGTCGAGCCGCGCACGAAGGCCGGGGTGGAGCGCTCCGCCGCCGGTGAGCACCAGCTCGGTTACGTCCGAGAGCTCGTCGGTGGCCGCTCGTACGATCGCCCGCGCGGTGATCTCGAGCGCCGAGGTGAGCAGATCGGCACCGCTTCGATCACCGAAACGTTCGATCAGTTCGCTGACGATGAGCGCGCCGAATTCCTCGCGCCCGGTGGAGCGGGGTAGCGGGCGCTCGAAGAAAGGATGGGACAAGACCTGCTCGACCGCCGGCTCGATCACCTCACCCCCGGCGCTGAGCGAGCCATCACGGTCGTAGCCGAGCTGCCCCCGCGACACGAACCGCGCCAGCGCATCGACGATCATCATGCCCGGACCCACGTCGGAGGCGAGCACCTGGTCGCGCGCCTGCGCCACGAAGGTCACGTTGGCGATCCCTCCCACGTTGACCACCAACCGCCCGGTACGCTCGGGCGGGGTGAACATCCAGTGGGCCAGCGGAGCGATCGGCGCCCCCTCCCCGCCCAGGGCGATGTCTCCGGCCCGCATGTCGCCGACCACGGGCAACCCGAGCCGCTCGGCCAAGGCCCCGCTAGAGCCGATCTGTAGCGTATGCGCGGGCTTGCCGCCCGCCTGCGACGGCGGACGGTGCCATACGGTCTGGCCGTGCATGCCACAGACCTCCGCCGTCTCCCAGCCCGGCACGGCCCGGACGGTGTCGGCGTAGCGCCGCGCGAGCTCGTGCCCGAGCGCGGAGATCTCGGGCACCCGCAAGACCTCGGGCTCGCGCAGCTGCGCCTGAAGCTCCTCGTCAAAGGGGTGATGGGCATGCCCGAGCACCCGCGGACCATGGCGCCGGTCGGGGTCGTCGAGCTCCAACAACAAAGCATCGACCCCGTCGCACGAGGTCCCGCTCATCAGGCCGAGGGCGCGTAGCGTCATCGATCGTCTCCTTCAGTCAGTCAGTCAGTCAGTCCACCGGCCCGTAAAGCGCAGCTCGATCTCCTCGATCACCCGCTGCCCACCCGCTCGGTCGAGCACCACGTGAGCGGCAGCACGAGCCTCGGGGTGGGCGTCGGCCACGGCAAAGCCCAAACCCACGATCGGGAATACGGCGGCGTCGTCGGGGCCGTCGCCCACGAACGCGATCGCGGCGGGATCCACCTGGTACTCGCGGCAGATCTGCCGGATCGAGCCCACCTTGTCACTGACGCCGAGCCAGCGACCGTCCAGGCCCAAGCCAGACATGCGCGCGGCGGCCGACGCGGTCTTGTTGCGCGATAACGGCAAGACGTAGCGATCGGACTGCAAGCGCAGCAGGGCCTCGCCATCCCGCACGCTGTAGCGCTGTAGCCAGCCCTGCGCCTCACCACCCCACCAGGTAGTGGCGTCGGTCAGCGTACCGTCGATGTCGAAGGCGAGCAGTCGGATCGAGGCGGGATCGGCGACCATCGGCGTAGGGCGATGGTACTCGCGATGCAATCGAGTCACCAACTATCATGCGCGCGATGAAGTACCTCCACACGATGATCCGCGTTCGCGATCTCGACGCCGCCCTGTCGTTCTTCAAGGCGCTGGGCCTCGAGGAGACCCGGCGCAAGGATGTACCCGCCGGCCGCTTCACCCTGGTGTTCCTGGCCACCGCCCCGGGCGAGCCGGAGGTCGAGCTGACCCACAACTGGGACCAAGAGGAGCCCTACTCGGGCGGCCGGAACTTCGGGCACCTCGCCTACCTCGTCGACGATATCTATGTGACGTGCGAGCGACTGCAACAGGCCGGCGTCACCATCAACCGTCCGCCCCGCGACGGACACATGGCGTTCGTGCGCTCGCCCGATCTAATCTCGATCGAGCTGCTCCAAAAAGGCGACGCCCTGCCGCCCAAAGAACCGTGGGCGTCCATGGCCAACGTGGGCGAGTGGTAGCCCGCGGGGAGCACCGGCGACCCAGGAGTGCCGGACCGAAGCGCCGGACCGAAGCGCCGGCTCGACACGTTCGATATGAAATCAGCAGGCCCGCGCTGCATAGGCCGTGCGATCCACCACCCAATCGGCCAAGTGCTCGGCGAGCGTGCGGCCTTGCTCGGTGAAGATGATCTCTTGCTCGGTGACCCAGTCGACCATCAGCAGCCGGCACAAGCTATTCGCGATATGTTCACGGTCCATGTAACGCCCCACGCGTAGCGCATGCTCACCGGCGCGCTCGCTCACCAGCATCTCCAGCAACATGCGCCGCTGTGGCGCGCTGAGGCTATGAACCATCATCCGACGACCTGTCGATCCGATCGGTCACCAGCATAGACACCAGATCGACCCGAGGTTTCCGGGTCCGGATGACGTATTCCTGCCTACGAATTTTCGGACGAAGTGTAGGTAAACAGTGTACCCTAGGGTGATCGAAGGGATCCCCCTCAGGCTCGCTCGCCCACTCGCGAGACTCGCGAGGCGGCCCGGGTTGGGACTGGATCAGAACGGCGCGCACACGCCATGGGTCGGATGGCCGACGTTCAGGCAGTCTTCGATGGGGCCACACTCGGACGTGCCCAGCGAGCAAAAGTTGGTGCACTGCCCCAGGTAGCAAGCAAACAGGATGTCGCAATCGGGCCCTTGCACGCACGGGGCCCCGAGGTTGCCGCACCCGACACAGGACTCACACAAGCCCTGCTCGGTGGTATGGAAGCGACAGACCTCGAGTTTGGGGCACTCCGGCAAGCTACCCGGGGTCAGGCAGGGCTCGCCGTCTTCGGGGACGTCGAGGCCGGGGTCGAGGGGATCACCGGGCGCATCATCGGTGCTGCCCGGGGGCTCCCCCGTGCTGGGTACGCCGTCGTCGGTGGCCGTGCCCATGGTGGTGCCGGGACCAGGGCCGCTGTCGTCGACACTCGCCGTGCTCCCGCCGACGGTCGGCGCGCCCATGGTCGCGGACTCGTCGGTCGCGGCCATGGATCCGGCTTCGGCTCCGGCTTCAGCTCCGGCAGTCATCCCCGAGCCAGGCCCGCTCATGCCCGCGCTCAGCCCGGTGTTGCCCTCGTCGACCTCTACCGTGCAGGCCACCACCGCCGCACACACCCCGATCCACCATCGCGCCATCTGCTGTGACCCCCGGCGGATGCTAACGCAACCTCCACGAGACCGACGAGCGAAGCGAACACACTCAGTGCGTGACGGGTCGCTCGCCCATCAGCCCACGCACCGCGTCGGCGATCGCTTGCGAAAGATCGTCGAGCGAGCGCGTGTTGGAGCTGGCCTCGACCACCATGCCGCCCACCACCGCGAGCTCCTGATCGTTGGACACCCGCTCGGTCACCATCGCGCGGCCGTCACGAGTGCCGAGGATCACCGCCAGCCGCGTCGACGAACCATCATCGGTGAAGCCGCGCACCCGCCAGGCCTCCATGGCGGCCTCGACCCGCTCGGCCCGGAACACCTCGAGCACGGCCCCGCTGTCGACCACCACCCGCACGGTGGGGACAACCGGTTGCTGAGGAGGCAGGCCGTCGGCGAGGCCTTCGAGTGCCCCCCAGAGGTGCTGCGTCAAGTCACCTGCGTGGGCCATCGCGAGGAGGGTTCCATCGCCTGCATGGTGCTGGCAACGGGACGGATCTTCAGTCTGCCATACATCGGACGGTCGCGTTCCGCGATCCCGCTCACCGCGGCGTACCAAACACGGCCACACGCTCTCGTAAACGCCCATCGGTTTCCCCCCACGGAATGCACGACTCGCGTGAACGCCTGTTCTTGGTGGCGGGCCGAGCGATCGACGGCAGGGCGTCGCACCGAGCAGGACGGCGCACCGAAGAGATCTCTTCTCCGTGCCTCGACTCGCGATTTCGCGTGCGCTCGACCGCCGGGCTGATCGGCATGGGCGCGAGTCGGCGGACGGCCCTGGCGAGCGTGGTTTTCGCAGTCCTCGCGGTCTTCGGCAGTGCGATCTTCGACGCTCCCCGCACGCCGACCCCCCTCTCGGAGGACAGCACGTGACCGGGTGGGAGCGTCGAAGGATCGAGCTCGGCGGATCGGTTGCGCGACGGTCGACGTGTGCTGCTTGGACGTCAGGGTTCGTCGGTTTGTTGGTCGATGAGGGGCTGGAGATCCTCGGGGATGGGGAGGTTGGCGGCTTGGCTGGTTATGGTGACGCTACGAAGAAGACTCGCCACCAAGTCTTCAAAGGCATCGGGTAGACGGGTGAACAGCGGAAGCACTGCACGAAGGCCTTCGACGAACGATTGCATCGCCTCCGCATACATACCGCTGGAACGAAGCACGGTTCCCCGTGCGCTGAGGGACATGGCCAGATCGGGCATGAACGCATCCGGCCTCTCCTGTACCAGCTGTCGGTGAAGCTCGACCGCCTCTTCGGCCGCCTGCAGCGCCTCTGGTCGTCTACCTAACTTGTTCAGACGAATGCCGAGGTTGCTCAGGGCATTGGCGAGGTCGGACATGAACGCCTTCGATCGCTCCTGTGTCAGCTGTCGGTAGCTTCCGACCACCTCCTCGGTCGCCTGCAACGCCTCTTGTCGCCTACCCAGCTCGCTCAGACGAATGCCGAGGTTGTTCAGGGACATGGCCAGGTCGGCCATGAACGTCTCCGGCCGCTCCTGCACCAGCTGCCGAAAGATCTCGACCGCCTCCTCGGCTGCCTGCAGCGCCTCTTCCCTCCTCCCCACCGCATTCAGGTTCACACCAAGGTTGTTCAAGGACATGGCCAAGTCGGCCATGAACGTCTCCGGCCGCTCCTCCGCCAGCTGTCGACGAAGCTCGACCGACTCTTTGGTCGCTTGCAGTGCCTCTTGTCGTCTGCCCAACGCATTCAAGCCCGCACCGAGGTTGTTCAAGGACTTGGCCAAGTCGGCCATGAACGCCTCCGGCTGCTTCTGCGCTAACTTCCGACGAAGCTCGACCGCTTCTTCAGTTGCTCGTAGCGCCTCTTGTCGCCTACCCAACGCACTTAGGTTCGCACCGAGGTTGTTCAAGGACATGGCCAGGTCGGCCATGAAGACCTCCGGCTGCTCCTGCGCCAGCGGTCGAAGAAACTCGAGCGCCGCCTCAACCGCCTGTAGCGCCTCACGTGGCCTACCCAACTTGCTCAGCACTATGCCGCGGCTGTTCAGGGAAAAGGCCAGGCGAGGCAAGAACGCATCTGGTCGCTCCCGCGTCAGCTGTCGATAGCTCTCGACCGCCTCCTCGATTACCCGCAGCCCCTCTTCTTGCTTACCCTGGTTGCTCAGAGCTAGACCATAAAACAGGAATAGCCCCGCCCGCTGCTCATCCGCCTCGCCAGGCATCGATTCGAGAGCACGCTCCAGCGCAGTATCGGCGTTGCTCATCGACGGAGGCCAGCCGACGGCTCCGACCGGCGAGGGGACCCGCGGCTCACCCGCTAGCTCTCGGCCAACACGTCGAAGTCGCTCGATCGCTTCGTCTTCGTCTCTACCGAGGGCCGCGTGCTCACGGGTCGCAGGCATTCGTGCCGGTAGTGCCTGTTCCTCCAGCGTCAACGCCACGGCCGGAGCCGCCGCCACTTCCAAGGGATGCCACGCGCTAGGTGCGAGCTCCTCCCAGCTCGAATCGACGAATACGACGACTTGCTTGGCATGAGCCAGAGCGGCTCGCAGATCGAGCGGTGCGGTCTCGGTTTCCACCCGCCGCTCGATTGCGCCAGAACCCCAGATGGATAGCTGGTTGCGGACCCATTCCACGAAGCTCCCGTGCCGAGCGCGACCACAGACGCAGAATGTCGCTCGTACGGACCCCTGGAGCGTTGCGGCCAGCGATCGTCCGGGCAAGGCCGCACGCAAGAGCTCGAACTCCGCCTCGGATGCATCGGAGATCAAGACCAACGCATCGATCGGGCCGAGCGCTCCCTGCAGTCGGCGGGCGCGCTCGATGAGCCCGACCGGCACGGCCTCGCCGCCGGCCTGCCGAAGGCAACGGCCGAGCGCCGCCTCGAGCCCTTCTCGGGCATCGAGGTGGAGCAAAAGATCGACCTGTGATTCTCGCCGTAGCCCGAGGGACAAGAGGGCCTCCGTCAGTGCAGACGCCGTCGACTCCTCGGGAAGCCGATAAAGCCGGGCCACTCCATCGAGGTCGAGCGCGACGCCCAGCGCCGAGACCAATGCTCGTTGCATGGGGTCGAGCATCCCCGAGGGCCAGGGCGGACGAGGCCAGCGCTTCGCTTCGATCGCCTCACCGGTCGGCTCGAAGCGCACCTTCGGGCCCTCACCGTCCCCGAGCATATCGCTGACCCACACGGCATCCGGCTGCTCGACCCCGAGGCGCGCGCGGGCCAAATCACGCTCGGCGAGCGAGAGCCATGCAGATCGTGCCGCTCCGTCTCGCCACAACCGATACTGGGTCCAATCGGCGAGGAGCGTACGACCATCGAGCCAGCGAGCCGCCGCCGCCCGCTCTCCGTCGAAACGTGGGGTCAACAGGTCCAGCAGCACATCCGTCGCTCGGCGTTCGGTGTCGTCGCCAGCCACACGATGCACCCGACTGCGCACGG
This sequence comes from Myxococcota bacterium, assembly GCA_039194325.1. GTDB lineage: Bacteria > Myxococcota_A > Polyangia > Nannocystales > Nannocystaceae > Paraliomyxa. The sequence continues at coordinate 21,064 of JBCCWC010000123.1, forward strand.
ACCAGAAGTCGGGCGCTCGTGCCTGTAGCTCGAGGTGGGAGGCATCCGCGTCTTGGGGATCCGAGCCCACGACCAACACGACTGCACACACGCCTTCACGCAAGAGCCACTCACGATCGGTATTGAGGGCCCGTGCTGCAGCTTGATCCGAGGGCTCGCGGGCATCGAGAGATCCCACCAAAAGCCGCAGCGTACCGTCGTTCCGATAGGCGGCGGCCGCCAGCCGATCTCTTTGGTCGGCAAAGAGGTCTCCCGCCGCCCACCCTTCCGGACAACGAGCCACGAGCTCGGCTTGCACCGCCTCGGCTCGATCCGTCACCACCAAGTGGATACCGTAGCTCCCGAGCTTCAACCCATCGAGCAGATCGATGACCGCCGCGAGGCCAAACGGGCCGAGCACCCCCATAATCCTTTCAGAGCGTGCTCGACTGGCCCTTGAGCAGGTCGACCACGACGTGATTCAATCCAAGCCAGCCGGGATCGTTGGGGTACTCGACCACCACGAACGCCGCCAACAAAACCTTGAGCTGATCAGCGTCGAGTCCATCCGGAGGCTCGCCTGCGTGATCGTGCACCTTTGCGAGGAAGCCTCGATACTTCTGCACGAACACGTTGTAGTCCTCGCGCAGCCGCTTAAGAGCCAGCTCGAAGCATGCTTGGTCCGCCCTCGGCTTGTCCGTCATGGCCGCGATCTCGAACGCATGCGCCAGGATCCGAGACATCTCGCGGAAATTGCCGGCCGAGTAGTGAAGCACCCGATCCCACTGTGGGGGAGTGAGGTCGATGAAATCCTCGAGTTGCTTGCCCTCGAGGCGACGGCAGACGAATTGCGTCATCACCGTTCGTCCTTCGTCGATGATGGGCCCGTCGGGGGCCTCGATCAGCTTGACGTTGGCGAGCACGTAGCGGTTGGGCTGCCCCCGCTTGAGGCCATCGAACTTCGGGTCGTGGTCGACCTCTATCGGGTAGCTGTAGAGGGCCGCACAACGCGGGCGAAGGAGCATGACGAGCTGCTCGTTGAAGATCTTCTCACTCGATCTGCCCGTCGGGATCTTGTCGAGGTCGTCTACGACGAACAACGTCGGCTTGCCGGTCCGCTGCTCGAGCAGGCCGTTGAGCTCGTCGAAGAGCCCCATCACCTCGTCGAAGCGTCCGTCGATGAAGCGGCGGAATTCCTCGCGCGCCGAGGAAGACTCCTTGAAGATCGCGGTGAACCACCCGAACACACTCACGTTGACCTGAGAGAGGCCGGCGCTCGGACGTACCTTCTTCAGTACCGCGTTCAACGCCTTGACCGCGGCTCGATCATCCAGATCACCAAGCGCAGCCCCGGCATTGGCGTCGCGGAGCTGCTCAACGAGGTGAGCGATCATGACCGCGATGACTTGACTTGCGTCTGTGTCCGCGAGATTGAGATAATCGCGGATCGTGAAGCTGATGAGCGTGTAACGCTCAGAAATATGGGGATCGTCCCACAGAGAGTATGCCGTGGTCGATTTACCGGCCCCCTTGCTGCCCGTCAGAAAGTACTTGGCATTGCGATCGCTGTCGGCGCTGCGGAGCGCGAAGCGCAACCGTTGTCGAGGGTCATTGGGGTCCGTACCGTGGATCTCGGACGGATCGAAGTAGTATCGCCAGTTCTCGCTCGGCTCCGGAGATCGTGGCTGGAGTCCCCAGCGCTCCCTCCACTTGTTCTGCTGTCCGATGACCTCGGACGGCAGCAGCGGATGCTGCATGAAGCGCTTCTTGAGTTCCATCATGGTCGTCATCGAGACTTCACGACTCCCAAACCGACCCTAGGGGCGCGAGATCGGGCTGTCAACGATCCCTCACGCTGGCGGCTAGCTCCTTGGCTAGCGCGGTCTACCGCCGAGCGACACGCTGCCCAACCGGGCACTCGACTTCCGCGACCCGAGCAAGGATGAACCATACGGCGCCGCGGTCGGCTCGGCCTCCACTGGTACGGTCGTTGCCATGGCTCGCGCTGACGAGCAACGACCGAGTCGCCTGCGAGTGGCCGCTCGAGTATCCCGGCAGAGCACGCCGACTCTCCGGCATCATCCAGACCGCCCGCGCTGAAATCGCCCCGAGGGATCGACGACCTCCGCGAGCTCGTCAGACGGCCACGCGATGCTGACAACGCTTCGCGACGTCCGGCGTGTTCATGCGAGCGTTCCGCCCAACCCGGGGTCCACCCACTCAGGCCACCGCCCCGAAGTCGGCGAATCCCACGCGCGCATGCGCGAGGATGTGATCATCTAAAGTTATACGAGTATTATAAATTACGCATGATTATCGTAGAGAACTGTCACCGCTGAACGTGTTTCTATGGGTATGAGCATTCAGATCATAGAAAGATCCGTAAGAATCAATCATTCATCGGTCTATATATGCACAACGGCGCACGCTCCCCGAGGATCCGGCCATGGCACCCTTTACTACTTCGATTCCTAAGAACCCTCACCGGCGAACCGTCCGCACCATGACCGGCGAATTTCCCGCGCTTGTCGGGCCTCGGCGAGATTGTCGCGCCGAGCGACTTCTCGCTGGCCCCGAGGTGGTCATCCCACTGCCCCGCTTCGAAGGGCACATGCTGCTAAACGAGCGCTCCACCCTCTTTCGGGTGACCGCCGAGCCCGCTGAGTCGGTCGAGTCCGCCGAGCCCGCCGAGTCGGTGGCCACCCCTGCCGTGGATCCCTCGCCTTCGCGACCCACGTGGGCTTGGCCCATCTTGCTGCTGCAGGGGCTCACCGTATTGGTCCTCATCGGGCTGGTGATCTGACACCATTCGATCGTAGTTCGATCGTAGCGGCGCCCACCCGTTCTACTTTCGACGTCGGCGGCCACCCGGTGCCGGGGGTGTCGCCGTCCTCGGATCTTCGGGCCAGCTGTGCTTGGGATAGCGGCGCATCAAGGCCTTGCGTAGATCGGGATAGTGCCGCTCCCAGAACCCGGCCAGATCGGTGGTGACCTGCACCGCACGCCGGTTGGGCGCGAGCAGGTGCAGCACCAGCGGCACCCGACCCCGAACCACCGCGGGACCCTCGGTAGAGCCGAAGAAATCCTGGAGCCGCGACTGTACCCACGGCGGACGATCGCACTCGTAGTGCACCACCAACGAGCGACCGCCCCGCAGCGTCACCCGCTGGGGGGCAAGCTGCTGCAAGGCCGCGAGATCTTCAGGGCTCAGCTCGCCCTGCAAGTGCGCCAACAGCCCGGCCCGACGCAGCTCCGCGAAGCTCCTGCGCCCCTCACACATCGCCCCCAACACCCGAGTCACGTCGTCTTCACCCATTGAAGGGGTCTTCGGCCGATGCTGGGCCAAGAAGCTCAGCCGGGCCAGCCAAGCGTCGAGCGCCGCCCCGTCGTCTACGAAGGCCCGGGCTCCCCGAGCCAGCGCGGCCTCTCGTAGCACGGCGGTCGCCTCCGGCGGGAGCTCGCGTAGCGGGGTGGCGTCGATCACCAGCCCTTCGTAACGGGTCTCCCGTCGTGCTTCGACCCGCTGCGCCCGGGAATCGAAGACCACCCGTACGTGCTCTGCCAGCGCATCGTCGCCCAGCTCCAAGAGCCACTCCGGCTCGATCGCAGCAGCACTATGGACCACCGTGCGGGGGGCTCGTCGCCCCGCATCGTGGCGGCGCTGCTCCGCCCGTACCGCGACCACCAACTGGGCTCCGTGGACGGCCGAGGTCGGCGACAGCTCGGCCTCCCCGCCCGCCGCCATCACCAGCCGATCGGGTTGGCCCCGTCGCGCCTCAACCCGGGCCACCCGGTCGGGGAAGGCCATCAGCAGCGACAGACATAGATCGTCCTGCGGCGAGTCGCTGCGAGCCCCACCGCGCCCCATGGCATCGAGCAGCTGCCGCTTTACTCGCTGCACCTGCCGTAGCGCCCCGCGATCGAGGGCCAGGCGACGGATCTCGCCCGGGCCGGCACGCACTCGCTCCAGTCGATCGATGTCGACCAGCACATCGGCGACCGCAGCATCCGATCTCATACTGGATCCGGCCTCGGCCCGCGTGGTGGATCCGTGACTGTCGATGCGACGCAGCGATCGCTCGCCCAGCACGGCGGCCGCGGCCGCCCCCCAGCCGGCCACGCCCCGACGTCGTGCTTCCACCAGCAAACGACCGAGCCGAGGGTGGGTGGGATAGCGCAAGATCTCCCGCCCGATCGCGGTGAGTCGGCCGTCGGGCTCCACCGCGCCCAAGCGCCGCAGCAGGCCCTCCGCGGCCTCCACCGTGGCCACGGGCGGCGGATCGAGCCACGGCAGCGCGGTCGCGTCGCGCAGCCCATGCGCTCGTAGATCGAGCAGGGCTCCGGCCAAGTCCAGCCGCCGTAGCTCGGGCTCGTCGAACGCCGGCCGCCGCTGCAGGTCGTGCTGCGCATAGAGTCGAATGCACCGCCCGGCCCGCGTTCGCCCCGCTCGGCCGGCCCGCTGCTCGGCCGACGCCCGAGCGATCTTCGCCAGGGTCAGCGTAGGCAGCCCCGACCACGGATCATGGCTCGGCCGCCGCACCAAGCCGCTGTCGATCACCGCCGCGATCCCCTCGATGGTGACCGAGGTCTCGGCGATGTTGGTCGACAGAATGAGCTTCGCGATCCCGTCCGCCGCCACCGCTCGATCCTGCTCGGCCGCCGGCAGCTCGCCGTGCAAGGGAACCACCGTAAGCCCCAGCTGTCGGGCCGGGCCGGCACAAGCCTCCATGCACCGCCGGATCTCGCCGGCCCCCGGCAAGAACACCAGCACGCTGCCGTCGAGCCCGGTCTGGCCCAGGTGCCGCAGCGCTTCGGCCACCCGCGACGGTAGCGGCCGCTCGCCCTTCCCCGGGCGGTACTCCACGTCTACCGGGAAGCTCCGCCCCGGCGATTGCACGACCGGTGCATCGACGAAGCGAGCCACCGGCTCCGGGTCGAGGGTGGCCGACATCACCAGCAAGCGGAGCTCCGGCCGCGAGCCCTTCTGAAGGCGCCGCAGCAGCGCCAGCGCGAGATCGGTGGCCACGTGGCGCTCGTGGAACTCGTCGAGCACCACCGCCCCCACGCCGTCGAGCTCGGGGTCGTCCCGCAGCTGTCGCACCAGCAACCCCTCGGTCACGAAGCGGATCCGGGTGGCGTCGCTCACCCGCGACTCGAAGCGCACCTGGTAGCCCACTCGCCGACCCACCGGCTCGCCCAGCTGCGCCGCCACCCGCTGCGCCGCCAGTCGGGCCGCCAGGCGCCGCGGCTGGGCGACCACGATCTGTCCCCGGGTTACCAGGCCCTGCTCGAGCATGAAGGGCGGCACGCGGGTGGTCTTGCCGGCGCCCGGGTCGGCCTGGAGCACGAGGTTGGGGCCGGCCCGGAGCGCCTCCTCGATGCGAGGCAGCAGGGCATCGATCGGTAGAGCGGCGATGGAGGCGGCGCCAGACAACACCGCGCAGCGTACCAGCGGCGGGCCAACCAATGGCTGAGGCCGGGGCAGGAGGCTCCTCCCCCGCGCCTGGCCTCGCCGTAGAACCCGAAGATCTTAGGGCGTGTAGTTGATCCAGCTCTGGGCGGTCCAGTCCTCACCAGATGGGTCGACGGCGCCCGCATAGGTGCCAGCACCCTCGATCATGGCCGCGGGCACGATGCTCGGCGAGCCCCACGTGGTGGAGGGCAGCATGCAGTCGGTGCCGTCAATGGCACCGCCGTCGCCGACCATCCACTCGGCGAATTCCTCGTTGCCCCAGGACACCGGGTCCATGTCTTCGTCGTCAGTGTCGACCTCGTAGGTCCCGCCACCGCAGAAGTGCGTGCCGTTGAACGCGATCGCGCCGCTCTCGGCCTGCGTCTGCGTGGCCTGGTTTTGAAGAATGGCGGCCTGGTTGGTGAGATCGATGAACAGCGAGTTCTGGACGGTGGCCTGGGTACCTTCTTTGATGGTGATCCCCTTGCTCTTGCTCGTCTCGCCACCGGCGCCCGAACCGATGCAGGTCATGTTGCTGATCGTCGGGCTGGTGAGAGGCTCGGCCGAGAAATCGTTGCCCTGGTTGGACCACTCCAGGCAGTTGTCGCCGAGGGTCGGATCCTGGTGGATGAATACGTTGGTCAGCGTGCCGCGGAAGCCCTGGTCGCAGTCGATACTGTCGTCGGCCGCGCCGGTCACGACGATGTTGCGAGCATTGAAATTCCCGCCAAACATCTCGATCCCGTCGTCCAGGCCCATGTGGACCTGTACGTTCTCCACGGTGGTTCCCGTACCGCAGGCATAGAACGTAATGCCGTTGAGCTCGTTGCCCGGGGAGACCTCGTTGCCCGCGTACTCGACCCGTACATAGCGCAGAGTGCCGCAGTTGTACGCATCATCGTCGCCACCGTAGGTGGGGGGATCGTCGGCGAAGCCTTCGGCCACCCCGTCCACATTGGCCCCCGCGGTTCCCAGGAGGACCAAGCCACCCCAGTCGCCGCGGTTAGGGGACGACTCGTAGTTGACCGAGGTCATCACGATCGGCGCGTCGGCCGTGCCCTGCGCGTCGATGCTGGCTCCTTTTTCAATGACGAGGGCCGAGCCACCACCGCCGAGGATGGTGGTCCCTGGCTCGATCGTCAGGGTTCCGCTCCTCACAAAAGTGATTTCAGCAAGCACGTAGACATTATCGGCGGTCCAGGTGGTATCACCGTCGATCTCCGAGCAGACCTGAACCCGCCCTGCCTCTGAGGGGACGCCGCAAACCTCTTCTTCTACACCGGTTTGACCGGGGTCATCGCACGCGTTCAGGAGAAGGGGAAGCGCCAGGGTAGCGGCAAAACCGGTGAGCTTGTTCATCTCGTGATACTCCTTGATAGTGCAACCGAGCCGCTGGTTTCGGGGGCTTCGGACGGGAGCGTTATTGCTGTGCTGGGTGACGGGCCTGCGTCACCAATCGAAAATCTAAGTCACGGTCCGGCGACATCGGGTAAGGTTCTCCCCGAAGATGTGATTAGATCTTGTAGGCCAGGCCCAGGGTAAACGTTGAACCTCGCCACCACAGATTGGTGACTGCCCGATCCTCGCCTTGTGTGAATGCTCGCGGGTAGTTGAGCATGTTCTGAACCACGATCGACATCGATAAACCCTTGTAGAGAGTCTGGCCAAAGGTGAAGTCCACATCGTGGACCGCCTCTTCGTAGACGTCGGGCAGGCCCAGTCCGCCAACCTCGTGGATCCGGCGGCCAAAGGCGTTATAAAGCAAGCGGACATTGGTCCCGCTGTCTGGGTTTGCGTAGTCGATGTAGGCGTTGACCACGAAGGGAGATTGTCCCTGGAGAGGACGCTCACGTGACGTGGAGACATCGCGGACCGCCTCATCGCAGGTTGGATCCAGGTCGGGATCGCAGGTATCCCCCAGTTCCACCCGAGAGTACACGTAGGCGAAGTTGGCCCCCATCGAGAAGTTGTCGAAGGCCTCGCCGATGAACTCCAGGTTCTTGCGCAGCTCGAGCTCGGCGCCCACGTTGTGCGCCAGCACGGCGTTGCGGAAGCTGACCAGTCGAGGAATTCGCGGACCCGCTATGCGCTCGATGGGCTTGTCGAAGTGCTTGTAGAAGACCGAGGCGGCAAGCACTTCCGAGGCGCTGGGGAACCACTCCCAGCGAGCGTCTGCGTTCCAGATCTTGGTCGTGACCAGCGCGGGGTTGCCGACGACCGACGCTCCGCCGACGAAGTCGGTAAACTCGAAGGGCGCCAGCTCGCGGAACTCGGGCCGTGCGAGGGTCTGGGTGCCCACCACGCGCACGTTCATCTTGTCGGTGGGTGAGAAGATGAGCGACAGCGAGGGCAGCACGTCGTACCCGGTGAGCGAAGCGGTCTGCTCGGGGTCGATCGCAGACACGCCGCGGTTGCGGGCAAAGAAGTCGAAGGGGTTGACGTCGATGAAGCTGGCCTCGAAGCGCGCTCCGCCCGCAACCTTGAACCAGCGCACCATGGGCAGATCGACGAGGGCGTAGCCGGCGTAGATCTCCTGCTCGGCCTCGTAGTTGTCGTTGGGGCGTGTGGTCTCTCGGTAGAAAAAGGGCTCGGGCGGCTCACCGCCGCCGATGGTGTCTGGGCTGAAGATGTCGCCGGTGCCCTGGGGGAACACGGCCCCAACGACACTATTGACGGCCAAGCGTCGAGTGAAGAAGCTGCGCTGCTTGCCCTCGAGCCAGACCCCGGCCTTGAACTTGGACGGGATCTGCCCCCACTGCTTGAAGGGCAAGGTGACGTTGGCCGCCCCGCTCTCGGTGTGGTCGGTCAGATCCAGGAACAGCTGCTTGCCGCCGCCGTTGGTGATGTCGATCTCAGTGACCCCGGCCCGGTTGATGGAGAACACCATGTCGCGCATCGACGGATCGTCGCGGCGAGCCTGCGCATACGAGCCAAACCAATCGAGCTCGAGATCCCGGGCCTTGGGGAACTTGTGCTTGCCGCCCAGCCGCGTCACGAGCACCGAGCGCATGATGTAGCGCAACCGGGTATTGATGATCGGATCGGGGCTCACCGACCGGGCATCGCCCTGGATCTCGCGGGACTCGTTCTCGGCGTCGCGCGAGTAGAACCCCAAAAGCTCGAGCTTGTGGCGCTTGTTGAGCTTCCACTTGACCAGGCCGACCCCCGACCAGGCCACGTTGTGGTACGAGCGGGTGGCGTTGAAGTCGACATTGGGGGTGTCGGTGTCGAGCTCACCTTCTTCCTCCAGGCCATAAAGACGAACCTGCTCGCGTAGCGTCCTGTACGAGCTCTTGTAGCGGGCCGAGACCAGGAACCCGATCTTGCTCTGTTTGCCGTACTCCTTGCCGTAGCCGGTGGTCAGGTTGGCCCCGAGGTTGGGCATGACCTGGGTCCGCCGGCGGATGCGAGTGTCGGTGCTCAACGACTCGCCGAAGCGCTCGGTCTGCTCGGCGCTCCACACCGGCGAGCCGTTGACGATCTCGCTGGGCCCCACCGGGTAATTGTCGGGCAGCGCGTCGGGAATGGCCCGAGGCAGGTTGCCAAAGCCGAAGGCGTCGGCCCCGGCAAAGCCCGCCCCGTCGACGCGCTGGCGCCCGTGGGTGGCGGTGTTCACCCCCATCTCGACGCCCACGTCGAAGATGAACTCCTCGGGCACCTCGCGGCTCTCGAGCTGAGTCGAGCCGCCGGCGAAGTCCCCAGGCACATCGGGGGTGAAGGTCTTTTGGATGTTGATGGCCGACAGCGCCCCCGAGGGGAAGATGTCCAGGGGCACCGTGCGCAGCTCCGGCTCGGGGCTGGGCACCCGCGCCCCGTCGAACAAGGTGTTGCCGTAGCGATGGCCCAGGCCGCGGATGAACAGGTAGCGGCCGTGCATCACGGTGGCGCCCACGATCCGCCTGGCCACCGCGCTGGTCGAGCCTCCGCCCGACTTGGCGATCTCGTCGCGGCTCATCAGGTCGCGGGCGGACACCGACTGCTTGCGCTGGAGCAGGCGTGCGCCCTCGCTCTCACGGTTCATCTCGGCCTCGACCTCGACCACCTGGCCCGCGCCCTCGAGCGGCTTGAGATCGCGGTTGATCTGCTCGGAGTCGCCTTCGTTGACCTCCACGTTGGACACGCGCAGCGGCTGCGACGTGTCGCTGCGCAGGCGCAGCTCGTAGGTGCCCGGCGGCAGCTTCAGGGCGTACTCGCCCTGCGCGTTGGTCTTGGTCTTGTACTCGCCGTTCACCACCTCGATGATGGCCCCCACGATCGGGTCACCGGTCACCGAGTCCTTGAGCGTGCCGGTCACCATCCCGGTCGGGCCCTTGGTGGCCTCGACCGTCGACGCCTTGACCTCCTCTTCGATGGCGCCCTCGTCCTCCGAGATGTCCTCGAGCTCGAACGTCCAGTCGCCGTCGTCGCCGCCTTCGTCGACCGGATCGTCGTCGGAGGGCGCGACCGGCATGACGACCGTCCCCTCGTCGATCGGCTCGTCGGAGCTCTCGTCCTCCATCGCGAAGCCATCGTCGGGTGTATCGGGCGGGGCATCGGGCGGGGCATCGGGCGCCTCGTCCTCCACCGCGAAGCCGTCGTCTGGCGCGTCGGGAGCCCCCTCGGGCCCCGACTCGTCTTCCACCGCGAAGCCATCGTCCGGGGCATCCGGGGCATCCGGGGCATCCGGTGCATCCGATGCCCCTTCGTCCCGCGACGACACGGGCGCAGCGTGGTCCGGGCGAGGATCGAGCGAGAGCCCGGCCTGGATCTCGGCTGCCTCGGCGCTCATCGTGGGGCCGAACAGACCGAGGACCACGAGCGTATGCGTGGTCCAGCGACGTCGCACGTTCATGAGGATGCTTTCGTTTCGGTAGCGGGCGGGACGAGAGGATCGCCGACCCGCGATGGAAAGGCTCACTCGAGCTTCTTGGTGATGAACACGACCGGCGACGCCCCTCCCTGACGCGCCATGTCCACCCCTCGGAGCACCGCGCCGACGGGAGCCTCGTCTTGCCCGTCGATGTACACGACGTTATCGGGCCGTGCATTGAACATCCGGTGCATGCGGCCGGACAGCTCGTCAGCCTCGATGTTCACGCTATTGACCTCGTAGGTGCCCTCGTTGGTGATGGTGAGCACCAGGGGCTCGTTGGGATCGTTGGCCTGATCGAGCTCTTGCTGCTTGTCGTCATCCTTGGGCGGCAAGCGAATGACGAATGCCTCGGTGATGACTGGAGCCAGGATCATGAAGATGATGAGCAGCACCAACACCACGTCGACCAGCGGGGTCACGTTCATCTCGGGGCTGACCCGCCCCTTCTTGCCACCGCCAATGCTCATGCCCATGGCGACTCACTCCTCCGCGTTGTGCACCAAGGCATCGGCACCTTCGTTGTTGTCCACGCCCACCGCCAGAGCGATGTTGACCAGCCCGCCCTCCTGCAGCCCGGCAAAGAGCTCGCGGATGGGCTTGTAGGGCAACTGGGCGTCGGCCCGCAAGAGCACCCGCTGCCGCGGGTTGGCCTGGGCCAGCGCAATCACCTCCTGGATCGCCGCTTCCCTGGACATCTCGTTCTCACCGACCAGGTAGCTCTCGCCACGATCTACCGTGATGATGATCGGCTCGTCGTCGTCGGTCAGCTTGTCGGCGGCCTCGACCTTGATCATCTCGATGGGCTTGCCCTCCCCCTGCACGTTGGGGATGACCAGCATGAAGATGATGAGCAGCACCAACACCACGTCGACCAGCGGCGTGACGTTGATGTTGGGGGTGATGCTGCCCCCCTTACCGCTCTGAAGATTGACGGCCACCCGCGGCCCCCTCCAGGTAATCGACCAACTCGCCCGACGCGTGCTGCATGTGCATCTCGAACTTGTCGAAGCGCGCGGTGAGGTAGTTGAAGACCAGCACGGCCGCGATGGCGACCACCAGGCCCACCGCGGTCACGATGAGCGCCTCGGCGATACCGGCCGACACCGCCTCGATACCGCCGCCGCCCGCCGACGCGATGCCCCGGAAGGCGGTGATGATACCGATGACCGTACCGAACAAGCCGATGAAGGGCGCGGTAGAGCCGGTAGAGGCCAGGATGCCCATGCCCCGGCGCAGCTCCGAGTCGAGCTGCTGCAGCCGACGCTGGTGCTCACGGCGAGCCATCTCGGCCGGGCCGACCACCTCGTCCTTCTCATTGGTAAAGAACGACTCCAGACCAAAGCGCATCAGCCGGGGAAGCGGCGTGCGCTCGTAGTCCTTGCCCCGCGCCAGGTCGAGCAGGGGCTGGAAGTCGCGATCTTCGAGCAAGGGCCGGGCCTTGGCCGCAAAGGCCGCCGACATCGACGCGGCCTTGTTGAGCACGAGGACCCGCTCGATGGCCACAAACAAGCTCGCCGCGCCCATCACCACCAGCCCGATGGCGACCAGACGGGACAAAAAGCCCATCGACTCCCAGATTTCTACGAGTGAAAGCTCCATGGTGAAAATGCTCGGGTCGCGGCTCAGCCGGCGGTGAGGTTGAAGGGGATCGTCACCGTGTGCCACACGGTGATGGGTTGGCCAGCGAGCTTGGCCGGCGTAAATGACCAGGACTTGACCGCCTTGACCACCGCGGACAAGAAGAGCTTGTTCGCTCGCTTCTTGTCTTCTTCGGTGGTGGCGTTGTTGCTCTTGCGCAGGATCTTGGCCCCTCGCACCGAGCCATCACGGTGCACGTTGAGCTTGATGACCACCTTGCCCGTGATCCCCTTGTCCCGCAGCTCCTTGGGGTAGACCGGCGAGACGTTGCCGGGCTTGGGCTTGGGTGCGGTGGCGTTCTCGGGGCGATCGATAGGCTGGGTGGGATCGATCTTGGGCTTGGCCTTCTTGGGCTTGGCCTTCTTGGGCTTGGGCTCGACCTTGGGCTTGGGCTTGGGCTTGGCGACCGTCTTGGGCGGCTTGTTGCTGGTCCCGGTGCCCGACCCCCCGGCGACCCCGGCCCCAGCCCCCACCTGGACCGTCTTCTCGGCGTCGCTCTCCTCGGCCGCATCGGTCACTTTCTTGTCCGGCGGCTTGATCTTGCGCCGCGGCTTGGGCTTGTCGACGATCTCCACCTTCGTGTTGGGCGGCGGAGGGGGCGGCGGCTCTTCTTCGATCTCGGGCTCTTCCTCGACCGCGAAATCTTGGATCTCCGGCTCGAGCTGAACGTCGACGATCTCCTCCGCCTCTTGTTTGGGCGGATAGGCCACCCACGCGACCCCGCCGAAGGACACCAGCGCCACGAGGCCCCAGATCAATGCTCCGCCGCGGTTGCGACGGATGAACATCTCCTGAAGGCGGGGATCGAATCCACCCAGCATGGACGGGCGGACTATGGTGCGGATCCATGTCTCTGACGTGACCGAATTGTTCCGGCTACGTAACAACTCGGACCCCTCGTATGCGTGTAGGGTATAGTTGTAGCGTTGCTCACGCGGAAACTCCGGTGATCAAACGGAGATCGAGGCTCGCGTTGTTTTCGAGGGCGTGACTCATGCGTCACACGAACAGGGCAACGTAAGCACCCGAGATGGGAACGACGATCTTGATCGTGGACGACGAGAAGGACCTCGCCGCCACCGTGGCATATGCAATGGAGCAGGAGGGCTGGCACACGCAGGCAGCTCACGACGGGCGCACCGCCCTGGAGTTGGCCAGGCAGCAACCGGCCCCCGATCTCATCCTTCTCGATCTGATGCTCCCCGACCGGTCGGGCACGGAGATCTGTCGCGAACTCCGCGCCCAAAGTCACACCAAGAGCGTCCCCATCGTGATGCTCACTGCCCGCAACGACGAGATCGATCGCGTCGTAGGCTTCGAGGTGGGCGCGGATGACTATGTGAGTAAACCATTTAGTCTTCGCGAGCTGGTGTTACGGGTCAAGGCGATCCTGCGCCGCGCCGAGCAACCCGAGGCCCCATCGACCGACGTACGCTTCGGCCGACTACGGGTCAACTCCTCGGGCCATCAAGTCTGGGTGGATCGGCAAGAAGTCCCGCTGACCGCTCTGGAGTTCCGGCTGCTGTCGACGCTGCTGACCCGACGCGGCCGCGTGCAGAGCCGTGAGACCCTGCTTCACGATGTTTGGGGGCACGACCCGGGCCTGCCTACCCGCACGGTGGACACCCATATTCAGCGGCTGCGCAAGAAGATCGGCGCGGCGTCATCGTATATCGAGACGCTGCGCGGGGCGGGGTACCGGTTCCGAACCACGCCCGAGATCACCGCTTGACCCGAGGCCCGGCGCTACGCGTCGAGCACCGCGTCGGCCTCGATCTCGATGAGGAAGTCGTCGCCGATGAGCCGGCGCACCTCCACCATGCTGGTGGCCGGGCGGTGCTCGCCGAAGAACTCGGCGTGGGCCCGGCTGTACTCCTGCCACCGGGAGATGTCGGTCACGAACATGCGGGTGCGAACGATGTGCTCCCGACTCGCGCCCAGCTTCGCGATCGCGGCCTCGATGATCTCCAGGCAGCGCTGAGACTGACCATAGCCGTCGCCCACCGCGTGGGGCTTGCCGCCGTCGTCCAACGACACGGTACCCGTCACGTAGATATGGTTGCCGGCCCGAAGAGCACGGCAGTAGCCGGCCTTGTGCTCCCACGGGGCCCCCGAATACACGCGCTGACGCTCCATGGCGGGGGATGCTATCGAATTGACACCCGGTCGCAATCCATTGCGTGGCGGATCTCAACCGACGAGCTGTTCGACAAGCCGCTCGACAAGCCGTAGGAGCCTGGCGACCAAGCTCCTCGAGTGGGCCATGCTACGGTCCGCCCATGTCGGCGCTACAACTCCTCTACCTTGCACTGGCGATCGCAGGGGCGACGGGCACCTGGTACTTCAACCTCCAGATGGACGATCTCTCCCAGTTCTTCGCGCTGACCTGGGAGACACCGGTCTCGTCCTCGATGGCCGTCGATCTGCTCGTCGTCGTGGCGGCCTTCTACGTCCTCATGGCCACCGAGGGACGGCGCCTCGGCATCCACCCCGCGATCCTCGTGATCCTCGCCGTCCTCACGATGGTGGTGGCCCTGGCCTTTGCCCTGCCCATGTTCCTCTTCTTCAGGCAGCGGGCCTTGGACAACGCGTAACGCCCGGGCTCTTCGCTCAGCGCAGCGCCTCGCGCCGGATCGCCTCGATGTCGTCGATCTGCTTGGGCACCTCCACCGTCAGCACCTGCGGCTCGCTGTCGGTCACCAGCACGTCGTCTTCGATCCGGATCCCGATCCCGCGGAAAGCCTCGGGTAGCTCCTCATCGTCGGCCGGGAAGTAGAGCCCCGGCTCGACTGTCAGCACCTGGCCCGGCTCGAAGGGCATGTGGGGCCCGTCGCGCTGCGCATAGCGCCCCACGTCGTGCACGTCGACGCCCAGCCAGTGCGAGGTTCGATGCGGGTAGTAGGCCTCGTGCTTCTTGTCTTCGATGAGCTCCTCGACATCACCGCTGAGCACCCCCAGGTCGATCATCGCCTGGGTCATGTCGCGCAGTACCTGCTCGTGCAGGCCGTTGATCGACTCGCCCTTCACCACGCCGGCGATGGTCTTTTGCTGCACGGCGAGCACCGCCTGGTAGACGTCGCGCTGCGCCCCCTCGTAGCGCGCCCCGACCGGCGTGGTACGGGTGATGTCGGTCGCGTAGCCGTCGACCTCCGCCCCAGCGTCGATGAGCATCAGCTCGCCCTCGCGAAAGAGCCCGTCGTTGCGCACGTAGTGCAGAATGCAGGCGTTGGCCCCCCCGGCCACGATGCTGGGGTAGGCCCAGCCCCAGCTGCCCCGGCGGCGGAAGGTGTACTCGACCAGCGCCTGGATCTCGTACTCGTACATCCCGGGACGCACCGCCTTCATGGCCTCCACGTGCGCCTCGGTGGAGATCCGAACGCCGGTCTGCATCACCGCGAGCTCCTCGGGGCTCTTGACCAGGCGCATCAGGGACAACATCGAGTCGGGATCGACGAGGCTCGACGGGCCAAGCTCGGGCTTGCGACCCACGCGGAGCTTGGTGAGCACCCGGTGCAAGCGTCGCTCCTTGCCGGGGTGGCGCCCGAACGCAAAGTAGAGCACGTCGACGTCGGCGAGCAGGCGGGTCAGCTGCTCGTCGAAGTCGGAGAGCGACCACGCAAAGTCCGCCCCAAACTGCTCCTTGGCCCCCTCCTCACCGTAGCGCACGCCGGTCCAGGTCTCGCGCGCCGGATCGCGAGGCTTGACCAGCAGGTGATAGCCGGAGTCCTCGCCCTCGCGCTTGAGCAGCAGCCAGGCGTCAGGCTCGGGAAACCCGCTGAGGTAGTAGAAGTTGGAATTGGGCCGGAAGGGAAACGAGGTGGTGTTGGAGCGGGTGACCTCGCCGTGGGTGGGTAGCAGCATGGCGCCACCCGGCGGGAGCCGCTCGAGCACGCGACGGCGACGCTCAGCGAAGATCTCAGGGGACAAGCGCAGCACGGGGGTCATCGGCCAGAGCATGGTACGCGCTCACTCGGCTATCATGTAGGCCATGCTTCGCGCTCCTGCCCTCGCTTTCCCGGGTGGCCTCCTTCACCGATCACGCTCATGAAGGAACTCGAACGGTCCCTCGGGCTACTGAGTGTGGTGGCGATCTCCGTCGGCGCCATGCTCGGCGGCGAGATCTTCCTGCTCCCTGCCGTCGCGGCGGGCATGACCGGGGCCTCGCTGTGGCTGGCCTACCTGCTGGCCGCGCTGCTGGTGATCCCCGCCGCCCTCACCAAGGCCGAGCTGTCCACCGCGATCCCGTCGGCCGGGGGCAGCTACCTGTTCGTCGAGCGCGCCATGGGCCCCATGGCCGGCACGATCGCCGGGCTGGGCCTGTGGCTTTCGCTGCTGCTCAAGAGCGCTTTCGCCCTGGCCGTGCTCGGGTCTTATCTCGCGCTGGTCACCGACATCCCCACCGCGCCGGTGGCCATGGGTCTGCTGGCCGGGGTGGTCACCCTCAACATCGTGGGGGTGCGCAAGGTGGGCAAGGTGCAGACGGTGATCGTCGCCGCGTGCCTGGTGGTGCTCGCGACGCTGGTGGCCATCGGGGCGCCCCAGATCGAGACCCTCCACCTACTGCATGCCACCGAGGACTCGCCGCCCTGGCTCGCCGGGGGCTTCGCGGGCCTGATGGCCGCGGTCGGCCTGGTCTTCATCTCCTACGCGGGGGTCACCAAGATCGCGGCCATCGCCGAGGAGGTCAAGGACGAGGCCCGCAACATCCCCCTGGGGATCGTGATCTCGCTGTCAGTCATCGCCCTGGTCTACACGCTGGTGGCCTGGGTCCTGGCCGGGATCTTCGAGCCGGCCGAGCTGGTCGACGACCACACGCCGATCGCTACCCTGGCGAACGAGATCATCGGACCTATCGGGGTGCCCCTGGTGGTGGTCACCACCTTCGGGGCGCTGGTCTCGATGTCGAACGCGGGGCTGCTCGCCGCCTCGCGGTTCCCCTTTGCGATGGCTCGCGACCACCTCGCCCCCGAGCTGCTCCACCGGATCCACCGCCGCTACACCACGCCACACTGGGCGATCTTGCTCACCGGCGTGAGCATGGCGGTGATCGTGCTGCTGTTCGATGTGGTGCGGATCGCCAAGCTGGCCAGCGCCTTCATGATCGCGGCGTTCATCGCGGCGCAGACCTCCCTGCTGCTCTTTCGCGAGAGCAAGACCCAGTGGTACGAGCCGCGCTTCCGGGCCCCGCTTTACCCCCTGCTCCAGATCATCGGGATCGCCACGGGCCTGGTGATCCTGGTAGCGATGGGATCGGTCGCGCTCGTGGGCCTGTCGGTGATCGGCACCCTGGGCGTGATCCTCTACCTGCTCTACGGGCGCAAACGAGCCAGCCGCTTGGGGATCTTGAGGCAGCTCATGCGACGCAAGGATCTGGTGCGCGATCCCACCCGCACCGGCGCCTACAAGACCCTCCAGGAGGGTCGCACGATCGTCGCGCTCTTTGGCGGGGAGCCCTCGGCCGAGGCGCTCGTGCAGATCGGCATGACCCTGGCCGGGCCCCGGGGCCACGTGGACGTGATCGCCATGCGCGAGGTCCCCGAACAGACCGATCTATCCACCATGCTCGAGCCCGACGATCGCATGGTCTCGCTGGAGCGCCGCGTGCTCGCGCTGGCCGCCGAGCGCGGGGTGGAGGTGCAGGTCGACGTGATCGTCACCCGTGACATTCGCCGCACCCTGTACGAGCGCGCCAACCACCTCGACTCCCAGTGGGTGGTCATGGCGTGGCGTGAGCTCCACCTGCGCGGCCGGATCGTCCGCGACCCCATGGAGTGGTTGCGCAGCCACCTGCCCTGCAACCTGGCCGTCTTTCGCGACGCGGGGATCCGTACCTACCGCCACGTGATGGTGGTGGCCGAGCCCGGGCCCCACGACGCCCTGGTGGCGCATACCGCCGACGATCTCGCGTCCCTGTTCCGGGCCGATGTTACCTTCGTCAACCACGCCGGTCGGCACGGGGGCGACCAGGAGGTCGCGACCAGCTACGCCGAGCAGATGCGGGCGCTGTGCGACAACGAGACCCGCCTCGAGGTGCTGGAGGGCACCGACGACGTGGCCGACTTGGTCAAGGCTACCGCTCACTTCGATCTGGTGGTGCTCGGCGCCCCCCCCGAGAGGCCCCTGCGCGCCATGTTCTTCGCCGCTCGCGAGGAGCTGATCATGGAGCGGGCCCATTGCGCGGTGCTGCGCCTGAAGACCCCTCGAGCCGAGGTCCATCGCGCCCTGCGAGCCCCCCAGACCGAGTCCACCGGCTCGGTGCTCGTCGACCGCCTCGTGCCCGAAGCGGTGGCCGCCGGACGACCCGTGCTCAAAAAAGACCGCCTGTTCTCCGAGCTGGCCGCGCTCATGGCCGGCGCCGTGCCGCACGTCTCGGCCGCCGCCATCGAGAAGGAATTGCGCGAGCGAGAGACGATGCAATCCACGGCCATGGGCCACGGGATGGCGATCCCGCACGCCACCGTGGCCGGGCTACCCCGCACCTTTCTCGGGGTGATGACCCTGAGCGCCCCGCTCGACTACGGCGAAGGAGCAGACGGACCGGTAGACGTAGTCTTCTGCCTGCTGGGGCCGCCTTCGGATCGCGCCTCGCACCTGCGTTTGCTCGCCGCGATCGCGGCGGCGGTCATGGAGAGCGATCTGCTGGAACGAATGCGACACGCGCAGACGCCAGAGGAGTTGCTCGAAGTGCTGGAAAACCCAGGGCCGCGGGTGGCGGCGGGATAGGAATCGATCCGCTCGGGTACATGCGGTCGATCGCATGTAGTCATAAGCCCGATAGTGCTGCGCCCTACCCGATCGCATGACTTTTTTCGATCGAAAAGTCATGTCGACGGTGATCGATTCGACCGCGAACCGGTCTACTACGGTGCGCCCCAACAGCAGCGTAGAGCCCGGTGAACACCTCGGACATAGTCGCGGATCCATCGCCTCGGATCCCCGCCCCTCGGATCCCCGCCCCAGCGAGCGGCGCGCTCGCCGGCCGTGCCGACCCAGGCACGTATCACACCGCGCTCGACGACTCGGGCATCTACGCGAGCCCGGCGTATGACCCCGCGATGCTCTCGCTGGCCACGTTTTCATCGAACGATCCGTGGGGCCAATACCAGGGGCCACTCGACCAGGCGTCGAGGACCCATGCAATCCCGGGGCCCGATCTGTGGCTGTTAGGCTTGGCGGCGATGGCCGAACGTGGACCGACGATCTCTTCGTCGAATCAACCACCGAACGACACACCCGATCCCACCCAGCCTCAGTGGGACTTCGAGCACGAGCGCGCCAAGTCCGCAGCTCGCCGGGCGCTGTTTGGCGCCGACATGAGCCCATTGCTGAGGATCGGTCGCTACCGCATCGAGCGCCGGATCGGGGCTGGCGGCATGGGCGAGGTGTATCAAGGCATCGACACCGAGCTCGACCGCAAGGTTGCGGTGAAGCTGGTGCTCCCGGATCTCAGCAGCAGCCGGGGTTCGCAGCGTCTACGCCGCGAAGCGCGAGCGCTGGCCCGGCTGTCGCACCCCAACGTGGTGCAGGTGTACGAGGTGGGCGAGTTCGCCGGCCGCACGTTCCTGGCGATGGAGTACGTCGAGGGCGGGACCCTCGCTCGGTGGTTGCAGGCCGAGCCCCGACGCTGGACCGCGGTGGTCGAGCGCTTCGTGGCCGCGGGCCGCGGGCTTGCGGCGGCCCACGCCGCCGGCGTGATCCATCGCGATTTCAAGCCCGACAATGTGTTGATGACCCAAGACGGGCGAGCCCGAGTAGCCGACTTCGGCCTGGCGTTCACCGACGAGCTCCCCACCACGGCGCCGACCAAGCCACAGGGCGCCGAGCCAGGATCGGAATCCTCGACCAACCAGCGGCTGAGCATGCTGGGCACCGTGCTGGGCACGATCCGCTACATGCCCCTCGAGCAGCTCCGCGGCGAGGACGTCGATGCCCGGGCCGACCAGTTCGCGTTCTGCGTGGCGCTCTACGAAGCGCTATGGAGGACACCGCCCCTGCCGATCACCAACATGTTCGAGCGCCTCGAGGCGCTCGAACAGCACGAGGTGACCCCGCCTCCGCGAGCGGGGGTGCCTCGTGGCCTGTGGCGGGCGATCCGCCGCGGGCTGGCCCGAGATCCGGCCGAGCGCTGGCCCGACATGCAGAGCCTGCTGGCCGCTCTGCAGGCGGTTCCCCGCCGGCACCGCCGGCTCGCCATCGTGGGGCTCACCACTCCCTTGGCCGGGTTACTGGTGGTCTTGGGCCGGGCGTCTCGCGACGACGCGGAGCCCCCCGCCGAGCCCTGCACCCAGATCCGGCAGGCCCTCGACACCAGCTGGAACGAGGCTCGCAGCCAAGCCTTGACCGAGGCGTTCGAGGCCACCTCGTTGCCCTTTGCGAGCACGAGCGCCGCGGCGATCCGCACCGCTGTGGATGACTGGGGCGAGCACTGGCTCGACGAGCGCGAGCAGCTGTGCCTGGCCACCGCCCACGCCTCGCTGCCCGGCGATGTGCTGGGCCTGCGCAGCACGTGCCTCGATCACCAGCGCGAGCACTTCGAGGCCTCGGTCGAGGTCTTGCTCGACGCCGATGCTCACACGGTCACCGAGGCTCACGACCAAGTGGCGCATCTGCCCAACCCCGCAGATTGTGGTGACGACGAGCAACTGCTGCTCGGCGTACGCCCCCCCGATGCCGCCCAGGCCGCGGAGGCAGCGAGATTACGGCGAGCGCTCGCTCGCGGCCAAGCCGAGCGACTGGCGGGACACACGATCGTCGCCCGGGATCTGGTCATGCCGGCCCTAGCGACCGCCGAGGACCTCGGCTACCGGCCGCTGCTCGCCGAGGCGCTGACGGAGGCGGGTGAGCTGGCGATCGACATGGGCGACCCCGACAAGGGGATCCAACAGTTTCAGCGAGCCGTCGACTTGGCCGAAGCGAGCCGCCACGATCGGCTGGCGGCACGGATCTGGCTCAACTTGACCACACATCCGCCTGATGCCGACGACACGTCACGCCGAGCCGACCGGTTGCGCCGGGCCACGGCCGCAAGCGAGCGGGTCGGCATCGATCGGCTCGTCCGCTCTCGTCTGAAGTACTTACGTGGCCAGCTCGCGGAACGCTCGGGCAACCTTGCCCAGGCCGAGTCCGACGTGCGAGCCGCACTCGACGAGATCGACGAGCTCGACTCGAGGGGGGCCGATCTGCTCCGCCCCTCGTACCTCGGTTACCTCGCCAAGCTCGTGGCCGAATCCGGTCGTCCGAAGGAGGCCCTCGACCTGCGTCGCGAGTCGCTGCAGGCCGCCGAGGCCGGTTATGGTCCGCACCATCCGAAGATCGCAAACCATGCCTTCGCCCTCGGCCAGGTACTGCAAGCGAATCATCAGTACGAGGAGGCGGCCGTCATGTTGGAGCGAGCCGCTTCGGCCTGGCTGAGCAGCCCCGGCACCCCCGACGCCGACCTCGGAACCGCGCTGCTGTCGCTTTCTCAACGCGCAATCACGGCCGAAGACTTCGACAAGGCCGACCGCTATGCGAAAGACGCTCGGGCGATCTTCACGCGCAGCCTCCCCGAAGACGACCCAAAGCAGGGTGATGCCAACATGCTGATGGCCGTGATCGCTGAACGGCGCGGTGACCCAAAAGCGGCGCTCCAGGCCTTCGAACGAGCGGCCACGCAGTACGAGCGTAGCCTGGGCAAGCAGGCCCCGATCCTCATGAACGTGCGGCTCAACGCCGCGATCACCCTTCTCAAGCTCGAGCGCATCGACGAGGCCCGCGCTCACTTCGAGGCTTTGCTCATTGGCCCGGCGGATCCAATCGTGTGGAGCGCTCGAGTGGGCTTAGCGACGATCGAGCTCCACGACGGCAATCCCGACGCGGCGCACGACCAGCTCGGCACCCTCGCCGGCGCCCGCGACCAGTTCGACGCCGGTACGCGGCTCGATGTCGAGTTCCTCGACAAGCTCACCCGGCTCCGTCTCACCCGGCTCCGTCGCACCCGGCCGGTAGGGCGATACAGCGAGGAGCTCCTCGCGGCTTTGTGCGAGCCGACCCACGAATTCCACGAATTCTACGCGTGGATGGCGACCATCACCGAGATGACCGACGATGAAGGTCGCCATCTAGGACTCGCCACGATCCCTCGACCTTGACCCGACTCTAAACTAACACTGCTCTAGTCAACACTGTTCCAGTCAACCTACGATTCCATAATCAATCAGTCAGTTAGTCAGTGCCATGAACTTGCTCCACCTGATCCTACTCCAATTAACTCTACTCCCATGGACCCAAAGGACAACGATCATGACCCCTCCCCTCGATGGTTTCCCCCTCTTTTCACAGCCTTCTGGCAACCCCCAGACCTCCGGCGACCAGCTGTTCTTCGACTTCGATGCCCGGGCAGATCTCCTGGACATTGTCCACGATGACGGCACCAAGGACGACTACTGGGAGAAGAAGGTCCCGTTCACCTTCGAGTCGAACTCCGCGGTCGTAACGTTCAGCCCGAACGACACGAGCTACGCGATCGACGGCACCGTCACCGACCCCGACGGCAGGGAGACGCCCCTCGGTCACGCGGGTAACCGTGCATTCGCGGTCATCACCAAGCCCTCCGCGATCGACGTCAGCTTCACGTTTGACATCCGGCACGTCGCACCGCGCACGACGGATCCTCAGGCAGATCCAGGGGATCCGTCGATCAATCCGCTGCTGCGAACCCAAGCAGTGCTGACGATCAAGGAGACTCCGGCCGACCCCGACGTCAACCCTGGCGACGCGACGACTGGAGGCTGACCCATCCCGGCGAGCCCATCCCGGCGAGCCCATCCCGGCGAGCCCATCCCGGCGAGCCCATCCCCCGGCGAGCCCATCCCGGCGAGCCCATCCCGGCGAGCC
>JBCCWC010000124.1:0-43650 GCA_039194325.1 Myxococcota bacterium
ACGGGGCCGAGGGCTGGGAGGTCGGCCTACACCCGCTTTCGATGGCGACCGAGGCGGTGTCCGCCTCTGTCGCCGATCGCGATCTGCGGGGGGTCGCGATGCTCGCGGGCTACGTCAAGGCCGCGATCTCCGGCAAGCGGCGCAGCCACGATCCCGAGCTGCGCGAGTACTTTGGCGAAGATCTACCGCGGCAGCAGACCCGGACGTTGCTGTCGCGGATGCCGGTGGTGGGGCGTCGCTTTCGCCGGCGACAATGAGGTCGCACACGGGGCTCTTGGCGTGTCAGGTCGAGCGCAGTGGACTATCGTCCCGGGCGAGTGCTCATGACCACGTCGCCCTTGCTGTCGCCCACCGATCTCTTCGTCGATCGCCACATTGGCCCTCGTGAGGCCGAGGTCGCGCAGATGCTCGAGGCCCTCGGCCTCGACGACCTCGACGCCTTGGTCGATGCCGTCGTCCCGGCCGACATTCGCATGGACGGGGCCTTGGAGGTCGGGCCCCCGCGAGGAGAGGCGGAGCTGCTCGATGACCTACGGCTGACGATGGCCCGCAACCGGTGCCTGCGCTCGTTCATCGGCATGGGCTACCACGGCTGTCTGGTCCCGGCGGTCATCCAGCGCAACATCCTGGAGAACCCGGGCTGGTACACCGCCTACACCCCCTACCAGGCCGAGATCTCGCAGGGGCGCCTGGAGGCGCTGCTCAACTTTCAGACGATGATGGCCGACCTGTGCGGCCTGCCGCTTTGCAACGCGTCGCTCTTGGACGAGGCCACCGCCGCGGCCGAGGGCATGGCGCTGTGTCACCGGGTGACCAAGGGCAAGCGCTCGCTGTTCTTCGTGGCCAACCACTGCCACCCCCAGACGATCGCGGTGGTGCGGGCCCGAGCCGAGGCGCTGTCGCTCGAGGTGCGGGTGGGTGACCCGATGCAATTCGACTTCGCGGCGGCCGAGGTCTTTGGGGCTCTGCTCCAGTATCCCGACACCCGGGGGCGGATCGTCGACATCGCGCCGATCATCGAGCGGGTACACGTGGCCGGGGGCAAGGTGGTGGTGGCCAGCGACCCGCTCGCGCTGACGATGCTGCGCCCCCCCGGCGAGCTGTCGGCCGACGTGGTGGTGGGATCGTCGCAGCGCTTGGGGGTCCCCATGGGCTTCGGAGGGCCACATGCCGCGTTCATGGTCACCCGCGAGGAGTATCGGCGGCAGCTGCCGGGGCGGGTGATCGGGGTGTCCCGCGACGCGCAGGGGCAGGTGGCCCTGCGCATGGCCATGCAGACTCGCGAGCAGCACATCCGCCGCGAGAAGGCCACCAGCAACATCTGCACCGCCCAGGTGCTGCTGGCGGTGATGGCCTCGATGTACGGCGTCTATCACGGCCCGCAGGGGCTGCGCCGGATCGCCCAGCGGGTGCACGTGGCCGCCCGGGTGCTCGCCCGGGCGCTGCGCGAGGCTGGGCACGAGGTGGGCGACGATCCCTTCTTCGACACGATCTGGGTGCGTCATGGCGAGCGAGGGGCCGATGCGGTGCTCGCCGCGGCCGAAGCGGCCGGCTACAACCTCCGCAAGATCGATCCCCAGCGGGTGGCGATCTCGCTCGACGAGACGGTGATCCCTGAGGAACTCGACGCGCTCTTGGCCGTCTTCGGGGCGCCGCCGGTCGAGCCCTCGGCGTTGGCCGCCGAGGTCGATGCCGAGCTGCCGCGGCCCCATCGTCGCGACAGCCCGTTCATGACCCACGAGGTGTTCGGTCGCTACCAGGCCGAGCACGAGCTCTTGCGCTACATCCACCGCCTGCAGGCCAAGGATCTGTCGCTGACCACCTCGATGATCCCCCTGGGCTCGTGCACCATGAAGCTCAACGGCACCGCCGAGATGGTCCCCGTGACCTGGCGCAAGGTCGCCCAGCTGCACCCCTTCGCGCCCTCGTCGCAGACCCAGGGCTACCGCGAGATGATCGCCCAGCTCGAGCGCTGGCTGTGCACGATCACCGGCTTTGCGCGGGTCTCGGTGCAGCCCAACGCCGGGGCCCAGGGCGAGTACTCGGGGCTGCTGGTCATTCGGGCCTACCATCGCTCGCGGGGCCAGGCCGAGCGCGACGTGTGCCTGATCCCCGTGTCGGCCCACGGCACCAACCCCGCCTCCGCGATCATGGCCGGCATGAAGGTCGTGGTGGTCGACTGCGACGACCAGGGCAACATCGACGTCGACGACCTGCGGGCCAAGGCGCAGCAGCACGCCGCGCGCCTGGCTGCGCTGATGGTCACCTATCCGTCCACGCACGGGGTGTTCGAGGTCGCGATCCGTGAGATCTGCCAGATCGTCCACACGCACGGCGGGCAGGTCTATCTCGACGGGGCCAACATGAACGCGCAGGTGGGCCTTTGCCGACCGGGCGACTACGGGGCCGACGTCTGCCACCTCAACCTGCACAAGACCTTTTGTATCCCCCACGGGGGCGGTGGGCCCGGGGTGGGGCCGATCGGCGTGGCCGACCACCTCGCGCCCTTCTTGCCCGGACACCCGGTCGTGACCACCGGGGGCGGGCAGGCGATTGGGCCGGTGGCCGCCGCGCCCTGGGGGAGCGCCAGCATCCTGCCGATCTCCTATATGTACATCGGCTTGATGGGCTCGGCCGGCCTGCGCCGCGCCTCGCAGGTGGCGATCCTGGCCGCCAACTACATGGCCCATCGCCTGCGTGAGCACTACCCGGTGCTCTACACCGGGCCCGGCGGCCGCGTCGCCCACGAGTTCATCATCGATCTGCGGCCCTTCAAGGGATCCGCCGGGATCGAGGCCGAGGACGTCGCCAAGCGGTTGATGGACTATGGCTTTCACTCCCCCACGATGTCGTTCCCCGTCGCGGGTACCTTGATGATCGAGCCCACCGAGAGCGAGTCCAAGGCCGAGCTCGACCGGCTGTGCGAGGCGCTGATCCAGATCCGGGCCGAGATCGCCCGGGTCGAGTCGGGGCGGTGGCCGCGAGATGACAACCCGCTCAAGCACGCCCCGCACACCGCCGCGGTCGTGAGCGCGGATTCCTGGGATCGCCCCTACTCGCGCAGGCAGGCCGCCTGGCCCGCGCCCTGGGTCGCCGAGCACAAGTACTGGCCGCCGGTCGGTCGGGTCGACAACGCCTGGGGCGATCGCAACCTGGTGTGCACCTGCCCGCCCATGTCCGCCTACGAAGACGCGGCCCAGTAAGGCGGGCCGCGTAGGACCTCGTGCGGGAAGTTCCGGCCAGGTCTCCCGGTCGTCCGCGCATTCGGTTCGCCGCCTGTCGGGATGCCTCGACGTGTCGGGATAGAAAATCTCGGGGCGTCTGGGGGGCTCGGCCTGACCCGAGGATCCGTAGTGCGGGTCACGGTCAGCACGGGAAATCTTTGCTCTGGTCGACCAGTAGTTTCTTGAAATCCCGGATGGCTTGTCGAGCTGCAATCGCGTGGCGATCGAAACCCAGGCGACGATTCTCGAGTTGAGCACGTCGTTCTACGATCATGGCCTGATGTCGTTCTTTGACCGCGGAAAAGTACAGAAAGAACAGATCCCAGGTGTCACGATAGACTCGTGCCCGCTCTTCGCAGAGGCCACGTTCGTTGAGTCCGAGTAGATCGATACATGCCTGGCCTCGTGGCGACTCGTCTACTGCATAGAGTACGCCTTGAGGTGTGGTCGCTAGATGGTCTTCGGGATCCTCGATGAGAGGGTTGATGAGCAGGGGGGTTTCGTCTCTCTCATCTCCGGGAGCTTCGGCCCGTTTGCTCTCATCCATGAGAGGAAAGTGGTCCCGCTTGCCGATGCGGTGCCCACTCTTGGTGCGCTTGGTTGGTCTGTTGCACAGTACACATGCAAAGAGAAGGTTCCGCCAGTCATACGCGAGCCAGTAATAGCCTGGATGGTCCTCGAGGCCATCGCGCGTCTTGATGGGAGTGCCGGTGCCGACTTCGGTCACGCGACCTTTCGGTCGAAAATGGTCGATGTCTCCAAATTGGCTCGAGCGAATATGTTGCTCGCAATATGCGCACTTGCCCCAGAACGGCGCTTGCTCCGCGGCAAAGTGTTGCTCCTTGAGCTTGGCATATATCCGCTGTTGGATCTTGGGCTTGGGCTCATCCGCACCGTGCTGGAGACGTGCCATCATACGGTTGAGTTCGTCCTGGTGTTTGCTGCACTCCTCTCGCCAGTCATTCCATTCGGGAGTGTCTGGCTCGGTGTCGTCGAGTCGAATCATCCTCAGTTCTCGCTCGGGTCAGGAGTTGTCTGGCTCAGGTTGAATAGCTGTTGCCGTTGTTCTGGTGCGAGCGTCCCGAGATCACGGGCTATGACGGCTGTAGCCGCCTGGAGCGCAGCCTGCTGGACTTCTCGCTCGAGAGCAGTCTCGCCAGATCCGAGCAATGGCTGAAGTTCGCGTTGAAGAGTCAGTGCTTTTGTCCTCTCTTCCGGGGAAGGAGCCGAGAGCGAGTGCAGACGGGACAATTCGATAATCTTGCTCTGGACATCTCGCGTGCGTGCGGAGGAAAGTCCAAAGAGGTATGAAGTCAGGATCTGATCGGCGCGCAGATCTCGCGGTGGTCTCATGCCATAGTGTGCGGTGATGTGCGCTCTTCCATCTGCGTCGTATTCCTGACCTAGATGGAGAAGTGAAATGTCCTCGTCGTCCAGGTCGGAGCTGCCTGCCACGCACAGGGGGGCATGGGTTGATACGATGAATTGAGCATCAGGGAATTGCTCTCTCAGGCGGGAGATGACGGCTCGTTGCCACTGGGGGTGGAGGTGTTGCTCTAACTCGTCCAGAATGATGATTGTGGGGAGCTTCGTCAGGCCATAGGCTTCGAGAGCCATGACTTGCCAGCCGATGAGATCCAGCACCCAGCTGAGAGTCCCGCGGAAGCCGTCGCTGAGTCGCGTGAGAGGGTGTCGCTCGCCGTTCGGGTCGCGTACCCCGAGGCCGGTGAAGTCCAGGGTAGTAGAGCCGATGTCCAGCATCAGGATTCGATCGAGGCGAGCAAGCAGCGAGCTCGGGTCACTATCGTCGGTGACGGCACGCCGTACCGCGAGCTCGGGGTTTTGAAGGGAACCGTTGGGTGACATCAATGTCGAGGTCGAGTCATACCGAGAATAGCTTCCTATCTCTTTAGTGCCTAGTAGTTGACGCGCTGCTCCGTACCCTGCCAGAAGCAGAGGCTGCTCGTCGAGGACTGCCGAGGCGGTGCCTGCAACCGTGAAGGTCGAAGAGCGGCTGGTGCTGGTAATGCGTACTGTTCGGGTCAGCTCTCTTCCATCGACCGACAAGGTCAGGTCGATTTGGCCAGTGCTGCCAGCAGGGCCGGACCAACCGTTGCCGTCAGCATGAAGCATCGCTCCGAGTTCTTTCTCGGGTGCAAGGCCGATCGCGATAGCCCGAAGTAGGGTCGATTTTCCGGCGCCATTATTGCCGAGGACGAGAGTCCAGTCCGTTGGAGCGCCGTCACGGCCGAATTCGACCTCGAGATCTTCGAAGCATCGGATGTTGGAGAGCTTTAGTCGTAGTGCTCGGACGCGCGAAGACGTCGCTGATACCCTTGTCGACTGGATCGATTTTCGGTCGCCATCCACGACCTTGCGTAGGAAGGTCGTGAGGACTTCGGCTGATGTTCGAGCGGCAAAGGTATTGAAGCGGTCCGATCTCTTGGCATCAGCATGATCTATGACACCTTTGGCCACGGCAAAAGGGATTGCGTTTTGGTGAGCAACGGTCGCGATGGTCGCAGCTTCCATGTCGAGCCCGATGACCTTCCGCATGCCCTGGTGTAGTCGTCTCCAGATCTCTCCATCGGATACGACGGAATTTCCACTGGCAAGTGGGCCTACATGAATGTGATACGGGCGCGATGTTACCAGCGTGCCGTGCAGGATTCTATGGCGCTGGACGGCTTCGATTCCGTGCTCCGTGAGTTCGACGGAGCCGTTGTTTATATTGATAAAATCCAGGTCCAGCAATTTTGCCAGTATATCGGCCCGACGGACATCGGGTATGTAGCGATGCAGTGCCACTGATTGAAGTGGGTCATGGACGACGCCGTTCTCGGAAAGCAATCTGTCGAGAAACCACCAGCGGGCGATTTCGTCATCTGGCTCGGCGTAGCCGTAGAGTCCATGGGCGGGACCTTCGAGGTTTTGTGCTACACGGAACCAGTTGTCACGCATTGCATGAACCCATAGATCACCTTGGAAGCCGTCGAGAATCTGCTTACCTGAGTCATATTCGAAGATGCGATCAGGGATGATGACATCGCCGAGGTCTGTGTTGGCTGGGTGTCCTGCACAGACTCCACACATCGCCAGGCAGCTTGGTCGCAATCTGGTAACTAGTTGATGAGCAATACTTGCGGTGGCGACACCACCCATCCTCGTCATCCGGGCAGCGGCGACCTCGAGAGGTCCGTTGTCTCCTGCAAACGACGTCCTCCAATATGGGGGGTCACCGAGGACTTCCGTCCACGCCTCGAGACGTCCGGTCTCGACCTCTCTCAAGGCATCGAACTCGCGCTTGAGCGCAGTGACGATGACGATGTCGATGTGGTTGGACAATGCGGTCAGTCTATCGACCGATATGAGGAAGAGGAAAGCAGCGACTGGCGACAGGAGACGTGCGCAAAATCCGCTGGACCAGGCAATGGATTGATGCGTGTTTTGCGCGCCTTCTGTGCGGTGTCTCGACGCGTCCTGATCGACTGGGTTGAGTGCGAGCGCATCCTTCGCTGGGACCCTGTCTGCTCTCGATTGTGCTGGCGAGCCCCGGCTGCACGGAGCACGACGACGTTGGTGTGGCCGACGGAGCCGACGAGACCGGGTACGACGCGGCGGTCGAGCCCGTGTTCCTCGGCGAGGCCGAGCACCTGGTGCGCGCCCCGCCCGAGAGGGTCGCCGCCGGTCGGTGCGCTCGATCTTTTCTTCACGGATCACGGTGGTCTCGGGCACTGCCTCCGTGTGACCAGCGATCGAGCACGAGGGGGCGCGCGGCTGCTGTGGAGGGTGGGCGCGCTCGCGGCCGCGGGCGCGATGACCCTCGGCGGATGCCGGCAAGACGGAGCGGCGGGCGACCGAGGAGGCTCGGGGAGCTCGGGAGGCTTCGATGATGCGGCCGGCTCGTCAGCGTCGGAGTCCGGTGATCCGACTGGGTCCGAGGAGCCGTCCCTGCCGGGGACCGACGACTGTCGCCCGCCGACCGCGAGGCTGTGGGCGCTGTCCCCCCTTCAGATCGAGCGCAGCGTCGCGGCGGTCCTTCCCGGTCAGATCCCCCATGCGCTGGAGCAGGCGCTCACCCCCTATGTGTCCTCGGGGGTCGTCTACGACGACGACCCGCGTCTGCTCAACGCGAGCCCCCAGTTCATGGCCGAGCTTGTCCATCAACTCGGCGTCGCGGTCGACGACGCGCTGGCCGCCGATCCCTCGGGGATCGTGGGGTGCTTGCCCGCCCCGGAGGCAGGTGACCTCGCGGACGTCGATGACGCGTGTGTGCACCAGATCGCGACCGACTGGGCAGCGACCGTCTACCGACGCTCCCTGGGGGCCTCGGAGTCCGAGGCGCTCGAGGACTTCTACGCCGAGCAGCGGGCGGCGACCGGCCCCGAGCAGGCGCTGCGCCTTTTGCTGCGGCGGATCTTGGCCGCTCCGCCGGCCCTTTATCGATCGGCACAGGGAGACTCGACCTTCGACGACGAGGGCTTTGTCGTACTGACCGCCGCCGAGCTGGCCGACATCGTGAGCTACACGCTGACCGATTCCCCGCCGGACGAGACGCTACGGGCGGTGGCGGCGGACGATTCCTTGCGCGACCCGGCCGTGCTGCGCGAGCATGTCGAGCGCCTGTTGGGGAGCCCGCCGTCGGACGTGGTGGAGGGCACGACCGGGGATCCGCGGGAGATCGTCGGGCTCATGCGCATGTTCGAGGAGTGGCTCGACATCGATGAGATCCGCTTTCAGTCCGGTAAGGAGCGGACGCTGCGCTGGCTCGCCAACGAGCCGCTGATGTTCCTGGTGCACGTGCTGTACGAGGACGCCGGGGATCTAAAGACCGTGCTCGCCGCGGACTACACCGCCTGGAGCAACACCCTGTCCGACTTCTACGAGCGGGAGGAGAAGCTCGAGGGGGGGACGATCGCGCCCACGCTGCACGATCGCCGCGGCGTGCTGATGCAGGGCGGGTTCTTGACCGCCCACGGAGGCACGACCGCGCGCGGCCTGTTCATTCGGGAGCGCCTTTTGTGTCAGTCGATCGTGGCGCCCGACGACGTCGACATGAACCTGCCCGGCCTCGAGCAACAGCTCGAGCAAGAGGAGGGGGTCGACCTGCCGCCCCGCGAGGTACGGGAGCGACACCTCGAGGATCCGGCGTGTAGCAGCTGTCACCGTCAGATCGATCCGCTGGGGTTCCCCCTGGACGGCTTCGGCGAGGACGGTCGGGTACGCACCGAGCTCGGCGGCTTCCCGATCGACACCCAAGGGGAGATCGTGGGGACCACGGCCTCCGACGGGGTCGTGCAGGGGCCCACCGAGCTGGTCGAGGTGCTCGCCGACTCGCCGGACGTGCGGGCGTGCTTCGTGCGCCAGGTCTACGCGTTCGCGCACGGTCGGCCGGTGCAGCAAAGCGACGCCTGCTACCTCGAGTCGCTAGAGCAGCGCTTCGAGGACACGGGCGGGGACATCCGCGATCTGATGGTGACGATCATGACCGATGACTCGATGCGCTTGCGGACCCCGGCGCTGGTCGGGGCCGGGGACGGCGACGACGACGATGGAGAGTAGCGGGACCATGCGACGACGACGATTCCTCCAGGGGCTGGGCGGGGGCAGCGTGGCCCTGGGCGCCCTCGGGCATCAGCTGCTGGCGCAGGCCTACGGAGATTCCCCGGATCGAGTGAACCTGGTTGTGCTCAGCACCGGCAACGGGTGGGGGCACCAGGGGATGAAGCGCGAGGGGGAGATCCTCGACACCACCGTCGTCGACGAGGACGACTGGGTGCTTCCCGCCGCCCTCTCACCGCTGGCGGGCTTGGCCGATCGCGTCAGCATCCTGCGGCCCTTTCGTTGCCCCGGCGACGGCAACCTGCACGGGAGCGGCTGGTCCACCCTCACCTGCCTCAAGGGCGACGGCATCAACCCCAACGGCCGCTCCCTCGATCGCCTCGTGGGTCTCGATCGGGGCGCGACCGATCCCTTCTCTTCGGTCGCCCTGGGGATCTCGCACAAGGCGGGCAAGCCGGCGCCCTGCACCAGCTCGAACGGTCCGCTCGAGGCGTTCCCCGCGATAGGCTCCCCGCTCGACGCCTATGTGGCCCTCTTTGGCGGCACCGATCAGGCCGAGGCGCTCGAGCGGCTGACGTCCGAGCAGGGGCTGCTCGGCGGGATGATGGACGACGTCACCCGGGCACGCGCGGCCCTGGCCGGCCCCGAGCGAGCCAAGCTCGATCAGATGCTGGACTCGCTACGCGAGCTGGAGCGACAGCTCGAGGGGCGGCTCGAGGTATTGGCCGAGCACGATCCTCCGGCCTTGCCCCCGGGCGATCTGACCGCGACTGGGCTTTCGCCCGACGTGATCCGGGCGCAAGCCGACATCGGCGCTCACGCGGTTGCGTTTGGGCTGACTCGGGTCCTGCACCTGAGCATCCTGGGCTTCAACGACCACAACGCGGGCTGGGGGGCGCTGGGCCACCCGGGCGACGCCCACGAAGATCTGATGCACAAGGAGAACTACACCGGCGAGCAGGCCGATCAAGCGGTCTTCGACATCACGCTGTTCGAGGCCCAGATCGTCGAGCGGATCTGGTCGGTGCTGCAGACCGTGCCCAGCGGCGCGGGCACGGTGGCCGATCAGACGGTGCTCCTTTGGATCAACAGCGGTGGGGGCAAGCACCACGACGGGCGCAACTACCACCCCGTGGTGCTCGTGGGGGACGCCGGCGGGCGGCTCGCGACCGGCAAGTATGTCGAGTTTGGAGAGCGCCCCAACCTCAACCAGCTCTACCTGAGCCTGGCCCAGGCCACGGGCATGGAGATCGACGTGTTCGGTGATCCCGAGGACTGCCCCGGGCCGCTATCAGCGCTGGGGTGAGGGCCCGCACCGCGGGGGCCCTCACCCGGGGTTTTCCCCGACTTCGCCCAGTCTGGGATGGCACGGTTGGGTATGCTGCGCGGACGGAGCCTCGCGCATGCACACGACCACCACGGTGGACCGGACGGCGGTCCTCATTTTTGCGGTCCTCGGGCTTGGTGTCGGCTGTGTCGTGCAGGCCGACGACAGTGATCCCTTTGCCACCGCCGCCGCGCCCAATCCCCCGGCGACGCCGACCAGCGGTAGCGGCAGCGGCAGCGGCAGCGGCAGCGGCAGTAGCACGGCGAGCAGTAGCAGCGGCGAGCCCGGGTCGTCGGGCGAGCAGGTCGATACCACCGCCGCGATGACCACCGCACCGATGGGTTCGACCTCGACCACCGGGATCGGCGACAGCACCAGCTCGGACGGTGGCGGGATGGGCATGCAGCCTGCGATGGGGATGTACGCCGACTGTACGATCGCGGCATGCAGCGGGCTGGCCAACGTGTGCCTGACCATCACCGAGAACGACATCGACCTCGGCGCGTTTTGTACCGCCTCGGGGTGCGCCAACCCGGCGCTCGACTGCGACCCTTCGCCCGGGGGCACGGCGACCCCGGTCTGCGTCGACACGATGACCGACTCGCTGTGCGCGCTCAGCTGCGCGGGTGGAGCGACGTGTCCGGCCCCGATGATCTGCGGGCCGCTCACGCAAGTGTGCGTGTGAGGGTTTAGTGCTCGGCGCTCAGGTTCGTTCACACCGTGCGTACTCTCGGGCGCAGACGCAGCCCCCAAGACCAGGCGAGGCGGGCGGGGCCGAGCACTGCGAGATCGTCTCGCGGGAGCATGCTCGCGAGCCAGTCGGCGACGCTCAAGGTGTTTCGGCTATGGTTGGGTGACTTGTGCTCGTCTTCGACGAGTTTGACGATATTGGGTAGTAGTCTCTTGCCGACGCTGTGGACGATGATGCAGGAGGCACACAGATCTGACCATGGCTTGTTGCACTCCTGCTCTCCGCGAGCGAGCTTTTCGCAGGTGCTGGCTGATCCCGTGCATGTAGGGTCAGCCTGGCGGATTCGGGCCAGCGCCCTCGTGCGATAGTCGAGTGTCGCCTGGTGCCTAGTGTTCAGCAGCCTACGTTCGCACTGGTCTTTACCCAGGTCGATGTATGCCAGGGCGGGATCGACGGCCGGTCGGGCGAAGAAGCCGCGCTCGACCATTGGATCGAGCCACTGGGTGCCCTCACCGGCGAGCTTGACCAAGGAGAGCGGCAGGATGTTCTCCACGTCGCGAGCTTGGAGTACTTCGATACGAGTCAGGAGCTCGGTGGATCGCTTGTCGGTATACTCCTTCGCCGCCTTGGCGGTATCACCGAGCTTCGCATCGGGGTGGTCGTAGTCGCGATCGCTATCGACGATACCCAGTATGGGGTCACCCTCGTTGGCCGCGAGCAGGATCTCCTGCCAAGCCGTTTGGCCTCCTAAACCTCGACAACGCAGCTCGACTTCGTCTCCGGTGCGGGACAGACCGGGACGTGCGCGTGCTCCCCAGGCTCGGCCCAGCCATCGGTACCACAGTGCGTCGTTGGCGTTTTCGCCAGCGAGCACCGTGACATCGAGATGGCGCTTGTCCACGAGCCATTTCCAGTCTCTTCGGTGCCATCGGATCGCTCCCCCGGGATCGGTGGTCGGACCGACGGGCCCGGTGAGCACCAGGCTATCGGAGACCTTATCCCACGGGATGGTCGGTGCGGTGAGCTCTCGGCCCATCTGCTCCAGTGCGAGTGCCTGGTCCCGACTCAGCCCTTGGCACTGAGACAGGCGATCGAGTAGCGCAGGAGGGGCTTGGATCGCGTGGTAGCCGCAATAGACGATCTGGCCGAGGATGGAGACGAACGAAATGGAGTCATCGTCGTTCAGCCACTGGTCGAGTACTGGAAAATACTCGGGTCCCCTCAGGGTGAGCAACATGGTCGTGGCACTATGGAGCGAGAAAACCGACGGGCCAGTTCTGGAGCCTGCCTTCGTCGTCGAAGGTCGCCATGCGTACGGCGGTTCCCACGTCGGGGTGCGGCTCGAAGCACAGCACGCCGACTCGCTCGGGTGAGAGCTGACCACGCGCCACGAGCATACCGATCTCGCTGACGAGGTAATCGCTGTGGGTCTCGATGATCTGAACCGGGCCGTGATCGTTGGCGGCGAAGGCGCCGAGGGTACGTGCCATGCGGACTTGCTGGTGCGGGTGCAGGTGGAGCTCGGGTTGCTCGATGACGATGATCGAGTCGGTCTGTTCGTGACGTTCGCGACCGGTGGATAGGGGACGGCTCGATGCCCAGAGCTGGACGGCAACGGGGAGCATCTGCGAGTAGCCAAACCCCGTATCGAGGAGATTGTGTCGGCTGTCTTCGAGCTCGAGCTCGAGTGAGTAGTGGCCGCCTACTTGCGTGGTGTGGATGCCAAAGCCGAGGTCCTGGCGCAGGTAGGTGTTGAGATCTGCTCGTTCCTCCTCAGTAAGGGCGGAGAGGAACATGGCGAGGTTGGCCCCGCTGGGATCGAGCTCTTCGACCGAGACGCTCTGCGGGCGGTAGGTACGTTCTGGGGTGGCGCGAAACGGGCCGATGTAGGCGGTTCGAACCGCGACTTCTTCTACTAGATCTTCGGTGCGGGATAGGCGTCTTAGCGCCCATAGGCAGAAGTTGATACGCCGGATCAGCTGGTCGCGCTCTGGATCTTGGAGGATGTGTCGCAGGCGAGCCTCCTCCGCTCTCAGCTCTTCCACGTTCTGGTCCTGGTACGATTCCGAGCGACCCTGCCGACGGTGAACCGCACGGTGGATCAGGGATTCCGGCTCATTGATCGTCGTCCATGGCAACACGGACGATAGAGCTCGCCGTTGCAGTCGACTCACCCCCTCGAACGCGTTCGGGTATAGTATGTCGAGTAACTTGCGAAGTTCCGCCCGAGCTTTTCGGTAGTTCCGGGGAAGGCCGAAGAGTGCGCCGCGATCACCTACGAGCGAAGATGGCGTCCATGAGCCGGCATCCGCTCGGTCGGCGGTAAACGCCTTGCCCGAGGTGCGACCCTCTATCTTCGTTGGTGTCCTCGCTTGATCATAGTAGATCGTCAGCCAGTCTTCGCCTCGTTGGAGATTCGCCCGGTGGACTCGGCTCCCGTTGGGCCCATTGGAGGCGGCCCCGAGGGTGCTCGATACCATCCAGGCAATTCCGTCCTCTTGCGTGAACTCGAACTGGAACGTCAACGTGCTCGACCCACGGCGGACCGCTTCCTGAAAGGTTCCAAAGTCGACTTCGTCACGCTCCCACCACAGTAGGGGCTCACGCTTGCCATAGTCCGCCGATTGCCGAAGCAGCGGAAACACGCGAGCGAACGTGCTCTTGCCGATCCCGTTGCGCCCCACCAAGAGCATCAGTCGGCGCAACTCCACGGGCTCTTCCATGCGCAGCGCCCGGAGGTTGTCCACCCCGATCGCAGTAAGAGTCACCCCGCTCTCGAGCGGAGGCAGCGCTGAGTTCGTCGTCATCCAGAGCCTCAGCGGGACTCTACCTCAGGATGCGACGCGTCGAGCTTCGCGGCCTGAGCCGGTCCGCGGGCCTCGGGTCCGACCACAGGCCCGGCCTCGCGTCAGTCGTCGTCGCCCTCGTGCAGCTCCACCATCAGCGCGGTGATGTTGTCCTTGCCGCCCTTGGCGTTGGCGAAGCGGATCGCCTCGAGCACCGCGTCTTCGACCTCCATGTCGAGGAAGTAGCGCATCTCGTCGTACGACTCGATGTAGCCGTGGAAGCCGTCGGAGCACAGCACCACCCGGTCGCCGGCGAACAGCGGGATCGGCAGGGTGTCGACCTCCACATAGTCCTTGTGTCCCACCGCGCGGGTGATCACGTTGCGGGTGCGCGAGCGCTGGGCTTGCTCGGGGGTGATGAGCCCGTGCTTGAGCTGGTAGTTGATGAGGGTGTGATCCTCGGTCAGCTGGGCGACCTCACCGTTGCGCACCAGGTATACGCGGGAGTCGCCGACCTGACCGACCACGCCTACGTTGCCGCATACAAGAAACACTGACGCGGTGGTGCTCATGCCGCGCTGCTCGGGGTCGAGCTGGCCCATGGTGTGGACCATGTAGCAGGCGTTTTGGATCGCGCCGCGGACCAGGTGGCACAGCTGGGCCGAGCGCTCCGAGGCGTTGCCGGCCGCGATGTCGCGGATGATGGCCTCATTGCGCTTGAGCCACTCCCAGATCAGCTCCACCGCCTCCTGGCTGGCGATCTCCCCCTTGGCGCGCCCGCCCACGCCGTCCGCGACCACGAAGACCCCGAGATCGGGGTCGGCGAGGTGGCTGTCCTCGTTGTGTTCGCGGGCCAGGCCCACATCCGTGTGGCCGAAGTAGCGGATTCGCATCCAGGCTGAACGATACCAAGGGGGTCACGAACCCGCGAGCCACCTCGCGAGATGCGCAGGTCTGGTCCGAATGGGTCGCCTTCGGGCCGGTTCGCGTCGTCT
Organism: Myxococcota bacterium; assembly: GCA_039194325.1. Lineage (GTDB taxonomy): Bacteria > Myxococcota_A > Polyangia > Nannocystales > Nannocystaceae > Paraliomyxa. Next base: position 14,586 of record JBCCWC010000124.1, read on the forward strand.
GGCTGGTCCATCTCAGGATGGAGCCGATTCGCCCGTGGGGTGGTCCGGTGGGTGGTCCGGTGGGTGGTCCGGGTCCGACGAAGACCACGACGACGGTAGCGGCGCGACCACCCGGGGTTCGCCGGGGCAGGCGGCGCTCAGATCGAGCACGGCGGCGTGGAGTCGCATGCCGTCGGCGGCCATGCCTCCGTAGGTGGTATCGCCCACGATAGGCCAGCCCAGGGAGGCGAGGTGGACGCGGAGCTGGTGGCGATGGCCCGTGACCAGCTGCAGCAGCAGCGGGACGGCGGAGGGCTCACCGCCTGCGAGCGGTAGCGCCCAGGCCAGGGTCAGCGCCGGCCGCCCGCTGGCGCGAGCGACGACCCGCCGACGACCCGCCGGACCCAGGGGCATGTCGATCGTCACCCCGGGATCGGTGGGCACAGGCCACGGCCCGACCGGGGCAGACTGGTCGGTCGGGGACACCGCTTCGTGCGCAGGCGGCCACCGAGCGGCCACCGAGCTGGCCTCGGGCTGAACCTCAGGCCTCACTTCGGCCCGATAGATCTTCAGCACGCGGCGAGCCCGAAATCCCTCCCGCGCCTGACGCCAGGCATCGAGGCTGCGGGCGAAGGCCACCACCCCGGTCGTGTCGCGATCGAGGCGGTGTACCGCGCCTCCCTGGCGCGGATCGGGGCTTGCGTGGCGGCACTCGGGGTGGGTCAGCGCCACGGCATCGGCCAGCGTAGAGGCGTCGTCGGGTCGTAGCCGGTGCGTGTGCATGTTCGCCGGCTTGAGCACGTAGATGAAGCGCTCGGTGACCGACAGCTCGACCCGGGGCGTTGCCGGATCGCGGCGGGCGATCCGGAGGCAAAGCCGGGTGCCGGTTTGCACCCGGGTCGAGGGCGGAGCCCGGCGTCCCTCGATCCGCAGGTGCCCCTCCAGCGCCAGCCGCCGGGCGACCCGGCGGGAGATCCCGGGCAGTCGACGCCCCAGGACCACGTCGGCCCGCTCCCCCGCGTCGGCGGGATCGTCCACCGACAGCTCCAGCTCGTCGTACTCGTCGCTGGGGCTCATGAGGCGGGGCGCTCGGCGAACATCGGCTCGAGGACGACCGCCTCGACCTCGGTGCCGGCGGGCAGCCTGTCGGTGCCGGCCGGGACGGGGATAAGCAGATCGGCCCCCGCGATCGAGCGCAGGTTGCCGGACTGCTGCACGACGATAGGCTCCGCGTGCTGGGGGCCGCGCGAGGCCGCGCGGACGTAGTGCGCCCGGCGACCCGCGCCGCGGGCCTCAGTCAGTAACGTCACCGTTCGTCGTGGCAGCCCCGGGTCGCCGCGGACACCGGCCATCACCCGCAGCGCGGGATGGACCAGCAGAGCAAAGGTCACCAGGCTGCTGGCCGGGTTGCCGGGCAGGGCGAACACCCGGCAGCCGTCGTCGTGATGGATCCCGAAGGTGGTGGGCTTGCCCGGTCGCAGGGCGATCCCGCGAAAGACGGTGCGCACTCCCAAGGCCTGCAGCTGCCCGTGGACCAGGTCGTGGTCGCCCACCGAGATCCCCCCCGTGGTCACCAGCACGTCGGCGCGCAAGCCCTCGGTCAGGGCGGCCGCGGTGCGCGAGGGATCGTCGCCGACCTCGGGGAGCACCTGGGGCAACCCGCCGGCGCGACGCACCATCGCCGCCAAGACCAGCCCGTTGGAGCTCACCACCTGCCCCGGCTCGGGTCGCTGCCCCACGGGCACCAGCTCGTCGCCGGTGCCGAGGATCGCCACCCGGGGCTGACCGTACACCGGGATCGTCGCGTGTCCGCTGCCTGCGAGCAGGGCGATCTCGCCGGGCCCAAGCCGGTGGCCGGGCTCGACCAGCGGCTCGCCCTCCCGCAGCTCGCGACCCTTGGGGCGCACGAAGGTGCCGGCCGAAAGCTCGCCCAGCGACGCATCGTCGATCACCAGCCGGTCATCCTCGCGTCGCGTGTCCTCCTGGGCGATGACCGCGTCGGCGCCCTGCGGGAGCACGGCTCCGGTGGAGATCCGCGCCGCCTCGCCAGGTCCAAGCGGGAGCGTCGAGGGGTGCCCCGCCGCGCTCTCCCCCCGCACCTGCAGCACGATCGCATTGCCGCAGGCGCGCGCCTGCGCGATGTCGAGGCTGCGGACCGCATAGCCGTCCATCATGCTCACGTCACGCTGGGGCAGATCCCAGCGGGCGTGGAGGGTCGCGGCGGCGATCCGACCGTCGATCTGCGCCACGTCGATCGACTCGACGGGTCCAGCACGACAGTGAGCGAGTACCTGGGCCTGAGCCTCTTCGACGGGCAGGAGCATGATCCTGGGCAATCACACACGATAAACGCCACGGCGTCACGTGGGGCACCAGGGTCCAGTGGCTCTCGTGCGGCCCGAGCGTTCAGCGACCCGGTACCCGCGAAGTCTCGGGCGTCGAGGGTCGTCGTGAGGGGGGATCCGCGGGCGTGGTCGTGGGCGGGGGGCGCGGTGGCTCATTGCGACCCGGCACCCGGGCGGTGTCGGCGGTCGAGGGGGCGCGGCCGGCTGCCTGGGCTTCGTACGTCTCGAAGCCCACCGGGGCCGGGGCCCGTACCGTGCCCTTGTTCCGCGCGGGATCGACATAGACCACCAACAGATCCCCCACCGTCGGCGTGTGATTGCGGGGCACCTGGTTGATCCGCGACAGATCCCCCACCGTCAGTCCGAAGCGCGCGCCGATCTTCTTCAGGGTGTCGCCGCTACGGACTCGATACCCGCGGCGTCGCTTGCCGCGACGGTCGAGCTCGGCCTCCAAGTGGGCCCGGGATCCACGGAGCACGTGCACGACTTGGTCGCGCTCGTAGAGGGTCACTCCGTGGGTCCGGCCGTCGAAGTCCGTCGGCACCAGCACCTGGAGCATCAACCCCTGCTGCAGTCGAGCACGGGGATCCAGGTCGTTCCACCGCACGAGGTCGGACCAGCGGACCTCGAGCGCGCGCTCGAGATCGGGTGGGGTGCTGGCGCGGTTGGTCTCGAAGAACACCAGGCGCTGGCCGGGCCCGGGGGTCAGGGGGGGGACTGCGGCCAGGGGCTCGGGCTCGGGCTTTTGCTTGGTCTGGGTCTTGGTCTGGGCCTGAGTCTGGGTCTTGGGCTTGGTCCCGGACGGTGGCCGCGGCATGGGCACCACCAGCACCACGCCGCCGTGGACCTCGGCCGAGTCGCGGATCCCGTTGAGCGCGCGCAGCGTCTTCTCGTCGATCCCGTGGCGGCGCGCCAGCGTGGCGAGCTTGTCGCCATGCTGCACCGTGACGGTGCCCTCATCGCGCCACAGCGCCTCGAGCTTCGGGCGAGCGTCGCGAAAGATCTCGACCTTGTCGCGGGGGATCCGGACCGCGGCGCTGCGCTCGGGCGGGGTGCGCCCGCGGATGAGCGACCCGTTGATCTCGGCGAGGATCTGGGCGTCGGTGTCCAACAGCCGGGCCAGATCAGTCAGCCGCGTGGAGCGGGGCAGCTTGACCTCGACCCACTCGAGCGGGGGGTCCGGGGTTAGTGCGTCGGGGCCGTAGCCCAGCGCCTCGCGGTTTCGGCCCACCAGGGCGGCCGCGATGATCTTGGGCACGTAGTTGACGCTCGCGTAGGGCAGCCCGCTCTCGATCTTGGCCAGGGCCCAAAAGCTGTTGGTGTTGTGCCGGTCGATCGCCGTCATCACCAGCCCGTAGCCCCCGTTGAACGCGGCCAGCGCCAGCTCCCACGAGCCGAAGCGGGCGTGCAGATCCGACAGGTAGGCCGCGGCCGCATAGCTGGATTTGTCCACGTCGAAGCGGTCGTCGACCCAGAAGTCCTGGTGGAGCCCATAGACGTGGCCGGTGGCCTCCATGAACTGCCAAAGGCCCGCCGCGCCCACCCGCGAGCGCACTCGTGGGTTGAAGCCGGACTCGGCCAGGGCCACGAAGCACAGATCTTCGGGGACGCCGACCTCGGCCAGGATCTGCCGCAGCCGTCGCTCGTAGCGGCCGGCGCGGCGCAGCCACCCCCGCATCAGCGCGCGGCCTGGGTCGCGATCACGAAAGTAGCGGAGGTAATCGACCAGGCGATCGTTCCAACGAACCGGCAGGTCGGGTCGCGTCAGCGCGGCCATCCACGGCTCGGGGGGGTGGGGGACCAGGCTCGGGGCGGCGCCGTGCTCGGGGAAGCTGGCCCGCTCGAATGCGACCAGGGACTGGCGCAGCACCCAGTCGGGTTGGTGGGGGGGGGGCGGCCCACGCTACGTGCAGGGTGTTGCCGTCGGGGCGATCGCTTCGAACCCGCGCACGTCCGGCCGAAGACGCCCACACGGGTCCCACGCGCTCCCGGGCCGCGCTCCGAGCGGGGGCGGCCTGAGCGGGCGTCGAGCCCCCGAAAATGCCGCTCAGCGCGGCGATGAGGGTCGTTTTTCGCCATCTGGCCCTCGCCCGATGGTGGGGGGCTACCCACCCCAGACCCCGGCTGCGCACACCGCCACCGTCCATCGACGTCGCACGCTAGCAAAGGCTGACAAAGACGACTACCGTTCCACCCATGCTTCTCGCAGTGCTCGGGACGATGGAGATCATCATCATCGTCGCCGTGGTTCTCCTCATCTTCGGGCCGTCCAAGCTGCCACAGCTCGGCGAGGGCGTGGGCAAGATGCTTCGCGGCTTCAAGAAGGAGATGAAGGCCTCCGAAGAGGAAACAAAGGCGACCGACGCCAAGGCGATTGAGGCCGACGGCGACGAGATCGACGTCACCCCCAAGAAGAGCGACGCCTAGTCGCTCGTTTCACACCACCGGTCGTAGCCGTCGTTGGACCGCGGCGGCCAGTCGGGGGGGCAGGTGGGGATCGCGGGCGATCTCCCGCAGCTCTTGGCGGTTGAGCAGGCCGACCAGTCGCAGGGCGGTGGCCAGCGGGAGCTTGGGGTTGCGGACCAGGGCGCGGCGGATCCGGGGCAGCGATCCGAAGCGGCGGGAGCGGAGCAGCAGCTCCAGCACGGGCGCCGAGCTGGCCCGGGCGGTGGCGATCCGCACGATGTCGTCCTCGGTCACGTGGGAGTTGGCCAGCAGCTGCTTGACCACGTCGGCGTGGGGATCGGCCAGCAGGCGCTCGAGCACGGTGCGATCCCAGGAGCGGGCCAGGCTCTTGCGCTCGCCCAGCGTCAGCGGGCGGGTGCCGGGGACCAGCGGCCGGGGGGCGGCGTTCTGCTCGTCGGCGACTTGCTGCGGGGACATCAGTAGATCCATGCATGCCTGCAGGCCGTGAGCCTCGGCCGCCTCGAAGATCGCGCGGCGCTGGCCCACGGGCACCCGCTCGTCCCCGAACAGATCGACCGCGGCCAGCAGGCTCACGTCGAAGGGAGGACCGCCCGCGCGGCCGACCGTGGCCAGGGCATCCAGCATCCAGGCCGCCTGGTGCGGTGGGACGGCCTCGACGATCTGGGCCAGCCGAGCCACCCGCATGGGTCGCTCGGGGAGCACGGCGAGGCGTTGCGCGATCCGACGGAGCTCGGTCGACGAGGACGAACGGTCATCCTCGCCTGCGTTGGCGTCGTCGGCCACGACGCCGTCCAGTGTCGCACAGCCCGTCGCTTGGCGCCCGCGTGGCGGAAGCCGGCTACCCGGAGAACTACCCGGAGGTCTACCCGGAGATCTGCCGAAACATCTTCTCGAGCAGGGGCCGTGGGTCGGGCGTGTCTTCGAGCGCCAGGCTCGCCCCGACCAAGACGACCGCGAGGATCAAGAACACCACCACCAGGGTCAGGCCCAGGCCGGACATCTTCTTTTCGGGCGCTTCGTCGTCGATCGCGTCGGCGCTCGGTGTCGACGTGCTTGGGGTCTTGGGCTCGGGGCGGCGCTTGGGGGGCACCTCCTCGGCTGGCTTGACCTTGCGGGGCGCCTCGTCGTCCTTGTCCTTGGGCTTGGCGCGTCCGGGTGGGGTGTGCGGGGGTACGCGCTCCGAGGATACTTCGGCCTTGGGCTCGGGCTCGGGCTCGGGCTCGGGCTCGGCTCGGGCGGCCCGGGCGGCTTCGGCCGCTTGGGCCGCTGCGGCCTCGTCGGCCTTCTCGACCTCGGACTCCAGCTTGCGGCGGGCCTCGGGTGGGACCACCACCGTTGGCATGTCCTCGTCGTCTTCGCCGAACGGAGGGTGGGCATCCTTCTTGGCGGGTGTCGCGGGAGTGGCCGGGGGCTCGGGCGTGACCGACTCGGCAACGGGCGCAGTGGGCTCGGGCGCAGGGGGCTCGGGCGCAGGGGGCTCGGGCGTGACCGACTCGGCGGCGGTGGGCTCGGGCGCGGGGGGCTCGGCGGCGGTGGGCTCGGGTTGCGGCGTCTCGGTGTGGTTGGACTGCAGCGCAGCCAGGCCTCCGGGGGGCAGTTGGAATTGCCCGGGGGCCATCGTCGGGGCGTCTTCGTCGAGCTCGGGCTCGGGCTCGGGGGGCTCGGCGACGGGCGGTGTGGGCGCGGGCGTGGGCGTGGGCTTGCGCAGCGGTGGAGCGGTGGGCGCCGAGATCGTCTCGGGATCCTTGGCCCGGGCCGCCGTCGGCATCGACGGGCGGTTGGCCGGGGTCGGCCGTACCGGCGGTCGGGTCGGTGTGCGGTGCGGCTGGTTTACGGCCGGAGTCGAGGCCGGGGCAGGTGTGGGGGTGACCGTAGGGGTGGGGGCCACCGGCTCCGGGGTCGAGACCGGCGCATCCGTGGTGGCCTCGGCCGCTTCGGGGACCGGGGTGGGCACGGGGCGGGCCGGGCCTGTCGCGGGCTGGGTGCTGGCGTGGTAGTCGGCGGCCGAGCGGAAGCCGCTGGCCATCTTCATGCCGTCTTCGACCAGCGACGGGTCGTTGGCCGCCGCGAAGTCGAGGATCATCCGGAAGGCACAGTGAGGGCAGGCCACCTGGGTAAGGGCCGCGATGTGATCATCGGGGACCTCGAAGGGCCGGCCGCATTCGGGGCAAGAGATGATCATGGAGCAGACCGTGCGCGATGGCGGCTAGAAATCGAGGCCGACCGAGAAGGTGTACTGCTGCTGGAACGCCGAGCCGTCGGCGACCGTTTCGCCGGCGATCTCGCCGTCCGAGTTCCCTCCCGGAACGAACATCGCCTCGATCCCGAGGCGGATCACACTGAAGATGATGCGGGCGCCCACGTGCGGTCGATGCCGGACGATCGCGCCGCCGTTTTGAAAGACGAACTCGGTCCCCGTGTCGACGTCACACGCGGCGGGATCCTCGTTGTAGTTGTCGGGGAACTCGTCGCAGGACGGGTTGGCGTTGAGCACCTGAGAGCGGGAGACGATGATGAGCGCCTCGTAGCCCACGTAGGGGGTGAGGCTGAAGGTCTTGCCGAGGCCGAACAGGTGAGAGACGGTGATCGCCGGGGCGGCGGTCGTCATGTTGAAGTCCTTCGCCCCCAAGAGCCGCGAGAAGGTGGCACGGATGGCGATGGACGGGATCGGCAGGTGATGAAAGCCCTCGTGCACCGCGATCTTGCCGTAGCCGGCCAGGGCCCACACGCGGCTGTCGAATAGGTGGGTGGCGCCCGCTCCCACCTCGATGCCCGGCCAAAGGCCCTTGCGACCCATGATCTGCATGCTCGCGGCCGCGCGATCTTGGTTTCCGTCGCGGGTGAGCGCCCAGTAGGACTGGTCGCCCGAGAGCGTGTTGACCGAGAAGTCGGCCGACAACGCGAACCCCGAAAGACCCAGCGAGTCGGCCGGGTCGACCGGCTTGGGGGCGATGAGCGTGCCGAGCTCCGAGGACAGGCTGCGGAACGCCGCGTTGTCCTGGATGATGACCGTCGAGTTGCCCTGGGTCTCCAGCCGGCCGAGCGGGGTGAGGTCGAGGTCGTAATTGCCGGCGTGGGCGAGGGTTGGCCATAGCGCGGCCATCGTCAGCATCGTGACCGTCGTCAGCATCGTCACCCAGGGGGCCACCAGGAGGGTGGTCCATCGAGACAGGGACATGGCGCGCGTCCGGTGGGACGGGATGCCACTGGAGGCCAACAGGTGCACAAACCGGCGATACATGTGGGCTCCGAGCTCGATCGGCCGGCGGAGCGTATCTTGCGCCGACGTAGCGTGTCAAGGATTGCTCAGCCTCGCTCCCGAGGAGATCGCCAAGGATTGTGGGTGGTTTCGTGGATCGCTGGGCCGCCGGCAGCGCCGATCCAAACGGCGGCCCGAAGGGTGACCCGAAGGGTCGCGGGGTGGGTGATCCGAGCCAGGGTGAGGCGGGTGCGGTGGGGGAGGTGGGTGAGGCGGGTGAGGCGGGTGAGGCGTGTGAGGTGGGTGAGGCGATCCGAGGGATCGCCAAGGGTCACCAGTTAAAGATCGCGTGGCGGGTGGGGTCCCTACGGGTGGGACCCCTAGAGGGTTGGCAGACATACGGGCGAGGGGGCAAGGGCGGGGGCGAGTACGGTCGGGGCCTCATGGCGGGGGTCAGACGGCAGGGGAGCGGGCGGCAGGTCGTTGGCGCGAGTCTGGGCCGGTTGCTACCGTCCCGTTCACTGGTTCGAGTTGGTCGTGAAGTCCCCCTCCGACATGCCTCGTGGCACTGATGGCCCGACCCGTCGCGTATGGTCGGTGGCCCCCGTGCTGCTGGTGATCTTCGCCGTGGCGTGGTGGATCGGCGTGGAGATGCTGTGGCCGCACGCGCCCCGGTGGGCGCTGCGAGCCACCCGGGTCGGGTGGGTAAGCCTCGTGATGTTGGGCATGGCGTGGGGGGCCTACGGTCGGTTTCCCGACGGCGGCACCGAGTCCCGCGATCACGGCGTGCTGTTGATGTTGGCCTCGCTGGTCATCGTCGCCTTCGGCACCGTCGGCGGCCTGTGGATGACGCACCCCGTGTGGGCCGAGCGCGTGCTGCTGGTGGGCACGGTCATGGGTCTGGCCCTGGTCGTGTGGTGGGGGGTCGCCGGGTTCTCCGGCTACGAGCGTACCGCCGGCCAGCGGATCCTCCGGCGACCCGGCGTGCCTCCGCGTGTACTGTGGATCTTGCTGTTGGCCCTCGCGGTGGCCGCCGGAGGGGTGCTCGCGCTCGACGCTGGCGTGCGATCGGCCTCCGTCGCCGTGGTCGTCGCCTTGGCCACCGGCACCATCATGGTCGTGCTGCTCGCGCGGCGCTTTGCCGTGTTCGCCACCTTGAGCATGGTGGGGATCGCCATCGGGGTGGCGGCGCTCATCGTGGTGCAATCGGTCGCCACTGGCTTCCAGCACGAGTTCGAGCGCCGGGTGCTGGGGGTCTACGCCCACATCAACGTCACCCGCTCGTTTGGGATCTCCGAGTATCGACGCTTCGAGGGCTACCTACGCACCGTGCCTGGGGTGGTCGGGGCCAGTCCCTTCGTCTACTACGCCATGGCGCTCGCGCCCGTCGATCCCGAGGGCAAGCGGGAAGGGGACATCCGGCGGGCCAGCGTGCTGGTCAAGGGGATCGAGCCCCAGACCGCGGCCGAGGTCATCGACCTCGAGGCTCACCTGCGGGCGGGGAGCGACGAGCCGGTCGAGATCGTCGATCTACGCAGTGACCTGACCCTGCAGCCGATCCAAGATCGCGAGGACGATCGCCTGCCCGCGGTGGTCGCCGCCACCCCCGATCCCCGCGGCCCCACCTGGTACGAGGATGCCCTGCGTGCCTATCGAGCCCAGCCCGATCACCTCAAGTACGGTCGGCGGCATGTGGTCGCGGTGGATCAGGACGAGTGGCCGATCGAGGTGGAGTCCTCCGAGGTCTCCGACTCGCTCGATCCCGATGCCCTGCCCACCATGTTCGTGGGCGTGACCTTGGCGCGTGAGCTCGATCTGTCCCTGGGCGACGTGGTGATGCTCGTCGATCCCGGGGCCACCTTCGACACCTCCGAGGCGCCCGAGTTTCGCCACTATCGGATCGCCGGCGTGTTCCGGGCCGGCTTTCAGGAGTACGACAGCCGCCTGGTCTACGTGCACGTCAAGGAGCTGCAGTACTTCAAGTATCGGGGCAAGGACACCGTCTCGGGCGTCGATCTGCGCCTGGCCGATCCTTACGAGGCGCCCGCCGTCGAGCAGGTGCTGCGCCGGACGATCGGGCCCGACGAGTACTCGATCCTCGAGTGGCAAAAGCTCAACGCCAACCTCTTTCAGTCCATTCGCACCCAAAAGTCGATCCTCACCGTCATCCTCAGCTTGGTCAGCACCGTCGCCGGCTTCAACGTGCTCGCCGCGCTGTGGACCATGGTCGTGCGGCGGACCCCCGAGATCGCGATCATGTCCTCGATGGGCGCCACCGAGTCCGGGGTCGCGCGGATCTTCCAGTTTGCCGGCATGACCATCGGCGCGGTGGGCAGCATCGCCGGGGTCGGTTTTGGCCTCGTGCTTTGCTGGCTGGTGGAGCTCTACGGGTACACCCTCGATCCCGAGGTCTACTTCATCGAGCAATTGCCCGTGGAGATCAGCGCCCTTCAGGTGGGGGCCGTGCTCGTGTTGACCATGGCGATAAGCTTCGTCGCCACCATTCCGCCGTCGCTGCGCGCATCCAAGATGCGGCCGGTCGATGGCTTGCGCTACGAGTGAGTCGGGCGTGACGGGGCCGCGACGCACCCGCACCCTGACCGCTGCCCCGGTCGTGCGCCTGATGGCCGCGCGCCTGATGCTGCGCGAGGGCGCCCCTGGGCTCGGGGCGCGGCGGCTCTTGTGGGGGTCGAGCCTCGGCGTGGTGATCGGCCTGGGGGCGCTTTGGGGTGGCGTGCACCACGTCGCGGTGGTGGCTGGGGTAGGGCTTTGTGCGATGGGAGTGCTCGCCGGGATCTGCCTGCGGCTGTTCTTGCCCGCCATGGCCGTCTCCGTGATCGGCGTCGCGCTGGCGTGCTCGAGCTTGATGACCGCGCTGTCGGTCACCGCCGGGTTCGAGCTGGAGATCACGCGGGCGCTGGCTCGGCTCAACGGGCACGTGCTGCTCACCAAGTACGGCCTGGACTTCTTCGAGTACGAACAGGTCGCCGATCGGTGGAAGGCCGATCCCCAGGTCACCGCCGCCTCGCCCTTTGCGTTCTCGATGGTGGTGCTCGTGCACGAGCCCTCGGGCGAGGGCGAGCCGGCCGGGGCAGGCGCGGATGTGGACGATCCGGCCGGGTCAGGCCCGGATGCTGCCGAGGCGGCCGAGGTGGCCGAGGACGATCCCGCCGATGCCGTGCCGCCCGCGGGGCCTGTGGTGGTTGTCGGCAAGGGCGTCGATCCGCGGCGTGCCGTCGATCTGGACGGTTTTGGCCGGCTGTTCGGCGCCGGCGATCCCGTTGCTGCGCTGCGCCCGGGGGACAGCCGCCACCGGCCGGGGCTGGTGCTGGGCCGGGGCCTGGCCGCACGGGTCGGCGTCGAGGTGGGGGATCGCGTGCGGGTGGTCGTCCCCGCCGAGATCCGGGGCGAAGGCCAGCCGGTCGGCGAGGCACGCCACTCCACCTTCGAGGTGACCGATCTCCTGGTCACCGGGACCAGCGAGCTCGATCGCAACCTCGCGCTGATGCACATCACCGCCGCCCAGGCCATGTTTTTTCGCGAGGGCCGGGTCACCGGGATCGAGTTCGAGCTCCACGACCCAGATCGGGCCGATACCTTCGCCGACACCATGGCCCAGGCCATGCCTCCGATCTATCGGGTCAGCACCTGGCGCGAGGCCAACTCCCCGCTGCTCATCGGTCTCGAGCAGATCCGCCTGACCCTCTCGCTCGTGCTCGGCTTGATGGTGGTCGTGGCCGCCTCCTCGCTCATTGCCAGCCTGCTGCTGCTCGTGCGGCGCAAGGGGCACGATATCGCCGTGATCATGGCCGTCGGCGGGACGCGATCCCTGGTCTTCTGGGTCTTCGAGGGGATCGGCCTGCTCGCGGGGCTCGTGGGGGCGGTGCTCGGACTGGCGATGGGGGGGTTGTATTGCCTAGTCATCGATACATTTCACTACCCCCTCGGCGGCGACATCTATCCGGTCGATCATCTCCCTGTGGTCGTGCGCGCCATCGATGCCCTGGGTCCAGCGGTCGCCGCGATCGCCTTGTGCGGACTGGCCAGCGGTCCGGTTGCCATGCTGGCGGCGCGCGTCCACATGATCCGCGCCATGCGGCGCTGACCGGGCGTCTAGCAAATTGGCTCGGAATAGGACTCCCCGATCGCGGCCGATCATCGGTACAATCATGGATATGCCGACACGAATCGTCGTCATGTCGAGTGGAGATGTGTGGCCCCTTCGCGACGATGCGCGCAGCTATCGGGCCGAGAGCATCGTGCGGGGGTACGACGGCAAACAGCGAGCCCTCGAGGAGAGCTGGCAGTTTGCGGTCAACAGCAAGGGCGAGGCCTATGTAACGCTGCGGGAATCCTGGATTAGCAGTCACCACGGGGCGATCTCCTTCCATCGCGGCCAGTGGTGGGTCAAAGACGGGTGCAGCACCAACACCGTCAGTGTCAACGGCCAGATGCTGGAGGCTGGCGGGAAGATGGCCATCGACGATGGGGACATCATCGAGTTCGGGCAGACCAAGCTGCGCTTCGAGACCACCGGGCGGCTGGAGCGGGAGTTTTCGCTGCAGGCCCAGACCAGCGGGGCAACCTGGACGACCCCCCGGCGGTAGGCTGGCGGTAGGCGGCCGGCGATAGGCGGCCGGTGATAGTCCGGCGGTAGTCCGGCGGTAGACCGGCGGTAGACCGGCGGTAGGCTGGCGATAGACGGGTGGTCGGCCGGCGGTAGGCCGGTCATGAGCCAGCGGTACGCGAGCGATGCGAATCCACATGTGCGGATAATGCGCACGTGTGATGCGACGTGGTGTGGGGCCCTCCGATTTTTTTTGCCCTACCCGAACCGAAAGGAGCTGCGCCGGGATGTAATCGCGATGTGTCGGCTGCCCCGCGCATCCGTGAACACTCCGATCGGGAGCTTGACGAGGTCTCGCTGGTTCTCGCCCGCCGGGGCGATCGCGGCGGTTGCACCCGTTTCGTTGCGTTCTACGAGCGGCTGGTCTTCGCGGCGATCGGCCGGATCCTGGGGCCCGGCACGCCTCGCGCGCAGGTGGAAGATCTGGCCCAGGACGCGTTCTTGCGCGCCCTTCGGGCGCTGCCGCGCTTCGATCCCGGCGGTCCGGCCAAGGTCTCCACCTGGCTGTTGACCATTGCCACCCGAGTCGCGCTCAGCGATCGCGGCCGCAAGCGGATCCAGATCGAGCCACTCGAGCGGGCCACCGACCGCGCCGCGTCGCCGATCGAAGGGGCGTTCGATCGCGCCTTCGATCGCCCCTTCGATCGTTGGGACGCGCGGCGCCAGATCGAGCAGGCCGCCGCCCAGCTCACGCCCCAGCAGCGGGCCGTCTTTGTGCTCCGCGACGTCCATGGCCTCACCGAGACCGAAACCGCCGCCGCGCTGGGGGTGGACGTTGCGGCCGCCAAGTCCCGCTTGTTTCGCGCGCGCGCCCGCCTGCGACGCGCGCTGTCGGAGGTCGATGATGACCGAGCCTGAGTCCGAGCCTTCCATCGACCTCGACCCTGACCTGTGGCCCGCCGTCGGTCCACCCGCTGGGTTCGCCGACCGGGTCGTGGGTGAGTTCTTTGGGGATCCCGTCACGTCCGAGCCCGCGCCTGAGCGCGACCGGTTCTCCGATCGAGCGCTCGCATGGGTCGGGGCCGTGATGGCCACCGTCGCTGCCGTGATGGTGGTGTGGTGGACCGTGGGGGGTCGGGCTCCCGTTCGAGATGCTCTCGTGGCGCGGTCGTTGCAGACGGTGCCGCTGCACGACCGGGCGGTCGCGGTCGTGCAGCCGGGGACTGTCCTCGCCTGGCAAGTGGAAACCGACGGCACCACCCGAATCGATCAGGACGCGGGGCGAGTGTTCTATCGCGTCGACCATGGGGAGTCGTTCGAGGTGGCCACGCCCCTGGGCACGGTCACCGTCACCGGGACGTGCTTCGAGGTCGACCTGACTAGCAAGCCAACCAGTGAGCCGACCATGAAGCATCAAGCCATCAAAGCAGGAGCCGCCGGAGCTGCCCTCGCCAGTGCCCTCGTCGTGACCGTCTACGAAGGCAGCGTGGTGCTGGCCAACGATCACGGATCGGTCGCCGTGCAGGCGGGCGAGGCTGGGACCGCCCGCGCGGTCTCGGCTCCCGTTCGGTCGAGCGCCGACGACACCGCGCAGGCCCAGGGCGTCGACCCGGCCGAGGACGATCCGAGCGCCCGCCCGGCCTCGGCCACGGTCGCCGGCGAGCCCCTCGCTCACCTCAATCGCCAGGCGAGGGATCTGGAGCGCATGCGGTCTACGAACAACGAACAAGCCGAGCGGATCCGGGTGCTGGAAGCTCAGGTCGAGTCCCTGGGCGGCTCGATCGAGCGCAATAGCCCCGAGGCGATCGCCGCGCGGGCCAAGCACTGCGCCCAGCAAAGCCGCGGCGGCGATTGCCCGTTCCTCGAACCCAGCCAACAGACCCTGCTCGAGATGGCCAAGTGCGCCACCGTCAAGGTCGACGCACCCTCGTTCCTCGACGACCGTGATCCGCCTCAGGTGGCCGGGCTCGCGAAGAGGCTGGGCATGAAGGACGCGGCCGAGATCGACAAGTTGCAAGCGGTCGCCGATGCGCACTACGAGGCGTACAACGCTCAGCTGCGCGCGATGTACCTGGAGTTGGGCGGCAGCGAAGAAGTCGCCGCCGATGCCTCCGCCGATACGCTGTTTTCCGCGATCGCCGACCAACTCGACCCGGAACTACAGAGTACGGTGCAGCGACGCATCGCCCAGGAACGGGCCGGCTTGGTCGAGCCTCCCGCCACGCTCGAGGGGCTGTCGGTCGAAGAGCGATTGTTCCGGCTGCAGTCGGACAAGGGCAACGTGTTCGAACAACGCGTGGCCGAAGCGCTCGGCCCCGAGCGCGCACGTGAGCTCCGGGCTCGTGATGACGGCTGGCCCGGGAGCACCAGCGTCAGTAGCAGCGATTGCATCGAGTAGTGGCATTCGGGCCACCCGGCAGGGGCGCTGCGAGCGGGTCGATCCCGTCGAGTGAGTGATCACCAAGCCGATCGATTGCACGAAGAGGACAAGTCCAAGTCATCCTCAAGTCATCCTCGTAGTGTGGCCTCTTTGGGACTCAGGTGTTTTCTTAGTCGCATTTTCTGGTTGAGCTCTCGTAGACTCGGTGGCCAAGGACGATGGCCGTCGAGTCCAAAGACTCTCCGGATCTGCCGCTGGTGCTGGCGGGGCTGTGTGGGACCGTGCTTGAGCAGCGCTACGAGATCGTGCGCGTGCTCGGGGCCGGCGGCATGGGGGCGGTGTTCGAGGCTCGGCACCTGCGGCTGGATCGGCCGGTCGCCATCAAGGTGCTCAAGCCCGCGCTGGCCGGGGAGAGCGAGTACAACGAGCGGTTTTTGAGAGAAGCCAAGTCGGCCACCAAGGTTCGACATCGCAACGTCGTGGAGATCCTCGACTACGGGGAGACCGCGGCCGGGCTGCTCTACTCGGTGATGGAGTTCTTGGTCGGTCAGGATCTCGAGCAATTGCTCGATGAGCAGCCGCAGGGGCGCTTGCCGTGGGCGCGGGCGCGTGCGTTGTTGGTGCAGATCGCCAGCGGGCTCCGGGCTGCGCACCGCGAAGGCGTGGTCCACCGCGACATCAAGCCCGCCAACTGCTTCATCACCCACGAGGACGACGAGCCCCTGGTCAAGCTGGTCGACTTTGGAATCGCCAAGCTCTCGGGATCTGAGCGAGGGCCCACGCTCACCGGGACCGCCCAGGTGCTCGGCACGCCCAGCTACATCGCGCCCGAGATGATCCGGACTGCGCAGCCTGCCGGTCCGCAGTCCGACATCTACTCGCTGGGGGTCATGGCCTACCGGATGCTCACCGGGCGGGTGCCCTTTGCTGGGGAGACCGTGTTCGAGCTTTTGCGCAAGGCATGCTTCGATCCCGTGCCGCCGCTGCGGGAGATCGTGCCCGAGGTGCCGCCGGCGGTGGAGGAATTCGTCCTCACGTTGCTCGCCAAGGATCCGCAGGCGCGGCCGAGCGACATGCAGCAGGTGCGGCAAGGGCTGCTGGCGCTCGAAGAAGAGATCCCCGCGGTACCGTCGGGTCAGGCGGCGGGGGCGAGCGTGCCATCGGTGGCGGTTGGGCGCGTGCCGGCAGGGTCAGGCGTGTCATCGGTGGCGGTTGGGCATCCGGGGTCGGGCATGTCACCGGCGGCGGTTGGGCATCCGGGGTCGGACATGTCAACGGCGGCGGTTGGGCATGGTCCACCGGGGTCGGGCGTGTCACCGGCGGCGGTTGGGCATCGTCTACCGCAGTTGGGTGTTGGTGGGGAACTCGGGCCGGGTGTTACGGGCGGTGTCTCGGTTGGGCAAGCGTCGCCGCATGAAGCGATGGCGACTGGGCCCGAGGCGGCCGCGCGTGGGGTCGTAGGTGGTGCGGTCGGGCACTGGCCGGAAGGGGCCGCGGCCACGGGACACGCGGCGGGTGTCGACGCCGGCCTCGGGGTCAAGGCCCCAACCTCTCCCCCAGGGGCTTATGTCGGGCAGTCGCCTGGGGGCTCGATCGCCGGGAACGGAGCCGTCACCGCATGGGCATCGCCGGCCAGTAGTATCGCGAAGCCGTCGTCGCAGTGGTCCGAGACACTGCCCACGGCGGGCGAGTCGACCCTCAGTGGTGCCGATGCATCGAAGGTGGTCACACGGTCTCGTGGCCGAGGCGCATGGTGGCTGGGTGTGGCGGGATTGCTCGCGGCCGCGGTGGGTGTGTTGGGAGGGCGGATGCTCGTCGCTGAGTTTGCGTCGCCCTCGTCCGCCGAAGGTGACCCGACGCGGTCCGGGATGAGCGTGGAGGAGCGTACCGAGCCGTCGAGCGCCGCCTCGGCCGAAGCTCCGGCGGGGGCGGACGAAAATCCGGCCGGGGTGGCCGAGAATCTGGCCGGGGTGGCCGAGAATCTGGCCGGGGTGGCCGAGAATCCGGCCGGGGTGGCCGAGAATCCGACCGGGGTGGCCGAAAATCCGGCCGGGGTGGTCGGGAATCCGACCGGGGCGGATGGTTCTTCCGCGGAAATAGTCGAATCTGTTGCGGAAATAGACGGAGCCCCTGCCGAGGCGGACGGAAGTCCGGCCGGGGCGGCCGAGAATTCGGCCGGGATGGACAGAAGTCCGGCCGGGGCGGCCAAGAATTCGGCCGGGATGGACGGAAATCCGGCCGGGGTGGCCGAAAATCCGGCCGTATTGGGTGCCGAGCCGGGTTCGCTTTCCGAGCGAAGCGGCGAGGCCAAGAGCGATCCGTTGCCGGTCGACCTATCGTCCGCATCTGCCGAGTCGCCGTCCGCTGTTTCGTCGTCCGCCGAGCCGCCGCCCACCACGTCGCCACCTGCCGATGCTCGACCCAAGCGTACCGGGAACTCGGCAAGATCCTCCGGGCCTCCATCGGATGCGAAGCTGGTCAAGCGTCTCGAACGACGGATCAAGTCCAAGTGCATCAAGTCGCCTGGCGATGGCCCCGTGATCATGACCTTCTTGGTCACCACGGATGGAAACGTCATGGGCATCACCGCCAGTCCGGCCGGGCCGGTCGGGCAGTGTGCCAAATCGCAGGTCAAAGGCGTGAAGTTTCGAACACGGAGCTCGCGTGTGCCACTGAAGATCCACGCGAAGTAAGTCATGCAACGAATTATGAGAGCGTCGAGCCGCCGCAGGTTGGCGGGTCGTCTGGTGGGGATCTGGCTCGCCCTCGGTGGGGCGAGTGGGACGGGCGTCGCCGCCGAACCGGTACCGGAGGTCGAAGATGTCGGCTTTGATGCGTTGATGGATCAAGCCGAACAACAGCGGGCCAACGAGGACCTCATGGCATCGGCGCGTTCATATGCTGCCGCGTACCGGTCACTGTCCGAACGCGATCGGATCGGACTGCTGGGTGAGCTGGCGGTCGACAACGCGGCGACCGACTATCGCGCGGCTTATCGGAAACAGCCTCGGGGCCTGGCCCTGCTTGAAGAATCCGCACAGTTGCTCGAGGGCTTCGTCGCACAGAGGCAACGAGCACAGGGCAAGGGTGAGGAGGGAGCTGTGCCGCCCCGGCTACGCCGAGAGCTCGAGCGACTACGCAGGCAGATCGATCAGGCGCTGCCCGACGATGGGCCCGTCCGCGTCACCGTTGACTCGGAGGTCGAGTATGCGGGGTTGCTGCCGCTTTGGATCATGCGCCGCAATGCGAGCCTCGGGCCGAGCATCACGGCGCCTGGGCATGAGCGGTGGGTCGAAGTGCAGATCGAGCGTGCGGATGCAGGGGTGAGGATCCGCGCCATCGCGATGCGGGATGGTCAGCCGGTGGGGGAGCAGGCTGAGCCGCTGTTGTGTGCCTGTGGCCAGCAAGAATTGCTCGACCGGGTCAGCCACGAGATCGCTCGGGCGATCGAGGGCCTTCCAGACGAGCCGACGCCGGAGGTCGAGACAACTGATCTCGACTCGCACTCATCGTGGACGGAAGAAGATCAGGCCAGAACGCGCCGCCTTGGGATCGCGCTGACAGCATCCGGTGCCGCTGCCATCGTCGGTGGGGTGACGATGACGGCGGTGGGCGGCGTGTTGCTTCCGCGATTCGAGCCTAGTCCAGAATTCGGATTCTACGAGGTCACCAAGCATCCCGGAGCTCCGGTACTGTTGGGTATTGGGGTGAGCGTGGTCGTCGCTGGTCTGGTTCCTTCGATCGTGGGGATCTGTGCCCTCCGCAATGCGCTTCGGGGTGAGGGATGCGGGCGCGAACGGCAAACCCGGGAGCATGCGCTCATCGAGCCATGGATGGGCAGGGGGCTGGCGGGAGCAAGTCTTCGACGACGGTTTTGAGGTGACCTTATGAGATGTCTCCGTCCACGTATGTCAGTCGTTTACGCGGCTGGAGGTCTCGTCGGACTCGCCTTGGTGCCGAATTGCAACGTCCAAGGCCGATTCGTCGGCGATCACTGTATGATTCCCGATGCCAATGGTGTCGTAGGCGACGAAGCCTGCCGAAACGGCGAGGGCTATTGCACTCTGAGCAGCATCAACGTCAACGCTCAGGGCATGGTGGAGTGCAATCTCGGTCAACGCGCCGACGAGCGGGGATGCGTTTACAGTGATGATGACAAGGCAGCGCTCGACGCGATGGGCACGTGCCGTTTCGAGTGCGGACTATCCGCTGAAGCTCTCGCGTGTGTCCAGGGTAGAACGATCGCCAGCGAGCAAGGGCTAAGCTGTTTGAAGGAACTCTATGTCGGTGATCCAAATGACGATACCGACAATGGCGATGGACTGCGAAGTACGGAGTGTCTCGAGGGAACGACAACTGGATCTCTGTGTGATCCTGCGTGTGTCGCAGATGCTCCTTTTTGCAACGAAGTAGACCGTACATGCACGAATGACTGCTCGATTGTTGGTGATGGGGAAGTCGACGCCAATAATGCCTGCGCAGATTTCGACCCTTCGACTCCTGTGTGCCTCGATGGAAGCTGCGTGGTTTGCGTCGAAAATAGTGATTGCAATCAAGGTATCGGCGAAGTGTGTGTTGATAATCTGTGCGAGATTGGGTGTGTCGATGACTTGGTATGCGACGGCGATACGCCTGTTTGTAAGGTAGAGGATGGCATCGGCAGATGCGTGGAGTGTACAGACGATAACGCCAGCGGTTGCACTGCAGGTGCGCTGTTTTGTAATGCAGAAACGAACACCTGTGTCGACTGTGGCGGACTGCCAGCGAGCATCGACGCGGATATGGCCTGCGCAGGCGTCAATGGCGACACTCCAGTTTGCCACGAGGGTTCCTGTGTTCAGTGTACGGAGACCAACGTTGTTGCCTGTGCCGGAACTGCGCCTGAGTGTGATGATTCGAATAATATATGTGTACCATGTTCTGCTCATTCGCAATGCGGCGAGGCCGCTTGCAACTTCTTCACAGGGGCGTGCTTGCCCGACGACACAGTGATTCATGTCGGCGGCGCAATGCCGGACGCTGGCATGCTACTCCAAGCGATCAATACTATTCCGCTGGATGGAGAGGGGACGATCATCGTCCATGGAAGCGTAAGCTACGATGAGGCCGCCACAGTGAATGGAGGTCGTGTGATTGCTTTCCTGGCCAATAATGGAGACAGTCCGATTTGGACTCGACAAAATGGCGTTGATTCTCCGCAGCTTGCAGTGAATACGGGCGCCACTGTGCTGTTCGGTGGGATCCAATTTTCAGGTAACGACTCAAGTAGCGAGCCGGCTCTACGAGTCAACGGCGGTCAAGTTTGGGTGGAACGCGGACGTATCGTCTGGAATGATGGTGGTGGAATTGTCGTAGAGAACAGCGGGGCACTCGTGCTTCGGAATAGCTTTGTCGGTGACGGAACCAACGGCGACAACGCCCTTACGGTGGACGGTGCCTCCGCTGAAGTGCTGTACTCGACCCTCGGGACAGGCTTCGACAACTTCGGGGACGTCTTCCCGGTGTTCTGCATCGGCAATGTGACCGTGTCCATCCGCAACAGTTTGCTGATCTCGCTCGATGACGGTGAGGAGCTCTCGTGCTCCATGGCCACGGTCACGAACACTGCGTCGGAGACCCTCATCTCCGGCATGGGCAACGTCGCGCTTGGTGACGTCGGTATGAGCTGGTTCGTGGATATTACCGCTGGAGACTTCCACCTCAACAACCCGCCGTCCATTCTCGCTACGACCGCGGTATGGGAAACCGACGTTCCAATCGATATCGTCGGACTCGAAGGGATTGACGATCCGTCCATCGACATCGACGGCGAACCCCGTCCCGATTCGGACGGTACCGCCGATTACACCGGTGCGGATGTACCGTAGCTATACTCACGGGCGTTTAACGCGCACTTGACTCATCTGTGATGTGTTGAATCTGCCTACTTCGGAGTCCTGTGTCTTACCGATTTTGCGAGGGCGTCTATCGCTTGAGATGGTCAAGCGAGCCGATATCGACGACCGCGTCAACCTGTATGCACGGATCGCACGGATGGTCAAGCTGTTCAGCAGGTGGCTGATGACGCGGCTTGATGAGTCGCGGTCCTAGCGCAGGACGCCTAAGCTGGCCTCCGGAATCCTAGTCTGGCACATCGATACGGCACTCTGGGTGGTTAAGTCGTCCGGAGTCTATCGAGAAGATACATGCGATGATACTCTTGTGGTGTTCATGAGCCTCGGACCAACGGGAGCCCGAAGCTTCTCATGTCACAGCGTTGCTCCGCGAGTATCACTTTGGGCTGGGGACGACCCGTGTCGGTGGCCTGAGTCTGAGGACTATATGTGCGTTGATGTATGGAGTCTGCACTCTAAAGGTTGAAGGTGCTTGATGAGATGTCTTTGTGGTTTTTGTGTACAAGTGTCGCTTGCTTACGCTATTGGAGGTCTCGTGGGGATTGGCTTGATATCGAACTGCAAGCGCGAGGTTCGATTTATCAATGATCATTGTATGATTCCCGATGCCGATGGTGTTGCGGGGGATGATGCGTGCCGAAACGGCGAGGGGTATTGCACACCAGGAAAAATGAATATTGGAGTGGCGGAATGCGATCTCACCCAAGGTGCTGACGAACGGGGGTGCGTCTACGACACCGATGACATGGCCGTGCTCGATGAGATGAGCGCATGTCGTTTCGAGTGCGGACTGTCTGAGAACGCTCTCGCGTGTCTTGAGAACGGGGCGGTCACAATGGATCGAGAGGTAGACTGCTTGAAGGAACTTTACGCTGGTGACCCAAGCGATGATGCCGACGACGGTGATGCGCTGCGAAATGAGTGCACAGGTGGTTCTACGACCGGTTCCATGTGTCCGGCCTGCCTTTCGAGTAACCCTTTCTGCAATGAAACAGTAGGTACGTGTACGAATGACTGCTCCGTGGTAGGCGATGGAGACATCGATGCCAATGCTGCCTGCGTGTCGGTCAATCCTTCGACTCCTGTTTGTTTCGATGGAAGGTGTGTGGCTTGTGGGGAAGATAGCGATTGTAATCAGCCTGTTGGTGAAATTTGTGTTGATAATTATTGCGTGACTCCATGTGTCGGTGACTCGATGTGCAGTGCCGAAATGCCTGTTTGTGACGATCTGGATGGCGATGGTGTATGCGTAGAATGTACGGAAGATAATGGCAGTGCCTGCCCCGTGGAAGCGCCATTCTGTAATCTGGACATGAGAACCTGTGCTGGTTGCGACGGACTGCCGGCGAGCGTCGATGCTGATGAGGCATGCGCAGATTTCGACAGCGATCGGCCGGTTTGCCATATGGGGGGCTGTGTGCAGTGCGCCGGGCAAGACGACGAAGCTTGTACAGATAATACCCCTATATGCGATGGTGAGAATAATGTATGCGTTGGATGCGTTGAACACGATGAGTGCGATGAGGCCGCTTGCAACTTCTTTACCGGGGCGTGCTTGCCCGAGCCGATGGGCAGTTCCCCCACTAAAGGGGATGAGTTGCGCATGGTAGTCGAGAATATCCCAGAGAACGGAGAAGGCACAATTATCCTCCGAAGCGGCATGGACATTGCCTACGAACAGAGCGTCGTGGTGGATGGTGGTCGTACGATCGCATTCCTGGCCGATGACGGAGACCTTCCGAGGTGGACTCGACAAGATGGCGTAGACTCTCCGCAGCTTACAGTGGATACGGGTGCCACTGTGCTGATCGATGGGATTCAATTCTGGGGTAACGACTCAAGTAACGATCCCGCTCTGCGAGTCAATGGTGGTCGAGTTTGGGTAGATCGCGGGCGTATCATCGGCAATGCTGGTGGTGGAATCGTAGTCGAGAACAATGGTGCGCTCGTGCTTCGCAATAGTTTTGTCGGTGACGGAACCAACGGTGATAACGCCATGACGGTTACCGGGGGCTCCGCTCACGTGTTGTATTCGACCCTCGGGGCGGGCTTCGACAACTTCGGGGACGTCTTCCCGGTGGTTTGCAGCGGCAATGTGACCGTGTCTATTCGCAACAGTTTGTTGGTCTCGATCGACAGTGACGAAGAGATCTCGTGCCCCATGGCCACAGTCACGAACACGGCGTCTGAGACTCTCATCCGCGGGACGGGTAATGTTGCCCTCGGTGACGTCGGTATGGACTGGTTCGTGGATATTGAGGCCGGAGATTTCCATCTCGACAACCCTCCGCCCATGCTCGCTACGACTGCGGCATGGGAAGCTGACGCTCTCATTGAGATCGCCGAGAGGGCGATCGACGATCCATCCACCGACATCGACGGCGATCCTCGTCCCAACATCGATGGCATCGCCGACTACGCGGGTGCAGACGTACCGTAGCCGTATTCGCGGTCGAGACCCGGCTGGGTGACTTTTCTCCAGTTGGCCAGCTTACAGACTCTGCGCCCCGCCGCACCAGCCAGTCGCCCAACCAGGGGCTCACTACCTGGCCAACCGATCACTCACCCTAGGCCAATCCCCGAGATCTCCCCCCGGAATCAAGGGTCCGAAGGGGCCGAAGACAGCATCTTCGGTGCCTACGGTCCTATGTCTTTTGGGCCATCTGAAGAGGATCTCGGACAAACAGGCCAAGATCTCCTCAATCGATCTCCAAGCGCTGACAGCCGGTCCTGCGGGTGCTAGGTGTTTTTCGTGCATCGGGTACGACGAAGGGAGCGGGCGGAGATCGAGCGCATGGTTGAGCGCTTGAGCGAGACGCTTCACGTCGAGGGGGACACGGCGGTCTTCCAGATCGAGTACCTCGAGCGCGTGCCGCAGTCGCGGGCGACCTTCTCTCGGATGCTGGGCTCCCTCGAGCGCTTGGCCAGGGCGCACGGAGCCACGCGGATGCGGATCGAGACACCGATCGCCAACCTCAAGCTCAACAGCGTCTTCGTGCACCAACTCGGTCCGCCGCAGCCCGGGGACGACCCCAAGTTCGGCGACACCTGGACCGTCCGCAGTCACTCGCACAGCGCTGCGTAGCTGGGCGCCGCGCGCTAGCCTCGATCGGTGATCCGTCGGTGCCTGGTCAGCGCTTGGTGGTCAGCGCTTGGTCGGGTCCCCTGGGTGCCGCCAGAGCGACTCATCGGCGATAAGCGTACTCCGTCATCACGACGCCCGGGCAGCCGTCGCCACCCACGGAGGCCGCTGGCCCTCCGCCCCCCGTGGCGCCGCCGCTGCCTCCGAGGCCGGGTAAGCCGGGCAGGCCCCCGAGTAGATCCACGTCCGTCGAGTCGACCTCGGCCATGCCCACCAACGCGATCCCGATCGACGGACCTCCACAGCCGCCAGCGCCCCCGCCTCCGCCTCCTCCGGCCCCTCCGTCACCGCCGGCGCCCCCGGTGGTCGCGTTGGGTAGGGCCATGCCGGGGCCACCCACGCCGAACAGGCCCCCCGGTCCGCCACTACCCCCTTGGCCTCCATCGCCGCCAATGCCCAACACCATCTGTGTGTTGGCGAGGGTGATCGACGCATCGATCGCGACCACGGCAAACGACGCGCCGCCGGACATCCCGATGCCCCCGGGCGCGCCCCCGCAGCCTCCGGCGCCCCCATGGCCGCCGTCTCCGCCGGGTCCGTTCATGTCGAATAGACAAAAGGGCGCCGGGTCGTTGTCATAGCCACCCGCACCGCCGCCTCCGCCGCCTCCACCGTGATCGCCGGCCGTTGCGGGCGCCCCGAGCACCGCGCTCCACGATCCGTCACCATCGAATTGTCCGAGCGCGTCGGTCGGTGGCGGAGCTCCCATGCCCACCGCACCGGTCGAGCCCGGAAGGCCGGGCAACCCGTCGGTCCCCAGGTCATCGCAGCTGGAGCCGCAGTGACTGACCCCCGCGGTGCCCGCTTGGCCCACCGGGGTCGGAGAGCCACCCGCCGCGCCGGGGCTGCCACCGGTGCTCGGGCACACCAGGCCCGAGCCTTCTGTGCCTCCGTTGGCTCCACAGGCCGAGCCTCCGCCCAGGCTCCCGTCGTCTCCATCCGCCCCGGCGGCGCCATCCACCCCGTCATCGCCAGCGCCCGCCTCACCGGCTTCGATCGTGCAGTGCCGCAGCGACAGCAGGCCCGCGGGGAGATCGCGGGCCCAGACCGCATACGTCGACTGGCCCCCGCCCGCGAAGCTCGGTCCGTGGAGCACCAGGCCCTGGATCTCCACTGGCGACCTCAGGCCCGATGCTACGAGCGTTCGCGGCTCGGTGCCGCGCACGATCGTCGGGTTGCCGTCGATGTTTCGCGTCCAGGTACCCGACGCATACCCACCATAGACGCCGACCCCCGACTCCAGCACGACCGACTCCTCGTATAGCCCCGCGGCGACCAGCACCGGCCGCGGTGGAGAGAACGAGGCGGCGATCTCTAGCCCGCGAGCGATCGTCCCGACGGCGGTCTTCGTGGACCGCCCATCGTTGCCGTCGTCACCGACATTGGTGTCGACGAACACCGAGCACCCGGCGACCCCGTCGATGCCGTCACCGTTGTCGTCGACCCCGTCGGGGTCCGGCTCGTCGATCGCCCCACAGTCGTCGGCGGGCTCGCCGGTCGAGGTGCCGCTGACCTCTGTATCCGTGCTGGCGGTCGTGTCGATGGCTCCCGAGCCGCCGAGGCCGGAGCTGCTCGAGGCGACCCCACCGGAGCTGCCCGAGGCGATCCCGCCGGAACTACCCGAGGCGACCCCGCCGGAGCTGCTCGAGTCCGTATCGATCGGAGGTGTCGCCGGCGGTGTGCAGGCCACGAGGCTCAGGCTCAGCCATATCCACCGTCGTCGCAGTGCGTACAGTTCGGGCATCGATCGACTCCTGGCGAGGGGATGGGTCCCCATCTACTCGCCAATCTACCGCAATGAACGTCGAGTGGGTCGGCGACTTTACGGGTCGACCACCAGGTGTTCTGTGCTCATCTTCAGGGACTGAGCGTCACCCGCCGCACCGCCGGAAACCGCACCTTCTTCTTGTCGCGCTTGCCCCCCACCATCGCCGACACCTCGTGGTCCCCGGGCTCGACGATCCGCACCGCCTCGGGCCCGGTCCCGACCCACGTGCCGTCGACGAAGATCCGGGCGCCCTTGGGCGCGCGCACGACCAGGCAATCACAGTGGGCCCGCACGCTCGACAGGGCCTTGGGCACGGTATCGACCCGCAGCGCAAAGTTGATCGCCTGCGCATCGGCGATCCCCGCCGTCACCACCCCCACGACCCGCCCATGGCGGTCGAACATGGGCCCACCCGAGGCTCCGGGGTTGAGCGGGATCTCGGTCTGGATCCCCGGCACTGCGCTGCCGGCGGGATAAAAGTTGGAGATCATCCCCGTGTTGAACGTCCAGATCCCCCCGCGTCCGTGCCCGACCGAGGGAGGCTGTGCCGGTCGGCGAGCTTCAGGTCGAACTCGAGCCGCGAGGTGCATCATCCGGTCGATCATCGGACCCACGCCCGGAGCACAGCGTCGAGCATGCTCGAGCGCAGGGATACCGGTCGCTCGTCATTAAACAGGTCGCAGTGCCTCCTATGGCTCGGCCATGCCCAACGATCCCACCCGTTGCCGATCGATGTCCCGAGCATGCGGTGGGCTGTCGGAGCCTTCTACGGGCCAATGCGCCGCAGCTCGAAGGTCGTGGTCGAGGCTTCGCCGTTGGCTGTGATCGAAAACTGCAGGCGGTAGGGCTCGAGTTGGACGTCGTACGGCTCGTCGCCCACGAAGAAGGTCGGCAGCACGGAGCCCGCGGTTTCGGAGACGATGTCCCCGACCATGTCATCTTCGGGAGGGTCGACCAGGATGTCGAGCTGACACGCGAGTACGCCGACCATCCTCACACCCGTGAAGTATGCACGGTACGAACCGGATTGCTCGATGTCGATCGTGCGCCAAGCGGTGGGTCCCGATTCATACTCCGCCGAACTCCATGGTTGGTCGCAGTCGACATCGAACTCGTAGACCCATTCGGCTTCCGATGTCGCATCCAGTCGCGCGCCCCGACATGTATTCCAGTCCGGGTACGACCACGGAGCGTCAGCCTCGTAGTCCACGTTGGCGTCGGCGAGTGTCCGCCCGTAGGTCGACTCGAACGAGGACTCCCTGGCCAACGCGCGGATCCCCTCGATGCCGTGCTCTTCGAGGAGCCAGCGGGTGAAGTGCCCCGCTGTGGCGTAATCGACCTGCCGGTAGCTCTCGAGGCCGACGAGGGCGGTGACATCGTCTTGGCCGTCGCGGGTGCGACCGCTGAGGGCCTCCGCGATCCCCTCGGACCACAATGGCTCGGGCCATCCGAGGGGCGCGTGCACGGCGTGAACGATCTCGTGCTCGAGTGCTTGCCATAGGGTGTGAATTTCGCCGTTGGTGTAGCATCCCGACGGTCCCTCGCCGCAGTGGTCGACGACGTTAGCGTAGCGGTTCCATATCGCGATCTCGATGGGTTCCTCTGGTTCCTCTACCTTCACGTCAAGGCTCTGCTCGACGTGGGTGATCGTCTGTTCGATGAGCTCGATGTTTCCACGGCACAGCGGGCGATTAAAGGTCACAATCGCTCGATTGTCAACGAGGGTGACCACGCGGCCGTCGTCCGTCTGACATCCGGCGACGCACCACACGAGCAGCACGGCGAGTGTTCGTAGTGCCCCGAGTCCGGCCGATGGAGTCTCAGGTATCATCGATGATTCGGCGGTGGTGCGGTGGGTCCTCGGGCCTCTCGGACCCTCCCTCTAGGACTCTAGGATCCGATGCGCCGCAACTCGAAACCCACGGTCGCTGCTTCGTCTTCGACCGTGAACGAAAACTGCAGACGACCGGGCTTGAGCACGATCTCGTAGAGCTCGTCGCTCACGAAGAACGTCGGGAGATCTCGCGTCGATTCTCGGATGATATCGCCGGCCATGTCGTCGTCGGGACGATCGGGCAGGACATCAATCTGGCATGCAAGAGCGCCGACCATCGTCGCTCCGGTGATGAATAAGCGATACGTGCCAGGTTGTTCGATGTCGAGAGTGCGAACAACCGTGGGTCCCGAGTTATACATAGTAGAGGACCACGGGGCAGCGCAGTCGACGGCAATGTCGTCGACCCACACGTTGGCGGGCGAGGCATCGAGAGCTTGTCCGCGGCATGGGTTCCAGTGGGGATAGGACCACGGAGCGCGGGCCTCGTAGTCGGCGATGGTGTCGGTTAGGTTTAGCCCATAGGCATCTTCGAATGAGCGCTCGCGTGCCAGGGCTCGCAGACCATCGACGCCGTACTCCTCCAGGAGCCAGCGCGTAAAATGCCCGGCCGTGGAGTAGTTGACCTGCCGGCTGTCTTCCAGGCCAAGCTGAGCGTCCACTGTTTCGTGTCCTACGCGGGTTCTATTGCTGAGTGCTTCGGCAATGCCCTCGGTCCACAGCGGCTCGGGTCGACCAAGCGGCGCGGCGACGGCATGGACGATTTCGTGCTCGAGGGCTTGCCATAGGGTGTGGATCTCGCCGTTGGTGTAACATCCCGATGGCCCCTCGCCGCAGTGGTCGGCGACGTTGGCATAGCGGTTCCATATCGCGATCTCGATGGGGACCTCGACCTTTACGTCGAGGCTCTGCTCGACGTGTGCGATCGTTTCTTCGATAAGTGCGATGTCATCGCGACAAAGCGGGCGGTCGAACATCACCACTGCTCGGTCTTCGATGTGGGTGACCACGCGGGCGTCGTCGGCTCCACAGGCGCAAAAGCCGAGGGCCAGCAGTGTCGTGAAAGGCGCATACGGCCCGAGGGGGCGCGCAGGTGGCGACTTACTCGTCATCGCCAATGTGGTAGGTGAGCGTGGTGGTTGTTTGATTGCGCACTATGGTGACCGTGAGGAACGGTACGTCACGGAGTACCTCATAGGCATCGGCGATTTCCGTCATCGTCGAGAGGGGGTAGCCATTGATCGCGAGGAACAGCCGTAGCCGTCGAGTTGGATGTGTTTTGAAAGAAATGACGGCTTTAGGTGTTGTTCATAGGCTTGTGCATGAGGGTCGGAGATGTCCCGGGATCTCAGGAGGGGCTGGTGCACGAGGGGCCCAGATGTCCCGGGACATCCGGGAGGCTGGTGCACGAGGGTGATTGAGGTCCCGGGACCTCAGGAGGGGCTGGTGCACGGGGGTCCCAGATGTCCCGGGACATCTGGGACCCCCGTGCACCAGCCCCTCCTGAGGTCCCGGGACCTCAATCACCCT
>JBCCWC010000125.1:0-43490 GCA_039194325.1 Myxococcota bacterium
CGACCCCCCCAACGACCCCCCCAACGACCCCCCCAACGACCCCCCCAACGACCCCACGGATCCGCCGGGGCCCAGCGGCTGCGCGACCACCCACCCGATGGTGGGCGCCACGGCGGTCCTCGAGGAGCACTTCCACGATGTGGGTGGGATCGCGCGGATCGTCGACGACTGCACGATCGAGATCACCGAGTTCACCTTCGACGGCGAAGGCGTCGAGGTTCGGCTGTACGGGGGCTTGGGCGGCGACTACGACGACGGCTTCGCGATCGGGGACAACCTACTGCGGGCAGGCGGCTACAACGGAGAAACGCTGACCTTCACCCTACCAGCCGACCGCACCATGGACGATCTGGACGGGGTGAGCGTGTGGTGTGTGCCGATCGGGGTGGACTTTGGGAGCGGGCGTTTCGAGCCGTGATCTCGGGGTCGGCGTTCCTGGGAAGCGGCGGCGTCTGCTGCCCCAGCGAGCGAGCGGGAGCGCCTCCTATCGCTCGCCTGCCGGTTTCCCGAGCTCAGCGAGCGAGCGGGAGCGCGCCCTGTCGCTCACCACCTGCGGACGACGGCCTACGCGCACCCCCTTACGGGCAGTCCTCGGGCGGCTTCGGCCCACAGCACTCAGTGTACCACTGACAAGTAGGCCCACATGGCAGGGGGGTGTTGTCGTTCCCCATCCCCAGCTGCTGGCAGGAAGGCCCGGGATCGCTGTCGAGCTCGCAGACCTCATTGGGCATGTTGATCACCGTGTCGCCGCAAAAGGTGCACGTCGCAAAGCTGAACTGGCAGCTGGCCGGGTTGCAGTCCAGAACGCCGCCCGTATACACGCGGTCGGGGAACAGCGGATTGACCAGCCCGGCGCACTCCTGACCGCCGAGCCCGGCCACGGTGCAAAACTCCCCGCCGCAATCGCACTGCTCGGTGCCTTCGATGCAGCCGTTGCCACACTGCTGACCCACCTCACATTCCCCGGGTCCCGTGCTCAAACCCGAGCTCGAGCCCGACCCCGACGAGGTGCTGGTGGTGTCGTCGGACGGCTCTATGGTGGTCCCGCTGGTCGACTCCGCCGGTAGGACAACGGTGGTCCCCATCCCCGAGGAGGACGAAGCGGCGCCATCGTCGTCGTCCTGGATGATCGTGACCGGTTGACAGGCTAGCGCAACGCCCACGGGGATCAGGATCGTGATGCCAAAATAATGAAGCCCTCGCATCGCCCCAATTTATGGCCAGTTGCGCTCCAAGACTTCGAAAAACCCGCAGTTGCCCCCGTATTGGCCGCTACGTGCCGTTCTGCCGCCTTCTGCGCGATGCCGCCCGCCCCACGGTCGCGATGGGGCGAGGGTTTTTTCGGGACCCGCGCACCTTTCATCCATCGGCCCTACCCCCCGCCCGATCCCTACCCCCCGACCGATCCCTACCCCCCGACCTATCGAGTGGGGTCGTGCCCACGAGGACGAAGCCGGACCTTCAGGGGCTCGACCGGCGGGAGGATCCCCAGACCCGAGCGCGAGAAGTCGAACGAGGGCCGAGCCTGGCCCTCGAGCCGCTCGACTCGATAGTCGACCAGCAGCATGGTGACGAGCATCTTGATCTCGGCCAAGGCCAAAAAGCGCCCCGGACACATGGTCTCGCCGCCACCAAAGGGCATCAGCGCGAAGCCCAGGCGTTCCCCCTGCTTGTGGAACTGCTTGCTGCCTCGGGCGCAGTAGAAGCGATCGAAGCGAAACTGCTCGGGCTCCTCGAATACCTCGGGGTCGCGATGCGACAAGTAGGGGAACATGCACACATAGTCCCCCCGACGCAGGGTGAATCGCTGCCCGCAGGCCAGGGTGAGGGTGACCGGCTCGAGCACGGTGCGGATCGTGTTGGCGCCGCTGCAAAGGCGCAGCGACTCGGAGACCACGCTGTCGAGGACCCGCATCTTGCGGAGCGCCTCGGCCCCGAACCGCGCGGTGCCGTCGTCGTCGCGCTCGACGAGCCCGTCGACCTCCTGTTGCACGGCCGCGACCGCCTGCGACTGCTCGAGCAGCAGCGCTACGGCCCAGAACGCCGCGGGGATCGTGTTGGCCTGCGAGGCCCACAGCATCGACAGGTGCACTCGGGCGACCTCCATGTCGTCGACGTAGTCGCGCAGCAGCGCACGGCGCTCTTGGATGAAGGCGCTCGCGGCGGGCCACGGCGTACACAGCCGCTCGATGAGCCACTGGCGATCCTGCCGCACCGTGCCCAAGAGCCGCAGCGGCACCCCGGCCACCAGCCGAGCAAACTGGGCGTCGAAGGCCATGAATCGCCGACGCGAGGGCTCGTCGCAGGCGCCCTCGCCGAACAAGGCGGTGGTCCCCGCCTCGAACACGCAGCGCGCGACAAGCTCGAACAGCTCGGTATGACGCCAGCCGTCGGGCTTTGGCTCGAGGCCGGCCAGGCACCGGCCCAGCGAGCGAGCGAGCTCTTGCTGGGTGCGCCTGGCCAGCGGCTGCATCACCCCGGGGCGCAGGTGCCGGTGGTATCCCTGCCGCATCTGCTCCTCGGTGACTCCCGAGGCATAGAGCGCCCGATAGCCGAAGGCGCGGGTGGAGATCTCCCGCGCGATCGGGTTGAAGCTGAGCGCCCGCGCTCGCTGAAGCACCTTGGGGAAGTCGCGCGGGTCGAGCAGGAAGGTGAGCCGCCGACCCATCAAGTGGATCGTGAACGCATCGCCGTGTCGCTGCTGGCAGCGCCGCAAGAACGCGGGTGCATCGCGACCGAAGGGCAAGGCGCACCCCAAGAAGGGCACCCACCCCCGAACCATGGGCGGCTCGTCGACCTCGCGCGTCCCTCCCCATGGACGACGGAGCGACGTCGATAGCCGGCGCACCGTAGTCGAGACGCGGCCACTCACCGCGATCATCGTGGGTCTTGCCCACGCACCCTGTCAATGTGGGCCCGCGGTGGGTCGCCACACGCTAGTCGTCATCATCGTCATCGTCGTCATCGTCGTCGTCACTGGCGGTGATGACGATGGCGGTCACGACCGCTGCGTAGATCGCTTCACGGTCTCCTACGGCGCGCAGGTCGTGCGAGCTACCGTCGGGTGACACCACCAGGTCGCCGGCGCGATAGTGGCGTCCCTCGTCGTCGACCAGCTGGCCCTGGATGACGAGGACCCGCTCCTCACCCACGTGGGTGTGGTGGGGGAACGCCTCCCCCGGCTGCAGCCGCACCAGGCCTCCGTGGGCGTCGCCAAGTGCCGGGCCACCATCGAAGTCACGGAAGCGGACCCCAGGGAGCATGTCCTCCCAGGCATCGGGATCGTCGACGCTGTCGAGGTGTCCCTGAGCATCGCCCTCGGGCAGATCGAACAGGGACATCATGCGATCGAGGAAGGGAAGGAAGCGGCTGCGCCCCCCCGCGACCCCCATCAGCCGCTCCCGCAGGCTCGTAGGGGCGTCCAGTGGCCGTAGGCCACCCGCGAGGAAGTCGAGCACGCGCTCGTCGACGGTGTCTTCGCTCATTGCAAGCCTCCGCCCGGCGGCCGGGCTTCGCTCATCGCGGCCCGCAGCTTGCTGAGGGCGGCCGCCGTTCGCGACTTGACCGTACCCAGCGGTGAACCCATGTGAGCCGCGATCTCCGAGGAGGACAGCCCTTGAAAATAGCTCAGCTCGATCACGCGGCGCTGATCGTCGGGCAACGACGCGATCGCCTGCCGAACCAGGGCCCGGTCGGGCGAAAGCTCCGGATCTTCGGGCAACGGCGCCGGCTCACGAGGACCCACCTCGTCCACCGTGACCTCCCGGCGGTGTCGAGCCGACCGCAGTCGATCGAGCGCCCGACTGCGTAGCCGCACCAAGAGCCACGTGCGCACCGAGCCTCGCGATGCATCGAAGGCATGGGCTCGGCGCCACACCTCCATGAAGACGTCCTGTACGAGGTCTTCGGCCATGGTCTTATCCCCCAGCATCCGATTGGCCATGCTCAGGAGCAGCCCCGCGTAGCGATCGTACAAGGTCGCGAGCGCCTGGACCTCGCCACGGGCGGCCTGCGCGATGACATCCACATCGTCCATGTCGGCCAAGGAAAGGGCGTTGTGCGTGGTCATGCGCGTCGTCCGCCACCGTAGGATAGGCGGCATTAAGAGGTCAAATCCGGCGCGGGACGGGCCCGCGAGCGCTGCGTGGTCGGCGTTCAAACCGTGCTCCTGGGATGGTCTCGGCAGGGGTACGATGCGCGCCTGCGAGTGGATCGAGCGCACGTGGTCGTCGGCCCGAGCGACGGACGATCCGGCGCACCTCGGGTGCCACACGCGGGCGGTGACATTGGCCCTGAACGGATTCAGAACAATGTTCTGAACGACAATACTAGGCTCCGGACGAAGTCCGCTCGAGGCGCTGATGCCGGCGCGACCAGAACAGCTCGTAGGGCCAGCGCTGCTCGAGCCCATAATACTCGGCGAGCCGGTCGAGATACTCGTCGTACATCCGAGCGACGCGCTGGTCGTAGGTCGACAGCGCATCGGGCTCTCCCTTCAGGTGGTCGATCACCGCGCCGGCCCCGTAGTAGCCGGTCGTGATCGCTGAGCTCATGCCGTATGACGAGAGCGGATCGAAGGCGACGGCGGCATCCCCAACGGCCAACCACCCGTGACCTATGGGTGCCTGCAAGCACGTGCTGCCCGCGGGCATGATGCGAGGGGTCGGCTCTGCTGCCCCCCGAAGGTGAGGCGCCAGCCAGTCGCGAGTATGCAGCGTAGACGCCAGCAGGGTGTGCCAGCCCCCCCTCGCTCGCACCTCGCTGGGGCGTAGACGATCGCTGTCGGTCAAGAACACGGCGATCACCCGACCATCGACGACCGGCGCGGCATACCACCAGCCCTCGGGCAACGCCTCGACCAAGGTGAACCCGTCCATCACGGGCACATCGGTCGGCTCGAGGGTCACCGCGACGCCCACCAGCTTGTCGAGCTGCTGCGGCTGCGCCCCCACGCTCCGGGCGAAACGAGCCCGACGCCCGGTCGCATCGATAACGAAGTCGGCCTCGACCGAGATCAATGCCTCGGGGGCCTCGACCACCAGCCGCCAGCGACCGCCGCTCCACTGGGCATCGACGGCGTGGTGACCCCACTGCCAGCCCGCCCCGGCCTCGAGCACCGCCTGGGCCAGCAGCCCCTCGAAGCGTTCACGATCGACACGCCACCCCGCACCGAAGGTGCCAAATAGGCAGTCCTCTTCGATCGGCTCGTCCGAGCCCCAGACCGAGCAATACCCCAGGCACGCCCGCTGCCCCGCCGTCTCGACGACGGACAATAGCTCCAGCCGCTCGAGCAAGGGACCGACGGTGGGCGAGAGGATCCCTCCGATCTTGGTTCCGCCCTTGGTTCCGAGCTTGCCTCCGAGCTTGCTCCCGAGCTGGGAGGCGGGGCCCGGATTGACCTCGAGCACGAGCGTATCGATGCCCGCGCGCGCGAGCACTATGGCGGCCACCGCTCCCGCGGGGCCTCCGCCCACCACGACCACCGTCGGGCTCGAGGTCATCGACGACATCACTCGCGATTGCGGTCTCCGCTGGTTGCACGCCCCACGGCGTCCTGGATCGTTCGGGTCGGCATTTGTAGCGCCATCGTATGCCCCAAGGGGTCAAAGATCGACCTCGATCGGACCACCGTCAGCATCGCTGTCGGCTCGCCGCCCGGTTGGGCCCGGTGACCGACCCCGGCCGTGGGAAGGGCTACGCTCCGGTTTCTCATGCCGAGCACCGACGACCCGATCACCGTGGTCGCGGACCTGAACATCGGTACGCTCGGCGAGCGCTTCGCCGGGCATCGCGAGCTCCGCGCGGGCCTCGACGCCGTGCTCGAACACCGGCTGGGCACGCTGCGGTCACGGCTCGAGCGACTCGCCACGAACGGTCTACTCGGCGATGCGATCGTTCCCTTCGATCAGCCCCTCACCGAGCAGCTCGACGACGACCGGCGTCCACACGCGTTGCAACCTATCGCGAGCAACGACCTACCGTGAGCAACAGCCGCGTACGGCGCGAGAGCACCACACGCGGAACCGCTCGCCGGCGCCCCGAGCGAGCACGACCGCGCATCACGACGCATCACCGAATATCCCCGAGTACGGGGCAGTCACGGGACACTCGGGCGAGGGAACGCGCGTAGCCGTGGTGCGCTTGACCCCGCAACGAGGCGGTCCGGATACTCGGACGCGAGGGCCGCCTCCGTGAGCGACGATCCGACGCGCAAGTCCAGAGCGCTGGCCGATACCATCGCGCCGACCTCCGCCCCGGACATCCCAAGACCCTCCACGCCGCAGTCCCGGGCGCTGGCCGATACCATCGCGCCGACCTCCGCCCCGGACATCCCAAGACCCTCCACGCCGCAGTCCCGAGCGCTGGCCGATACCATCGCGCCGACCTCCGCGACCTCCACCGCAGACGCTCCGCCCGACGTCGCCCATGCCCCCACCCTCATGGGCCTGCCCACGGTGTCCCCGGAGCCCGCGCCCGACGTCGCCCATGCCCCCACCCTCATGGGCCTGCCCAAGGTGACGCCCCCGGAGCCCGCGTCCGACGTCGCCCGTGCACCCACCCTCATGGCCTTCTCGACCACGGCGTCGTCGGCCGCCGAGCCGAGCGTCGAGCCTTCGATCCCGGACCGCCCCACCGCGGTCACGCGGGTTCCCGTGGTCACGCCGAGTACGCAGGCACCACCATCCTCGACCCTGTCGAGCTCTCGACTGCTGCTGCTGGGGCTCGCGGGCGGGCTGGTCTCCGGGGCAATCGCGTGGGCGCTGATGGGTCGCCGGGCTCCGGCGACCCCGCCATCGACCTCGACCCCGGCGGCGAGCGACGCTCCTGCTCCGGTCACCGAGCCCGATCCGCCGCCCCCGTCCTCCACCGATCGCGCGGATCCCAAACCTCGAGCCAAGCAGAGCTCGAAGTCGGACTCGCGCAAGAACAACAAGAGGGGCGGAGGCCGAGCGCTCCGTCGGGTGGAGCGCATGTTCGGAAACCGCTAGCGGCCCGATGCGCCTGCGAGCGGCGACCTGCAAGCGGCGACCGGATCCACCCACCCGCAACATCGCGACCGCGCTCGTACGACTCCCCAGCGAGCGCTCGGTTGCGCCCCGCTCCCGCTCTACTCTCTGGTCTACCTGCTGCTCTACCTGCTGCTCTACCTGCTGCTCTCCTTTGTGCACCCTTTTCGCCCACCTGCTCCCACGCCCACCGATGATGTCGGTAGCGCCCCAGGGCGCGGACGATGAATAATGCCCCCGTGGGGGACGGGGGCGAGATCGCAGACCTGGAGACGCGCGCCGACACCCCGGGCTCGTCCGCCGAGCCGGCGGAGCGTCGCCCGACTCGGCGCGGCCGCCAGATCGGCCGATACCTTGTTCTGGAGCAGATCGGACACGGGGGCATGGGCCGGGTATTGCGGGCCTACGACCCCAAGCTCGATCGGGAGGTCGCCCTCAAGCTGCTGCATCACGATGCAATGAAGGACACCCGTGGGAACGCGCTCGGCTCCGACGCCCAAGACCACCTGGTGGCCGAGGCCCGCGCGATGGCCAAGCTCTCCGATCCACACGTCGTCGCGATCTACGACGTCGAGCAGACCTCTGTCGGCTTGGTGCTGGTGATGGAGTACGTGCGTGGCCATACCCTGCGCGCCTGGCTGTGTCAGGCCACGCACCCCTGGCCCGACGTCCTCAATCGCTTCGTCGAGGCAGGGCGGGGCCTCGCGGCCGCCCACGCCGAGGACCTACTCCACCGCGATTTCAAGCCTAGCAACGTCCTCATCCCACAGCAGGGCCCCGCCAAGGTCACCGACTTCGGCCTCGCCAAGCTCACCCCGTCGACGGACTCCGACTCCCCCCGGAACACGAGCGTGCCCACGACCCTGGGCGCCCCGGCGACCCGCGACGGAGAGGTGGCCGGAACCCCTCGCTACATGGCGCCCGAGCAGCACCGCGGGGAGGCCCTGAGCCCGGCCGTGGATCAATATGCCTTTTGCGTGGCGCTGTGGGAGGCGATGACCGGCAACTCTCCCTTCACCGCCTCCGAGGAGGAACTCTACGCACGAAAACATGCCGGCCCGCCCGCGTGGCCCGCCCACGTCTTCCGACCTCACTCGGTGGTGGCCGCCCTGCGCCGCGGCCTCGCGGTGGATCCCCGGGATCGCTGGCCGAGCATGAACGCCTTGCTCGATGCCCTGACCGACGACTCCTCGCGACGTCAGCCGTGGCTGCGCTCGGATCCGTCGAGCGGCGTGGGCACCCGAGCCCTGGCCGTGCTGCCCTTCCGCTACCAGGGTCCCGCTGAGGACGCCTACCTCGTCGATGCCCTGGCCGACGAGCTCATCGATCTATTGGCCATGACCCGAGGCCTGCGCGTCTCGGCCAGCGGAGCCACTCGCCGCTACGCCAAGGAGCACGACGCTCGCGCCGTCGGCCAGGCCCTGGGGGTCGACGCCATCATCGACGGCACGCTACATCGGCGCGGGGGCAAGGTCCGCATCGTGGCTCGCTTGGTCGACGTGCACAGCGGCTTCCAGAGCTGGAGCGAGCGCTTCACCGGCCGCCTCGAGGACGTCTTCGACCTCCAGGATCGTATGGCCAAGCGGGTAGCCGAGGCGCTGCGCGTGGAGCTGACCCTCCACCAACACGGGGCGGTGGCCTCGGCCGAGGCAGTGGAGCACTACCTACGAGGGCGAGCGATCACCCGAAGCACCAACGTGACCACCACGAACCTCGACGAGGCGATCGCCCACTTCGAGCAAGCCCGCGCCATGGCCCCCACCTTTGCCCTGCCC
Organism: Myxococcota bacterium; assembly: GCA_039194325.1. Taxonomy (GTDB): domain Bacteria; phylum Myxococcota_A; class Polyangia; order Nannocystales; family Nannocystaceae; genus Paraliomyxa. Next base: position 8,783 of record JBCCWC010000125.1, read on the forward strand.
CTGGCCGCCCGGGCCCACGCCACCGTGTACCGCTGGTTCGTGTCCCCGGGCGTGCAGGGCGAGCCCTGGTCCCGCGCGGCCGCCGAGGCCGTCCAGCAGGCCCTGGCCCTGGCCAGCGATCTGGCCGAGACCCACCTGGCCGCCGCCCGCTTCGAGGTCCACCGCGGCGGCTTCCCAGACGCCGTCCGACACCTGACCAAGGCGCTGGAGATCGCCCCCACCTACGCCGCCGCCCACGAGTACCTGGGGATCCTCCAGTGCGACGCCGGCCGCTCGACCGAGGGGGCCCGACACATCCGCCTCGCCCACGATCTCGACCCGACCCTCGGAATAGGCCTGCTCGCGGTGCTCCGCCACCACGCGCTCCGCGGCCACGCGCAGGCCTATCGCGCCCTGCTCGAGCGGGTGCGCGACCACCCCAGCGTGCCTCGCGTGGGGGTCAGCCTGTTCGAGTTCCGGATCGCCCTTTGGCACGGCAACCTCGAGCATGCGCGCTCGATCCAGTGGCCCTCCGTGCCGCTGACCGAGACCGTGGTGGCCGCCTTCGTCGCCGTGCTCGACGACTCGCTGGACCATCGCGCCGCCCGGCGAACGCTGGAGCAGGCCGTGCTGAGCGCCGCCAACCCCCGCCTCCGCACCGTCTGGCGACAGATCTCGGTCGAGCTACTCGCGTGGCGACAGGCCCTCGACGACGCCCTCGAGGTCCTCATCGAAGCCGACGCAGAGACGGTGCTGCTCGACGCCGACTGGCTCGAGTCGTGCCCACTGCTCGCCCCCCTGCGCGCCCGCCCCGAGTTCGTCGCGATCCGAGAGCGGGTACGAAGGCGCGCCGATCAGGTCTGGCACCTCGACTCCGACGGCGCTCAGCCGGCCTGGGCCCCCTCGGCCGAAACCTGAGCGAGCGCGAGCGCCCCGTGCGGCTCGGAGACCGAGCACCGTCAGTGTCGAACCGGTCGAGTAGACCGATGGCAATCGCCACCCCGTCACCCGAGCGTCGGTGACGGGGTGGCACTATTTGCTTGCACCCACCACTTCGACCAGAGCGGCCGCCGCCCGCCTAAAGCCGTCGGTCCGCGGCCCCGTGCCGCGCTCGAGCATCTGGCCCAGCCGACCGCTGCGCCGCAGCTGCAACAGCGCAGTGGGTAGACGAGCCGGATCCTCGGCCATCGCCTCCAGAGCCACCGCCACCCCCGCCGTGGTGAGTCGCTCCCGATTGAGCGGCGCGAAGGTCCCCACGTCGGGGCCCACGATGAGCAGGGGCAGGCCGAGGGCGAAGGCCCAGCTAGAGCGCTCGTGCGGGGGCCCGATCACCAGATCCAACGCCTCGAAGTGCGCCGCCGTCTGCCGGTCGAGCTCGTCGCGACCCGAAAAGGGGATCACCACCGGATCCAGCGAGGTCGCCGCGCCGGCCGACACCCGCCGCTCGAGCCGTCCGCCCCGGCGGGCAAACACCACCACGCGATGCCCGGTGCGAGCCAGCACCGCCGCGGCGGCGCTCAGGGCCTGGACGTGGGCCGAAGGCTCGGCCCCCGAGCTGAAGACGGCCACCGTAAGCGGCGCCGTGGAGCGCAGGCGCTTTCGCCGACGTCGTCGCGCGGCCTCGGCCATGGGCACCAGCAACGGATCCACGCACGGGCCCGTGACCGCCAGCCGCTCGGGGGCGACCCCCCCACCCACGAAGATCTGCGCGGTTCGCTGGTCGGGCACGAAGATCCCCGCCGCCGAGTGCACGATCGCCTCGGGGGGCGCCACGAGCTCCCCATGCATGTACCAGACATCCTCGCGGTCTCCGAGCGCTCCGACCAGCAGCGGGTGATCCACCACCACGATCCCCTCGCGACCCGCCCACCGCCGCAAGTCACGACCCAGCAGGTCGAGCAGCCGCGAGGGCTCGTCGTAGCGCACCCGATCCCGCATGCGGCGATAGGTGGCGGCGACCAACCCTCCCCGAGCCGCCACGTGGTAAAGGGCGCGGACCGCCTGCCAGGCGGCGTGGGCCCGGCCGCGTGACAGCGTGAAGACATCGGAGCGGCGGGCGATGAGTTCTGCCCGCCCGGCCTCGCGCAGCGCGTAGATCAGCCCGTCGAGATAGAAGGGGTGACCACGGCCGATCTCTGCGCACAAGAACGAGACGGGAGCTGCTGGGCGGGTCATGAGCGGCGTGGGGCCCGAGTGTACCCATCACCGAGACCACGCGCAGGGGCAACTCGCCAGGCGTACGTCCGCCGCGCTTGCTCTTGCCCCACGGGCAAGAGCGGATAGACGTGCTCACCGATCGTCCCATGGACCTCGACCTTGAACTCGATGGCATGGAACAACAAACTCAAAGTGATCACCAGAAGGGCTTACGGTCTGCGGACCCTCAAAGCGGCCCGCTTCCCGAACCCGAGGTCACCCACAGATTCTCCTGACGAACCGATCATCAGGGCGCTCAATTCTCTGGGGCGCTACGAGCATGGCTATTGCGCGTATACCTACAAAAGCGCGGGGTAGTGAGCCGGGGCGCGCACGGAATCAGTTGCCATTGATCTTTGAGACGCCGTCCGCAATAATTCACGCGCGATGCTCTTTCTCTCGTTCTCCATCATTGGAGCGACAGTCTGTGTAGCGCTCGACATCCACGACCGCTACACGTCGGGGCGGAGCACGCGTCGGTCGAAGCGAGCACCGAGCGTTCCGCGAGAGGAACCCAAGAGCACTGCGGGCGGGCAGCAACCACCGCCCGAGGAGGACTCAGACGGTGTCTTAGACTCGGCGCTCGACTCCGTGTTCGAGGCGGGTGAGGGGCTCGTCCGGAAGGTATTCTCGCTCGAGCGAAAGCAAGAATGGCGGGCACAGGTCGCCGCGGTGACCAACGCCGAGCGCGTTGCTGTCGTCAGCGAGGCGGAGAAGGGCGTTCGTCGCCGAATCGTCATGGTCGCCGGGATGTTCGGCATGTATGGCGTTGGCATCACCATGTTGCCGCCACTGGCTTGGATGGCGGCGGGGGGCCTCGGCTATCAGCTCTACGTGATGGGCAAGGAGGCACTCGAGACCTATCAGCAAGAAGACGGGAAGATCGGGAATGCGGCCCTGAACACGGTATGGCTGGGATCAGCGCTGTTCACGGGACACGTGGGCCTTGGCTTCGGGCTCGTGTTACCCCAGTTGTTTGCGAAGCTCTGGATGCTCCGGCTCGTCGACGACACCCATCATAACCTGGATAACATCCTCGGCGAGGATCCTCTGTTCGTCTGGCTCGTTGTCGACGAAGTCGAGGTTCAGGTGCCTGTCTCTCGGATCTCCCCCGGCGATAAGATCGCGGTCAGCCCCGGCGAGACGATCCCCTTCGACGGTCGAGTGATCGCAGGAGCCGGCGCAGTCGACCAGCACATCTTGACCGGCGAGAGCCAGCCAGTCGACAAGTTCGTCGGCGACCCGGTCTACGCGGCGACGTTGCTCCTCATGGGCAAGATCAGGCTCGAGGTGACCGCTCCTCGCGACGAGTCAAAGGCCGTACGCCTCGTGGACACCCTCGCCAGCACGATGGACTACCGCGAGATCTCGGTGCATCGTGGGAAGGCGATCGCGGATGACATCGCGGTCCCGACCATGCTGATCGGCGCCGCGGGATTCTTCGCCCTCGGCGCAAACGGTGCGCTCGGGATCCTCACGTGTTTCCCGGGCTACAGCCTCGTCTGGAGCAGCTCGCTCAACGTCATGAACCACCTCAACAAGAGCGTCGACGCGGGGATCTTGATCAAGGACGGCCGAGCGCTCGAGGGGCTGTCGGCCGTAGACATGGTCGTCTTCGACAAGACCGGAACCCTCACCGAACCCACACCGCGAGTCACCACAATCCGTGTACGAGACCCTTACACCGCAGAGCAGATCCTGGCCTTCGCCGCCGCCATGGAAACGGGTCAGACCCACCCAATTGCGCGGGCGGTCGTCGCCGAGAGCAAGACGCGAGGTCTGCCCGTGCTGTCGGCCGAGTGTATCGAGGTCGTTCCCGGGTACGGGATCAAGGCAACAATCAACGGGCAGTCCGTCCGGGTTGGGAGCACGCGGTTCATGCATCGGGAAGGCCTATCCCTCACCGCGCCCGAATCTCGGCCGTCTGACGGCACCGTTATCTTCATGGGGGTCGACGACGCGGTCGTCGGCGAGATCGAGCTACGCAACGAGCCGCGCCAAGAGGCACTGGAGGTCATCAACGCCCTCAAGCACCGCGGCCTGGGTGTATGTATCATCTCGGGAGATCACCACGCGACGACTCGGCACTTCGCCGAGTCGGTCGGCATCGACCAATACTACGCGGAGGTTCTGCCCAAGGACAAGGCCAGAATCATCGAGCGGCTGCAAACCAGGGGTCACTCGGTCTGTTTCGTGGGCGACGGGATCAACGACTCGATCGCGCTAAAGACCGCCGATGTGTCCGTGTCCATCCAGGGGGCGACGATGATCGCCGTCGACGTCGCCCAAGTCGTCCTCCGCGACGGCAGCCTTCGCTCGCTGGACAAGATGTTCGAGATTGCCGAGCAGTACGAACGCGGCATGAAGCGCAATCTCTATGCGAGCACGGTACCAGGAGTGATCAACACGCTTGTCCTGTGCACGATCTACCCGAGCCTGGCGGTCTCATCGACGTTGTTCATGGCCAACACGGCGCTCAGTCTGCTGCTCAACGTCCTGCCCTCGAACAAGCCCGAGCCTGAAGCGAACCTGCGCGCGCTCGACGAGGCTTCGTAGCGCCAGGAAGCGAGGGCTCCCCCTCCCCGAGGGAACCCCCCGGGACGGCCTTAGTTCAGCTCACATAGCGCCCGCTTGTCGCCGCTCTCACACTTGAAGTTCTGGGCGCTCATGTCCGAGAGGCCCGCACCGTAGAAGGTGGCGACACAGGCATCGCTGAAGGGATTGGACCCACCCGACCAGAACATGTGGTGGAAGTCGATGGACCACAGGTAGTCGGCGTGATTGCCAAAGAAGCCGAAGCCGGGGAAGAACTGGCTGTTCTCCATGGTCCCCGTCGGCGTCCCCACGGCGTCACGCCAGTGGTACACGTGGGTCTCGTACGGGCCGAAGGGACCCACGAGGCTGCTGGACTCCCCCATCGCCCCCAGCCACATCTGGCGGGCGAAGCCGTTGTCGGCCACGCCCATGCTGTCGAGCTCGGCCTCGAGCGCGACCTCGACGTCGGTCTTCTCGGTGGCGTCTTGGATGTAGGCCAGGTGCCACCCCGCGCCCATGCCCGTGCAAGCATTATTCGCCCCCACCCAATTGGCCGCGTAGGAAATGGCGACATAATAGCACTTACCGCCGGCGGAGAAGTACCCGCTGCCCGACGGGCACGAGCGGAATGAGAGCTCTTCGTCGTCCAGCGCATCTTCGCTCGACTCGACGTCGGCGAGCTCGTCATAGGGCTCTTCGACGCAGGCGGTCAAGCTCAGGGCGCCGGCCAGGGTCAGGGAAACGGACAGGAACATTGCGTTGTCGAGGATTGCCTTGCGGTTCATCACTTACTCACTTTCGGTAGAGAACGAACGTACTCGTACTATGCAGACTATCTACACAATCGACATCAGCGACTCCGTGGCCTCGCCTCGATCGCACCAGCGGCTCACCAGCCGAGCACGATCGATGACATCGACTCTCCTGCGGTCACGGGGCCATCTGTCGTCGCGATTGAAACCTACGCCCCACGCGACGACGTCGCAAGCCCGCCGAACGCGTTGAGTATCAGCCGAATGTCAGACTGAATACGCCACCGCACGACGCACGACACTCGAAGAAGTCGCACGAATTCTCCCGAACTCACATGCAATCGTATGCGCCCTGCCGCACCCACGACCCGCACGAGTCGTCGCCGAGCGCCGACTACGAGCGCCGACTACGAGCGCCCTCGCCTTCGGAGACGATCGACTCAGCGCAGCTCGAGCAGGAAGTTCCCGTATCCGTCGCCGTGCAGGATCTGTGGGGGCAGGCCGGCCTCACGCAGCATCTTGCGCAGCCGATAGGTGGCGCGATCCCAGTTTTGCCGGAGCAAGCGATGCTCACGGCTGGACCACAGCCGTCGAGCAACCTCCTCCCAGGTGACCGCTCGATCGTACTGGTGCATCAAGCGGATCAGGTCCGCCAAGCGCCCCCCCACGCGCACGCGCTTGCCGTCGCGCTCGAGGACCACATAGTTCTTGTAGAGGACGAGCCGAACCCGGCCTTCGTCGGCGCGCTGGGTCTCGTTGACAAACAGCTCGCCCACCGGCGAAGAGGAGATCTCGAGACGATGCCCCCCCACGTCACGACGCTCTCCCGCCTCGATCTCCTGGGGCGGCGCCCCGGCGTCTTGCCAAAACCACCGCTCGCCCGCGCTCCACAGGTGGGCGGCCGCATGACCGACGAACGCGGGCTCGACCACCACAGACCCGCCCGCGCCCTCGGTCAGGCCCTCGGTTAGGATGGAATAGACCGATGCACTGAGCACCAAGGGTCCTTGCGGCAGCCCTCGCAAGCACAACACCTCGCGAGGGAGCTCGACGTCGGCGACACCTATCGCCAAGCCCGGCGCGAACTCGATGGACATGCCCGGCATGAGTCGGATCGAGGCCTTGTCGTCGCCATCGACCCGCAGCCCCCGGCGCAGGGCGAGCAATACGAACTGCCCACCCCGCAGGCTCAGTAGAGCATGGGCCTCAGAGACCCGGGGATCGGTCAGCTGGAGATCGGCAGAGGCCAGGCGCCCGATGATCGCGCCGGGAGTGAGCCAGCAGGGTTGCCGATCGGGCACCAGGAATTCGACCCGAGGAACGCTCATCGGCTCTCGTCCCCCATGCTCGGGCGACGGCAGGGCGAATGCAAGATCCAAGACGCTCATCCTCCTGGTCGACCGCGATCGTGCTTATGGATCCAGCGCTCGACTTCGAGCCGCCGAGTGGCCTGGCCGGGCCCAGCCCCCCCAAAGCCATCGCGGGCCTCCGCCGCCAACGCCCGGGCGCGTGCTCGTGGCTCCCCGGCGGCCGCCAGCACGCGGGCCAGGGCGAAGCGAGCCTCCGCCAGCGCGACGGCGGGGGCCGACTCCGATTGCATGACCCGGAGCGCCTGCTCGAGCAGCGGCCGGGCCTCGTCGAGCTTGCCGCGGGCGCCGAGCAGCTGGCCGAGCTCGGCCATGCCCTGCGCCCGAACCACGCTGCGGGGCCCGGAGGCCTGCTCGTGGATCGACAGCGCCCGGCGCAAGAGCGCCTCGGCCGACCCGAGCTCGCCGCGGGCCTGGTAGACGCTCGCCAAGCCCGCGAGCGAGAATGCGACCTCGGGGTGCGCGGGGCCCCGGGCGCGCTCGCGGATCTCCAGCGCGCGGGCGTGGTGCTGCGCGGCGGCCTGAAGCTGCCCCTGCCCCCGGCGAACGTCGCCCAGCGTGGCCAGCGTGCTGGCGGTGCGCGGGTGCTCTGGGCCGAGCGTCCGCTCGCGCGTCGACAGGACCCGCGCGAGCACCTCGGCCGCCTCGTCGTAGCGCCCCTGACTCTCGAGGGCGAACCCGAGGTTGCTCATCGCCATCGTGACGTCGAAGTCGTCGGCTCCTCGCGTCGCCTCCCACGTGCGGGCTGCCCGCTCAAACATCGGCGCCGCCTCGGCGGCGTGCCCCCGGTCGAGCAACAACCCGCCGAAGTTGTGGACCATGAGCACGACGTCGGGGTGCTCGGGGCCCAGCGACCGCTCGGCCCCCGCCACCGCCACCTCAAACAGCGACTCGGCCTCTTCGTACCGACCTCGTCGCCACTGCGCGACGGCTAGCTCACTACGGGCCAGCGCCACCGAGACATGGTCGGGACCGAACGAGCGGGTACGGATCGTCACCGCGCGCTCGAACGCGAGTTTCGCTCCTTCGTAGTCTCCCGCCTCGAGCATGACGCTGCCCGTGGTGATGAGGGCGGTCGCGAGATCGGGATGCTCGGGCCCGAGGTTGACCTCGTTGATCGCGATTGCCTCTTGGCCCCGCTCGAGCGCCTGGTCCAGCTGACCGACCATGAGCTCGACCGACGCCAGGTTCACCAGGGTGAAGGCCAGCGCAGGGTGCTGGGGACGCAAGGTCCGCCGCTGGAGCGCGAGCACGTCACCGAACATCTGCTGGGCCCGCCTCCACTGGCCGGCGAGCCGCAGGGCGTTGGCCAGCTGCGCCCGCGCCCCGGTGGTGCGAGGGTGCTCGGGCCCCAGGACGTCCGAGGTGATCGCGACGACTTGCTCGATCAAGGGGAGCGCCTGGTCACGCCGACCGCCGACCGCCAGCACGAAGGCGAGCTGATGCTTGGCCGACGCCACGGCGAGCGAGCGCTCCCCCGACGTGCGGATCACGGTGCGTAGCACCTCGCGCTGCTGCTCCTCCGCCTGCGCGTGCTCGCCCCTCAGCGCCAATAGCTGGCTGTAGTAGCCCTGCACGGTCGCGGGCAAGGCTCCGCCCGGATCACCGCGCTCGGCGAGCGCCACGGCAGAGTCGGCCCAGGCCAGGGCCACGTCGTACTCCCCGAGCCGCTGGGCAGACACGAAGAGCAGCGAGCTGGCGGCCCGGGCAGCCAGCGGGTCGTGGCCGACCCCGACGGCGGTGGCATAGGCTCGCCGGAGCGTCGCGAACGCCTCCTGGTAGTGCCCGGCGACGAGCTGCAACTGGGCCTGCTCGTACCCGATCTCGGCGATCACCGGCGCGTAGTCGGAGGCCCGTGCCGCCTGCGCCAGCCCGGTCAGGGTGCGCTCCGCCTGCTCGAAGAGACCCGCGGCGTGCAGGCTCCGGACCTCCGCCAGCGTCTGACGGATCTCCTCGACCCGCTCGGCAACCCGAGGATCGTCGGGCGGGGCCACGGCTGACAGAAGACCCGCCAGATCCTCGCAACGCTCGAGCGTGGGTAGCTCCTGCACCATGGTGACGGCTCGATCGACGACGTCCGCCCGGGGATCGGCGAGCAGGCCGACCGCGGCATCGAGCGCGGCCCGTCGCCGGTCGAGGCACACCAGCTGCCGATCCCCCGCGCGCTCGGAGTATCCGGGCTGCGCTCGGGCTCGGCATGCTCGGTCGTGCACTCGCCCCCACGCCTCGGCGTAGTCGTCCAGCCCCTGCACCACCGTCGGGGCCAGGGCTCGGGCGTAGGCACGCGCGCTGGTGCTCATGCGGTGCTGCACCTTGTGTCGCTGCGACTCCCCCCACACGTCGTCGAGCTGGGCCCGCCCGTTCGTGCACCCGGGCTCGTGCCCGCCGCGGTAGATCCCGCCGAGCACGCCGAGCACTAGCAGCCCTCCCCCCAGGCCCAGCCACCACCGCCGACGCCGACGATGGGCACGGCGCTCCAGCACCTCCAGCATTGCGCGCATCGACGGCCAGCGCCGCCGCGGGTCGGGTTCCAAGCCGCGACGTAGCAGCTCCACCAACCACGACGGCACGTCGACATCGGTGGGCCACCGGGGAGGACCGCCGAGCTTGCGCTCGAGCAGCTCGTCGGGCGAGCCATGGAAGGGCCGAGCGCGGCACAGCGCCTCCCACAGCGAGACACAAAAGCTGTACTGATCGCCGCGCGCGTCGGTGTGCGCGTTGTCGTGCTGCTCCGGCGGCATGTAGTACGGCGTGCCCATGAGCACCCCGTGGGCTGTGGTCATCGACGAGCTCGTGAGCACGAAGTCGTCGGTCGACTCCGGCGTGTCGGGGGTGTCGATCTTCGGCACCCGAGCGAGCCCGAAATCGGCCACGCGCACCCGGCCGTCGTCGCCGATCAGCACGTTGGAGGGCTTGAAGTCGCGGTGCACCAGGTGCAGCTCGTGGGCCGCCGCGAGGCCGCGACCCGCGTCGACGAAGACGTCGACGACCTCACGCCACGACCGCGGCGCGCTGTGAAGCCACACCGACAGGTTCGTCCCCGACACGAACTCCATGGTGAGGAACACGCTTTGGCCATCGGACGCGACGTCGTAGACCGGGACGACGTTGGGGTGGCTGAGCCGGGCCATCGCCTGGGCCTCACGCACCAGCTGCGCGTCGGCCTGCGAGCCTCGCTCGACGAGCAGCTTCTTGATGGCGACCTCCCGCTGCAGCCGGGGATCGTAGGCACGGGCCACCACCCCCATGCCGCCGCGACCCAGCGTGTCGAGCACGATGTAGCGACCGATCGTCTGGCCGACCGACATCTTGGGTGCCGCCCGCAAGGCCCGGGTCGACGGAAGCTCGATCGGCGGCGAGGCGGAGCCAAACTCGAACCGCGGACCCGACTCGGGGTCGGCCGGGGCCCGCCTGGACCCCCGCCATCGACTCTGCACGTTCATCTGAAGATCCGTGGAAGGGGTCGACCCCTCCTGGGTCCTCAAGCCTCGTGACCAAGACGGCGAGCGTGCTCGATCCTGAGCCCCTCCCTTGTTTCCCCCGTAAGCCAGGCTACGGTCATGGTCGCACACTGGCAAGCCAGCGTCTGGATCTGGGGTTCAGCTCGGCGTCAGATCCAAAGAGCACGATCGCGTACGAGATGGTGGCGGCCAGTACTCCAGGGCTGCCGATGCTCCGCGAGCGCGCCCTGGTGCAGACCGACCAGCACGCTCACAGAGTCTCCCACGCACGGTGGACTCGCCCGGTTCGGCCACCACCGCCCTCTCAAGGGCGATCGATCTGCTCTCGCAGCTTCGCGGCCCAGTCTTCGAGACTGGCCAAAGTGCTCTGCACGAGGGTCGGATCGGCAGTCAGCCGGCTCAGCTCGGCCTCGAGCAAGCGCCGCCCCCGGGCCATCCGTGACTTGACCGTTCCCCGGGGGATCCCCACGATCTCGCCGATCTGAGCGGTATCGAGCTCTTCCCAGTAGTGGAGCTCGAGTACCTCCTGCAGCTCGAAGGGAATGCTCCGCAGCGCCAGCAGCAGCAGGTGCTGCTCCTGTCGCCCCGCGATCTGCTGACTTACGGTGGGACCCAGGTCGGCCACGCTCATCAGCGACAGGTCGACCTCACGCCCCCGGCCCCGCCCATACTCGGTGCGATAGTGCCGACATAGCAGGTTGTGGGCCACGCCGAGCAAGTAGCTACGCACGCTGCCTTCGGCCCGAAATCGGTCCCGCCCCTCGACGGCCGCGAGGAAGGTGGCCTGCACAAGATCGGCCGCCAAGGCGTCGGGCACCTTGTTGTGGAAGTAACGCGCCACCGCGGGGTAGTAGCGATCGAAGAGCACTGCACCCGCCTCGGCATCGCCTGCGCACCACGCGCTAAACCGCTCTCGATCGTCGTTCACGCCGAAGCCAGGGTAAGAGATCCTGCGCACTCGCGATATACACGAGGCCATGGGTGAATCGGGCGACCCGTCGCGCACGCCCATCGGCGACTGCGGGGCACGGCCGGATCGGTCGGCGTTGCCCAGTCTGCCCGACCTGCCTGACCTGATGGATGATGTCGTGCACCGGCGACGCCACGCCCAGCTGCGCGCACGACTGTTTGGCAACACCCGCTCGCCCGACCGCTTTGGTCGTTATCGTCTGCACACACGGCTTGGCGCCGGGGCCACCGGGGTCGTCTACGTAGCTCACGATCCCGTCCTCGACCGGCGGATCGCCCTGAAGATCCTCCGCGATCCCGGATCGACCGAGCGCGCCGCCCTGCTGCGGGAGGCCCGAGCCCTGGCCACCGTCAGCCACCCCCATGTCGTGGAGATCTTCGAGGTCGGCGAGTGCGACGGCGAGGCCTTCATCGCCCTGGAGCTCATCGACGGCAGTACCTTGCGGGCCTGGGCCGAGCAGCAGCCGCGGTCGTGGACCGAGGTCCTCGACGTCTACCTCCAGGCGTGCGAGGGCCTGCAGGCGGCCCACGACCGCGGCCTGGTGCACCGCGACTTCAAGCCGGACAACGCGATGATCGATCGCCAAGGGCGAGTGCGCGTGCTCGACTTTGGGCTCGCTCGCGCCTCGGCCTCCGGGCTCGCTCGCACCGCGCTGGCTCCACGACAAGCGGAAGACGTCACCCTGACCACCACCGGTACGGTCGCCGGCACCCCCGCCTACCTGGCGCCCGAGTGCCTCGCCGGCACCCCGGCCGATGCTCGCAGCGATCAGTTCTCCCTGGCGATCTCGCTGTACGAAGCGCTCTGGGGCGAGCGCCCCTTCGCCGGGGACACCCTCCACACCTTGTTCGAGAACCTCCAGGCCAACCACCGACGACCACGCCCCTTGCGGCGCACGATCCCCCGGGCAATCGACGACGCGATCGACCGCGCCCTGGCGCCGGATCCTGCGGATCGGTGGCCGGACCTGGGAGCGTTCGCGCAGACCCTGGCCGCTGCGCGATCCACCCGAAGTCGGCGCCGACGCCGACGATGGTGGGCCGCGGGCGCCCTGGCTCTTGTGGGCTCGGGGATCGGATGGGGTCACCTGGCGTCCTCGACCCACCCGCCCGCTGCACCGCCGACCCGATGCGACGAGGGATCCGAGCGCCTCGCGGAGATCTGGGATCGCTCGCGCCGCGACTCGCTGGTCACCCGCTGGCGCTCGCCCGAGGGCGACCTGTCTCCGAGCACGCAGATCATCGTCAACGCGCTCGACACCCAAGCCGAAGGCTGGACCCGTGCATGGACCGAGACCTGCGCGTCGGTCGTCTCGGCCGGGGATCTCGCCGACGATGGGCGCCTTCGCTGCCTCGAGCGACGTCGTGCTCGGCTGGCCGATCTGGTCCAGACCCTCGAGCGCATGCCGGTCGCTCGACTCCCGCGGGCCCTGCCCCTGGTCGAGGCCCGACCGCAAGACGACTGCACGAGCTCCGATCCCGCGCAGTGGCTGCCCGCCGATCCCGAGCGCTCCCGCCAGGTCGAAGACACCTGGGCCGCGCTCCAGCGGGCCATGACCCGCTGCCGCCTCGAAGGGCCGCACGCGTGTCGGCCGGCCATCGACACGGGCCTGGCCGAGGCTCGACGGATCGATCACCCGCCGCTGCTCGCGTTCGCCCTGCTGACCGCGGGGGCCGTGCAGGAGTTGGAGGGCCAGCTCGGATCGGCCGAGGACTCGTTCGAAGAAGCGTTCTTCCTGGCCCGCTCGATCGATCACGCCGAGCTGGCAGCCCGGGCCGCGAACCGGCTGGTCTACGTGGTGGGCTACCGGGGCCTTCGCGAGGACGACGCCCGGCGCTGGGTTCGACAGGGCGAGGCGGCGCTGGGCGACGGAGACCACGCCAAGCTCCGTGGCGACCTGCTCAATAATCGCGGGCTGCTCTCCATGAAGTTCGCGCGCACCGACGAGGCCCGGCGCGACTACCTCGCGGCGCTCGAGCACTACGAGCGCATCCCCGACCCGCCTCGCAACTCGCTCGCGACCACGCTGGGCAACCTGGCCCAGGTGGCCTACGTGCGAAGGGATCTGACGCGAGCGCTCGCCCTGCTCGAGCGCACGCTCGCGCTACAAGTCGAGCGCTTTGGCGCCGACAACTACAACATGGCCGACACGCTCAACAACCGCGGCTTGATCTACATCGAGCGTGGGGATCTGAACGCCGCTGCCGCCGATCTGCAGCGAGCGCTGCGGATCATGGAGCGCGACCTCGGAGCGACACACCCCGACCTCGAGCACGCCGTGGCCAACCTCGCGTGGGTGAACGCGCTGCGCCGGGAGCATCAGACGGCCCGCGCCGGGTACGAGCGAGCCCTGGCTGTGCTGGGCGAGGTCGAGGCCGACCACCCCCGCCGACTCGAGCTGGAGGCCTCGCTCGCCGCGGTCATGGGCGAGCAGGGACACCACGAACGAGCTCGCGAGGTCCTCGAGCGGATCCTTCGCCGTCAACAGGCCTCCTCGCCGGTCCAGGCCGAACAGGTCGCCCTCACCCAGCAGCACCTGGGCGAACTGTTGCTGCGCATGGACGAGCCCGAGCATGCCGCCCACTACCTCGCCCAAGCCGTGGCGCTGCTGCAAGAGGCGCCCGGCGCCACCGAGGCCGCGCTCGCCGACCCGCTCACCGCCCAGGGTGAGGGCTGGCTGGCGCAGGGCCAGCCCGAGCACGCCCGGGCGGTCCTGGAGCGGGCGTGGTCCTTACGCTCGTCGACGATCGGCCTGCCCCAGGCTCGGGGCCGGACCGCCTTTGCCCTGGCTCGCGCGCTGGCGGCCACCGCCGGCCGCGACGCTCCCCGCGTGAGCGCTCGGATCGACGCGCTGACCGCCCAGGCCCAGCAGGACTGGACGCAGGCCGGCCCTCGTTTCGCCGAGCAGGCCGAAGCGACCGCGCGATGGCGGGCACACAACGCCCACGATCGAAAAAAACGAGCGCAACCGTGATCCGCGGGCCTACCCGAGGCACTAGGGGTAGGCCATGCACGATCCTCGTCTCTGCTCCCTAACCCTGTGCCTGGTCGTCGCCGGCGGCTGCGACCAGGTCCTCCACGCGGCCGCTCCCAACGAGGGCCCCACCATGGCGAGCCACCAGGTGGTGACCCCGTCATCGACCCCTCACGAGGCCTCCGAGATCTCCGTGACCGACCAGACCAAACCAAACGACCTGGCCAGCCCGACCACGCCGCCACCGAGCACCACGACGTCCACCACCGACGGCTCCGGAGCGACCTCGCCCACCATGAGCCCTCCCCCGACCTTCGAGCTGATCGTCCCGCGTGACGCGACCGTCCAGACGGTGGGCGCGCTGCCCTGCCCCGCCGGCACCCGACAGACCGGTGGCGCCCACGCCGAGCACTCCGCGTTCAGCGTCGACCGACGCAGCACCTACTGTATCCGGTGGCCGGTGCCGCCCGGCGCCATGCCGGTGCGCCACGGGCCCGCCGTGTGGTTTCACGACGACGGCCGGATCGAGCAGCAGGGCCACTACCAAGACGGCGACCGCCACGGGCTATGGGAGAAGCGACACGCCAATGGCCGGCTGGAGGCGCTCGTACACTACCGCGACGGCCAGTACGACGGCCCCTACTTCACCTGGTGGGACAACGGGCAGCCTCAGTCGGAGATCGGGTGGCGCGCGGGCAAGCACCACGGGATCTCGAAGACATGGGACGACGCGGGCAACATCTTGGTCGTCAAGCAATACGAAGACGAGCGAGTCGTCGCCACCTGGATCTACGACGCGCAGGGCAACGCCCGCCGCATGTGATCGACAAGGCTCATCGTCGTAGACTCCGCTCGGATCCTCGCGCCATTGCGAGGATCCGATGCTCTTTGGTTGGGTGCACCGATCCCACCGGCCTCGCCGACCCCACCGGCCCCACCGGCCCCACCGACCCCACTTCAACACTTCCCCCCAAGAAACGACGCGAGGCCCGAACCCGGAGCATGGTGCTCGATTCAGACCTCGCGTGCCGGGTACCGCAACATCGACCCCCCACGACCCTCGACACGGCCGGGGCACGTGGAGGGAGTCGGGTCCCGGATCACCGGAGCAGCTGTCGACCGCCTTCGGTCGACAAGTCCTGGCATTCGTGGTCGCCAAAGTGACTGCGCATGCCGGTTCCCATGTAGGGCTCGAGCCCGTGCCAATTGGCCTCGACCTCGGGATTGACCCGCGCGGGGCTCTGCGCGCCGAGCTCCGTCGCGCCTCCGTCCCACAGATCTCTGCGGCCGCCACCCCGCCCTCCCAGGACCGGGGTGAACCATCCCGCGGCGTGGATGAGCTCGAGGTGGAGATGCGGTCCCGTCGACCGTCCTGTGTCTCCCACGCATCCGATCGCTTCCCCGGCAAAGACCCGCGTACGCATCAAAGGAGTATTGCGTAACCAGGCCAAGTGAGCGTACGCGGTGTACTTGCCCACGAACTCCAAGGGGTCGTCGTGTCGAACGATGAGCATCCACCCAAACGCATCATGATAGCCCCTTCCCACGACGACACCGTCGGCCGCGCAGGGAATGGGCGTCCCCAAGTACGCTTGGTGGTCGACTCCTCTGTGCATCTCTTTGATGACCCCCCCTTTTCCATCGGGGAACTCCCGATAGCCATAGTCCGAGGAGATGCTGAAGTTCGGTCCTGGTTTGTAGATCCGCATGGTGGACTCCCAGAGCACCCAACCGGTCGAGCGATGGATCTCGAGCTCGGCCACGACGTGCTCGCCCTCGTAGGTGCCCCCAAAGGCCCAGCGGATCACGGCGAACCACTCCCTAATCCCAGGGCAGATGGATGAACACGACCGGGCGGTCGACGTCGCCGAGCCCGCGAGCAGCACGGGGACGTGTTCACCCTGTTCATCGGCGGGCAGCGCATGACCTTCGTGCTCGATCCGATGAGCGTGCCCGCGATCCTCAAGGCCGAGCACCTGCGCTTCGGACCGATCGCCGACGAGGTCGTGGCCAAGGGCTTCGGTCTGGCCACGGTACGCGAGCTCGCCGATATCGAAGACCTCGAGCGTACCGCCAAGGTCTACCTCAAGGGCTCGCACCTGCGCCCGCTCACTGCGCGGATGGAGCAGGAGCTGCGACGTTTCTTGCCGGCCCGGCCGGGGCGCGTCTTCGCGACGAACATGATCGCACTTGCCCCGCGATGCGCGATCATGGTTCAGGTCCGAAGCTCACATGCGCATGCTCGAAGGGTGGGATAGCGTCGGCTCGGTCTATCGATTACGCGACCGCCAACCACGCGCCGGGGTGTCGATCGTCGCGGTACCACGCGCTCCCACGATGACCAGGAGCACTTCATGTCTATGTCCTTCGTCCAACGCTTCGATCGCACCACCATTGTCACTGCTGCCGTACTGCTGGTCGGCTGCGTCATGCCCGAGGGAGAGGATCCGGAACTGGCAGATGAGCAAATGGACGAGCCGCTCGATCCGGCACCCAGCGGCGCACTCCCGGACGCAGCCGAGACGCTATCGGCCGAGCGACCGCCCGTGAGCATCCTGCCTGGCTTCGATGTGTGGGCGTCGCCCGTGCCGGGCACCGACGACATCTCGCTGAGCTGGGAGGACCAGGGCGCGGCCCAGTACGAGGTCTGGCGTAGCGACCAGCCGTACTTCAGCCCCGGCGACCCAGGATCCCAGTCGCTCGGCACCACCGCCGTGCTCGATTGGGTCGACCCGGGGGTGACCTGTGCCGGATGCCTCGATCGATACTACGCGGTGCAGACCGTGGACGTCGCCGAGCAGACGTCCACGACCGTCGGCGTGCACGTGCTGGATGTCGAGCCCGGCCACAACATGGTGCCGCTGACCCTGGTCAACCCCAACATCACGACCGCATCGACGCTAGTCTCGATAACAGGCGCCGGATTTGTACAGGCCCTCTACTGGTGGACCCCGGGTCAGCAGTGGATCTCGTGGTGGATCGGCTCCCCCTATGGCGAGTGGACCCACCAACTGGGGGACACGCCGCTGGTCACCCTGAACATCCCGGGCAGCGAGACCCGCGTCTTGACCGGCTACGTGCCGTCGCCCGGCGAGCAGACCGTGCCCCTGGTCGTGGGGCAGAACTACGTCTCCCTGCCGCTGACCCACCCCGACATGCTGGCCAGCGAGGTCATCGCGGCGATGGGGGACGGCCAGGTCAACGCGGTAGGCGGCTGGGATCCCATCCTGCAGCAGCCGATGTGGTACCCGGCCGATGGGGTCGACTTCTCGATCCCATCGGGGAGCAACCTCGCGCTCGACATGGCGATCCAGAGCGCCTGGCCGTTCCCGCCGCCGCCGGCCTGCGGCGACGGCGTGGTCGAGGGGGACGAGGAATGCGACGACGGGAACCTCGACGACTACGATGGTTGCGAGCCCACCTGCGTGCGCACGATCGCGGAGTCGGTGCTTTCGAACAACCTCACGTGCATCCGTACCGTCTACGGGGACGTCAAGTGTTGGGGCTATGGCCCTTATACGGGCAACCAGGTCATCAGCAACGTGGGCGACGACGAGACCCCGGCCGCGGTCGGTTTCGCCGACCTCGGCGCGCCCGCGATCGACATCGACGCCGCCTACGACGAGGTCTGTGCGGTGCTCGACACCGGCGGGATCCGCTGTTTTGGTCGCAATGCCATCGGCTCGCTGGGGCTAGGCATCGGCGACGTGGTGGTCGGCGACGACGAGCCCCCGACGGCTTACCCCGAGATCGACTTTGGGAACCTCGCGGGAGCATCGTTCATCCAGGTCTCGACCGCTCGCGGGTCGTCGGTCTGTGGCCTGCTCGACGCTGGAGGGGTGCGCTGCTGGGGCGACCCCCGTGGCCTCGGCTATGGCGTGGGCGATCCCACCGGGCCCTTCGAGCTCCCCGTGACCGCGATCGGCGACGATGAGACCCCGGCCCAAGCCGGCTATGGTGACGTGCCAGTAGGACTTGCGGTGACCGAGCTTGTCCCGCTGGAGCTCGGTCACCTCGTGCGAACCTCGACGGGCAGCATTCGGGCGTGGGGGACCTCCGACCCGATTGTCGCGCTCGATCCCCCGATCAACATCGGGTTCGACCCGGCCGATCCGACGACCGCCATGGTCGGCGACCTGCCGATGGACGGGATCGAGATGACCAACTTCGACGCGGGCTCGGGGCCGGCCTGCTCGGTGCAGGGCGATGGAACCCTCTACTGCTGGGGCTACGGCGGTGGGCACGGGGCCCTCGGCATTCCCGGCGTGGACTTCGTGTCCGGTGGCGTCGTCGGTACGCCCACGATCACCGAGGCCGGGCCCGTCGATGTCGGCGGCCCGGTCGCCCTGGTACAGACGCACGGCTGGGGTGCGTGTGCCGCCCTCACCGACGGCACCGTTCGGTGCTGGGGCAATGCGAACTTCGGGCAGACTGGGCGTGGCAACACCGACCGGATCGGTGACGACGAAACGCCGGCGACGGGAGCCGCGACCGATCTGGGGGGCACGGTCGCGTCCTTCGCTCGGGGCGTCTACGCGCAGCATTGGTGTGCGTTGCTAGAGAACGGCGACTTCAAGTGCTGGGGGCGGAACGGCTCCGGGCAGCTCGGATACGGCCACACCGACACGATCGGTGACGAGCCCGGGGAGATGGGCATGAACCTTCCCGCCGTCTCGCTCTTCTGAGCCTCACCCCATGGGCATGCCTGGGAGCGACGGCCGAGCGCTCGCTCCCAACCGCGAGCCTCCGTGGCGAGACCCGCGCGCTACGCGACCTGGGTGGTGCCGGGCTCTACCGCCGGCGACGACGATCCCGGCAGCTCGCGCTCCTCGGTCGTCGCCAGCCGCCGCTCGATCATCCCGGCCCAGGTCTCCAGGTACAGCGCCACGTCGCTCCGGTCGTTGTGCTGGAGATAGCGGAACCCGCCGGGCAGCTGTCGCAGCACCCGGTGGTCTGCGAGCTGCTCGAGGTCGTGGAGCTCACCGGGCTCGAAGCCAAAGCGGATCATCTGCACCGCCACATCGTCCAGGCTCTGGCCGGTCAGTGGGCAGTAGTCGTTGAGATACTCGCTCCACTCGCCATCGACGATCTTGTAGATCTGCGCCTGGCTCATCCGGGTGACCGTCTGCGCCAGATGCCCACAGTTGCACGCCCCGGGGTGACCCCATTGGTAGGGCGCGCCCTCGCGGAGGCGAGCCGCGGTGGTGCGCAAGGCTTGGACGATCTCGATGCGTAGGCGTGCCATGAGCGCAGCAGAGGATAGCAGCGATCGAGCGGCCAATGTCGCCGTCGCCGCAGAGGCAGCAACGGCGCTCTAGCTCGCGCGCGTCACCACCCGGACCGGAGCCAGATCACCGTAGATCCGGCGGCGGATCTCGCCCCACTCCGATTGCAAGACGCTGTAGTAGATTGTGTCTCGACGACGCCCATCGTGCATCAGCGTGTGGCTGCGGAGCACCCCTTCTTCGGTGGCTCCCACCTTGCGTAGCGCCTGGCGAGCCTGAGCATTGAGCACGTCGGTCTTGAACTCCACCCGCTCCAGCGCAAGCTCCTCGAGCGCATAGGCCAGCAGCAGGTACTTGGCGTGCCGGTTGAGCCCGGTCCCTTGATACGGCCGACCGAGCCAGCTCCACCCGATCTCCAGCCGGGAATCCTTCGGCGAGAGGTTGCCGTAGCTCATGCTCCCGGCAACCGTGCCCGAGCGCCGATCGACGACCGCGAAGGCAAAGCGAACTCTGGCCTCCCGATCGTTCCAGGCCTTGCGCAGGTAGCCCTGCAGCTTCTCGTCGCTGCCGATCGACCCGGTGCTATATGCCCAGATCGCCTCATCGTAGGCGATTGTGCGCAGCTGGTCGAAGTCCTCGGGCACCAGCGGCCGCAGATCTGCGCGCTCGCTGTGCAGGCTGACCGAAGCGATCCGCTCGCGCAGCGACGGCATGGCGCGCAACGTACCACGGGCACAACGAAGGAACGTTATCGCGTGCTCGAGCTCTCGTGCGTAACCGAGCACGCGTTCGCACCTGCGCAAAAATGACGGCCCGCCCCTCGGGACTCGCGGCTTTTTGCGGGGCATTCGGACTCCGCGGTTGGCGAACATCGTTTGAACGAAAGACTATACCCTGGCACGGCCCGAGCATCGATCCATCATGACCCAACTGCCGCCGCCGAACGACGAACGCGAGATCCTGCGAGCCCTCGCCCTCGGCTCCCCCGACGGGCTGCTCGTCATCAACAACCGGGGTGCAACGCTGTTGACCAACGAGCGGCTCGCACAAATGTGGCAAGCCCCGCCCGCGCTGCTCGAGTCGCGAGACGCCCAGGAGTTCTTCTCACACGCCTACCAGCAGCTGCGCGATCCAACCGCGTTCGTCGCGTGCGTCGAGCGGCTCCGCCGCAGTGAACACGACCGAGCCCACGACAGCATCGTGCTCGAAGACGGGCGAACCTTCCAGTACGACTCGCTGCCCCTTCGAGGGAGCGACGGCCAGACCCCGGACCGGCACCACGGCCAATACCACGGTCGCGCATGGTTGTTCCGCGACGTAACCGCAGACATGGAGATCCAGGCGTCGCTGCGGTCGGCTCGCGACCAGCTGCGTACCACCCTGCGGGCGCTGCCCGATCTATTCTTCGAGGTCGATCGCGAGGGGAAGTACCACGACTTCCAGGCCCCGCAGCGGAAGTTGCTCTACCGAAAGCCCGAGGAGTTCTTGGGGCGTTACACCAAAGACGTGCTGCCCGAACCGGCGGCCAGCCTCTTCTTGGAGTCGATCGAGCGGGCCGCGATCCATGGGCGCGACTCCGGCGCGACCTACTCGCTCGACCTCAACGGCCACACGCACTGGTTCGAGATGTGGATCGCCAAGAAGGAAGGCACCCCGGCCGACGACGAGCGCTTCGTGGCGCTGATCCGAGACGTCACCGAGCGCGAGCGACTCGCTCGGTCCTTACGGCACAGCGAGGAACAATACCGCCAGCTCGTCGAGTGCACCGGGATGTCGGTCATGATGCTCGCGCTCGACGGGACGATCTTGTTCATCAATGCGCTGGGCGCCGAGTATCACGACGCCACCGTATCTGAACTCGTCGGCCAGCCGATCGCGGAGCTCTTTCCCCGCATGGCCGACGCGCTGCTCCAGCTGCTCCAGCAGGTCGCCCAGTCGGCTGAGCCTTCGACTTTCGAACATGTGCTCGAGTCGCCCTCGGGCCCCCGCTGGCTGTCGTCCGATCTCCACCCGGTCGCCGACGAGCACGGCACGGTGCTCTCGGTGCTGCTCCACTCTCACGAGATCACCCACCAAAAACAGGCCGAAGCCCGCATGCGGGTGCTCGCGAGCATGGTGGAGCAATCCAACGATGCGTTCATCGGGACTGACCTGCACGGGAGGATCAATCAGTGGAACCAGGCGGCCGAGAAGCTGCTGGGCTACACCGAGCAGGAGATCCTGGGCGAGCCACTCGTGCGCCTGATCCCACCCGAGTCCCTGGCCAAGGACCAAGCGGCTCAGACCCAGGCGACCGCCTCCGAGACCAGGGAAGCGGAGTATGAGACGGTCCGGCTCCACAAGGACGGCCGGCCGCTGCCGGTGTCGATCCGGCTGTCGCCGATGTTCGACATGACGGGAGAGCGGATCGGACACTACGGGATCGTGCGCGACATCGCCGAGCGCAAGCGGATGGAGGAGGCGCGGACCCGGGCCATGCGCATGAAGGACGAGTTCCTCGCGAGCATGAGCCACGAGCTCCGGACGCCGCTCAATTCGATCCTGGGCGTGGCCGAGGCGATCTCCGAGGGGATCTACGGACCGCTGCACGAGCGCCAGCGCGAGCCACTCCAGACGATCCACAACAGCGGCCGACACCTGCTGGAGCTCATCGACGACGTGCTCGATCTGAGCCGGATCGAAGCAGAACAGATCGAGCTCCAGCTCCAGGACGTCCAGGTCGACGAGCTATGCTCCACGGTCGTCCGCGTCGTACGCCCACAGGTCGCCGCGGCCGATCTGCGCCTACGGATCTCCAGCGACGGCGACGTCGACGTGCTGCGGGCGGACCCCCGGCGACTCAAGCAGATCCTCTTGAACCTGCTGAGCAATGCGATCAAGTTCACCACGGCCGGCGGCAAGGTCAGCCTCGACGTCGAGCGACACCCCACCGAAAACGCGGTGGCGTTCTCGGTGTCCGACACCGGTGTGGGGATCCCACCGGAGCAGATGCACCTATTGTTCGAGCCCTTCGTCCAGCTCGACAGCAGCCTCACCCGCAAGCGGGGGGGCAGCGGCCTGGGGCTGGCCCTCTCCAAGCGCCTGACCGAGCTCCACGGCGGACGGATCGAGGTCACCAGCGAGGTCGATCAGGGCAGCTGCTTCACCGTCGTGATCCCGGATCGACGGGCCGAGGCGGTGGTGTCGAGCTCGGAACCGCCGCCCCGGCCTGCCGCGTCGCCACCGCACCGCAACGCCGTGCTCGTGGAGGACTCCCACCCGGCGGCCCAGCTCGCGACGCTCTACCTCGAAGGCCTGGGCATGGACGTGACGGTGGTCAACCATGGCCAAGACGTGGTCGAGGTCGTTCGTCGCATTCAGCCCGCCCTGGTGGTGCTGGACCTGCTGCTGCCGGGCCTGTCGGGCTGGGACATCCTCGAGCGCCTCAAGGACGACGAGGGCACGCGGCAGGTGCCGGTGCTCGTGGTCAGCGTGGTGGACGAGCCCGCGCTCAGTCTGTCCAAGGGCGCCACGATGCACCTGACCAAGCCCATCAGTCGCCAGCGATTCATCCGTGCGGTCCACGAGTGTGCCACCGTAGCGCGCTCGGTGGTCGTCGCTACCGATGCGACCGTGGTGCTCATCGTAGACGACAACCTCAACAACGTGGGCTACGTGCGGGATTTCCTGCACAGCCGCGGGTACGGGGTAGAGGTGGCACTCACCAGCACCGAGGGCCTGGACAAGGCCCGGCGCCAACAGCCGGCCGTGGTGCTGATGGATATTCAGATGCCGGACATGGATGGGCTGGAGGTCACCCGCCGTCTTCGCCAAGACGAGCACACTCGCGACATTCCGATCATCGCCGTGACCGCACTGGCGATGGTCGGAGATCGAGAGCGATGCCTGGCCGCCGGCGCCGACGACTACCTCGCCAAGCCCTACTCGCTGCGGGATCTCGAGGCTCGTATCGCTCGGCTCACCAACGCCGCCGCTACGCTCGGCGCCCCGCCCCTAGCCCCGGCCAAGCCAACGCCGTAGACCACGCTCGCCGATCGTCGCAGAGGTCTATCCATGATCACCGATGAAAACTTCGAGGCAAAGCTCGTAGACCCAAGGCCCGCCGACCCCAAGCTAGAAGATCTGCGGCAGGTCCTCGCCTCGCTCGCTCGGGGCGAGCTTACCGCCCGGTGTGCCCTGCACGGCGCCGGGGATCCGCTGGATCCTCTTGGCCTGGCGATCAACGTGCTGGCCGAGACGCTCGCCGCCAATCGAGACACACGAACGATCCTCGAGGCCGTACGGAGCAAGGACGAGTTCTTGGCGAGCATGAGCCACGATCTGCGCACGCCGCTCAATGCGATCCTCGGGCTCTCCGAGGCCCTCCAGGAGCAGGTCTACGGCCCGCTCACGGATAAACAGCGCCGCTCGATCCAGACCATCGAGCACAGCGGGCGCCAGCTGCTGGAGATGGTCAGCGGCATGATCGATCTGGCCAAGATCGGGATCGACGAGCTCGAGCTGGAGCTCCACGACATCGAGTTGGACGATCTGTGCCGGCAGGTCCTCCGGATCCTGCGGCCGAAGGCACGAGCTGGCGGGCTCAAGCTCCGCTACATCAACAGCAGCGAGGTCGAACACATGCGGGGTGACGCCCGACGTGTCCGCCAGATCCTGCTGAACCTTCTGAGCAACGCGATCCGGTTCACCCCCCCGGGGGGTGAGGCGGGCCTAGAGCTGACCGATTCGAGCGAGCAAGCGGTGGCCTTCGTCGTCTGGGACACCGGGGAGGGGTTCGACATGGAGGCGGTGCACCCCACGCATGGGTCGCTCGAACCGGGCCGCACCGAGCTCACCCGGAAGCACCGGGGGGCCAACCTCGACTTGTCGCTGGCTTCACGCCTCACCGCCCTGCACGGCGGCCGGATCGAGATCGACAGCGAGCGCGGCCGAGGCAGCCGCTTCACCGTCGTCCTGCCGGCCACTCCTCCCCAACAAAGCGGGGACGAGCCACCATGAACAATGAAGAACATATCCTGATCATCGACGACAGCGCCCCGGCGCGGGACACATTCGCCGCCCAGCTCGCGCGATGTGACTACACGCTGAGCTTCGCCGAGTCTGCCCCGCAGGCCCGCGAGCAGATCGTGCGGCAGCGGCCGGATCTGATCCTGCTCGACGTGATGCTCCCCCAGCTCGATGGGATCGAGTTTTGCGCCGAGCTGCGGCAGGACCCTCGGCTGGAGCGGATCCCGATCATCATGGTCACCGCCCTCGATGCCCGAGAAGACGTGCTGCGGGGGCTGAGCGCGGGGGCCAACGAGTTCCTGACCAAGCCGGTGTTCGCCCCCGAGCTGCGCACCCGGATCCGCAACCTCCTGGATGCCAAGCGGTACCACGACCTGCTCCATCAGCGACACGAGCAGGCGCTGGCGGAGATCGATCGCCTGCGGGATCAGCTGCTGCACATGGATCGGCTCGCGACGCTGGGGACCTTTGCCGCGGGCGTCGGCCACGAGCTCAACAACATCTCTACGGTGCTGGTGACCGGCTCGAGCCTGATGCTCGTGGACCTCGAGCGCCGACTCACCGTGGATCGGGCGGATCTCGAGATGATCTGTGACGCGGCCAAGCACGTCGCGGAGCAGGCCAAGACGATCATGAACTTCGCCGCCCCCAAGGCCACCGAGAGACCCGAGCCGCTCGACGTGCGACAGGTAGTCGAGTCGGTCGCCACGATGCTCCGGATCGCCGGCCGCACCAAGCGGCTGAGCGTCCGCCTCGATCTACCCGATCGGCCGGTGTGGCTGCACTGGGCCAAGACGCAGCTGGAGCAGCTGCTCATCAACCTGTGTGCCAACGCAGCCGATGCGATCGAC
Source organism: Myxococcota bacterium (assembly GCA_039194325.1). Lineage (GTDB taxonomy): Bacteria > Myxococcota_A > Polyangia > Nannocystales > Nannocystaceae > Paraliomyxa. The sequence goes on from JBCCWC010000125.1 coordinate 34,100, forward strand.
TCGTACGCCAAGCACGGGCACGTCGACATCAGCGTCCGGCAGGACGAGCTGGCGGGTACGGTGACGATCGTCGTGGAAGACGACGGGCCCGGGATGCCGCCGGAGGTGATCGCTCGGGTGTTCGAGCCCTTCTTTACGACCAAACCACCGGGCAAGGGGACCGGCCTGGGGCTACCGGTGATCAAGCGGCTGGTCGAGACTCACGGGGGGACGATCTCGATCCACTCGTCGGTGGGCGAGGGGACGCGGGTGGGCCTGCAGATGCCGACCGAGCCGCCTCGGGAAGGCATGGAGGCTGGTGAGGAATCGGTGTAGAAGATCCGGACATCACCCCTTTCATTGGCCACGAAATCGAGTGGACGCAGCGCCACAACGACCAGCCGCGACATCCTACGACGCTATCGCCCGAACATGGATTGCGTGTAGCTGAGTGTCTCTACGTCCAACGCAAGTGCCGAGCCACCGTCCGAGCCACCGGCTCCAACGGCAAGACGGGCCCTTGCGGCAGCTCCGAGCCGATCGGCACGCACAAGCGGTCCCCCGGACCCGTGAGGATCGACCCGTCGCCGCGAGATATCGCAGCGGTCGCTCGATACCGCGGTCGACGGCGGCTGGCTCATGCTTCGCTTCGAAGGCCAGTGCTCGCTTTTCGCTTCTCGCTCAGGGTGGATCCGGCGGTCTGGCGCGACCGCCCACGCTGATCTCGGACGCCCCCGAGGCGTCCGCCTCGGGCTCGACAAGGATCACACCGTCGGGCAAGGGGCGGAGGATCAACCGCCCCTCGGGATCTTGCGGACCATCGACCAAGAGGCTCGAGAGGTTCACGATGGAGTGACTCGTCATGCGCGTCAGTGCTCGGCTCGGCTCGGCACGTCCCGACCCCGCAGGTCTTGCACCAGGTGTGGTACACCGGGTGCGGCGGCGATGCGCGGGGCTCCACCCGACTGGACGGGTCGGACCGACGCTGGTTGCATGACCACGAGAGTCGGTGAGCCTGGCAGGGTACCGCTGGTGATCCCGCTCCCGAGCGGGTTCGAGCCGGTGCAAAACGCTCGCCGGCGGTCATCCGCCGGCCTTCACCGCGGGCTCCTAGCCAAACCATAGCGGCTGAAAGATCCGCCACTGCTGGTTGCTGCCCGTGTGGCACGGATAGACCTGGAGCGCCGTCGCGTACGAGACGCCATACGGTACGTCGATGCACTCGCCGGTGAACACGTTGCGAAGCCGGCCGTAGGTGCTCTCCCTGTGCCAGTAATCGTCGAACTCGATGGGCGCCTCCGAGTAGGACTCAATCAGCTCCCACTGCTGCCGCGGATCACCAAGATCGCACCGATCCATGATCAGGCCGTGCGACCCGTGCTGCAGGTTGCTCGTGTTGAGGTTGCCCTCGTTTCCGCCCGCAAACTCGGGAGTCTTGAGATCCACGCAGTTGCCCTCTGCGGTCCCGGTATCCAGCGGGCTCACGATGGCGAACGTGCTCGAGCCCGACATGATCGGACTCAAGAAGAACCGTTGATTTTGGTCATCGGGAAAGTGGGACTGCGTGGTCGACTTGCACGGAAACTGATTGACCAACGTCCCCGGCTGTGTGGACTTGCCCGCGACGTCCATGCACATGTCCCACGCCGGGCTGTGCGTTCGAATGAACGCAAAGTTCCACCACGTATGTCGCGGCTCGAGCGGCTCGTCGTCCTCGAGCCCGAGCTCCGGCCCGAGCTCCGGCCCGAGTTCATCATCGGCCTCGCATGCCAAGCTCGAGATCGCCACACCCAGAAGCACCGCGCATACCCATTGGGTCTTGGTTGCCTTCATCACGTTGCCATGCAACAGCAAGAACGATGCCACCCAGGCTGGTACGCGACGGCACCTGCTTTCGAAGGCTTGCCGCCACAAGTAAGCTTCTCGGAGGTGTGACGACGCCCCCCTGTCCCATGCGACCGTGGGACATCACGCGGGCTGATAGCGCTCGCTTAAACTGCGTGACCGACCGCTCGGTACCGGCCGCTCAGTACCGGCCGAACCCCTACCAGGGCAGCGGCTGCTCCGCGGGCCCGCTGTGCCATCATGCCCCCATGTCGACCTGGTTTCAGTCCTTGTTCGGGTTCGTGGAGACCGACTACGAGACGACGCAAGGGCAGTTCGATCTCGACGGCGAGACGCTGACCTCCCGAGCCAACGGCCGCTCGTTCGGCGCGGGGTCCTTCGACACTCCGTCGGTCCAGTCACTGCGAGCGAGAGCAGCCCACGCACTACCGGGCACGCTGCGGATCTCGCACGACGTGGTGGGCGACGTGCTCGAGCTCCACGCCCGGCCCGAAAACGCCGGCGCGATGTTTCAGGCGGCCTCGCAGCTCAACTGCCTCGAGTTCGCCGGGCCCAACGAGACCCCTGAAGACGGCGTCACCCAGTACGCCGACGATCCCACCCAGGGCCCGGCGTGCTCGCTCGCGGCGGCGGCCGCCACCGTGGTCCGCAACTACTTCGTGCCCGTGGGCGACGCCGTCGGTCAGCGTCACGACCGGCAGCTCGACACCCTCGACGCGGTGAAACAAGCCCTCGGTGAGCCCGAGCAGTTCGTGACCGTCCGCAACGGCTACACCTTCTCCGACCCGGAGCGCCTGGCCGCGGTCGGGCCGGCCATCGAGCGAGTGGGTCGCGAGGTGCTGATCGAACACATGAAGATCGGCGTGCAGACGAACGTGGAGGTCACCTTCGCGTCGCGCTACGTGCCGCCGCCCGTCCCCACGTTCGTGTCGCAAGCGTTCTGCTCGGCGCTCTCGTGCGGCTACAACCGCCTGCCCACCGACGCCTGGGAGCCGCTGGCCACCGTAGTGCTCGACGCCGCGTACGAGGCCACCCTGTGGGCGGCGGTCGTCGATGCTCACGAGGGGGACGGCAGCGGCGTGGTGTGGCTGACCTTCATCGGAGGCGGCGTGTTCGGAAATCGCCGCGCCTGGATCGCCCGCGCGATCCGACGCGCGCTGTACTGCGTTCAAGGCCACGCGCTGGAGGTGCACATCGCCCACTACCGCCGCCTGGACGAGGAGATCCGCGGGATCATCGACGCCCCCTAAGCGCACGGACAAGCGCACGACGAGACAAGCGATGCGCGTACTCTTTACGCGTACTCTTCACGCGTCCTTGGTGTCATAGAGCTTGTAGAACGCCTTGTCGTAGCGCCGCATCTGCCCCACGTTAGTGATCTTGATGCGACCCTTGAGGAACGCCACCATCGGGTTCTTCTTGCCCATCTCCACGCCCACGTAGGTCTTGGCGGGCATCGAGAGCACGCAGCAGGGCTCGCCGTGTAGGCCCTCGGTAACCGTACAGGCGCCCCCGTCGATGCTCACCGTCCACTCGGGCTTTTGTGCCCCGCGCAGGGCCAGGTGGAAGATCCCGCTGTAGCCCTCGACCTTCTCGGGGCGCAGCCGGGCCGGGAGGCTCCGGACGATGGCTTCGACGTCGGCCGGCGTATCGAGCACGGTGGGGCGGGTCACGACGGGCTGACCATAGCAGCCCAGCGTGATGATCGTGCCGCCCATCGGCAGCGCACGGGCGGCGATCGGCGCTACCAGCCGGTGACCTTTCGCAGCGACGATCCTTCGGCGTCCTGAGCAACGTGCATCTGCTCGCGCATCTCGAGCAGGAACGACGGTTCTTTCACTTCCTTGGCAAACTCGGAACGCGCATTGAGCGCATCAAACCAAGCGCCCACGCGAGGGTGTAGCGGGTGCAGCGGGTAGCCGGCCAACCGCAGGCGCGCGGAATAGACGTACCAGGCGATGTCGACAAGCGAGACCTCATCGCCGAGCAACTGCGCCCCAGACGCGAGGCGCACCTCGAGCTCGTCGTAGGCGGCGCGGAATTTTGCCGCGGAGGTACGGACCTGCTCATCGGTGATCCCATTGTTGCGCTGCATGCTGCGGAAGAACTCGAGCTCCACCGCCTTGTACGGGTCGGACTGACCGCCCACGGTGCCAGAGCCAGAGTGCTCGTAGCGCTCGAGCACGTCTTCGCTGCGCATGGTCTTGCTCTGCCCGAACACGTAGCGCAGCGACAGCGCGCGAAGATCGAGGTGCAGCGCGTCTTCGGCAGCCAGCAGCGCGTGGGACGTGGATCCTTGCCCGTCGGGGATCAGGCGAGGCGCGGGGAACTTCGCCTCGAGGTACTCGAGGATGTCGTTGCTCTCGATGATCACCTGGCCGTCGTCGACGAGCACGGGCACCAGGCCACGCGGGTTGATACCCATGAACCACGCGGTGTAGTTCTCGTGCCGCGCTAGATCCACGCGGTGCGAGACCCACTCGATCCCCTTCAGGTTCAAGAAGATCCGCGTCTCTTGGGAACATGTCGATCCCACGTAGTGCAGCAGATGGATGCCCTGCCAGTCGAGCACCTCGTGGGTCTGAATATCCTCTCGCAGTAGCTGTACCACGTCGTCCTCCTTGCGGGCGTCGCGGGATCCTACGACACTCATCGAGCAGCCGGTTGCGGGCAATGGCACAGATCGACCACTTCATGTACGCCGTGCCCGATCTCGAAGCCGGCGTCGCCTGGGCCACCGAGGTGTTCGACCGCCCGCCGGCGTTCGGGGGCAGCCACACCGGGCTCGGCACCCGCAACGCACTGCTGTCCCTGGGCAACACCTACCTCGAGCTCATCGCCCCCGATCCGGCGCAGCCGCTGGCCGGCACGTTCGGCGAGCGCGTGGCCGCGCTTTCGGCACCGGGCCTCGTGACCTGGGCGGTGCGCAGCGACCTGGCGCGGGCCAAGCGTGGGCTCGCCGCCCATGGGATCGAGACCATCGGCCCTCAACGTACCGAGCGGGTGAGGGCTGACGGTGGGTCGCTGGTGTGGGACCTGCTGTTCCCGACCGGCCACGGCTTCGGTCTGCGCATGCCCTTTGTCATCGACTGGCTCGACTGCGCGCTGCCGTCGTCGACCCAACCGGTGGGTGGTCGGTTCGCAAGCCTGGCCCTGGCCGACCCGAACGCCGACGCACTCGCCGCAGCGCTCGCAGCCCTGGGCCTGAGGGTCGAAGTGGCATACGGCGATCCAAAGCTGTTCGTGCAGATCGAGACCGCGGCAGGCTCGATCGACCTCGACAGCACGACCGAAACGGCGGAGCTATCGATGATCTGAGCCGCTCGAGTCCGTGCCCGTGGCTCGCTGGCGGCTAGATCTCATCGAGCGCATCGGAAGCGGCGATCTGCAAGAGCTCCGCTTCGGCCTCGGTGGGATCCTCGTCGAGGATCGTCTGCGCCGGCAGTCCCACCGGCGACTCGAGGAACAGCGCGCCATAGAACACCATCGCGTTGAGGTATGCCCCGCGGCGATTGGCGTGGCTCTGCGGATCGTTCTGCGCCAAGGTCATCGTGGGGTAGTCGATCCGGATCTGCTCCCACGCCGGCCCTACCGGCGACAGCGAGGCCCCCACCGCGGTCGCGGCCGCGAGGTTGTTGTCGATGATGACAGGCTGCGATTCCAGCTCGCTGTCTCGTGCCCACAAGATGTAGAGCATGGTCTCCGCTCCCACCGCCGCGATCTCGGCGTCGAAGAGCTCCACATACTCCAGCAAGGTCTGCGGCTCGTCGACCGACGGCCGGTAGCGCTCTTGCAGCACCACCACGTCCCAGCCCCCTTCGGCGATCCGATCGAGCGCCTCGGTCCCCTCGTAGTGCCCCTGCAGCGACTCGAAGGGCGCCGTCACCGAGTCCGCCACGAGGGTCTTGCCCTGGCTTTGGGCCACCTCGGCGATGAGCAGCGGTAGATCCGTCTCGCCAATGTCATCGAGGTACGTATGGCTGTTGCCGATGAAGAGCACCTCCAGCTCCTCGATGGTCTCTCCGGTGGATCCGGACTCGTCCCCCGAGCTGGAGCCCAGTCCGGTACCCGGCCCGGCGGTAGACTCGGAGCCCGGGCCCGCGGTGCCCCCAGGGAGGCCAGACGAACCATCGAGCACAGTCGTGCCCGCCCCTCCCTCGCTCGACGACGGGGCGGCGTCGGTCGACGAGGACTCGAGCACTTCACCAGACTGTTCGGTCCCTCCTCCACAGGCCACGGCCAGGGCGACCACGAGACTCCACGACGCGGCGACGCGCATGACTCATGATACCGGACCGAATCCACGAACGCCGCTCACCGAGCACTCCAGACGCTCCGGTCGCGTCCCGGCTGGTGGCTCCCCCCCCGCCGGGCCGCAGCGTCAGTCTTCGAAGCGCCGGACGCGAGCGTGACAGTAGGGCGTCTTCCCCGTCCGGGCGTAGTAGTCCTGGTGATAGTCCTCGGCCTCCCAGAACTGCGCGGCCTCACGAACCTGGGTGACCACGTCGAACCCCCGCCCTCGCAGCGTCTGGATGAGCGACTCGGCGGTCCGCTTCTGCTCGGCGTCGGCGTAGAACACGGCCGACAGGTACTGCGGCCCGATGTCGGGGCCCTGACCGTCGGCCTGGGTGGGATCGTGGATCTCGAAGAAGAGCTTGGCCACCTCTTCATATGACACCCGGCGGGAGTCGAAGCGCACCCGCACCGTCTCGAGGTGACCCGAGGTGTGACTGGTGACCTGCTCGTACGAGGGCGACTGCACGTGGCCCCCCATGTAGCCAGACTCCACGCTGGTCACGCCATCGAGCGCCTCCATGTAGTGCTCGACCCCCCAAAAGCACCCCCCCGCGAAGTAGGCCTCGCTGTCGGCCACGAGCGCCTCGGCCGGGGCCGGCGAGTCATCGGCCGGCGCGACCTGGGCCGGTGCGGTGGTGGGGTTGTCGGGGCTGGGCGACGAGCAGGCGGCCAGGCACAGGACGATCGGGGCGATGAGCGAGCCTCGCATCACGCCTTAGCCTACGCCCGTAGCGCCCGATCGGTTACGAAATGGCCGATCCGAGCCCCTGACGCGTGCGTCAGCGGGCGCTCAGGCCCGTGCAGCTGCGCGTGACCTCGATCTCCCGGGTCGACGCCGACACCGTCGCGCTCGAGATCCCGTTTTGGCTGTCGTCGACGATCCACACCATGTCGCCCGGCTTCATGCTCTCGCTGCGGCGCGTGTTCGAGCTGAGGCTGGAGTAGCGCCCGCTCCCGAACTTGGGCTTGGTCCCGAAGAACAGCTTGACCGTCGACGGGCAGTTGTTCTTCAGCTGAACCGACACCACCGAGGGTCCGCCGGACGCACCACCGGCCCCACTCGACCGCCCCGAGCCGCTCGACTGGGCCGCCGCACGCTCGGCCTCCCGCGCCTGCCGGTCCGCCTCGGCCTGACGCCGACGGGCCTCCTCTTCCTGACGAAACTGCTCGGCGTCGATCTCGGCCTGCTCCCACGCCGCCGCGCGCTTGGCCTCCATCGCCGCGATCTCTTGCTCGGAGACCGTCTTGACGTAGAGGCTCGAACGAATGGGCCCGGTCCCCAGCTCGTGGATCCGACTCTTGTCGGTGGCCGAGCCGAACGTAGCGATCACATCGATCGAGACCTGGCCATCCACCTGCACGCACCCATTGTCGACGACCACCCCGGGCCCGTGGACGATCGACGCGTGACCTATCGTGTACTCCTCGCCGGGGCGCTTGCCCTCGGCGCTCACCATCTGCATGGCGTGATCGCTCCAGGCGGCCCCTTCGAGCAGCTCGATCACCACCACGTGACACTCCCCGCGCTTGGCCGGGAAGACGCTCGGTGTGTAGGCCTCGAGCACCCCCTGGGCGCTGACGACTTCTTCGAAGCCCGTGGTCTTCTCGGCGATCACGGCCTGGAGCTGCTCGCGGGTCTGGTCGAACTCGGGTGCGCGATACGGGGTAGCCGGCGCCCCCGGCTGGGATGTCGGCGCGGTCGACTTGGAGCCGCCGAACAAGAAACAACCGCCAAGCGACATGCCGAGCGCGACGATCCCCAGGCTGTTCCGGTGCATGGGGGCCTTGTACATCAACCCTGCGACCCTCGCGGCCGCGCCGTCGATCGGGGCCGCGTTGCCCTGAGAACGCCGCTCCGGCGACCAAGGATCTCCTAGGCCGCGGCGGTGGCCTCTCGCGTTCGCCCGACCATCGCTTCGGTCGCGCTCCACAGCTGCTCCTTGTACGCGCGCGTAAAGGCCAGCGGTCGGTGCTTCCGGCCGGCGATGAACTGCCCGCTCACGCCGTCGAGTGCATCCGACAGGTCATGAAATGGGACGACCTTGCGGTGCTCTTGGAGGTCTCGCGCTCTCGAACAATGACCGAGGCCGCCGAACGGGAAGCGAGCGTGATGCCCGCGACGCACCCACCTCGGCCGCGCTACAATGACCTCGGCCATGGATCCCAAGCCTTCGTCCGCCGATGTTCGGCTCGCGCCCCCTACGGAGGGAGGCTCAACGGCGCTACGAATGCCCGGCTCTGACGACGCCGCATCTGCGCCCTACGTCGACGAGCGCTTGGTCGAGCCCGAGACCCGCGAGGAAATCGTGCGCGGCCGCCGGGTGTACGCGGCGCCGGCCAAGGCCGAGCACGGGGATCGTCATACGCAGCTCGACCGGGTGATCGGGACCTACGTGACCCCGGGCTACACGGTGTCCACCGACCTGCTGACCCGTGCGGGTCCGCGTTCGGACTTCGCCACCGACACCTGCGTTCGGCGCTCGGGCATCGACCCTCAGACCGGCTCGCGCTACCTCGAAGAGCTGGCGTTCGAGGTGGTCAACGAGCAGTCGAACAAGCACAGAGGCCAAACAAACCCCGCGCCTCGACGAGATCAAGCGCAAGAATAAGATCGAGGGCAAGGTCGAGTTCCTCGTGGAGGTGCTGCAAACGCGCGGTCTCGTGCTCGACGACGACCATCGCGACCGAGTCGACCGCTGCGACGACGAGGCTCAGCTTCAGCGGTGGCTCCACCGGGCCCTCACCGCCACGTCGCTCGACGAGATCTTCGAGGCACCCTAGCCTCGCTCGCTCCCACGCCCGGTGGTGCGCGTGGGTGCCATCCACGCCGAAATGAGCGACACTCATGTCCCATGAAGCACGCTCGCGCCATCCTCGTGGCCCTCGCGACCGCCGCCTACGCCGCTTTCGGAGCATGCGGGGACGACGGCGATGGGGGCAACCAGACGGCCCGCTGCCAACGACTCGAGAACGACAGCAGCACCACCGGGTGCACACTGACCGCGTACGAGTGCAACGATGAACGCGAGTACACGGTCGATTGCCTGGTGACCGCCGATGGCTACGACTGCAAGTGTCGGATCGACAACACGATCGACAGCGAGTTCGTGAGCGCGGACTACTGCGACAACGCCACCAACAGCACCTTCAGCGCGCCTTGCGGTTGGTCCATCGGCCCCTGAGCCCCGGGCGGGCAGGCGAGCGATCGCTCAAGCCACCGGCAGGCTACGCCCGCGCGACATCGGATCCTTGACGAAGCACGATCTCCCCG
>JBCCWC010000126.1:0-43313 GCA_039194325.1 Myxococcota bacterium
CCTCGCCGGGTCCATTTCCCCGTTTCGCGGGAGCGTCACGATCCTCTCCTAGAACTGGCTCATCACCGCTTTGTCGAACGCTCGATCACCCAACCACTTGCGCAGCGCGATCATCGGCCGGGCGTACTTACCGGCGACGTACCGGGTGCGGGGTCGCTTGGCCCGCAGCGCCTTGACGACCACCTTGGCGATCACCGAGGGCGGCGAGCCGGCACCGTCCGCATACGAAGCCTCGACCGCCTTGGCCACCTTGGTCGCCATCGGTGCGTAGTCGCTTTGCCCCGATCGTTCGAGCATGGGGCCCACCAACACGTCGCCGAACTCGGTCTGGATCGCGCCGGGCTCCACGACGATCACGTGGATGCCGAAGGGGGCCAGCTCCAGTCGCAGGCAGTCGGACCAGCCCTCGAGCGCGTGCTTGGTGGCGTGGTACCAGGCGCCCAGCGGGGTGTAGATCTTGCCGCCCATGGACGAGATGTTGATGATCGTGCCGGCGCCCTGCTTGCGCATATACGGGAGCACGCGCTGGGTGAGGCGCGCGAGCCCGAAGACGTTGACCTCGAACTGGTAGCGGGCGTCGTCGAGCGAGGTGTCTTCCATCGCGCCATACATGCCGAAGCCGGCGTTGTTGATGAGGATGTCGACCCCTCCGTGGTCGGTCTCGATCTGCGTGATCACCCGGGCGATGTCTTGCTCCTGGGTGACGTCCATGGCCACGACGATGGCGCCGGCCTGCGCGAGATCGTGCATCTTTTCTACTCGGCGCGCGGCCGCGTAGACCCGAAATCCCTCGGAGAGCAGTGTCTTGGCGGTCTGTTTGCCAATTCCCGAGGATGCACCGGTGATGAGGACGGTCTTCATGGCGACTTCTCCTTCGCTTCGGCCATCGCGGCCCGTTGCGATGTTCGAACGATAGGAGGTCGAAGGCGTCGGCGCACTGGCCATATGCGCCAAGTCGCTAGCGGATCGCGTCGCCCGGGGCTCGACCCTTCGCGGAGCTCATCGACGTGGATGGGGTCGGATCACGAGCTGCACGGGGCCCGGCTCAGGGATCGTGCGGGGTGTCGTTGGGCGGCGTGGAGCCCAGATCGTCCTTCATGGCGGCGGCGTCTTTTACCTTGGGCAGTAGCAGCACCAGTCCAACGATGCTGGGCACGACCACCGCGGCCAGCGCCAGATCGACGACGGGCAGCAGCTCGGCCAGGCTCCACGTGGTGCCGACGCCGGCGGCGATCAGCATCGCGATCCCGTGCGCGGGTCCACCCGGGGATCCGGCCAGCGCGGTGGCGGCTCGACCTCCCAGCTCGCTCCAGCCGACGATGGTCGACAGCGCAAATACGAACACGACGATCGCCAATAGCGAGCGTCCGGTGCTGCCGAGCCCTTGGGTCACCCGCGCGGCTACGCGCTGTGCTCCATCGTATGCGGGCACAGGACCGGTGAGCCCAAAGGCCAGCAGCTCGGCGGGGTGCGGGCGGTAAGTGGGCTCGTCGCCGAAGGGGCCCTGCACCTCGCCCAGCGGGTGAACCGGCACGAGCGTACGCCGGCCGGCCAGCGTCTGGGGCAGCCGGGTGTCGCCGTGCACCTCGGCCGTGAACTCGTAGTCGGGGACCACCAGGTAGGGCCCCGAGTAGCCCTCCATCTTCTCGACGGTGCGCATGTCCTCGAAGCGCTTGTTGGCGATCGTAAAGCGCACCCGGTAGAGATCGTAGCGGGGGGTCACGGCCAAGCGGATGTCCTGCGCGGGGTCTTGGTCGTGGCGGATCACCATGGTGGTGGCCCCGAGCAAGAGATCCCAAGGAGGCGCTTCCACGCTGCCGCTACGGGTGATCGCCAGCACGTCGTTACCGCGAGGATCGCCGACGATCCGAAGGTCGACCAGCGAGCCTACCTCGGCGTCGAAGCCCTCGCGGGCCACAAAGGCCCACGGCGGCCGAGGCCCGTCGTCGTCGGCGTAGGGGCCCCGGTAGCCGTTGCGAAAGAACTCGTGGAGCTTGGGGTTGAAGGGCCTGTCCTCGTGGGGCGGCTCGAACATCGCGAGGTGCTCGCCCAGCGATGCATCGGGGCTGGTGGCCCGACCCACCCGGCCTGGGAACGAGAAGTCGTCGAAGTTCACGTAGGGCTGGGCGCTCAGCCCCAGCTGCGCGGTGAGCTTATAGAGATCGATCTCGGGATCCTTGGGCCGCAGCAGCACGTACTCGAGCCCGCCTTGGGAGGTGCGGAGCTCACGATCGCAGGGGATCCGGATGTCCCAGGCGGCGTTCTTGGCCCGCTGTTCGTCTCGCGGCCGGAACACCACGGTGTCGGAGACCTGGGCCACCGCCCAGTGGGGTAGCGCGACGTGGTTCTTCTCCTTGACCAGCTTGGCCATGACGTGACCGCGCGGGTTGGCGCGCAGCTTCATGCCGTAGAACTTGCCCGCCTCCATGGTGGTGTCTTGGGGGAGCACCACCGTCTGGCCCACCTGCTGGCTGGGGCGCAGGCCCTGAGCAAAGGTGCGCTCGAGGGGGACCAGCTCGGGGTCGGCCACCGGGGCATCACGGCCGGGGCCACCCAGCATGAGCATCGCGCTGAGGCTGCCCACCACGCCCGCGGCCAGCAGCGGGACCAGCATGACCACCGCGCCCGCGGTGCCGCGGCTACGGCCCCGCAGATCGAGCAGCGCGGCGCTGCCCAGGCCGGCCTCGCCGGCGAGGGTCGCCCGCAGCACCCCATGGGTCACCATCAGGCCCACGCCGCCTCCGGCAGCGCCGCCGGCCGCCGGGGTGATCCCAAACGCTTCGTTGACAGCGTCGCCCAGCTGCAGGCTCAGCATCAGGTCGTCCTTGCTCAGCACCGTCAGGGCCAGGCCCGCGTAGAGCACCAGGGCCCCCGGGACCAGCATCAGCAGCGGCCGACGGATCCGGGGGAGCAGCACGAAGGGGGCCGCGATCACGGCCAGCGCGATCGCGACGCTGCGGGGCGGGATCCCCAGCGTAGACTCGAACACCGCCGCGGCCTGGTGGGTCTGGAACGCGGCCCCGACCACCAGGGCCATCACCACGACCGCCAGCGCGTACATCGGGGCCAGCAGCCGCCCCAGGCCGGGAGCGGCCAGCAGGTGGATGGTGGCGGGCTCGTCGTTGGTCGGAGCACGAGCGGCCAGGCTCCCCTCGGCAAATACGATCGCCATGCCCAGCACGGTGGTCACCCACATCCATACCAGCGCTCCGGGGCCGCCGGTGCTCACCGCGAGCACGCCACCGGTGATCCCTCCCATGCCGGTGGCGGCCGCCAGCGGCAACCACAGCGGGCCGTGCCCCCCTTCGGTGACCGCGCCGCGGCGGAGCGCCGCGATCGCACGCGGCAGGCCGCGCAGCGGGCTCCCCACAGTCCCTAGCAGCAGGATGACCCCCCCGCCGAGCACCAGCCCGGCGATCCAGGGGGTCCACGCAGAAGTGGCCAGCTGTTCCAGCTGTGACATCGGTTGCAGCCTGGCAGTTTACGCAGGGCTCGTCTAGCCGACCGATCCCGCCCCGATGCGCGTCACGAACAGACGAAGTGTCGGGCGACCTGCGGCGACGATCCCCCTGCCAACGAAGTTGCCGGCGCTCACGGGCCCGGGGACGGGCCACCGATGCAGGGGCGATGGGACCTCGTTCGTCCCGGTGATCGGCCCGGTGATCGGCCCGGTGATCGGCCCGGTGATCGGCCCGGTCAGCGGTGAAACTGCAGGGCCAGACCCGCGGCGAGCCTTCCGTGCGGGCCGGGGCGAAGCGTCGGTCGCAACGTCAGTCGGGCATCCATGCGCCGCTGGGTGCGGACCAGCTGTCGCTCATGGCCGACCATCATGGCCACGTCGAACACGAAGAGGAACAAGCCCTGGAGCACCAGGGCCTGACCGTAGCCGTGGAGTCGCGGTCCGAGCTCCAGCCGGCTCGGCGATGGGTCGAGCGCCTGACCCAGCGACCAGAGGATCGCACCGGTGCTCACATAGAGCACGTCGAGGCCGGCATTGATCCCGAAGACCACCTGGGCCCGGCGAGCGCGGGCGCGGCCGGTGGCCAGATCGACCGGCTCGTCGCGTTCCCGGCGTTGGCTCACCAGCCCCGCGATGCCGAGGGCCAGGTTGACCGTGTTCCACGCCGCGTTGCCCTGATGAAAGAAGCGGATCGTACCGGTGGTCGTGAGGTTGCCGGCCAGCCCTCCCGCGATGTTGACCACCGCCCAGCCGGTGAGCGTACCCATGCCCGCCAGGCCGAGAGTGGTGCGCTTTTGGTGGTAGGTCGAGGCCAAGGCCCGAAGCGTTGGCTCGTCCGAGTGGGGGGGGTCGACGGCGGGCTCGGCGATGAGTGGCGCGGGTTCGGCCGCTCGGGCTCCAGGCTCGGCCCCGACGATCATGGAGAGCCCGAGGGCGATGGCGAGCGCGTTGTTCGTGGCGCGTGGTCGAATGGTCATCTCGTGCATCCAACCCCATGGCTTGATGTGAGCTCGAGGGAACGAGGGCCGATGTTCCAAAGCCGCGGCCGCATCGAGTATAACCGAACGCTCGGTGCGTTGATGCAGCGTCAGGAAGACCCGCAGGGCTCCACTTTATTTGCGCAACGCTATCGTCTCGTCGAGTCGCTCGGCGAGGGGGCCATGGGGGTGGTGTGGCTGGCCATCGACGAGCAAGAGCAGCGACAATGCGCCCTCAAGCAGCTCAAGCCGCACCTGCACGAGGCCACCCACCTCACGCGGTTCAGGCGAGAGTTCCGCGCGCTCGCTCGCCTCGCCCACCCCCATTGCATCCACTGCTACGAGCAGGGCGTTCACCACGGGCAGGCCTACTTCACCATGGAGTACGTTCCGGGGGGCTCGCTGGAGCTCGAGCGCTGGGAGCGGCCGGAGGCGGTCGTCGACCTGGGCCGGCAGCTCCTGTCGGGCCTCGATCACGTCCACGCCTGCGGCATCGTCCACCGGGATCTCAAGCCCCAGAACATCTTCCTGGGCACCGAGGCGGGCCAAACCCAGGCGCGATTGGGCGACTTTGGGATCGTCAAGGTTGCTGACTTCCGGGACGAGGGCGTGGGCCTCGGTGACGTGCTCGGTTCGCTTCGCTTCTTGGCTCCTGAGTCGATCGAACACGGTACCGCCGATCCTCGCTCCGATCTCTACTCGCTGGGCATCGTCCTCTATTGTCTGCTCGCCGGTGAGCACCCCTTCGGGCCCGGGCGTCACTCGGCGCGACAGTGGCTCTCCTTGCACCGCAGCGATCACCGAGTCCCTCTTTGTCGTTCCGACGTTCCCGCGGAGCTTGGCGCGGTGATCATGCGGCTATGTCACCGTCAGCCGGAGGCGCGCTTTGCTTCTGCGGCGGCGGCCTACGATGCGCTTGAGGCGATCGTCCCTCTGCTCGGCGACTATGGGTGGTCCCAGCCGCCGCCGCTCCAGCGTCGCCCCCACCTCGCGGCCCCCGAGTTCGTGGGGCGTCAGCCTCAGCTCCAGCGTGCCCGGCAGTTCCTGGCGCGGGGTTTGGCCGGGACGGCCGGGCCGTGCATCCTGTTCGTCGAGGGGGCGGCGGGGCTGGGCAAGTCTCGCTTGATGCGTGAGCTGCTGGCCGATTCCCTCGACGCGGATGTCCAGGTCTTCGCCGGGACCTGCTCGGCCGAAGATGGGGGAGGGGATGGAGCTGGGGATGGAGCTGGGGATGGAGCTGGGGGCGTCAGGGGGGCCGCGTATGCCTCGCTTCGCGAGCTATTCGACGAGCTCGACGTCGGCCCCTCGTCATCGGCTGTTCCTTCGTTGGGCCAGACCCTCGACGCTCCTTTGCTGCGTGCTCGGGGTAGCGCGTCGATTCGCGATCCAACGGCCGAGCTGCCCGGCCGTCACGGACGCAGGGGAGTGCACCACGATCTCTCGACCCCGAGCTTCGAGCAGGACTTCGGTCGAGATCTGGAGCACTCTCCCGAGCATCAGGCCATGCTGCGCCTACGCCTGCACGAGCGACTCACCCACGAGCTGTTTGAGCGTTGTTGCCACCGGCCGGTCCTCGTCGTCGTTGACGACGCGCAGTGGGCCGACGTTGCCACCCTCCAGTTCATCGGTCATGTGGCGCGATCCGTGTCCTTGGTGCGAAGCTCGGAGCAGCGTTGGCCGGTAGGCATAGTGCTCATCCATCGCCCGGTGTCCTCGGGTAGCCCGCTGGGGGAGCTGCAGGAGGTCACCGCCGCCTCGGGAACCACAGAAGAGATCGTGCTGGGGCCCCTGGACGACCATGCGGCTGTCGCCCTGGTGGCGTCCATGCTCATGCAAGCGCCGGCCGAGATCCCGGCCCGGTTTGCTGCCCCCTTGCTGGCCAAGGCCGAGGGCAGCCCGCTGTTCTTGTCGCAGATCGTCCAGCTGATGGTCGGCAAGGGCCTGCTGCTCCCCGACGATCGGGGCGCGTGGCGGGTGGACGAGCACGGGATCATGGCCGCGAGCTTGCCCGCCTCGGTCTCGCTGGCGATCGGTGAGCGAGCGGCCCGGCTCGCGGCCGGGAGCAAACAATTGCTGGCCGCGGCGGCGGTGGTGGGGCGGGTGTTTGCGCCACGGCTGGTCGCGGCCATGCTCGGGGAGCGCGAGCAGGATCAGATCGAGCGCCTCGATGAGCTGGTTCGGGCCGAGTTCATCGAGGATCACCGCCGGGGGTACCGCTTCGTCCACGATCGCATTCGCGAGTCGATCTACGACAACCTTCCGCTGGCCAACCGTACGCGCCTGCACCGGGCGGCCGCTCAGACGCTTTGCGAGTCGCCCGGGGGCGTGCAGGGAGCGTGGCCCCTCATCGCTCATCACTTCGAGCATGCGCACGAGTACGATCGCGCGCATCGCTATGCGCTATGGGCGGCCGGGCGCGCGTACGAGGAGCACGCCCATGGCGTGGCCGAGTCGATGTATCGGCTGGCGCTGCGCTGCGCCGAGCACGATGGGTCAATCGTGCTCGACAGCAAGGTGTGGGAGCGCTACGGGGACACGTGCGTCGCCCTGGGGCGCTACGCCGAGGCGGTCGAGGGCTATGAGCAGCGGCTCGCCGACGACCTGGGGCCGGTCGAGCGGCGCGTGATCTTGGGCAAGATCGGCACTCTCGAGAACAAGCGCGGCCGCTTTCCCGAGGCGGTGGCTGCGATCGAGCAGATGCTCGGGCTCGCGGGGTTCGTTCCCCCTCGATCGAAGCTCGTCGTGTTGGGACGGCTGGTCGCTCAGATCCTGCGCGTGCTGCTTCCGGCGCGGCCATGGTCGGGCTCGCTCGAGGACGGCGACGCGCGGGTTCGAAGCTTTGCGCTCGCCGCCGAGAGTTGGTACTGCGCGGGCGATCACGACCGGTCGGTGTACTACTCGCTGTTGGCGGCCAACACCGCCCGTCAGGTGGGCGCGTGCCCGGGCTCGGTGCGGGCCCTGGCGGGCTTTGCCTACGCGCTGACGCTCTACGGCTTCCCGGGCCCGGGAGCGAACCTGATGAACCGGGTTCGAGGTCTCGCGCGGTCGCTCCGGCTCGACGACGGCGACGGCTGTTTGATGGAGACCATGGCCGCGATCTGCTGCGTACTCGAGGGGCGGGCGGCCGACGCACTGGCGCTGCTCGACGTTGCCTCCCGACGCTACGGCACCTCCGACAATGCGGAGGCGAGAATCCTCTACTACTGCACCCATGCCCTGATCGGCATCGCGGCGGGCCACGACTATCCCTGGATGGACCGGCTGGGGCGGCAGCTTCGTCACCTCGCCGAGGAGACCAGCGACACCCGGGCCATGGGCTGGGCGGGTGAGATCTGTGGCCATGTCGCCGTGCGGAGGGGGCGGGTTGCCGAGGGGTTCGCCGCCTTACGGGGGGCCTCCGAGCATTGTCTTCGCGTCAACGATCTGACCTTTGCGAGCAGCGTCAACGACACCCTGGCCTTGTTCTTGGCCCTCGAGGGCGAGTACGCCGAGGCGCTCGAGCACGGCCAGTTCGCCGCGCAGACGATCCTTCGGGGCCGCCTGCGGCACTACTTTCCGATCGACGGGGGCATGCTCGTCGCCGTCGCCCTGGCCCGTGCCCATGGACACTCGCTGCCGCCGAGTGTCGAGACCTTGGTGGGGCCAATGCTGCGCCGGTGGCGGTTCATCGGCCGAGCCTCTCGACTGACCGAGCTACGCTTCGGGGTCGGGGTGGCCGCGTGGCGGGCGGCCCACGGCAAGCGCGCTGACTTCGACGCGGTGATCGGCCGGGCGCAGCAGATGGGGTTTTGGGGGGAGGCGTGGGTGGCTCATCGGGTCGCGGCCGCGTTCGAGCCCGAGCAGCGAGCGCGACACGAGGACGCCATGCGTCGGCTCGGCGAGGGCTTCGAGCGGGCCTGAGCGGGCCTGAGTGATCATTTCGAAGAAAATTCGAGACCAGCCTCGCCGGTGCGTCACCCGTCGGATGGATGAAGGGTCTGGGAGCATCGACGGGACGTGAGCGCTGTGCCGAAGTCGTGGGAAACGCCACGTCTTCGACGGCGCGCGCGGAGGTTTCAACGCGCCGATCGACGGCGCGCGCGATGGCGCGATGGAGCGTGGGGGCCGTGCTCGTGCCCCTGGCCCTGGCCGGCTGCTACGGCGGGGTCGGTCCTCGTACCGAGGCCGACTCGGCCGACGAGGGAGATGACGGGGAGGTACCGCCCCCGGCGCCCGACTGCGATCTCCAGGCCGTGTTCGCGCACGAGGACAACCGCTGCACCGCGCAGGGCTGTCACGGAGTGCAGCACGTCGCCGGCCTCGATCTCGCCTCTGACGGCCTGGCTGAGCGCCTCGTGGGTCGACCCTCGACGACCGCGGCCTGCTCGGATCGGCTGCTGGTCGATCCGGCGCAGCCGGATCGCTCGCTGCTGCTGACCCAGCTGACCCCCGCTGGCGTGGAGTCCGGCTGCGGCGTGCTCATGCCGGTGGGCAGCGAGCAGGGGGTCGCCGACGAAGATCTCGCGTGCATCCAGGAGTGGGTCGAGCACTTCGCGCAGACGGTAGAGCCGGTGCCCGAGGTCGATCACTGCGACCAGTTCGAGCCCTCGTCGCCGGCGGTCTACGTCTCCAAGGTCAAGAACATCATGACCGGGTTACGGGCGACCACCGAGGAGATCGAACGGGTCCAGGGCGATCCCGACGCGCTGGCGTCGCTGGCTCGCGAGTGGATCGAGGCTCCACAGTTCGAGGCGCGCCTGCGACCCTTCTTGCGCGACGCCTTGCAGTATTCGGTGGATCTGGACGACCTCGAGGACAAGATCGGGGGGTTGCCCGAGTACCAGCCCTTGATCGAGGCGGATCTGGGCGAGTCCTTCCGGCGCACGATGATGCGGCTCATCGAGGAAGATCGCCCCTTCACCGAGATCGCGACCACCCGGCATTGGGAGGTCACCACCTTCACCCTCGCGATCTTGGCCTACCTCGACGCTGGAGAAGACGAGCGCAAGGAGGATCACCTGCAGGTCCTCCAGCCGCCGCCCGGGGTGCCCGACCCGATCCCACTCGAGTATTCGCTCGAGCACTTGATCTGGCCGCTACCCCCCGAGGCTTCGATGTGTGACGGGGTCACCCGCCGCGGCGATGGGGTGCTGACCATGCTGCTGGGTCGCTGCAAGGGCAGCCACTCGTTGCCCGACCCCGTCTTCGAGCCCACCGACTTCACCGACTGGCGTACCGTTGAGCTCGTACCCGCGGGGCAGCCCGAGCCCGAGCCCGTGTTCTGGGACGTGCCCGCGCTGCGGGCGGTGCAGACCCAGATGGAGGTGGGCATGCCGCGGGTTGGCTTTTTGACGCATCCGGCGTTCTTGGCCCGCTGGGAGACCAACGCCGACAACCAGTTCCGGGTGACGACCAACCAGGCGCTGTTGGTGATGACCGGCCATACCTTCGAGGTCTCCGATCCCACCGAGCTCGCTGAACCGTCGGAGGCCGACGGACTGGATGCCGAGCACGCCGATCCCGACTCGGCCTGCTACGCCTGTCACCGGGCGCTCGACCCGATGCGGGTCTTCTATCAAAACGCCTTCGACTACGACTACACCAGCCTTGGGGTGGAGCACGGCACCCAGACCCCGGCCTATACGTTTCGGGGCCAGGCCGCGGTGGGAGGCGACCTCTACGACTTTGCCGAGCTGTTGGCCCAAAACCCCGATTTCGCCGTCGCCTGGGCGCGCAAGCTGTGCTACTGGGCCAACTCGCAGGCGTGCGACGAGGACGACCCGGAGCTGCTCCGGGTGGCCCAGGTGTTCGAGGACAGCGGCTACTCGTTCAAGACCCTCGTGGTCGAGCTGTTGACCTCACCGTTGGTGACCGGCCACGCGCTGACCCAGACCTACTGCTCGCGCCCGTTCTTGGTGAGCATCACTCGGCGTGATCAGCTGTGTCACTCGCTGGACGTGCGCCTGGGGCAAAGCGGGCTGTGTGACGAAGGCAAGGTCAGCAAGCTGGTGGAGCTCGTCCCCGAGGACAGCATCGCCCGCGGAGATCCGGCCCCCGTCGTCAACCCGGTCAGCTCGGCGTTCCATGCTGCGGGGGTGGAGCAGCTATGCATCCAGCTCGCGCAGGATCTGGTCGGTCCCGGCGGGGTGATCCCGGCCGATGATCCCGACGCCGCGGTGTCGATCATCACCGAGTCGCTGATGGGGATCCCCGCCGGCTCGGCGCGCCACGAACAGGTGTCGCAAGTCCTCCAGGCGCACCTTCAGCAGGCCCGCCAGACGGCGAGCGAGGCCGACGCGATCCAGTCGGCCTTCACCCTCGGGTGCCTTTCGTCGGATCTGCAGGCGATCGGACTTTGAGCGAGCGGGATAAGGGAGCGGGACAAAGGGAGCACGACGATGAGCACACTAGGACGTAGAGCCTTCACCTTCGGCGGAGCCCGCTTGGCCCTGGTGGCCGCGGCTACCGGGGTTCCCGTGTCGTTTCTCGCCCATCGCAAGATGGCAAGGGCCGACGATGCGGCGCCGACCTTCACGATCTTCCACACGTCCTCGCGGGGCGAGCCGGTCAACGTGAACGCTCCGGGCTCGTATGTCGAGGGGGCGCACAACAACCCCGCTCCCTCGCTGGCCCCCACGCCGTTCGACCTGGGCGAGCACAGCGTGACCGGAGCGGCCCCGTGGGCCGCGTTGCCGGAGGCGCTGCGGGATCGGCTGCAATTCTTCCACCACGCGTCTTACACCAACGCTCACACCGAGTATCCCAAGGCCCTCGAGTGCTTTGGGGCGGTGCGGAACGCCGAGGGCAACGGGGCGGAGTCGCTACCCTCGGCGATCGCCCAGGAGTGCGCGATGGCGCTGGATACCATTCAGGTGGAGCCGGTCGATCTACGCCGGGGGCATCGAGCGGTGCGCTTTTTGGGCAATCCGATCCCGCAGACCTCACCCAGCGCGATCCAGGAGCTATTTGGGGGCTCGGGGGGTGAGCTCGATGAGCTCGGGGCGCTGCGGGATCAGCACCTGGACCAGCTGCATGCTGCATTGCGAGAGGACGGCACCGCGGCTGAGCGCCGGTTCTTGGATCGGTACGCCCTCGGTCGGACCCAGGCCAAGGAGATGGGCAGCCAGCTGGGCTCGTTGCTGTCGGCGATCCCCCCCGGCGACGATGGACCCGACGCCCAGGCGATCGCGGCGGTGGCGATGATGAAGCTCAAC
The DNA here is from genome assembly GCA_039194325.1 of Myxococcota bacterium. GTDB lineage: Bacteria > Myxococcota_A > Polyangia > Nannocystales > Nannocystaceae > Paraliomyxa. The sequence continues at coordinate 11,631 of JBCCWC010000126.1, forward strand.
CTCTCGCCGGTGATCTTGCTGCACTTTGGGTTTGGGGGGGACAACCACAAGGACAGTGAGCTGGTCGAAGAAACGCAGCAGACCGGGGATGGGATCGCAGCGATCGGCAAGCTGTGGGAGGAGCTCGAGGCCGCGGGTCTTCAGGATCGGGCGACCTTTGCCACCTTCGATGTCTTCGGTCGCACGTTGGTGCTCAACTCGCGAGGGGGGCGCGACCATCAGGCCAACCACCATGTGATGGCGATGTTCGGGCCCCGGGTTCGGCCCGGCGTGGTGGGCGGGGTGCATAAGGTCAGCAACGGCAATCGACCCTTCTCGGCGCGCCCGATCGATGCGGCGACTGGGGAGGCGACGCCCGATGGGGACGTCGGCCTCGAGGACAGCCTCACCGCGGCGGCGGCGACCCTCGCGGCGGCGGTGGGTCTGGCCCCGGAGCGGATCGCGACCCGGGTGGCGGGCGGGACGATCGTGACCGGAGCGCTCCGGAGCTGACGCTCGACGAAGTACGGGAATGCCTTCCGATGCAATAGGAGCGTCGCGCTTGCTGGCCACGGTGGCGTAAGGAATCGCCGCGGTCGAGCCCAATGATAGCAAGTTGCGCGACGTGCGCGGTTTGTGAAGATTGAGGTCTGTCGCTCAGTACTGGCCCAGAGACACGCGGGAGCGGCTGATACACTGCATTGCCATGCGTCCCGTGCACTGGATCCATCTCAGCGACCTGGGTGTCGACGGTGCCGAAGGCATGGACGAGGGTAAGATCGAGGCAGACCTTCGCAAGCGACTCGAGCGGGATCCATGGCGCTTGCTGATCGTGACGGGGAACCTCGCGGGCTCTCCATCACGCGAGGACTTCGCGGCTGCGCGCGGTAGCCTCGATGCCGTTGCGTCAGTCGCGCAAGGGCTCACCGGCGAGTATCCGCTCATCGTTCATGTGCCGGGTCAGCACGACTTCCGACGGGACGTGATCCACGAGCTTGCGAGTCGGCTGTACGGATACTGGGACAAGGACCCTGACTTGCGCGATGAGTTCTGGCGCGACAGAGAGTCGCCGCTCCGCAAGATTATCAGGAGCGGGTTCGACAATTATGTTCGCATGGTGGAGCTACCGCGTGTGACTGGGATCGGCCTGCTCCCGAACGACTACACCTGCTCGCTACCACTGCCGGGGAGCGACCACCCCCTCGGGATTCTGGTGCTGAATACGTCGGTGCTGCACGGTGGAGGCATGGGGGGAATGGGCGAGCTGAGCATTCAGCAAGTCGATGCTCCCTGCGAAGGGAGCATCAAGCGGTGGGTCTCGCGGCACGCGGCCTGGATCCTCGTGACGCATCACGGCCCCCATCAGCTGACCCCATGGGCGCGTAAGGCCTACGACTCGATCCCATGGGAGCGCTGCTTGGGTCACTTCTATGCCGGTCGCGCGAAGGTCGGCGAGCGCAGTGCACCACGCCCCAAAGGGAACACGGTCATCCCCAGCTCCGGTCCCGGCAACTATAGTCTCGGGTGGTTCGAGGTCGACACCCGGTCCGTGTATTGGACCAACGTCCGTCTCCGCGAGCCGCCGGCCGAGGCTCGCTCGGAGGATGACGCGGCGCACGAGCGTCTGGGGTCGAGCGACCATTCCCCTTCGATCGCGCTTCGGCAGGTCACGCTCCAGGATTTTCGCGGAGCAGAGAAGCTCGAGCTCGATCTGCTCCATCCCGATTCCACGCTGCCCGGCCGCTGGACCTGCCTGGCGGGCATCAATGGCGCGGGCAAGACCACCGTGCTCCAGGCGATCTCGATGGCTTTACTCGGACATGGGGTCCTGCCGGAGATCGGTGGCGCTCGGCTGGCGAGCATGTGTCGCCTCGTGGAGGGCCAGGCCCGTGATGCGAAGGTCGAACTCCTCCTCGAGTATCTCGGCGAGCCGCGTACGCTCGAGCTTCGCATCTCTGGTGAGTCCACCCAGGCCGCCAATGCCTCCTACCTGCATGACAACGGCCTGGTGATCGCTGCATATGGAGCGACCCGCAACCTGTCGAGCGCGATCGACCCACGGCTACTGGATCGGGCGGTGTTCTATCGTCGCCACATCACGCTGTTCGAACCCTTGGCACAGATCGTCAGCGCCGAGGAAGTCATCGCCAAGGTCGATGATGACGTTGTTCCGGCGTTGTTTGGCCTCGTCAAAGAGGTCATCGGCCATCTGCTCCAGGATCTGGTCGAGGTCGTCGTCGAGGATGGAGAGATCCGGTTCGTGTCTGCGGGCACGCCCGTGCCGCCCGCCAGCCTCCCCGATGGCTTCCGCTCGACGATCGCCTGGATTGTCGACATGTGCGTGGCCTGGTGCGAGACACTCCCGGCGTACACCAAGAGCACGAAATCCGAGGATGTCCGAGGGGTGGTGCTCGTCGACGAGATCGATCTGCACCTGCATCCATCTCTGCAACGCGTCCTTGTCCCGCGCCTGCGCGAGCTCTTCCCCGGGGTACAGTGGATCGTCACCACCCATTCTCCGCTCGTGTTGGGGAGCTTCGATCGGACCGAGATCATCGCTCTCGATCGCTCGGAGCCCGGCGGGGTGCGGGCGCTCGATAGGCAGATCACCGGCTTCACCACCGACGAGATCTACTCCTGGTTGATGGGCGTCCCGCCGCAGAGCATCGTGGCGGACGCGATGATGCGGGAGCGTCCGGATGCAGCGGACCTCCTCGTAGAGGTCTCGCCGGATGTCAGCCCGCAAGAAGCTGCCAAGCGGGTGGCGGCGCGGCGAGCCCGCTTCGAGCGTCTTCGGCGTGCAGTTGACTAGGCAGCCATGCGATCGATCTGGCGTCCCACGACAAGGGTGGAGCTGCCTACCCTCGAGCCCGGTGGGGCTGGAGCCAAGGCACATGCGTACAACGAGCAATGGGATCCCCCAAAGTTTCCTTGCCACTGGAACAATCCCGATGTTCGTGGCGCTCTCTATGCGTTTCAGGGGCATGTTTGTGCGTACTGCGGCACGCGCCTCCCGCGTAATGATCGCGGTGATGTCGATCATTTCCGGCCCAAGAGTAAGTACTGGTGGCTTGCCTACGCCCTGTCCAACTACATGATGAGCTGCAGTCGATGCAACCGAGAGCTCAAGAGGTCGAAGTTTCCGCTACGTCGCGGTGCATCGCCGGTGACCTACGAGCAAAGAGCCAAGTTGCGCCGAGAGGCCCACCTTCTGCTCGAACCCACTGTCGACACGATCGAGGCCCTCATCACGCTGCATGACATGCGGTTGGGTTGGCTTAGCCCGAGCCTGGGCATTCAGCGAGTCGAATACACCAAGGTTCAGGGAACCATCGAGTTCTTTCGCCTCAACCTCGACGTTCCCCTGGTTCGCGAACGGCTTGCTGTCGTGGATGCGGTCCTCGATGCGCTCGAACAAGGCGCGCTCGACAAGGCACAGCGGCTTGCGATTCGATTCCGTCCCCATAGCTTGGTCGCCCGCGCGATGTTGCTCGAGCTGGGACATTCGCTGCCCAGCGTGCACCAGGAACTGAGCTGGCAGGTCGACGATCTGGTTCGATGTCCCGATGAGGTCATGGAGGCGCTGGTGTACGCGCCGTACGACGAGATCAACCGATCGGCCCAGCAGGAGCTGCTGTGGTCGCTCGCAGTCCTCGCAAAGTTCCCACTGGGTCTGCCCTCGGAATTCGTGTTCGAGCTTCTTCGAGCGCACGAGGTCGCAGAGGCGGTGCGGCCGTATTTCGAGCAATTATAAGGCCTGACGAAGCCTGCGCGGACGCTCCTTCCCGCAGCTCGTGATCATACCAGCCGTCATTTGCGGGATGCCGCGCCGTGCGGTTGTGCAGGAATACCCGGCTAGACAAGGCCAGGGTCGTACGAGACTCTGATTTCGATGCCGCCAACGAAGCGACGAGCATCCATCCTCGCGCAAGCGGCGGCGGTCGACTCTCGCCGTTCACCCCGGCCGCGCACTCGATGGGCGCGATGTCGACGTTCGTGGGCCGAGCGCGTCGTTGTGCTGGTCGGTTTGGGCACTCTCGTCGCGTCGGTCGCCTGCACCGAGGGCACCTTCGTGATCCCGGTGGGATCGGCGTCGGGAGACGTCGAGTCGTCGTCGTCGACATCGTCGTCGTCCTCCTCCTCGGGCTCAGGCGTAACCGGCTCGACCTCGGGAGGTTCTGGTTTGTCGGGGACCGCCTCCGACTGTGTGCCGGCCGGAGACGACTGGTGGGATCTGGCGTGGGGCCGCCGCCGCGCGCTAGAGATCGACACGTCCGGCTTCGCTGGGTCTCTGGTCAATTTTCCTGTGCTGGTTCACCTCGATCCCGAGGCGCTCGGGGCCACGTGGACGGAGCGGGGTGGAGCCGATCTCCGGTTTCGAGATGCCGATGGCCAAAATGCGTTCGCCTACGAGATCGACGACCTCGGACCCGACGGTCGAGTGCCGGTGTGGCTCGAGGTTCCGCAGATCAACCCCGAGGCCAGTCCACTCATCGTGTGGATGTACGACGACAACCCCGCCGCGACCGAAGGAGCCTCGCCGACCGACGTGTGGGGAGACCACGTGGCGGTGCTCCACCTAGGGGCCGACTTGCTCGACTCTACCGGTCGCCACCACGGCAACTCCCAGTGGGAGCCCATCCCATGCCAGGGCGAGTGTGAGCCCAAGGTCGGGGTCTCGCGCGTGTTCACGCCCGAGATGGTGCACGAGGTGGTGCTCGAGGACTCGGAGGGCCTGAACTTCGGGAGCGACGCCTTCGCCGACGATCTCGAGTTCAGCGTCTCGCTGTGGATGCGCAGCGACTGGTTTGCCAACTATATGTGGGGACCCTTCGTGGCCAAGGGGGATGAGACCTGGCGGGTCCATACCTTCTTCACCACCAACTTCTTCTCGGTGGGCCTGGACTGCCAGAGCCCCTGTGGGACCTCGGTCGATGCGCTGGGCAACTACAACCTCGAGGCGGATGGCTTCAACGTCAACGATGATCAGTGGCACCACATCGCCATGACCTTCGGGACGGCCGAGCCGATCCCCAAGGTTCCGCCCCCGGGGTACGATCCTGACATGCGCCTGCGGCTCTATGTGGATGGGGTCGAGGCGGCCTCGGAGGTGCTCACCACCTTCCGGGTGCCCGCCGACGGGCAGCCGGTTCGCCTGGGGCACAACGCCAACACCCAAAACCGCTACCGGGGTGCGCTGGACGAGCTGCGGATCATCGATCGTGCGCTCCCCCCCGAGTGGATCATGGCAGAGTTCGCCGTGGTCGACGCGGAACCGGTGAGCGTGGGAGATCCGCAGGTACGGTGCCCATGATGGCTTCGGGTTGCGACACGAGGGCGCAATGGCCTCGGACGGTGCTCCGGCTGGTGGTCCTGCCGTTGTCGGTGGGGGGCTGCCCTGCCGACCGACCCGTGCTGCCGTCATTGCCCGCGGGCAGCGGGACGACCGGCTCGGGCGGCGTGAGCACGTCGACCGGGGGCTCATCGAGCACGGCGTCGGTCGACTCCGGGACCATGGCTACGACCTCGGTGAGCTCCACGAGCACCACCCTAGATCCCGACGAGGGGACGAGTTCCTCGTCGGGCGCAGAGGTCTGCACGCTGCTCGATGGGGCCTGTAATGCGCCCGATGGTCCGTGGTGGAACGAGGCGTGGAGCCACCGCCGCCAGGTCATGATCACCTCGCCGCTGGGTACCCCGTTGACCGATGCGGTGGTACCCGTGCGCCTCGAGCCGAGCTTCGAGTTCGCTTGCGCTCAGCCCGAGGGGATCGATCTTCGCTTCGTGGACGACGCGGGCGCCGTATTCCCCCACGAGATCGACCAATGGGAGCCGGGACAGGGCGCGATCGCGTGGGTACGGGTGAGCACGCTGGAGCCGGCCGGGCAGACCCTATGGCTGTATTACGGCAACCCGGGCGCCCCCGAGCCGGCCGGTGAGGTCTGGCCGGCCAGCCTTGGCCTGCAGGCGGTGCTCCACATGGGTGGAGATCTCGACGATGCTCGCGGTCTGCACCCGGGCCGGACCGCGTTGGATGGGGCGATGCCGCAGTTTGTCTCCGACGGGGTCTTGGGCCGCGCGATCCACTACGAGGCGATCCTGGTCAATGCTCGGGCTCAGCTCGAGGGGTCGAGCTTCATCGACGATGCGCTCGTCGCTGGTGCGGGCCTGACGATCACCGCCTGGGTACGCTCGACGCCCAACGTGGCCTCGGCCGGCCCCTATCGCGCGGTGGTGAGCCGAGGCTCGCAGCACTGGGCCGCGATCTTGGAGGATGGGAACGGGTCGTTCGAGTTTGCGCCGCCGGTCTTTGCTACGTTCCTCTCGCGCTGCAACGTGGCGGTGGATCCTGATTGTCTAGGCATCGTCGACGGTAACGGTACCGATCTACTGACGGGTGCGGTCCCGGTGATCGATGCGCCCGTCGTCCCGCAGTGGCATCACGTGGCGATGGTGCACGAGCGGCTGGCCGATGGCCAGACCTACGTCAAGCGAGTCTATGTGGACGGCATGCTCGATGTGGAGCTCGCTCCGGCGCCCTCGTTCCCCTGGGAATCGATCCCGCTGGACGACTCGCCGATCACGATCGGGGCCGGGCCGGTCGATCCCTCCTTCTCCGTGTTCCACGGCGAGATCGACGAGGTTCACCTCGCCAGCGCAGCGTGGGAGGTGGAGCGGGTCGAGGCCGAGTATCGCTTTGCGTCGGATCCCGCGCTGGTGAGCCTCTCCTCGCCCGAGTGCATCTGAGCCTAGTCCGACGCGCTCCTGGGGCTCCCGAGGATCTGGGCCGCCGCGTTGTGCCCCGGGGCGCCGCTGATGGTTCCGCCGGGGTGGGTGCCTGCGCCACCCAGGTAGAGGCCCTCGATGGGGGATCCATAGGGGCCGTTGGCGTGCTCGGTCAGGGAGGCCAGTCGTGGTCCGAGGATCATGTCGCCGTGCTCACACTGTCCGCCGGTCGAGCCAAACGTGGCGGCGATCTGGGGCGGGGTCAGCACGCGGCGGGCGAGCACCTGATCAGATAGCCCCGGCATATACCGATCCAGGTACGCGAGCACATGATCGGCGTAGGTCTCAGCCCGCGTCGACCATGTGTCGGATGCGAGGGTGTGCGGAGTCCACTGTACGTGGATCGACATGACGTGCTGACCTTCGGGGGCGAGCGTCGGATCGACCACCGAAGGCAGCGCGCACTCGAGCAGCGGTGCCTCCGAGGGCTCTTGGCGCTGGGCGTCCTGCCACGCCCTGCGGATGTAGTCGATCGAAGGGGCGATCAGCACGAAGGCCGGGGGAGCGTCCTGGCCCGCCAGCGGCAGGTGCGGGGCCCCACGAAGCGCGAGCAGGATCTTCATGCTCGCGCCTCGTGGCCGGGTGGTCTGTAGACGATCCCGAAGCTGCGGCGGCAGATCTGCAGGGGGGACCAGATCCAGCAGGGTGGACCACGGATCGGCCGTGGACACCACGAGATCGCTCGACAGCATCTCCCCGTTGCGCAGAGTCACGCCGGTCGCTCGCCCGGCCGTGGTGCGGATCGCCGACACCGGCGCATCGGTGCGGAGCGTCGCGCCGGCTTCGGTCGCGGCCCGAGCGAGGGCCTCGCTCAGCGCCCCCGTACCTCCGCGCACGAAGCCCCACGCCCCGGGCAGGTTGTTGACCTCGGCCGCGCAAAGGCGAAACAGGTTGAAGGCGGTGCCCGGGGTGTCGGGTCCGGCGGCGCTCATGTTCCCGCCGAGCGCAGCTAGGTGGGTCTTGAGTCGCTCGTCGCAGTGAAATCGATCGAGCACCGCGGTGATGCTGCGCGTGAACACGTCCTCGTAGGCGAGGCCGGCGGCCGCCAGCTCGTTGTGCCACCACGCCGGGGTCGGCGGGGGGCACAGGAAGGACCGACGGACCACGCTCGCTCCGCGGTCGATCCAATCCAGCAGTCGCTGATACTCGTCTTGATCGTGCGCGGTCGCCCAGGGGGCACCAGCGAACGTTCGCGAGAGATCGCCCCAGTGGACCAGCCCATCGTGTGGCCCAAACATCACCGCCATGGCCGGATCGGGCACGAGCATGGTCAGGCCGCGCTCCGTGAGGCCGAGCTCCTCGATGAGCGAGGCGTCGAGCAGCCCGACCGCGTGGGCCAAGGTCGGGGCTCGAAACCCCTCGGCCAGGGGCTCGGTCACCGCGCAGCCCCCGATGATCGAGCGGCGCTCCAAGACCAGCACATCGAGCCCGGCGCGCGCGAGGTAGGCCGCACACACCAGGCCGTTGTGGCCAGCGCCCACGATGATGACCTCGTGGTGAGATCGGGTCATGCCGGGGGGGGATCTGAGGTCGGATCCCGCCGTCGGATCGTCACCTTCTTCATGTATCGACACGGCCGAAAGGACTCCTTCGAGCGTCGCAGGCCGGCAAACCCCGAGTCTTGCTGGTGGTTCCACCACGCGGTGCCGGTGGCCGCGAGGTGCTGGGCGGTGGATCGCTTGAGCGCGGGGAAGATCCCCACGTAGTCCACGTCGCCGTGCTCGAATAGGTTGGTGGCATACCCGCCGTCGTGTCGCTCGTTGACCGTGTAGCCGCGGAGCACCCCGTCTACGGCCAGGCCCAGCGCCACGAGGGGAACGTGCCCCAGCAGCTCGCGCAGGCGGGCGAACGCGGCGATGTCGACGCTCACGCTCATCCCCCGGCGCGCCTTGGCGTCGGCCCAGCGGCGCTGAACGCCCAGCGCCGCGTCCCAGTTGTCGCCGAGGCTCAGGTCGAGCACCCGCGCCTGCCACGAGTATCGCTTGGTGAAGCGGTTGACGAAATTCCGCGGGACCTGGTAGGCGCTCCCCTTCATCTGCGACAGAGACTCGGTAGAGTACACATAGTCGAAATTGTCTCGATCCTCGACCAGCTCGAGATCTCCCGGCAGGTCGGCCTCTGCGAGCAGCTCGGCGGGGACGTACGCGAGCCGGGCCGTCCTCGGATCGGCGTGTGAGTCGTCGGCCAGGAGTGTCTCGATGGTCTCACCGACCTTTCGGTTGCCGATGAACGACAACAGCGGGACCTCCGAGAAGTAGTCGCGGAATCGGACGACGAGATTTCCGTGCAGCGTGCAGACCGCCAGCTGCTGGTCGCCGTTCCAGCACCACAGGCTCACGAACGAGAAGTCCGAGTAGGGGGGATAGGCGCGGGTGCAAGCCTCGATGGCTGGCTGATGAGCCCGGCGCAGGAGGTCGAACGTGGGGTATTGCGGCAATGGTTGGCTCGACGACATCCTATGGACAGCGGCGTGCACTTCTTCGCCGGACCCGGTCGCTCTGTCAAGGTGTGCGGGGCTCCGACTCGTGTGCGAACCACCTCGACTCTGGCGATCGGACACGGAGTCGTCTCGTGCACGGATCGAATCCCAGATCGAACCCCAGATCGAATCCCAGATCGAACCGCGCCTTGTTCATGCATGTGGTACGGTCCGGGCTGAGTTCATGAGGCAATTCGAGGTCCTCGAACCCACGACGCTCGACGAGGCACTGGGTCTTTTGGCCCATCATGCCGATCGAGCCGCGGTGCTCAACGGAGGGACGGATCTGTTGGTCGAGATCCGGGAGGAGCTGTCCCGACCTTCGGTCGTGGTGAACATCAAGCGGGTTCGCGAGCTCGCAGTGCTCGGTCCGCTGCGTGTCGATCCCTCGCAGGGGCTTTCGATCCACGCGCTCACGACGGTCCGGGAGATCACCCGAAGCCCCGCGATCCGGCGGTATTACGAGGGGCTGGCCGAAGCGGCGCGGGTGCTGGGCTCGGTGCAGGTGCAGGCGCGAGCCACGGTGGCCGGCAACCTCTGTCGGGCGTCTCCGTCGGCCGACACTCTGCCGCCGCTCATGGCCGATGACGCGGTGGTCGATCTGGTCGGCCCCGACGGCGCGCGCTCGATGCCTCTGGTCGACTTCGTGACCGGTCCGGGTCAGACGCGGCTGCGGCCCGCGGAGCTGCTGTCGCAGATCCGGGTCCCGGCCCCGGCGGCTCGGACGGGCAAGATCTACCTCAAGCAAGGCCGTCGGCAGGCGATGGAGCTGGCGACCGTCGGGGTGGCGGTCGCGTTGAGCCTCCGCGACGACGACGTGTGCCGTCAGGCCCGGGTCGTGCTGGGCGCGGTGGCCCCCACCCCCATTCGGGTGCCCGAGGCCGAGGCCGCACTGCTGGGGACTCCTGTATCCGAGGTGGCGATCGAGCGAGCGGCTGAGGCCGCGGTGGCCGTGGCCCGGCCGATTACTGACGTTCGGGGCAGCGCGGCGATCCGGCGTCACCTGGTCGGGGTGCTCACCCCGCGGGCGATCCGCGGCGCCCTCGCCCGTGCCCTCCATGCCCCCGCATCGTCGGCGCTTTTGCCGGCCACCTCGCCGAATGAAAGGAACGGCTCATGAAGCGTCGGATCCACTTGCGGCTCAACGGTCAAGAGCGATCGCTGGAGGTCTTCCCTCACCGTAGCTTGCTCGATTGCCTCCGCGACGAGGCGGGGCTCACGGGGACCAAGCGTGGCTGCGATGTAGGGGACTGTGGCGCGTGCACGGTCATCTTCGATGGCGCACCGGTCAACGCATGCCTGGTCCTCGGGGTCGAGGCGGACGGGGCGACGGTCGAGACCGTCGAGTCTCTGGCCACGTCGACCCCCGACGGCGGCATGCGCCTGCATCCCCTGCAGCAGGCGTTCGTCGAGCGGGGGGCCGTTCAGTGTGGCTACTGCATCCCCGGGATCCTCATGTCCGCCAAGGCGCTGCTCGAGGAAAATCCGCGGCCCACGGAGCATCAAGTGCGCCACGCCATCGCCGGCAACCTGTGTCGCTGTACCGGATACACGAAGATCGTTCAGGCGATCCTGAGCGCCAGCGAGGCGAGCCATGACGCGTGAGGTTCCCGGCCTGGTCGGCGCTCGGCAGGCGCGGCCCGATGCGTACGCCAAGGTCACCGGGGCAGCCCGGTACACGGCCGATATCGCGGTTCCGGGGATGATCTACGGGAAGATCAAGCGCAGCCCCATCGCCCACGCTCGGGTCGTGCGTGTCGACACGGCGCGGGCCGAGGCCCTCGAAGGTGTCCTGGCCGTGCTGACCCCCGCCGACGTGCCTTCGGTGCGGCACGCGGGCGCGCCGGATCCTCGCCGGGAGGATCTTCGGGAGGATCAGCAGATCCTCCCGGAGCACGTACGCTTTGTGGGCGACGGCTTGGCCGCGGTGGCCGCTCGGAGCCCGGAGATCGCCACCGAGGCCCTCGATCGGATCGACGTGACCTACGAGCCGCTGCCCGTGGTCCTCGGGGTCGAGCGGGCGCGCGAGCCCGATGCGCCGCGGCTCCACGGGACGCCCGACAACCAGGTGATGCCTCCGCTGGTGGTCTGTGCGGGCGACGTCGAGGCTGGCTTGACCGAGGCGGACTTCGTGGTGCGCGAGCGCTATCAGATGGGCCGTCCCGTGTCCTGCTACATGGAGCCGAACGCCTGCCTCTGCCAGCCAGAGGCCGACGGCTCGCTCACGATGTGGAGCTCCACCCAGTGCCCGTTCATGGTGCGGGGGATCCTCAGCGAGGTGCTGGGGCTCGACCCCGAGCGGATCCACGTGATCGTCGAGCACATGGGGGGGGGCTTTGGCGCCAAGCAGGACATCTACCAGCACGAGTTCCTTTGCGCCTTGCTGGCCATGCGTACCGGCCGTCCCGTGAAGATGGAGTACACCCGCACGGAGGTCTTCTTGGCCGGGCGCACGCGCCATCCCGTGTGCGTCGAGCTCGAGCACGGCGTCAAGCATGACGGGACCCTGACCGCGAGGCGAGCGACCTATACCGCCGACTCCGGCGCCTACGCGTCCCACGGCCCGGGGATCACCTCGGTGGGCACTGAAGATCTGGCGTCCCTCTATCGCTGTTCGGGTCGGTACTACATCGAGGGGCATTGCGTGTATACCAACGCGCCCATCGCCGGGGCTTACCGGGGTTACGGAGCGGTCCAGGCCTACTTTGCGCTCGATGTCCAGATCGACGAGATCGCGATCCGCTTGGGGATCGATCCCGTGGCGTTCCGCTTGGCCAACGCGGTGCGCGAGGGGGATCACACCAGTGGGGGACACCGGCTGCAGGGCGATGGTCTGCGGCAGTGCCTGCGAGCGGGGGCCGAGGCGGTCGGCTGGGCGAAGCGCTGGCGGCCGCCCGCCGACAAGCGAGGGCGCGTGCGTCATGGGCTCGGGGTCGGGACGCAGATGCACTGCGGCGGCGCCTATCCCTTCTATGAGGAGGTCTCCCGCGTGCGCCTGCGGCTCGAGGACTCGGGCGAGGTGGTGCTCGAGACGGGGATGCTCGACATCGGGACCGGTGCCCTGACGGCGCTCGCCCAGATCGCGGCGTTCGAGTTGGGTGTTCCCATGGCTCAGCTGCGCTTGCGCACCGGCACGACCCACGGAGTGCCCTTCGACAACGGAGCGTTCGCCAGCCGCACTACGCACACGGGCGGGCGGGCGGCGCAGCGCGCGGGCCGGGCCCTCAAGGGCAAGCTCGTAGATCTGGTGGCTCGGCGCCTGGGCCAGCCTTCGGCCGAACTCGATCTGCGTCGGGGTGCCATCGTGCGTCGTGCCGACGGGGCGGTCATGCTGACCCTGTCCGAGCTCGCGCGCGAGATCGACGAGCCCGAGCAAGCCTCGGTGCTCGTCGAGCACCACGCCAAGAAGTCGTACTCATATGCGGCGCACTTCGTCGATCTCTCGGTGGACACCGAGACGGGGGAGATCACGGTGCATCGCGTGACCGCGGTCCACGAGGTCGGGCGTGCGATCAACCCCAACGGGATCGAGGGGCAGATCGAGGGAGGTATCCAGCAGGGGCTCGGCCACAGCCTGACCGAGGATCTCGTCCTCGACCCGGTGACTGGGCGTCCGCTGAACCCGGGCTTCGTCGACTACAAGATGCCGCTGTCGGTGGACATGCCCGTCATCGACTCCATCATCCTCGAGTCACCCGGCACGAGCGGTCCCTACGGGGCCAAGGGGATCGGGGAGGATCCGATCATCCCGATCGGTCCCGCGGTCGCCAACGCGGTCACCAACGCGATCGGGGTTCGCATGCGCGCCCTTCCGATCACCGCCGAGTGCGTGCTCGAGGCGCTCCATCGCCTAGGTCAGTGAGTTCGATGACCGGACTACCTCTGCTCCCCGCCAGCCGTCATGCCCGGGTCGGCGTTCACCCCCTCGGCGTCGCCCATATGGTCATGGACGACGTGGCCCGCTACTACCTCCCGATCCATGGTCTCTCGTCTCGGGACGATCTTCCCGACTACACGCTGCTGACCTTCATCGAGGCGCTGATCTGCCAAGGGGAAGAGCAGATGGAGCAGGCGGCCAAGGACGGCCAGGCCGATGTCTACGCGGCGTGGCGCGACAGCAAGGCGCAGATCCGGGATCTGCTGCGGGAGCGCCAGATCGAGCATCCTCGGATCGAGCGGTACCTCGAGGGGACTGAGGCTTTCTTTGTTCAGATCCATGCGCTCGTCTATCGGGGCGAGTTGACCCACACGAACATCGTGGAGGCGATGGAGTGTGCGCCCTCCGACTTTCGCCTGCTGCACGTGATCGTGGGCGAGATGCTGTCGTCCCCGTGCTCCGATGGGTTGCTCGATCTGCTCGAGCCCCTGGAGGTCCTGCGCGACATTCATTGGCACCTGGCCCACTATCGTGACGATGTCGAGCACGGCCTGTTCAACATCTACGACATGTTCTCGCGCCTCCATGGTGGGGATGCACCGGCCCGGGTTCGGGCCGAGCAGCAGCGGCTCGAGCAGGTGCTCGACCAGCGGCTGTCGAGCGCGAGCCCCTCGGCGCGGGCGGCCATCGAGCCCATGCTCCGGGCCTATCGCGAGCGCATGGCCGAGGTCTCGGTCCCCTCGGCTGCCCTCTGACGCCCTCCGAGCCCGCTATCCAGACCCATGCGCAGACCGAGCGAGCGGTTGCACCGTTGAGTCGTCAGCGGCGTGATCGCGCCGCCCGGAGCTCTTGCTGGGCCAGCAATCCCATGCTGGCGGCCATCCCGAGGCCGTAGATCCCTACGACCGCGATGATGGGAAGCCCGGCGAAGACCACCCCGGTGAAGCTGACGGCGGTGGGCACCAGCGCCGACATGGCGAGTCGCCCCTGCACCTTGTGGTGTTGCTGCCCCAAGTTGAACACGTCGTTGAGCCTCGTCAGTGAGCCGTCGCGAAGGATGATCTGGGCGCTGTCGACCGCGATGGCCGATGCGCCGGTCATCGAGAGCGACACGTGAGCCCTTCGCATGGCGAGGGCGTCGTTGACCCCGTCGCCGACGAAGCAGACCTTGCGTCCTTGTTCGCGCAGGGCGTTGATCCGCTGCTGTTTTTGCTCGGGCAGCGTGCGCGAGAACCATGTCTGGATCCCCAGCGATTGGGCGAGCTGGCGGGTGGGTTCCTCCTCGTCGCCGGTCAGGAGCATGATCTCCATGCCCCGTGCGGCGAGGCCGGCGAGCACCTGTGGCGCTTCGGGGCGGATCTGTGGGACCAGCTCAATGGCGCCCGCGTACCGGCCGTCGAGTGCGAGGTGCACGACGGTATGGCCCCGGGCCTCGCCGAGTACGGTGAAGGTACGGGCCGGTTCGGGCAGGGGGACGCCCTCGTTGTCGAACAGTCGCCGGCTCCCCAGCAGCACCGAGCGCCCCTGCACCTCGACGCGCAAGCCCAGGCCCGAGTCGAACGAGGGATCGCGGATCTCCATCGTCGAAGGATCGATGCCTCGGACGATCGCGGCGTCGATGAGCACTCGGGCGATCGGGTGCTCGTGCCCGAACTCGGCCGCGGCGGCGAATTTCAACAGATCCTGCTCCGCAAGGCCGGGGGTGACGTAGAGCTGACCCAGCGCGAAGCGGTCGAGCGTCAGCGTTCCGGTCTTGTCGAACACCACGGTGTCGATCTCCGGCAGCAAGTCCAGGGAGCGACCATCTTTGATGAGGACGCCGCTGTTCGCCGCAATCTGCAGGGTGCGGAGCATCGACGCGGGAGACGATAGCCACAGGATGTCGGTGCAGTTGCTGAAGATCCCGTTCACGGCCCCGACTGGGCCTCCGACCGCAAAGCCCACGGCCGCCATACCCATCGTCGGTCCCACGGTGCGGTCGAGCATGACTCGGGAGCGTAGCTCGAGCTCCTGCTCATACGACGCCGTCTGGTCGATCAGCCGCTCGAGGCGTGCGGCCTTTGTGCTGGTGCCTGTGCGGGTCGTCTGGACGAGGCCTCGACCACGAACGACCAGGGTCTCGGCCATGACTTCGTCGCCGGCGATCTTCTCGGCGAGTCGAGACTCTCCGGTGAACATACGAGCGTCGAGCGTGAGCTCGCCATCGACCAAGACCCCATCGACCGGGACCGTCGATCCGGGTCGCACGACCACCATCTCGCCCTCGCGCGCGTGCTCGAGCGGGATCTCGACCTCCACTCCGTCGCGGGAGACCCAGACGGTCTTCGACCACTGACCGAAGGCCGAGGCGAGGGTTTGCTGGCCTCGCCGAAGGGTCTTGAGTAGCAGGTACTGCCCGCTGAAGAACATCGTGGCGGCGACTCCCGCAGCAAAGACGTGCCCCGAAAGGAGGACCACGCCCATTGTGGGGGTCACCAACGCGCTGAAGCCCAGCTTGTCGTCTTCGATGTACTCGCGCCACGCGTGCCGCACCATCGGCACGAGCGTCGATGTTGTCAGCGGAACGGACAAGATCGACAGCGCCGGAGCCGAGACTAGTCCACCGAGGGCTGCGAGCCCGGTGCCGGTCGCCGAGATCGCGGTCCAGCGACCCAGGCTACGGAGTTCTGTGTCGATCTCGTCGCTGTTGCGGGTCGATGGCTGGAGTTCGGCCTCCGGCTGAGGAGTGATGGGCTCGGGCTCGGGCTCGGGCTCGGGCTCGGGCGCGGGCGCGGGCTCGGGCTTGGGCTCGGGCTTGGGCTCGGTAGAGACGGATACGGATGCGTGGCGATCTCGTCGAGCCCGGCGCTTGAAGGAGTCGACATACTTGGTAAAGTGATCGCGAAATCGCTCGGGGTCGAAGTCGAGGAAGCTGCCGCCGAGGCTGAAGTGCAGCAAGTAGACTCGACCCACCCCGTAGGTTAGCGCGCCGGCGACCACCGGGCCGACCAAGAGCTTCACCGCCCGACCCAGCAAGGGGATCGCATTGAGCAATCCAAAGGTGAGCAGGGTCGACGTACTCCCGCTGACCAGCGACGAGATCGTCGCGCGCGCGGACTCGGTGCGAAACTCCACCCCGTAGTGATCCGCGAGCCGGCGTAGCATCTTGAGGGTGATGCCGGACACCGCGGCGAAATCGGCGACAGGGATCGGGATCGCTCCGGCGACGGCCGCGAGGGCGGCGTGGTCTTCGACGATCGCCAGGGCGTCGTCGGTCGCCGGCAGGTTGGACACCGGCGGACTCACGAAAGACGCCCCAGTCGCCAGTCGGCCTCACGCACTTTCTCCACGAAGAGTCGACACTTGAGCGTATTCTTCAGGCGACGTCCGTCGGGCAATCGTGTGCCGACGCCACTCTCGACGTCGACCCCGAATGGTCGAACCTTGGCGATCGCTTCCCCGACGTTGTCGGGCGTCAGCCCGCCCGCCAAGAAGACCGGAATCGGGCACGCCTGGACGATCTCTGCGCAGTGATCCCAGTCTCCGGTGAGCCCGGTGCCTCCCTCGTAGAAGCTGTCGAGCAGCAGCGCGTCTACCATCGGCGCGTAGTGCTCGATGAACGCGCCGTCGCTCATGCCGTTTTCCGAGGATTTCTCCGACATGACCTTGAGGATCCGGACGGGTTGACCCGCGCGCGCGCGCAGCGCCTCGACCTCTTGCTGCGTGCAGGGGGCGTACATCTGGAAGGCGTCGAAACTCAACACCGGCAGGACTTCGAGTAGCCGGGGAAGAGGGAGATCGGTCAGCAGCGTCTTGGCGGGAAAGGGCGGAAGGGTGGCGAAGAACGCCGCGAACCGCCGGGTGCGCTCCTCCACGTCCTGGCTCTCGAAGATGTGGAATCCCAGCATGTCCGCTCCGATGAAGCAGCACTCGTACGCGGCTTCGAGTCCCTCGAACTCACAGAGCTTGACCCGCGTGGGGCCGCCCGTGCCGCGCGATTTGGTCCACTGGCTTGGTGGGGCCGTCGTCATCGTGTGACCGAGCGCTCGAGGGCGGGGTAGATCTGGTCGAGGAAGCCGGCCGCTCCCTCTACGCCGTCGCGACAGGCCTCGATGAAGGCGGTGCCGATGATGACTCCATCCAGGCCCTCGAGTCGGGCGAGGGTGGCGACATCCTGAGGCGTTCGAATGCCGAAGCCGGCGACCACCCGAGCGTCGGGTCGCAGCCCCTTGACCCGCTCGAGGCAGGGCTGCAGGTTGGCCACCTCGTAGAGCGGTGCGCCGGTCTTCGCGGCGGATACGAAGTAGATCAACGGGTCGGGCGCGGTACGGTCGAGCGCTTGCTGCAACTCGTGGTCCGACATCCCAGGATCCACACACTGGATGAGCTCCATCCCGTGCTCGGAGCACTGCCCGCCCATCGTGTGAGCATCGGGCGTGATCCACTCGTAGAGGAGGCCATCGATCGTTCCCCCGAGCAGCGCGAACAGGGCCGAGTAGCCCAGCTCGCGGAGGGTCTGCTCGTAGAGGACGAGGACAGTGGGCTTGGCGAGTCCGTCGAGCAACGCGCCGAGGTGCTGCGAGTCGACGTAGCGCGACGCCTGTCGATGGGCCTCACGGATCGTCTCGTTCGCGTACGGTGAGAACTCCGTGCTCACCGGGAAGGTCGTCTCGAGGATGCTGACCTCCTCCCGAGCGTTGAGATACTCCAGCAGCGATCGGTAGCGCTCGGGGTCCGGGAATCGAGGGATCGCATACACCATCAGCGCGAGGCGTCCGCTGGCGTTGGCGCGATCGACGGCGAGGCTGAGCGGGTTCATGCGAGATCCTCGGGGCGGGAAGACGTGGTGGTGCCGTCGCTTCGGTGGGTCATGCGGCGGACCGCATGCCGGAAGCAGCACAGCTCGTAGGTGGCCAGGGCCAGGGTGCACTCGTCTTCGGTATATCGCACCAGGCAAGCGGCTGGGTCGTCATCGACGGATTCGAATTGGAAGAGGTGTTCATGCACGACCAAGGTCTCCAGCGCGCGCAAACCATTATAGTCGAGCCGAAACAGTCGATGGCCGTAGACGTGCCTGAGCCAGGGGGCGGTGGTGTACATGACGAAGTCCCCGCCCTGCTCGACCTGAGACAAGAGCCACAGGGGGAACGAGCCCATGTATCCAGACTCGACGAGAAGCGGGGGGCGCCCCGAGCAGACTGCGTCCAGGTGGGTCTTGGTGGCTCGTCGAAAGGCGTCCGAGACCCGAGCTCGAGCGGCAAAGGCCCGCACGAATGCGTCCACATCCGTGCGGCTGCCTCCATGCGCGAGTGCGTCGTACATCAGGCCAGAGAGATCCAGATAGGCTTGCTCGTCGGTCCCCAGCGCGTGCATCATAGCCCGGTTGAACAAGAGGTATCGCGGCTCGGGCAGCGCCCAGCCGGCCTCGCGGAGCCACATCACGCCGAAGTAGGGCAAGAGGGTGTCTCGTAGCAAGAACACCGGGACGCGGTCGGGCTCGCGTAAGATGCCGGCCGCAAGCCAGGCCAGGTACTCGGCCAGCTCGGAGATCTTTGCCTGGGTCTGAGCCCGCCAGCGCGCGGCTCGATCTGGGTCGGGGAAGTAGGGGGTGACGTCCGGCCGAGGGTCGCAGGCGCGGGCGACGAGCTGGGTGAGCGTGTCGCCGAGGGAGCGGGTGACCGCGTGGTGTCGGCGGGTGTCCACCGGTGGTGGCACCGCTGGGGGCGGGTACAACTCGAACCACCACTGGTCATGAGGTCGACCGAGCCGAGTCAGCGTGCGATCGATGAACGAGGGGAGGCGCTCGAGGGCGCGCTGATCGCCGATGACGGGCGCGAAGAAGTCGCCGTATCCCTCATCGAGGGAGTCTTCCAAGATGCTCCGCAGCGACGCGGCTTCTCGGCCGAGGGCTTCGACCTCGGCTTGGTCGAGGACCTGCAGATCGACTCGGTCGAAGGTGCTCAGGCGCTCCCGGAAGAAGTTCGAGATCGTCTCGATTCCTGCGGCGGGCAAGCTCGGCTTTGCCGTCGGTGAGTCACAGATCGGACCCGTAAAGAGAGTCGACATCGATCGAGCCCAGAGCGCACGCGCTGTATAGCCGATGTCGGAGCGTGCGGGTAGCAGCGCGTGGCGTCGAGGAGACGGCCCTTGCGCGATCTGGGCGTGGCATTTCACCCCATCGCGTAAATTCACCCCGCGGACGCCGACAAGACGGTGCTCGCCGTCGATCGTGGTGCTCGAGGAGCGAAGGGTCGGTGCAACGAAGTCATCGTGGCCCAATCGGTATAGTCGGTCCACCAAGTGGTGACATCTACATCATGAGTGTCACGAACCTGTGGGGTGGACCAAAAGTCCTAATCCATCGTGACGGCCATAGCCGGTCGGCAGAGTGAGGGGACAACCTGGCGAAGACATGGTAGTCGACGAGGGCGAGGGGTCGGGCCGGGGTCGCTCCCGTTGACTCCACCCGTCGTTTGGCCGAAGTCCGTATGAACCCGATCTGGTCCATGAAATCATCACCTTCGATCCGAGCGTCCGAGCCGATCGCAATCATCGGCATGGGCTGTCGTTATCCCGGTGGCGTCGATAGCCCCGAGGAATTTGCCACGCTGCTCTACGAGGGCATCGACGCCATCACCGAGATCCCCTCTGATCGCTGGGATACCGTCCGAACGCGAGACCTGATCCCGAATCACGGGGGGTTCGTCGACGGCGTGGATCGATTCGACGCTGGGTTCTTTCGGGTGTCTCCCCGAGAGGCCGCCGCGCTCGATCCTCAGCAGCGCCTGTTGCTCGAGGTGAGCTGGGAAGCGCTGGAGCACGCCGGGATCGATCCTCTGTCCCTCGCCGAGACGGACACCGGCGTGTTCATCGGCATCTTCTCGAATGACTACCAGACGATGCAGATGCGTGGGACCGACGACCCCAACCTCTACATGAGCACGGGGACCTCGTCAGCGACCGCGTCGGGTCGTCTGTCGTACTTCTTTGGTCTTCGCGGTCCGGCGGTGTCGGTCAACACCGCCAGCTCCAGCTCGCTGGTGGCGTTTCACCTGGCCGTGCAGAGCCTGCAGAGCGAGGAGTGTCACCTGGCGCTGGCCGCCGGCGTCAACCTCGTGCTGGCGCCCGACCTGAACATCGCGTTTACCAAGGCCGGCATGCTCTCGCCCGACGGGCGCTGCAAGGGCTTCGACGCGGCGGCCAACGGCTACGTTCGCGGCGAGGGGTGCGGGGTGGTCGTGCTCAAGCGCCTGAGCGACGCTCGGCGAGATCACGACGAGATCTTGGCGGTCGTGCGGGGGACGGCCATCAACCAGGACGGTGCGAGCGCCGGCTTGACCGCGCCCAGCGGAGCGTCTCAGGAGGCGGTGGTCCGCAAGGCCCTGGTGGCGGCGCAGCTGCAGCCTCAGCAGATCTCGTATGTCGAGGCCCACGGCTCGGGCACGTCGGTTGGTGATCCGATCGAGGGCCGGGCGCTGCAGGCGGTATACGGCGGGATCGAGCGCGAGCAGCGGCTGGTGGTGGGCTCGGTCAAGAGCAACATCGGGCACCTCGAGGCGGCGGCCGGTATCGCCGGGGTCATGAAGGTCGTGCTCGCGCTGCAACACCGTTGCATTCCTGCGCACCTCCACTTTGCGCGGCTCAATCCCGAGCTCGCGGGCTTCGGGGGGCTGATTCCCACCCAGAGCATCGAGTGGCAGCCGGGGGAAGGAGGGCTGCGGAGGGGGGCGGTGAGCTCCTTCGGCTTTAGCGGCACCAATGCGCACGCGATCCTCGAAGAGGCGGTGGCCCCTGACCCGCTGCCGCCTCGGGCCGCTCCGCGCTCGGCCCATGTGCTCGCCCTCAGCGCGCGCAGCGAGTCGGCTCTGGACGAGCTGGCGCGTCGCTACAGCACCTACCTGGCCGAGAACCCTACGGTCGATCTGGCCGATCTGGTGCACACCGCCGCCACCGGGCGCGCTCACTTCGACTACCGGCTGGCCGCGGTGGCCCAGACGGCCGATGAGCTGCGGGCGCAGCTTTCGGCGACCGCGACCGGGGAAGCCCCCGTGGGGCTGGCCCGAGGCCACCGCGGTGGGCAGCCGACCGTCGCGTTCATGTTCACCGGCCAGGGGTCCCAGTACCCGGGCATGGGTCGCGAGCTCTACGCCACGTACCCCGAGTTTGCCCAGACGATCGACCGCTGTGCCGAGATCTTACGCCCGATCCTCGAGCGGCCTCTGCTCGATGTGCTCCATGGCGAGCCGGGCGATGACTCCCCGATTCATCAGACCGCCTACACGCAACCCGCCCTATTCGCGCTAGAGTACGCGCTGGCCCAGCTGTGGCGCTCGTGGGGGATCGAGCCCGACGTGGTGATGGGTCACAGCGTGGGCGAGTATGTCGCGGCCTGCGTGGCCGGGGTCTTCGATCTCGAAGACGCCCTGCGCCTGATCGCGGAGCGCGGCCGGTTGATCCAAGCACTGCCGCGCAACGGCGACATGTTCGCCCTGCGGGTCGAGATCTCTTTGGTGCGGCGGGCGCTCGAGCACAGCGGAGGTCGGGTCTCGATCGCGTCGATCAACGGCCCGCGCAGCGTCGTGATCTCCGGCGAGCGCCAGGCGGTTGGGCGAGTCTTGGCCACGCTACCCGAGGTCGAGCACACGAAGCTCGACGTATCCCACGCATTCCATTCGCCACTGATGGAGCCGATACTCGCAGAGTATGCCCAGGCCGTCGCGCGGGTGTCTTTGCGTGAGCCTCGGCTGCGCCTGGTCTCCAACGTGACCGGAAGGTTGGTCCAGGCCGAGGTCGTTCGTCCCGAGTACTGGGTGCGTCACCTCCGTGAGCCGGTCGACTTCTTGGCGGGCATGCAATCGCTGCGCTCCGAGGGGGTCGATACCTACCTCGAGATCGGGCCACGGCCCACGCTCTTGGGGATCGGCCGGGCCTGCGTCGCGCAGACGGAGCGGGATCGGTGGCTCCCGAGCTTGCGTCCCGATCGCGCTGACGGGTCGCAGGTCTTCGAGAGCCTGGCGGCGCTCTACGTCGGGGGGTCGAAGGTCGACTGGCATGCCGTGGTCGGGGCCGGTCACCACCGTCGCCTGGCGCTCCCCACGTACCCGTTCGAGCGCGAGCGCCACTGGATGGAGGCTGCGTCGGTCCGCTCGCTCCCCGCTCGGGGAGCCGAGCTCCCCGAGCGTGCGCCCGGTCGCCGCCGCTTATCGATCGCCGACGATCCCTCCGTTCGCTTCGCGTTCGAGCTCGGCCCGGACAACCCCGGATACGTGACGCACCATCGCGTCTTCGATCGAGCGATCCTGGCCGCTGGTCTCTACCTGGAGACCGGGCTGTCCCTGGGGCGGGAGGTGCTGAGCACCGATCGGCTGGTGCTCGAAGGGCTCTGCCTCGAGCAGGCACTCGTCCTTCCCGACGAGCCGCACGCCACGCGCACGCTGCAGGCGGTGCTGTCGCCCAGCGAGTCGGGCGCGACCTCGTTCCAGCTCTATAGCGTTTCGCCGGGCGTAGATGATGGCTCGGGTTGGATCCGGCATGCGTCTGGTCAACTTCGGGTCAGCGAGTCTGGGTCTGCACCGGCGATCGATCGAGCGCAGCTGCGAGCCCGCTGCTCGCGGTCGTCGACGCCGGGCGAGTTCTACGCTCGAATGGCCGCGCGGGGGATCGAGTATTGCGACCACGAGCGGCCGGGCGAGGCCGAGGCCACGTATCAGGTGCTCGAGCAGCTGTGGCTGGGGCAGGGAGAGGCGCTAGGCTGGGTCTGCGTGCACTCGGCCCTTTCGCCCGAAGTCGAGCTCTACGGCCTGCACAACACCCTGTTCGAAGGGGCGGTCCAGGTCGCCCTGTCGATCATTCCCGAGTCGGATCTCCAGACCTACCTCTCGGTCGGAGTGGAGCGCATGGTGGTGTTTCGATCTGACGTGAGTGCGTCGTGGGTCCACGCGTGCATGCGACCGTCCGAGCCGGGCGATACCCAGGTACGGGCCGATGTGCGGCTGTTCGACGACGTCGGCGTGATCGCCGAGATCGCCGGTCTCGCGCTCAAGCCCACCGCCGCCGAGGCGCTGCTCCGACCGGCGCGGACCGGGGGGCAGCGTCGCGCGCCGGTGTCGACCACCCCAAAAGCCTCCCTGCGAGAGCAGCTGTCCCACGCCGACGCCGACGCCCGTGGGGCCCTGCTCGACGACTACCTGCAGACCCAGATACGGCACGTGCTGGGGCTGCGAACCTCGCAGCCCTTGCCGGTCGATTGCTCGCTCAAGGATCTGGGCCTGGACTCCCTGATGAGTACGGATCTCAAGAACCGGCTCGATCGCGACTTGGGGGTGATGGTCCCGGCTGAGCGCCTCATGCAGGCCAGCACCACCGCGCAGAGCCTGCTGGAGGTGCTCCGGCCTCGGCTCCTTGGCGACGCGCCGTCCTCGGCCGAGCCCTCCTCGTCGGACCCGGAGGTCTCGGGCTCGCTCGATTTCCACGGGGCCGCCGTCGACATCCCCCAGATCCACGCCGTGGTGACCGAGCAGGATGCCCGCAAGGTGCGGGTGGATGGTCGGTGGGTCTTTGACTTTGCGTCCTGCAACTACCTGGGGCTCGATCTACGGCCCGAGGTGATGGAGGCGATCCCACCCGCCCTCGAGCGCTGGGGGGTGCACCCCAGCTGGACGCGCGCGGTGGCCTCGCCCCAGATCTACGAGCAGCTCGAGCACGATCTGGCCGATCTGGTCGGTGCACCCTCGGTGCTCGTCTTCCCGGCGGTCACCTTGCTCCACCTGGGGGTGATCCCCGTGCTGGCCGGTTACGACGGCCTGATCCTCAAGGATCAGTTTGCACACCGATCGATCGACGAAGCGTGTCGCCTGGCCCAGACCAACGGGGCCGAGGTGGTGGACTTCAAGCACAACGATGGCGAGGATCTCGAGGCCAAGCTGGAGCGCGAGCCGGCCGAGCGCACCAAGCTCATCGCGATCGATGGGGTCTACTCCATGTCGGGAGCCTACCCCCCGCTGGATGTCTACGCTCGACTCGCGCGACGCTACAACGCCTGGGTGTACCTCGACGACGCCCACGGCGTGGGGGTCGTCGGCGAGCGGCCGACGTCCCAGATGCCCTACGGGTTTGGGGGCAACGGGATCGTCAAGCACTACGGGCTGGACTACGCCGAAGATCGCATGATCTATGTGGCCGGCCTGTCCAAGTCGTTCTCTTCGTTTGGCGCGTTCATCACCTGTACGGACCAGGCCATCAAGGATCGCTTCCGCTCGGCGTCGACGTTCATCTTCTCGGGTCCCTCCCCGGTTGCCAGCCTGGCCAGCGCAATCGCCGGGCTGGCGCTCAACCGGGCCGAGGGCGACGCCTGGCGGGCTCGGATCTACTCGCTGACCCACCGGCTGGTGACCGGCTCCGAGGCGCTCGGCTACGAGGTGGTCAACGACAACCACTTTCCGATCGTGGGGGTCGTGATCGGATCGACCGAGGATGTGATCATGGCCTGCCACGTCCTTTGGGAGTATGGGATCCTGATCACGCCGGCCCTCTACCCGATCGTGCCGATGGGGCGCGGTCTCTTGCGCTTTTCGATTACCGCGGCGAACGCCCCCGAAGAGATCGAGCGCTCGCTTGACGCGCTTGCGGCCGTTCGGGAGCGGCTGGGAGGGCGTTTGCTGCGCTCATGACGACTACGGGGTCCACGGCTGACCGTTGAGCAGCACGGGGGAGCCCGGGGTCGAGGACACCGTGGCGACGGTGTCGAGCGAGGCGGACGCGCCCGCTCCCGCGCGGAGCACCAGGCCGTGGGGCGTGAGGGTCAGCGTGGTCGACTGCACCTGGAGGGTGATCGATCGCTGCGCCCACAGCCGGATCGTCCCGGCCGCGGTCAGGACCGAGTCGCCGTCGACCTCGACCGAGTGATGGGGCGATGGCGCAGAGCGCCCGTCGGGCGCGCGGCCGTGTACGGCGACGTGATGGCAGCCCTCGATGCTCATCTCGTGCGAGCCGCCGACCGCGATCGCGCGGTCGGTGCCCACGTCGATCGACTCCTCGTGACCTACCTGGCGCCGGTGGCCGTGGCGGACCACCTCGTGAAGATCTCGCTGGGCGTGCACGAAGATCTCCTCACGCCCCGCCGCGTCTTCGAAGCGCAGCTCGTTGAAGCCCTCTGCGTGCGGGGTGCTCTGGGTCTTGATCGTGCTCTTGGTCCGCTCCTCGGGCAGCGAGTAGGGGGGGCGGTTGCGCCCGTTGTAGACGCAGCCCACGCAAAGCGGCCGATCCGGGTCGCCGTCGACGAAGCTGATGAGCACCTCCATGCCCACCCGCGGGATGAACTGCATGCCCCAGCCGGGTCCGGCCCAGGGCTGAGCGACCCGCAGCCAGCACGAGGCGTCTTCGTCTCGAGGCCCGTGCTGGCGATCCCAGTGGATCCACACCTTGATCCGCCCGTGCTCGTCGGTGTGGATCGACTCGCCCGGAGGGCCCACCACGGTCGCGAGCAGGTGGCCGTGCACGTCGGGCCGGGGGCGCGGGGCCGGGCGCCACCGCTGCTGGGCGGGGATACACTCGAAGCGGTTGTCGTAGTTGGGCCCGGCAAAGCGACCGCTCGGGTCGAGCTCTGCCTCGGGGCAGTCGGCTCGGTGCACCACCCGCAGTAGTACATAGTCGCCGTCGAGGGTGGGGTGGGGATGGCCCTCCAGCTCGAAGCGCTGGCCGGGACCGAACGCCAGCACGTTGCCGCGCCCGAGGGCGATCTGGGAGCGGGCCGTGCGGTGATCGTGGAGATCCTCGGCGGCGCGGGCGGTGTAGTCCAGGTGCGGCCCGCGGCCGTCCTTCTCGGGGAGCCGCCGGGGGGCGTGCTCGTAGTGCTCGCCGACGGCGGCCGTGGTGGTCGTCGTCGCGGGATCTTCGTCGTCGGCGCGGCCGCAGGGGCGGGCGGGCTCCCACGACTGCCAGTCCCACGCCGAGATCTCCGTGCGACGTGGCCGGGCGCTACGTTGCCACTCCAGTCGGACGATCGTCTCGGTGTCGGCGAGCTCCGCCTGCGAGGTCGAGACGCAGACGATAGGGGGCGGCGTGTCGTCGTAGGGCTCAGGATAGAGGCTCACCCCACGCAGTGAGGGGGAGTGGTCGAAGAGCACCATGGTCTCTGCTGCCTCGTGGTGCTCGAAGAAGTAGCCGATCCCCTCCCGAGCGAGTAGGCGCGCCATGAAGTCGAGGTCGCTCTCTTTGAATTGCACGCAGTAGTCCAGCTCGTCGTAGACCCGCGTCAGCCGCGAGACGTCGAGGGCGCGGCCGTGGTGCTCGAAGGTCTCGGCGACCACCTGCTGTACGATCTCGACGGCGGTCTTGGCCTGGAATACGCGACTACGCCGGCCGAGGCCCAGCTGCGCCAGCGCTGGCCCCACTTCGAGGCGCGCGTGGAGGTGATCGTCGAAGGTGCCGATGTACCACGCGCGCTGGACGAGACCGTGGACGAGGCGCGCGTCGTCGTCGTCGCGCTGGCAGCTCAGGGTGAGCGCGGCGCCGAGGAGCGCGTCGACCTCGAGCTCCGTGTCGGGGGTGATGAGGTGGAGATCGAGGGTGTAGGGGCGATCGACGGATTCGTCGAGCTCGAGGGAGCGGACGCGCCATGGGTCGTCCGCGTAGATGTGGAGGTCATGGCCGCGATGGACCGCGGTGTCGATATGGACGGTGTAGCGGACCAAGGAAGTGGGGGTGGAGGATGGGATGGGGCCGTGCATGGTGGTGCTCGTGGGTGGGGGGGTTAGAGGATCGCGCGGAAGGGCTGCCAGAAGATCCAGCCTCCGTAGGCCATCAACGAGAAGCTGATGGCGTAGTCCAGACATCGGGAGAGCCAAATTCGTCGGATCCGGGCCCGGATTGTCGCTTGGATCCGGGATAGCTCGTCTTTCATGGTGGGGTCACCCTCGGATGAGCCGACGTGGATCCGAGCATTACGAATCTCGAGGCTGCCGGCGTGACGGTAGTCGAGCGGCTCGGAAGTGACCTCGCCCGAGATCTCGCAGCGTGAATTGGGAGGGAGGATCCATTCGTAGAAGCGACCCTGGTACCAGCTGGTCTTGCTCCGGGTGGCTGCGTCGAACAGTGAGCTGAGCTGATCTCGGAGGGAGGGGTGGAACTGGTTGGGTTGGTACTCGTAGCGATGAGCGGCGTCGGTTGGACAGAAACGGAATCGCTGGTCGCGGAGGCAAATGTGGAGACCTCCGTTGAGTAGGAACGGAGTCGCTTTATGCTCCGCGTAGTAGGGATCGGTGGCGATAGTGTGGGCGTCCTCGACATAGCCGAACTCGATCCGATAGGCGATACACTCTCGGCCCGAGATCGGGGCGTGCAGTAGGGGGCCCGCGGAGGTCACGATCCCCTTATAGGTGTCTTGGACGCTTGCCGAGCAAAAGTCTCGACGGGCACGCTCGACCTCTTCGAGCGCTAGCTCCAGTGTCGACTGACGATCGCGGAGCTCTTCGAGCCTTTCGACGAGCCAGAGGAAGGAGGCGGTGAAGATGAAAAAGAAGATCAATCCCATGTGCGTGATATGCAGGCTCGTTATATCTGCGTTCGTCATGCGACACCTCGGAGTGCGGCGATGGTGGTCGGGTCGTAGCCCAGGGCCACGAGGGCTTTCTCGTAGCTGGGGCCCAATGGCAGAAACTCGACTTTGTCGGCCATGGTGGTCAGTGTGTCGACGGTTGGCCTTAGTTCGGCGATGGATGCTCTCGAACGTTCATCGTGAAGCTGGTCGAGCGTTGTGTTGACGATGTCGGATGGCTCGATCGGCTCAAAGATCCGCCACAAACTCACACCGAGCCCGGCAAATACGAGAGCTGAACCCAGGGTCATGAGCATCGATGGAGCTAAGGCAAGGGCTCCTGCTTTGGTCGACCAGAGCCATCCCACCAAGGAGGATGCCGAGCCGACCGAGCTTAGAGCGCCTTCCAGGATTTCAAGACCGTCGTTGCGGGTTATTGCATCGGTGAGGGAAAAGAAGCTCGAACCGAGTGCTGCGACCGCCGCCAGTCCCGCGAGGCCGCCAGCCGTGCGGGTGAAGCTTCGCCCCCATCGTTTCTCCAAGGCGCTCGCGATCGGCGGCCAGTCGAGTGTCGCTACTCCCATTGTGCCCGCCGTCGAGGCCACCGAGAGTACAGAGCTGGGGGTTGCGTCGGGGTCGGAGGCGATGGTCAGGCCCAGAGTGCTCAGCGCCAGCATCATCATGAGCGATCGTGTTGTTCGTCCACGGAATGGTCCGCGGGTGACCACTAAGTTGCTGTTCTTGGCGATCGCGGCAATGTCGACCTTCTTGCCGCCTTGAACTGCCGCAGCAAGCTTTCGCCGGAAAACCTCAAGATTATGACCATCCAGGTCGCCAAAGTGCCTCATGAACAGCTGCGTCGCCCGATCGTAAGCCGCGACGCTGAACGTGTACTCCTTGGCCGCTTTGTCAAACAAATGAAGCTGATACTGCATGATCACCGCCACCCCGATCGATCGCGGCCCTTCGAGGTTGCTCACCGATCCGATGATCGCGCTGCCGATCCCCATTGCCAGCTTGAAGACGGTCTCCCGCTCGGGCAGGACGTCTCGCCAGCCGTAGGCCATCGCGGCTTGGAGGCCGGGGTCGCCGAAGTGCTCGATCGTCGCCTCGTACTCCGTGGCCGGCAGCTCGGCGAGTCCCCGCATCATCGGTGCGGCGTGCTTGTGCGCGAACACCTCGGCTTGATCGGTCGCCGACAGCAGATCCGCGGCCGCGGTGAGATAGTGGTACATGGTGTCGAGCAGCGAGTGCGGCACCAGATCGTGGTTGTCCACCACCAGCGTCACGCCGGCCGTAAGCTCGGGATCGTCCAGATACATCATGATCTTGCGCGCGTGTCGATCCCTACGAGCGGCCGCCTTCGGGGCCAGATCCACCGGGTTGCGCAAGAGCTTCTCGCTCAATAGCGGGATCGCGCTGCGCTGCAAGAACTCTTGAAAGTCCGCCAGCGGCGACTCCCCGGGCTCGGGGTTGCCCTGCTGGTCGAGCAACAGATCGCAATACTGCGACAGCCCGACCAACATCCCCACTTCGTGGAGGCCCAGCTCCCCCGCCGCGCAGAGATCCGACAGGGCCTTGCGCAGCTCGATCACCGAATCGGCGAGCTCGTAGAGCTTGCGCTCGAACGCCTCCACCTGCAGCTCGATGGCCGCCCAGCGCTCGCTCTTGTCGATCACGTCGACCAGGCCTTGCGACAGGGGAACGGCGATCGTCAGCCGCTCGGGGAGCGTCCACCCGAAGTAGGTCGGCTCTTCTCGAACCCGCGCGCGCCCTCGCATCTCGAACGCACCGAGCCCCGTCGCGAGGTGCACGAGGTGCTCTCGTTTCTCGCGTCGACTGAGGACGGGCTTGACCTCGTGGGTCAGCTCGGTGATCTGGTGATGTCGCTCGAACAGGGCCTCGAGGGCGTTGGCATTGATCGCACGGAGCGCGGAATCGTTGGAGAGCAGGGCCTTCAAGATCCGCTGCGGGTGCACCACCAGATCGGCGCCCAGCTGACCCAGGGTGCACCCGCGGCGGTCGGGGTAGCGCTCCGAGAGGTTCACCTTCACATAGAGCTGGCCGCGTACCTTGAAGCCCACACCCAGGCCGCGGCGGATCTTTACGGTCGTCGTTCTCATGGCGTCTGTCTCCCTTCCTGCAGCTGGTGTCGATGGCTGCACCACCCGATGATCTGGAGGTGCTCGTCGGCCCGCCGCTGCTGCGGTGCGACGATCCGGTCGCCCGGCGTGGTGCCGAACGAGACGAAGCCTCCGTCGCTGGTCAGGGCCAGCCCTTCTTGGCCGGCGTTGCGCAGCGCGAAGCGGTCGATCCGTTCCCCCGGGGGCCGGGAGAAGGCCCAGCCGCCCTCGTACTCGATGGCGAAGAGCGGAGGATGGAACAGCGCCCCGGGCTCGGGCGCGCGGCCGTCCTCAGGCTGCCGATCGGTCCACCACTGCCGCCAGTCGAGCGGATCCCAGCCGTCGGGAGCCGACCACAGGGCCACGCAGATGCCGTAGCGCACAATGCCGTCGACGGGGGGGCCGACCGGCGTGCCGCGTGCGGGCAGGGGAGCGTGGCCGTGGTGATGCCGCACGCGCCCGTCGTAGTCCTGGACGTCGCGCATCACGTGGACGCGTACGTGAGTGCCGTCGGGGAGCGAGGTGATCGCGCTCAGGTTGAACGAGCCGCTGGGCAGCCGCAGCCAGTCGAAGTCGTGGAGTGTGGGCTGGCCGGGGCTCGGCTGGATCTGGAAGGTCTCCCGATGGAAGCGACAACGATCGTGTGCGTCGCGGTCGTCGAGCCGGCAGGCCCCGGGATCGCCGGTTCGACAGGGAAAGCGCCGCGGCGGCGAGGGGGTCTCGGACCACAGCGCCAGCGATCCGTGGCGGGCCGGCGCCGGCCCGGGTGGCGGGAGGGTGAAGCCACCGCAACCGATCCCGTGGGGGCTGGCCAATTGCTCGGGCGACAGCTGAGGGCTCAGCGCCAGCAGGTAGGCCTTGCGCAGCGCCCGGCGGGTGGGCTCGTCGAGCGTGCCCGTGACTAGCGGTTCGTCGAGCCCGTCGGGGTGGTGCACCCCATCGGACCACTCGGCCTGGAACCACCGCACGGCTCGCCGGGTCAGGGGGCCCTCGATCCCGTCGATGGCGGCGGGGTTGCACCCCAGGCCGCGGAGCATGGCTTGGTCGTGGCGTAGCGACCACCCGTCGGCTCTCGCCAGGGCGTCGAAGGCGTCGGCGTCGTTGGTCAGCAGGGTCGCCAGCGCCAGGGCGCGCCGATCGGATAGATCCTTGGCGCGCTGCGGATCGGCACCGTCGTCGGCGTTGGCGAGCGCGCTGATCCGCAGCCCGGGCTCGTCGCGCAGGGCGTCGGTGAGGGCGTCGAGGGAGGCTCCGATCCCGGGGGTGATGAAGGCTTGGCCGGGGACGAAGACGCCGGCGTCCAGCCCGAGGGCGGGGACGGGGGGCGGTGGCTCGACGACGAGCCGGTGGCGAGCTCCGGGGCGCAGCGGCAGCGTGACGACGGTGCCGACCGGTGTGGTCGAGTCCTTGGGGCCGGCGGAGCACGGCCCGGTCGACGGGCGCCGCTGTTGGTCTTCGGTGAGCCGCAGCGGCTCGTAGAAGCGGACCGAGCAGGGCTCGGTGGTCGCAAGCCCCGGGTATGACCAGCGCGAGCGGTCGTCGAGGATCCCGTCGATGAGCGTACCGTCGGGTAGCTCCACGACGAAGCGCGCGCCGGCAAAGGTCCCCCCGGTCTGGTGGAGAACCTCGAGCTCGAGGATGCGCTCGGTACGACCGAGCGGCGGACGAGGCGGGGGCGAGCCGGGCTCGACCAGCGGTCGAGGATCGGGGGCTTTCATCAGCCGTGTATGGTGATCGATCCGGACGGGGACGAGCAGGCCGGTCGCGAGGGCCTCGACCATGGTGTCGATGACGGTCTCCTTGGCGATCTCGGACGTGGTGTCGGTCTCGGCCGGGAGTTGGCCGCTGGCCAAGAAGGCTCGTGCTCGTGCCGGGTCGCGAAGGTCGAGGACATTGCGACGAGCGACGAGGAGATAGTCGTCGGGGC
>JBCCWC010000127.1:0-42796 GCA_039194325.1 Myxococcota bacterium
AGAGCAGCAGGAACACGAGCGCCGCCTCAAGCGTATGAAGGAGGAGGTCGATCGCCTGCGCCGCCAGCAGCAGCGCGAGCAAAAGGCCCGCGACCGCCTCGACCAGCTCCGTCGTCAGGCCCGGGATGCAGCCAAGCGGGGCCAGAGCGCCCAGCAGCGCCGCCGGTCGATGCAAAAGCTGGGCCGAGGGGTCAAGCAGGCCAGCCGCACCGCTCAAAAATCCCAGCGCATGGGCCAAGCACGCGACAGCCTCGACGAGGCCAAGAGCGTCATCCGCCGGGCCGGTCAACAGGGCGAGGGCCAAAACCGCCGCCGCCAACAGATGCGCCGGTTCTCCAAGGCCGCCAAGGGCAAGCGAGGCCAACAGGGCAACAAGGGCAAGGGCAAGGGCAAAGGCCCCAAGTCCACCCTGCTAGTCGAGGGCCAGGTGGGCGAAGGCGAGCCCAAGGCGTTCATGGAAATGCCCGGTCAAGGCCAAGGTCAAGGTCAAGGTCAGGGCCAAGGCGAAGGTCAGGGCCAAGGCCAAGGCGAAGGTCAGGGCCAAGGCGAAGGCCAGGGCCAAGGCCAAGGCCAGGGCCAAGGCAGCCAGGGCGACGGGATCGGCGACGGCTCGGTCGACCCTCTGGGCCAAGACTCGTCGCTACGGACCAACAAGAAGAACGTCCGGGTCAATGCCCGCCAGGGGCGCGGCGTTAGCCGAGCCGAGGTGATCCGCGACGCCAGCCAAGAGGGCTTCGCCACCGAGGCTTACCACGAGGTTTTCAAGGACTACCGCGGCCACGCCCAAAGCGCGATCGACAGCGAGGCCCTGCCCGCTGCCGCCCGCCGCCGCATCAAACGCTACTACCAGCTCATCCAGCCACGGGACTAGTCGACACACTGGTCCAAGATCGGCCCCCGAGACTGGCCCCCGACCCTTCATGTCCACCGAACCCGAGCAGACCCAAAAAGCCCTGCAGGCGCTGCAGAGCGACCTTCAACGCCTCGTCGCCGAGGTTCAGCGCGTCATCGTAGGCCAGGATACGGTCATCGAAGGCGTGGTCACCTGCCTGCTCGCGGGCGGCCACGGGCTGCTCGAGGGCGTCCCCGGCCTGGGCAAGACGCTCCTCATTCGCACCCTGGCCCAGGCGGTCCACCTCGACTTCGCCCGGATCCAATTCACGCCGGATCTGATGCCCGCCGACATCGTGGGCACCTCGGTGCTGGTCCAGGGCGAGGAGGCCGGCGGCCAAAGCCGGCTCGAGTACCAGCCGGGGCCGATCTTCTCCAACATCGTGCTGGCCGACGAGGTCAACCGGGCCACCCCCAAGACCCAGTCGGCTCTATTGGAAGCGATGGCCGAGGGCACGGTCACCGCCGGCGGCCAGACCCGCCGGCTGCCCAACCCCTTCTTGGTCCTCGCCACCCAAAACCCCCTGGAGATGGAGGGGACCTACCCCTTACCCGAGGCCCAGCTCGATCGCTTCATCTTCAAGATCCAGGTGGCCTTTCCGGGCGAGGACGAGCTGATGCGGATCCTCGACCGCACCACCGGCTCCGATCATCAGACGGTGGATCCCGTGCTCGACGGCGCCCGCCTGCTGCAGATGCGCGAGCTGGTCCGGGCGATCCCGGTGACCGAGAGCCTCACCCGCTATGTGGTGCGAGTGCTGCGGGCCACCCACCCCGACGACCAGCACGCCCCCGACCTGGTCAAGCGCTTCGTCCGCTTCGGCGGCAGCCCGCGCGGGGCCCAGGCCATGCTGCTGGCGGCCCGGGTGCGCTGCTGCCTGCAGGGTCGCCTGAGCCCCTCGGTCGACGACGTACGCGCGGTGGCCCCGTCCGCCCTGCGCCACCGCGTGATCCTCAACTTCGAGGGCGAGGCCGAGGGCGTCGACATCGACCACTGTCTGCGACAGGTCCTCGACGCGGTGCCCACCGACTGAAGCGCAGCCGATGGGGTGGGCCAACCGGCTACTGACGCGGCGCGAGGCGAAGCCGTCAGCCTCGGACGAGGCGCTGTTCGACGAGGCGTTCCTCGCCCGCCTCGAGCTTTTGCAGGTGGTCGCGCGGCGGCTGTTCCGGGGGCGGCAGCGAGCGGAGCGAAAGACCCGCAAGGTGGGCAGCGGCCTGGAGTTCGCCGACCACCGCGAGTACTCGCCGGGCGACGACATCCGCTACCTGGACTGGACGGTGTGGATGCGGCTGCACCATGCGCTCATCCGGCTGTTCGAGGAGGACGAGGATCTGCCGATCCGCATCGTGATCGACGTCAGCGACTCGATGCGCACCGAAGGCGGCGCCAAGCTGCGCTACGCGATGCAGGTGGGCGCGGCCCTGGCCTACGTGGGCCTGGCCAACCTCGACCGGGTGGGGATCACCTGCGCCTCGGGCCGCCACCACACCACGCTGCCCGCGGTGCGCGGCAAGGGCCGGATCTTCCGGGTCTTCGAGTTCTTGCGCTCCGCCGATCGCGGCGGCCCCACCGACATCCGGGCCATGTGCTCCCGGGTCGCGGCCCAGTCGCGCCAGCCGGGTCTGACGGTGGTGCTCAGCGACTTCTACGATCTCGAGGGCGCCTTCGAGGGCCTCAACATGCTGCGCTTTCGAAAGCACGAGCCGGTGGCCGTGCAGGTGCTCGACCCGGTCGAGGCCGATCCCACCCGCTTAGGCCTGCGCGGTGACGTACAGCTGGTCGACGTGGAGGGCGGCGACGCCCGAGACGTGACGCTGTCGGCCCGAGCGGTGGCCGCCTATACCCAGGCCCACCAGCGGTTTTGCGCCCAGCTGGAGTCCAGCTGTCGCTCCCGCGGGATCTTCTTGGCCCAGGCCCTCATCGACGTGCCCTTCGACGACATGGTGCTGCGCCTGTTCCGGCAGGGGGGGATCCTCCGATGAGCTTCGCCGGCTGGACCTTGGCCCAGCTGTGGCCGCTATTTGCGGCCGGGGCCGGGGCGATCACGCTGCTGTACCTGCTGCGCATGCGTCGGCGACGGGTGGTCGTGCCCTTCGCCGCGCTGTGGGAGCGGGTCACCCGCGAGAGCGAGAGCCGGCGGCTGTGGCGAAAGCTGCGGCGGCTGCTGTCGTGGCTGCTGCAGCTGCTGGTCCTGGCGCTGGTGTGCCTGTCGCTGGGCGACCCGCGACCCGAGGTCTGGCTGCGCGATCCGGTCAGCCTGGCGGTGGTGATCGACACCTCGGCCAGCATGGCGGGGCCAGCCCCCGACGAGCCCGGGGTCACCCGCCTGGATCTGGGCCGCCGCCGCGCCGAGCAGGCGCTGCGCTCGCTGGGCCCCGCAGACCGCGCGGTGGTGATCGAAGCCAGCGAGCAAGTGGGCGTGCTCGCGCCGCTGTCGGGCGATCCGAGCAGCCTGGTGGCGGGCCTGTCGGGCGTCACCCCGCGCTTTGGCGAGGCCGATCTGCCCCGGGCCCTGGCCCTGGCCTCGCACGCGGTGAGCGAGCGGCCAGGCCCGCGGGTGCTGGTCGTCACCGACGGGGCGCTCGACCCGGCCGCGACGGCGGCCCTGGTCGACTGCACCCAGGGATCGATCCCGTGCGAGGTGGCCCGGGTGGGCGGCCCCTCGGACAACGTGGCGATCACCGCCTTCGCGGCCCGACGCTACCCCTACGCACGCGACAAGATCGAGGTGCTCACCGAGGTCCGCAACCTGGGAGACACCCCCGCCAAGGTCGTGCTGGAGATCGAGGCCGACGACGCCCCGGTGGGCACCCGCACGCTGCGGCTCGAGCCCGGGCAGAGCACGCGCGAGGTGCTGGGCCAGCTCGACGCGGCC
Organism: Myxococcota bacterium; assembly: GCA_039194325.1. Classification (GTDB taxonomy): domain Bacteria; phylum Myxococcota_A; class Polyangia; order Nannocystales; family Nannocystaceae; genus Paraliomyxa. The sequence goes on from JBCCWC010000127.1 coordinate 3,771, forward strand.
CGCTCCCGCTTCGAGGCCCGGCTGGCCCGCGAGGACGGCGGCACCCAGCCCTTCGGCCTGCCCCACGACGACGTCGCCTACGCGGTGGTCCCTCCGTTGACCCCGCTGGACGTGGTGCTGGTGACCGACGGGACCAACCTGTTCCTCGAGGCGGCGCTGCTGACCCTCGACGACCACGTGCGACTGACGGGGATCTCCCCCCAGGACGCCCGACAAGGGCGACGTCCCGAGCTGGCCGAGGCCGACGTGGTGTTCTACGACGTGGGGGCCGACACCCTGCCCGACACCCTGCCCCGCGCCCACGTGGTGATCTTCGACCCATGGCGCCACGAGGCCTCCCCGTGCCCCGTCGACAAGAAGGCCGACGTGCGGCGCCCGTTCCTCACCGAGCAGGACAAGGGCCACCCGGTGCTCGATCACGTGGTGCTCAAGGACGTCAACATCGCGCGCGGGACCACGTTCGACATCGTGCCCGGCGACGAGATCTTGGTGCGGAGCCTGGGCGACCCGATCGCGGTGATGCGGGAGGGCGAGCACGCCACCGTGGTCTTCGGCTTCGATCCGCGACAATCGGATCTGCCCATGCGCCCGGCGTTCCCGATGATGGTCGACAACCTGATCCGCACCTTCGAACAGCGGGAGGCCGGCTTCGTGGCCAGCGTACCGGTGGGCGCCCACCGCGAGCTGACCCTGGCCGACCTGGGCCTGTCGCCCGAAGGAGTCACCCGGGTCCGGGTGCAGGGGCCGCAGGGTCCGGCGGGCACGCTCCCCGTGGAGCGCGGCCGCTTCCGACTGCGGGCGCTGACCCCCGGCTTCTACGCCATCGCGGCGGTCGACGGGCCGCTGGCGGGCTCGTCGGTGGAGCTGGCCGTCAACCAGGCCAATCTTCATGCTTCGGATCTCCACGACCGGATCGATGACCAGATCCAGGCGCTGGACCTGCCACCAGCGACCGAGGCCGCCGCCACCACCGACGCGACGGGGCCCACCTCACTGGTCCAGGGCCCGCTGTGGACCCTGGTGATGCTCGTGGTCGCCGGCCTCATCGCCCTGGAGTGGGTCAGCTACCACCGGAGGGTCACGGTATGAGCGAACGATCCCGCCCCGCGTTGGCGCTGGCCCTGGCCCTCGGGGTCGGCGTGGCGCTGGCCCTGGCCCGTTGGGCCTTCGGGCCAGATCCCGGCGCGTGGGTGGTGCCGCTGCCGGCGTGGCTGTCCCAGCGGCTGTCGGACACCGGGCAGCGCGAGGCGGTGCTGGCCCACCCCGAGGCGCTGTGGCTGATGCCGGCGGCCGTGCTTGCCCTGCTGGTCGTGGGGCTGCGCAAGACCCTGGTGGATCTGCCCCGCGTCCAGCTGGGGCTGCAGGCACTGCTGCGGATCGCGCTGCTGATGGCGGTGGCCCTGGCCCTGGCCCTGCCGAGCCTCGAGAGCCCGATCCGCGGCAAGACCGTGGTGTTCGTCGTCGACGTGTCCGACAGCGTCGACGACCGACAGCTGGCCGAGGCTCGCGCGCTGGTGGCCCAGGGCCTGGCCCAGGTTCGGCAGGAGGACGAGGCGGGACTGGACCGGGACGATCGCACCCGCCTGGCCCTGGTGACCTACGCCGAGCGGGCCTACGTTCACGAGATCGAGGACGAGACCCAGCTGGACTCGGCCCTGGCGCGACCGTCATCGGCCGCCCCAGAAGCCCCGACCACCGCCGCCACCCCGCCGCCCGAGGCGGGCCGAGGGACCGCCGGTGAGGGCCTCTACTCCGATCATGCCGGCGCCCTCCGACTGGCCGCGGCCCTGGTCGATCCCCAGACCGAGGGCCGGATCGTGCTGGTGAGCGACGCCACCGGCAGCCTGGTCGAGCGAGAAGAGCTAGGGGTCGCCGCCCGAGAGCTCGCCGCCCGGGGGATCGCGCTGCACACCCGCGCCTTCGCTCCGGCCGCGCGCGACGATCTGCTGGTCGAGGCCGTGCACCTGCCCGACGAGCTACGGGTGGGGCAGACCTTCGAGGTGCGGATCGACCTGGTCGCGACCACCCCCGCCACGCTGACCCTCGACCTGACACAAAACGGCACCCCCAACGCGCTGGCCCCTTCGATGGAGGTGCCGCTGCGGGGCGGTCCCCAGCAGGTCACGATGCCGGCCCGGGTGACCGAGGCGGGCCCGGTCGTGTTTCGCGCCCAACTGCGGACCGAGGCGATCCCCGAGGCCCAAAACCGCAGTACCCTCAACGACACCGCGGCGGTGGCCGCCGAAGTCCGCGGCCGCCCCCGGGTGCTGCTGGCCGGCGACGGCGGCAGCTCGGCCCTGGCTCGGGCCCTGCGCTCCGATCACCTGCAGGTCGACGCCGTCGACGGCGGCGCGGTGCCCACCACCGACGAGGACATGCGCCGCTACGACCTGGTCATGCTGCACGACGTGGCCGCGGGGCGGGTCAGCGGCCCGGCCCGCCAGGCGTTGACCCGCTACGTGCAGGATCACGGCGGCGGCTTCATCATGGTGGGCGGCGAGAATTCCTTCGGCGTGGGCGGCTGGGGGGGCACGGCCCTCGAGCGCCTGCTGCCGGTGCGCTTTGAGGGGGAGCGCCAGCGCGAGCAGCCCAAGCTGGCCCTGGTGCTGGTGATCGACAAGAGCGGCTCGATGAGCGCCGAGGACAAGCTCGATCTCGTCAAGGAGGCCGCCCGGGCCACCGCCCGCACCCTCGACCCCAGCGACGAGATCGGCGTGATCGCCTTCGACTCCCGGCCCCACGTGCTGGTGCGCCTCCAGCCCTCGTCCAACCGGATCCGGATCGCGGGCGACATCCGGCGGCTGACCTCCGGCGGGGGCACCAACGCCCTGCCCGCCCTGCGCGAGTCCTACCTGCAGCTCTCGGGGAGCAACGCCCTGGTCAAGCACGTGATCCTGCTGTCGGACGGGCAATCGCCCGAGGGGGGCATCAACGCGCTGGTCGGCGACATGCGCGACGCGGACATCACCGTCTCGAGCGTGGGCGTGGGGGCGGGCGCAGGCAAGGATCTGCTGCGCCGGGTGGCCAACCGCGGCCGCGGCCGCTTCTATTACAGCCACGACGGCACCGATGTGCCGCGGATCTTCAGCCGAGAGACCCGCGAGGTCACCCGCAACGCGGTGGTCGAGCGCTCGCTGCTGCCCCGGGTGGCCAAGAACGTCCAGGCCCTGCGCGGGCTGGACTTCGCCCGCGCCCCCGGGCTGCGGGGGATCGTGCCGGTCAAGGCCAAGCGCATGGCCGAGGTGCTGCTACGCACCCACGAGGGCGACCCGCTGCTGGTGCGGGGTCGCCGGGGCCTGGGGCGCACCGCGGCCTTCGCCAGCGACGCCAAGAACCGCTGGGCCGCCCGCTGGCTCACCTGGAGCGGCTTCGCCAAGCTATGGAGCCAGGTCGCCCGCGACACCATGCGGCAGGGGGCCACCTTGCTGGGCGGCGCCCGGATCCAGCTGTCGTCGGCCGCCGAGCGAGGCGTGGTCCGGGCGGTCGTCGACGTGGAGGCCCCGCAGGGCTTTGCCAACGATCTGACCGGTGAGCTGGAGATCATCGACCCCAACCTCGCCCCCGACGATCCCACCCGCACCCGCACCGTGCCGCTGGCCTTGTCCGCGCCCGGCCGCTACGAGGCCGAGCTGCGAGGGATCGACACCGGCCAGCGGCTGGTCAAGGCCAAGCTCTACGACCAGTCCCAAAAGCCGCGGCGGCTGACCGCCGAGGCGGTGGCCCAGGTCTCGGTGCCCTACCCCGCCGAGCTGTCGCCGCAGCAACTGCGTCCCGATCCCCAGTGGCTCGCCAGCCTCGCCACCGGCACCCACGACGGCGAGCTCGAGCCCCTGCTCGAGACCCCCGGGCACGCCGATGGACGCACCCGAGCCAAGCCCCTGTGGCCGACCGTCTTGTGGGCGCTGGTGGTCCCCCTGCTGGTGCTGGATCTCTTGCTGCGACGGATCGCCCTGGGTCGGCGCCGAGTGCTCATCACATCGTCAAACAACTAAATATCGGTGCATCAGAAGCGTTCACAACCGGGGATCCGAACGCCCCAGGTTGTCGTGGGCGTATTCGAGCCCACGCGAATTTGATGCCAGGAGACCCCACAACGTCGTTCGACCACAGGTCCAGGGACGTCGGCTCGTGCTCCACCGCCGGACCGTCGCCGCTGGTCTATGCGGTGTTTCTCCGACGATCAGGGCTGTGGGATCCGCGCACGATGTCCGGGTTCGCCTTCGCGATATCGAGGCCCACGCGTGGACTGTCCCGCAGGTGGTCACTACAACCACTTTCGAAACCAATCCGGAGCCGCGACCGGCGTCGGGCGAGGTCCGGCTCCACACTCAATCATATGCCGCCCGCTCCCCCCCATGCAGGTGGTCTACCGCTTCTCGGTGCTCTCCCAAGCTTCCTGCACGATCCGCTGGCGACCCTTCGGCACGCGCGGACCGTGGGCGACGTCAGTCGCCTCAAGCTCGGATTCATCGACGCGGTGACCCTTCATCACGCCGAGCCCATCGACCACGTCCTGCGTGCTCGTCATCGCAACTACACCAAGGCAGGGCCCTTTTGGTCCGTGCTGCGCAGCATATTAGGCAACGGCTTGCCGGTCAGCGAGGGCCACACATGGCGACTGCACCGTCGCATGATGCAGCCGCAGTTTCACCGCCAGCGGATCGCTGGCCTGGCCAACCTCGTCATCGACGCGATAGACGACCACCTCCGATGGACCGACGTGGGCGAAGGCTGGCGCACCATCGATGTGGGCGCCCGCATGCCTCACCTGACGATGAGCGTGGCTTCGGCCGCGCTGCTGGGTCAGGCCACCTCACAGCGGCGGGCCCAGGTGGTGGCCAGCGAGTTCGGCTACGCCCTCAACCACATGTTCTTGGGCATGGTCACCCACCGCCTGCCCCGCTGGTTGCCCATGCCCGGTCGCCGGCGCTTCCAGCAATCGCTCACCACCCTGCGCCGCGAGGCACGAGCCCTCATCGAAGAGCGGCGCCGGCAAACCGAGGCCGGGGACGATCTGCTGGGCCTGCTCATCGCGGCCACCGACGACCAGACCGGCCAAGGCATGACCGACGCCCAGCTGCTCGACGAGACGGTGAGCCTGCTGCTCGCCGGCTATGAGACCACCGCGACCGCCCTGCAATGGTCTTTGGCTCTTTTGGGTCAGCACCCCGAGATCTGGGGTCGCCTCCGCGAGGAATGCGACGCCGTGCTCGGGGGCCGACGGCCCCAGGCCGAGGATCTACGCTGTCTTCGGTATGCCCGCCAGGTCGTGCAGGAGTCGCTGCGCCTGTTCCCCCCGTCGTGGTGGCTCCCCCGGGTCGCTGCGGAAGATGACGAGATCGGTGGCTATCCGATCCCGGCGGGCACCGTCGTGGCCCCGATCATGTACACCGTGCACCGGCACCCCGACCTGTGGGCCCACCCGGAGCGCTTCGACCCCGAGCGCTTCGAGCCTTCACGCAGCGCGGACCGCCACCCCATGGCCTGGTGCCCCTTCGGCGCGGGCCCGCGCAAGTGCATCGCCCAAGAGCTTGCGCTGATGGAGGCCACGATGACGCTGGCCATCATGACCCAGCGCTATGATCTGGCCTTCGCGGGTCATGTGCCGCGGCCCGAGCCCAAGGTCACCCTGCGACCAGCCGACGGGGTACGCCTGCGGATCCGGCATCGCCGGCCTCGCTGGCAGCACGCGTTCGTGCCCGGACACCAAGCCGCCGATTCCTCCAGCGCGCTGGCGCTGTAGGCCCTCGCCCATCTCTATCGAGAGGGCCTCCAGAGGGCTTGCAGGGGGGCGTGCGCAACGCCCCCTCGCACGGCTCGGCTCGCTCCGCTGCGCCCCCGGGTCCGCCCCGTCGCCACGAGCCGGGACGCGCAGCGGCGCAGGCCGCGGCGATCGATTGTCGCCAGCTTGGGCTCCGTGTCACGCTCCCGCCCATGTCGTCGCCGCGCAGCCGTCTGGTGGGCCTGGTGGGCCTGCTGGCCCTACTCACCCTGGCGTGCGAGGTCTCCACGCCTCCGGCCAAGACCGCGCCCAGTACCTCGCCCTTGGCCGCTGGGGTCGCCCCCCCTCCCTCCGCGGCGGTCGCAGCCGACCCCGCCCACGCACCGACCGAGCCCGCCGCGCCCGCCGAGCCCCCGTGGGACACCGCGGCTGATCTCGCCTACCGCGAGGTGGTCCTCGGCGGCGCCGACCCCAGCACGCCGCTGCCCATGCTGGTCGCGATCCACGGCCTGGGCGACACGCCCGACAACTTCCGTCACCTGCTCGACGGGTTCGGCGAGCCGGTGCGCGTGATCCTGCCCCGCGGTCTGGATCCGACCGACGCCGGCGGCTGGTCGTGGTTCCCGATCCGCGCCCGTGATCCCAACGTCGAGGCGCTCGCGACCGGGATCGCTGAGGCCGCCCGCCGGGTCTCGCTCGGCCTCGCGCAGCTTCAGGCCTCGCGCCCCACCGTGGGCAAGCCCATCGTCACCGGATTCTCGCAAGGCGGGATGCTCACCTTCACCCTCGCCGTCCACCATCCCGAGGTGGTGGGCCACGCGATCGCGATCGGGGGCTGGCTGCCACCACCGCTGGTCCCCCAAGCCCTGGATCCCGAGCGGTCCTATCCCCCGCTGCACGCCCTGCACGGCACTGCGGATGCGGCCGTGGCCTACGCGCCGACCCAGGCCGCCGTGGAGGCGCTTGCCGGCCTGGGGCTCTCGGTCGAGCTGACGTCCTACGAAGGCGTGGGCCACATGATCCCGCCCCCGATGCGCCGTGACCTCTACGATCGCCTCACCGATGCGGTACGAGCCGAGCGGAGCCGCACGCCATGACCATCGACGACCTCCCCGAGCCCGACGAGCCCCAAAACCCCACCCGTCGCCGCCTGCGAACCTTTCGCCACCTGGAGACGGAGGCGATCATGCACCCCTGGGACGTCAAGGCGACCGCCACCCTGGGCCGGGTGCCGGGCCTTTCGCTGGCCACCCGCAAGGTCATGGAGTACGGGCTGGAGCGGATCTTCTACCTGGAGAACACCGCCGACAACGTGCGGGTCACCGACACGATGTTCCCCCGCCTTCGCCGCTATCTTTCGTGGGGGTGCAAGATCCTCGGGGTCGAGGAGCCCGAGATGTACGTGACCATGGATCCGGTGCCCAACGCCTACACCTACGGGCACACCCGGCCGTTCATCGTGCTCACCTCGGGGCTGGTCGACATGCTCGACGAGCAAGAGCGGCTGTTCGTCATCGGCCACGAGCTGGGGCACATCAAGTTCGGACACGTGCTCTATACGGTGCTGGCCGAGAACATCCGCACGGTGATCGACATCATCGGCCGCGCCACCCTGGGGGTGGGATCGCTGCTGGGGACGGGGCTGGCCCTGCCCCTTTTGGACTGGTACCGCAAGGCGGAGCTCTCGGCCGACCGCGCGGCGCTCTTGTGCGTGCAGGACAAGCAGATCGCGTTCCGTACGTTCATGAAGCTCGCCGGGGGCTCGGCGGCGATGGCGGCCCAGATGGAGCCCGAGGAGTTCATGCGCCAGATCCGAGCCTACGAGGACGCGGACGAGTCTACGCTCAACAAGGCGTACAAGGTGTGGATCACCGCCTTTCGCACCCATCCGTTTCCGATCATGCGGGCCAGTCACCTGGACCAGTGGGTCGAGAGCGGGGAGTGCCAGCAGGTGACCGAGCTGGAGCTGTAAAGGAGACTCGTCCGTGGTTGTCGATCCCCACGCGTTGCTCATCGCGCCCCGGACCGCGGCCACACCCGCCCGATCGCGCCGGCCATCAGCAGCTGGAACGCCCCAGCCGCGACAAACAGCCCGCTATAGCCGAGCGCATCGAGCACGCCCGGGGCCGCCGAAGGCACCAGCACCCGCGGCAGGTTGAGTAGGGCCATCAGCACGGCGAAGTGGCTGGCCCGGATCGCAGGGCTGGTCGCGCCCATCAACGCGGCGTGGATCCCCACATAGAAGACCGCGGTGGCCAGCGCCTGGAAGACAACGAACACCACCATGAACGCGACCGAGGGCCAAAGCGTAGGCACAAGGCCAAACCCCACCCACAAAAGGCCCAAACCGGCGCAGCCCCGCGCCGCCGCCCGGGCGTGGCCGAGGCGATCGACCAGCCCGGTCGCACCCGCGTAGGCGAGCAGGTTGACCACCAGCAAGAGCGGCGCCAGCTGGGTGCTCAGCTCCTCCACCGTCCAGTGCAGCCGCTGCACCCAGAACTGGCCGCTGATCGTCGCGGTAAGCACGTCGGCGCTCATCAGCACGGCGGCCAGGGCCGCCACCGCCAGGGAGTGGCGACGACGCACGAGCTCCACCAGCACTCGGCGCAGGCCCTCCGCCTGCGGCGGTTGCTCGGCCGAACCCGAGCTGGCCTCACCGGGACTGGCCTCACCGGGACTGGCATCACCGGGACTGGCATCACCGGGACTGGCATCACCGGGGCTCGTATCGCTGGAACCCGTCGGCTCGCGGTTGGCCCGCCGCGGCAGCAGCAGCGGCGCCCCGGCTAGCACGAGCATGATCGCAGCCTGGGCCCACAGCGCCGCCGCCAGGCCTCCCGAGGCGACCCACAGGCCCAGCCCCAGGCCACCCACGCCCTCGACCCCCAGGTGGTGCCCCCCCAGCAGCACGCCGTTGGCCACCCCGCGCTGGCCCGGTGGCACGCGGTCGATCACCAGCGCATCGGTGGCCACGTCCTGCAGCGACAGCCCCGCGTTGACCAGTAGCCACAGCCAAGCAACGGTGCTCGGCTCGGCCGTCAGACTCGGCCGCGAGGCCAAGCCCCAAAGCGCGATGCTCATCACCACCATGGCCCCGGCAGCAAACCAACGCGCCCGCCCGCTGCCGGCCCCGCCGAATCGATCGAGCAGCGGCGCCCACACGAGCTTGAGCACCCAGGGTAGGCCCGCCAGCGCCAAGAGCCCGGCCTGATCCTGCAGGGACACCCCGGCCGCCGCCAGGCTGGGCACGAGGATGAAGCCGCCGAAGCCGTAGACGATCCCCTGGGCCACGTAGAGCAACCCCAGCACGCTCAACCGACGCACGGATCCAGGCTCGCTCACCGGGCCACTATCTCGCATCGAGAGGCCGACCGCACCCGGGCGCGGCGAGCCCGTTGTCCTAGCGCGTTGTCCTAGCGCACCAGTTCGCCCACGACCTCGCGCAGCGCCGCGACCACCTGCGCCATCGAGAGATAGTCGAGCTTGTCGGGCGTGTCCTCCATGGTGTGGTAGTGGACGTAGCGGTTGGGCGCGGTGTCAGTGACCATCACCGCCGGGTACCCCTGCGTGTAGAACGACCAGTGATCGGACCAGCCGATCCCCTCGACCGCGTCGGTGGCCGCGATGGACTCCACGGGAAACGAGGTGTGGCGCTCGAAGGACTCCACGACCCTGTGCACGAAGGGCCGTGAGCGGGCGTTGCCCACGATGGCCACGAAGTTGCCGCGGCTCGGATAGAGCAGCGCCAACACCGGCGGGTAGTGCTGGGAATCGGGCGCCGAGGTGTAGTAGCCCATCGTCTCCAGCGAGAGCATGCCGATGATGTCCTCACCCCGCGCTTTGGAGCGCCGCGCGTAGACCAGGCTCCCCATGGCGTCGGTGTGAAAGTACGGCGGCTCCTCGTTGACAAACGCGACGAAGCGCAGGGTGCAAGCGCAGGAGACCTCGGCGAAGGTACGCGACAGCTCCAGCATGGCGGCCACCCCCGAGCCGTTGTCGTTGGCGCCAGGGTTGGCGGCCCAGCTGTCGTAGTGCGCGCCCACGACGACGATCTGCTCGGGATGCTCGGTGCCCCGACGCTCGACCTCGAGGTTGCGCACCGACACGGCACCCACGGTGTAGGGCTGGCTTTGGACCTCGTAGCCCTGCGCGCGCCAGCGCTGCTCGATATAGGACGCGGCCTGCTCCAACGCCTCCCGGTGCTCGATGTCCCGCCCGCCGATCTCGGTGGCCAGGGCCACGACGTCACGCCGAAGTGACAGCGCCAGCGCCCGATACTTGGGGGCAACCGGCGACAACGAGCGCTCGGCGGTGGCCGGCGACAACGAATGATCGACGGTCGCCGGCGACGAAGACGGAGGCTCGCGCTCTCGACATCCGCTGGTCACGATCGAAGCAACCACAGAAGCGGTCATGCACCAACCAACTCGAAATGTTCGCGAGCGCGCACTCGACATATCGTCGCGCAGTCTAATCCAGGTGCTCGAAGCCACAGCCGCTACCACTTGCGATCCTCGGCAACAAGGGTGAACAATTTCTTCATCGAGTCACTGACGACATTGCCCCATAGTAGGCGATGAACGTCATTCGCTCTGCGATGCGGCGTCGGGGCTCCCAAGGACTCCGCCCGCTCATCTCGACGTATCCCTCCACGGTGCTTCTGGCCGGGCTCGTTAGCGCCGCGTGCGCTCCGAGCGAGTCATCCGACGTGGATCTCAGCGGAGGACCCCAAAGCGCGGGCACTGGCGACGGCAATGACCCAACAGGTGACTCGAGCGACGACCCCACGGGCGGTTCGAACGCCGATCCCACCGGTAGCGGTCCAGACGACGATAGCGACTCCATGTCGGATGAGACATGCGAGCCCATGAGCTGTGACGCGCTCGGCTACGAGTGCGGGATGACCAATGACGCCTGTGGATCCGTCGATTGCGGCAGCTGCCCCGGCGATCAAACGTGCACGAATGGGCAGTGCGAGCCCTCGCGAGTCGACAACCCCTTTGCGGGGACCGAGTTCTATATCAACCCCGACTATGCGGAGAATGTGGATCTGTCGATCGCGCAATCTCCCGAGCTGACCGCAGCCATGGAGGCGGTCAAGCAGCAGCCCACCGCGGTCTGGCTGTACCGGATCGCGGCCATCGATCCCACCGCCGACCGGCTGGGGCTGCGGCAGCACTTCGACGAGGCCTTGGCCCAGCAGCAGGCGGCGGGCGGCGGGCCGATGACCGTGGTGCTGGTGGTCTACGATCTGCCCAACCGCGACTGCGCGGCGGCGGCCTCCAACGGCGAGCTGCTGGGGGACGAGGGCATGCAGCGATATCGGACCGAGTTCATCGACCGGATCGCATCGGAGATCGAGGCCGACCCGCAATACCAGAAGCTACGGGTAGTGACCGTGCTCGAGCCCGACTCGCTGCCCAACATCGTCACCAACCTCGGGCTCCCCTCGTGTGTGGAGGCAGAGCCTTACTATCGAGAAGGGATCTCCTACGCGATCTCGCGGTTTTCTCAGATCGACAACGTGTACACCTACCTCGACATTGCGCACTCGGGCTGGCTGGGCTGGGAGCACCCGGAAAGCGCCGCGCTTATCTACCAAGATGTCATCGACTCGGCGCAGCCCTCGCGAGTCAGTGGTTTTGTCACCAACGTATCGAACTACTCCACACTGGAGGAGTCCTTCGATCCCGAGGACCAGGCGCACGACGATCTTATCCAGGAGTACTACGAATGGAACCGGATCGTCGACGAGCAGCGCTACGTCGCAAGGCTGAGCAGCCTGTTCCCCACCATGGGCTTTGTCATCGACACCGGCCGCAACGGCTGGGATCCGGGCACCATTCCCCTCGAGCAACGGACCCACCGCGGCAGTTGGTGCAACGTCGGCGACGCCGGGATCGGCGAGCGTCCCCAGGCCGAGCCACAACCGGGCGCTGACTATCTCCACGCGTACTTCTGGGTCAAGCCACCCGGCGAGTCCGACGGCACCTCCGACGAGTCGGCCACCGATCCCAACGAGGAGGGCAAGTCGTTCGACGAGATGTGCGCCGCGGGCATGAACGACTCCATGGACACCGACGCACCGCACGCCGGGCGATGGTTCCACGAGAACTTCGTGATGCTGGTCCAAAACGCCACCCCACCGCTCTAGACCCCACGACACCTCGCCTTTGTCTGCCCGAGCGAGGAACGCCGGGTGACTGCCCCGCGGGGCCGGCGTACCCCACGGGACCCCATCGGTCCCGGGTCCCCCTTCGTCGAGCTCTGCGGGCGGTCGGCTGCCACACCACGCCCTGCGGGGCCGGGAATCCCCACCCCGGCCCCGCGGGGCCGAGGCGTGGTTTGCCAAGGATCCCGCGCTCGCCTAAGCCCGGCCCATCGAGCGCAGCCGTCTCCACCAGACCGCCGCCGCCTCACGCAGATCATCGAGGAAGGTGTAGGTGATCGGCACGACCAGCAACGTCAGCACCGTGGAGGTGATCATGCCGCCCACCAGCGTCTTGCCGAAGGGTCCATAGGGGATCCCCTCTCCGGTCGGCTCAGAGAACGCCAGCGGCAGCATGCCGCCCACCGTGGTCAGCGCGGTCATCATGATCGGCCGAAAGCGCAGCATGCCCGCCTGCACGATCGCCTCGGCCCGGGCCATCCCCGACGCTCGCGCTCCATTGATGAAATCGATCAGCACGATCGCGTTGTTGACCACCACTCCGATCAGCAACACCATGCCGATCCCGGCCAGCCCGTCGATGTTCTCGCCGGTGAGGAACAAGAACCAATACACCCCCACGAAGCTCAGCGGGATCGAGGGCAAGACCGACAGCGGCAGCACGAAGGACTCGAACAAGAAGCCCATCAGCAGCAGGATGAAGATCGTGCCCAGCCCCAGCGCACCGGACAGATCCTCCTGCATCTTGTCGACCCGCCGGCTCTCGTGATCCGCGTCGAACGACAGCCCCTCGGGCAAGACATAGCCGTCCAGGATCTTGGCGATCCGCTGCACGGTGGCGGGGCGATCCTCGGGCTCGAGATCCAGCTGCACCAGGGCGCTGACCCGCTTGTTGAAGCGCTTGAGGCTGGCGTCCCCCCGGGTCACGCGACGCTCGGCGAGCACCTCGAGCGGGACCGTGTCGCCGGTGCTGGTCGTCACCGGAAAGCCCATCAGCTCTCGCACGTCCTCGCGATCCGCCTTGCGATAGCGGATCCGAACGTCGACCTCGCGCTCGTCGGTGTGGTAGCGGGGCAGCGGCGCCCCCCGGATCGTGTAGGCGACGGTGTTGGCCACGAGGGTCGCGGGCACCCCGAAGCGCTCGGACATGTCGCGCGACAGCGTCAGCGAAAGCTCGTCCCGGCTGCGATCCTCGGTGCCCGTGTCGTGGATCCCCAGCACGCCGGGCACCCGCAAGAGCGCCTGCTCGAGCTCGTCGCGGGCCGCCTGCACCGAGTCGTGGTCGCTGCCGTAGACGGCGACCCGGAAGGTGTCGTCGCGGGCCCCGTCGCTCTTGGCCAGCTGCGAGGTCTTGCGCCAGTCGGGGCGATCGGGCAGGCGCTCGACCACCGCCTTGGCCATGTCATCGAACGAAGGCTGGCCCGGGGCCGGGTCGTCGAAGAACACCTGGACCTCGCCCTTCTCGGCGGAGAAGCCCAGGTAGTGCCCCTGCGTGTGAAGTTGCTCGGCCTCCTCGTCCAAGATCCGCTCCACCCCGGCAAAGAAGACCCGCGCCTCCTCGAGCGTGGTGTCCGAGGGCATCGTGTAGCGCACGGTGACCCGGCGGGTGCCGAAGTTATCCCCGTTGACGCACTGCACGTTCATCGCGGGCACGACCATCGAGCCCATCGCCAATAGGGTGATGAGCACCACGTCCATCCGCCGGCGCAGCGCCCGTCGCAAGAGCCGGGCGTAGCCGCGGTTGAGCCGGCCGACGGTGGCCTCGTAGACCCGCTCGAGGACCGCCTTCCACACCACGTCGGCGCGGTGGAGCAGCCCCCCCAGGCCGTCGCGCCGACGGATCATCCGCGGGCCGTCCCCTGAAAGCGCCGTCACGCTGGCCAGGGGCACCAGCACCACGGCCACGAACAGGCTGGCCAAAAGCGAGACGCACACCGGCGTCACCATGCGGACCATGAAGAACTGGGTGGGCCCCTGGGACAGCAGCGCCGCGGGCAAGAACACCACGATCGTAGTCATCGTGGCCAAGGTGATCGCCAGGGCCACCTCGCCGGTCCCCTGCAGGGCCGCCGCGTAGGGGGGCAGGCCCCGCCGCCGAAAACGACCGATGTTCTCGGCCACCACCACCGAGTTGTCGACCACCAAGCCGATGCAGATCATCAGCCCGACGAGCGACACCAGGTTGATCGTCTGCCCGGAGAAGTACATCACCGGCAGCGACAAGAACAGCGACAGCGGGATCGCCAGCGAGATGATGAGGGTCAGCCGCAGGCGCCGCAAGAAGAACAGCAGCACGAAGATCGCCAAGAGACCCCCCTGCCGACCCGAGTCGATCACCTGATCGAGGGAGTAGCGGATCGTGTCGCCCTGCACGAAGATCTTCTCCACCTTGACCTGCTGCAGATCGGGATGGAGCTTGGCCTCGTCGATCGCCGCCTTGAGCTGATCGCTGACCTCCACCGTGTTGGCCTGCGACTCCTTGACCACGAACATCACCAGCGAGGGCCGCCCGTTGTAGCGGTCGTAGCGCTCGACGTCGGGCGGCCGCAGCTCCACCGTGGCGATCTCCGACAGCCGCAGCCCGCCCGATCCCACCACCAACTCGCCGATCTGATCGACCTGGTCCCACGAAGCCAGCGAGCGCAGCAAGTACTTGCCGTCGCGGTCGTGGACCGCCCCGCTGGCCATGGTGAAGTTGGCCGCGTTCAGGCTCTGGACCAGCTGCACCATCTGCACCCCGGCCGCGTCCGCCAGGGCGCGATCGACCTCGATGAAGACCTCCGGCTTGGCGCTGCCCCACAGGTTGACCACCCCCACCCCGTCGATCCGCTCGATCGGACGCACCAGGTGCTTTTCGATGAGGGTCGCCGGATCGGAGAGCTCCTCGTCCCAGTTGATCCCGTAAAAGGCCACCGGGAGGCTGGCCCCCGATTCCTTGCGGATGTTGACCACCCGAACGTCGTCGGGCAGATCGGGGCGCACTCGGGAGACCCGGTCGCGGACCTGCCGGTAGGCCACGTCCATGTCGGTCTGCGACTTGAAGGTCATCACGATCCGGGCATTGCCCGCGCTCGAGATGCTCGTGATCTCGTCGATCCCCGGGGTGGTGGCCACCGCCGTCTCCAGCGGCCGGGTGATCTTCTCCTCCACGTCCTTGGCGGTGGCGTCGGGGTACGGCACCGTGACGCTCATGAACGGGGGCGAGAACCCCGAGGGGATCAGCTCCAGCGGGATCCGGGCCAGCGCGACGAAGCCCAGGACGATGGCCGACAACAGGACCATCATCATGGTGATCGGGCGACGCAGCGAGAGCCGTACGATCCCGCTGTCGGATAGCCCGGGGGTCATGACGCGTCGTCCTCGGGCCCCGAGGGCTTGGCAGGGGGGTTGGCGTCGTCGGTCGGCCCCGCCTCGGGCGCCCGGTCGGGCGCAATGCTCGGCTCGGGCGTCAGCTCGGGCGCGAGCTCGGGCGCGAGCTGCTCGGGCCGCACCTGGGCCAGCTCTCGCTCGAGCCGCGCGGCCATCTGGCGGCCGGTGTCGGCCTGCCCGGTGATCCGGTCGACCCCGGCGTAGAGGGTGGGGATCACCACCAAGGTCAGCAGGGTCG
Organism: Myxococcota bacterium; assembly: GCA_039194325.1. GTDB lineage: Bacteria > Myxococcota_A > Polyangia > Nannocystales > Nannocystaceae > Paraliomyxa. The sequence continues at coordinate 19,269 of JBCCWC010000127.1, forward strand.
ACAGCCCCAGGCCCGCGATCACGGTGATCGCCAGCGGCGCCCGGATCTCCGCCCCATCGCCCATCCCCAACGCCATGGGCAAGAGGCCCAGCATGGTGGTCAGCGTCGTCATCAGGATCGGCCGCAGCCGCACGCGACCGGCCATCTCCAGCGCCTGGGCCGTGGGCAAGCCCCGTGCCTTGAGCTGCCCCGTATAGTCGACCAGCACGATCGCGTTATTGACCACGATCCCCGCCAGCATGATCGTACCCAGGAACACCACCACCGAAAGCGGGATCTGCAGCCACCACAGCACGCCGATCACCCCGGTCAGGGCCAAGGGGATCGAGAGCAGGATAAGCAGCGGGTAGATCAGGCTCTCGAACTGCGAGGCCATGATCACGTAGACCAGGAAGATCGACAGACCCAAGGCCAGATAGAGCGAGGCCGAGGAGGTCTCCCACTCCTGGCTCTGGCCGGTGACCGCGGTCTCGACCCCCTCGGGCAGCGACAGTGGACCCAGCGCGTCTACGATCCGACGCGCCACCGCCCCCAGGGCCACCCCCTCGACGTTGGCGGTGACCAAGCCCACCCGCTGCTGGCCAATGCGTCGGATCTCGTTGGGGCCCCGCGAGACGGTGATCTGCGCCACCGCGTGTAGGGGCACCGGCCGGCCCAGCCCGGGGTTGACCGTCAGCTCGCGCAGCTGGTCGACCGTGGCCTGCTCGGCGCCGGCCAGGCGCACCCGAATGGGCACCTTGCGGTCGCCCCGGGACAGGCGCGTGGCCTCCGCCCCTTGCACCTTGTCACGGATCCGCTCGGCCACCGTGCGCACGTCCAGACCCAGCCGGGCCAGGGCGTCGCGATCGTAGACGATGTGCACCTCGGGGCTGCCGGGGCGGATCGTGGCCTCTACGTCGCGCAGGCCGGGGATCCGGCGCATGCGCTCGGCCACCCGGCGGGTGGCCTCGGCCAGATCGCCCAGGTCGTTGCCGCGAACCTCCACCTCGACGGGGGTCTTGAAGGAAAAGAGCACGGGTCGGGAGACCGAAGCGCTGACGTCGGGCAGCCCCTCCAGCTGCTCCCGCACGGCCGCCAGGGCCTCGTCCTCGAGGGCCTGCGCCTCGGCTCGGGCGGCCCCCGTGGGCAGCCGAAGGCCCGCGTCGTCCGTGCCCTCGCGATCGAGGGTGATCCGCAGGCGGGCGGTGTGCTCCCCCCGATCCGCGCTGTCGCCCTCGTCGCGCTCGCTGCCTATCGTGACGGTGAGCGACTCGAGGTGGGGCACCGTCTCGAGCAGATCGGCCTCGAGCGGGCGGGTGACCGTGTCGGTGTGGGGCAGCGGGGTGCCCACCGGCAGCCGCAGCTCCATGCTGAACTCCCCCTGGTGCAGCTCGGGGATGAGCTCGGTGTCCAGCTGCTGCACCCCCCAGACCACGAAGCCCGAGGAGCCCAAGAAGATCATGAAGATCACCACGCGGTTGCGCAGGCACCAGCGGATCACCGGCGGGTAGAGGGCCTGAAGCCCGGCGAGCAGCTGGCCAAAGAGCCAAAGCGGCGGTCGTACCAGCAGCCCCACCACCCGACCCAGCACCCAGCCGATGCCCAGCACCACCGCGAGCACCACCACCACCACCGTCAGGATGAGCTTGCCCGCAAGCTCGAAGGCCAGGTGCAACGAGAACCGCAGCAGGGCGTAGGGCAGCCAGACGATCCGCCACCAACGCTGCCGCACGCCGGACAAGTGCTCGCCCAGCTCATGGACCGAGGACAAGCGGATCCAGCTGCGCCCGAGGCCCCGCAAGACCCCCACGGCCTTGCCCTCCGCTCCCTCCTGCCCCGGAGCCAGCCCCGTGCGCGAGGCGAGCATGGGGATCAGAAACAGCGCCACCGCCAGCGACGCCAGCAGGCTGAAGACCACCGCCAGGCCCAGGTCACCGAACATCTGCCCGGCCACCCCCTCGACAAAGACCATGGGGAAGAACACCGCGATCGTGGTGAGCGTGGAGGCGAAGACGGCCGAGCCCACCTCTTGGGCCCCGCGCAGGGTGGCCGCGACCAGGTCGTCGCCTTCCTGGCGGCAGCGGTGGATCGACTCCAGCACGACGATCGAGTTGTCGACCAGCATGCCCACGCCCATCGCCAGGCCGCCCAGTGACATGATGTTGAGCGAGACCCCGGCGATCGAAAGCGGCGCGAAGGTAATCAGCACCGAGACGGGGATCGACACCGCCACGATGAAGGTGCTGCGAAGATCCCGGAGGAAGAAGAACAGCACGAGGACGGCCAAAAGCCCCCCCACGATCGCGGTGTTGCGCACCTCGGCGATGCTCGACTCGATGAAGCGCGAGCGGTCGGAGGCCACCTGGACCACCGCGCCGTACTGCTCTTGCAACCGAGGCGCCACCTTGTCGTCGAGCTTTTGCCGCACCGCGTGGGCCATCTCCACGATGTTGGCGTCGGCCTCCTTGTAGACCTCGATCTCCACCGCCTCCCGGCCGTCGACCCGGGTGATCACCTCGCGATCCTTGTAGCCGGGCTCGACCATGGCGACGTCGGCCAGGCGAACATCGCGATCTTGGCGGCGGACGATGACGATCTGCCCGATGTCGGCCAGGTCGCGGAACTCGTTGACGGTGCGCACCAGGTAGCGGGTACGCCCGTCTCGCATGGTGCCCCCGGCGAGGTTGATGTTCTCCGCGTCGAGCCGGGCGATCACCGTGTCGATCCCGATCCCGATCCGCCGCAGCTTGCCCTCGTCGAGCTCGACGTGGACTTCTTCTTCGAGGCCGCCCTTGATCTTGACCGCGGCCACCCCGTCGACCGGCTCGACCAACCGCCGCACGTCGCGCTCGGCGATCCGCCGCAGCAGCTTGAGCCCGGCCACCCCGGCAAATCGCTCGCCATCTCCCCCCAGCGACAAGGTGAGCACCGGATCGAGCGTGGGGTCGTAGCGCAAGATGAGGGGCTGATCGACGCCGTCGGGCAGGTTGGGGCTGACCGCGTCGAGCTTCTCGAGCACGTCCTGGCCGGCCTCGTCCATGTCGGTGCCCCAGGCAAACTCGAGGATCACGTCGCTGTAGCCAGCCCGCGACACGCTCTCGATCCGGGTCAGCCCGGTGACCACGCCCAGCATCTCCTCGAGCGGGCGGGAGACGTTGTTCTCCACCTCCCCCGGTGCCGCCCCGGCGAACTCGGTCCGCACGGTGAGCTTGGGATAGGAGATGTCGGGCATCAGGTTGATGGGCAAAAGACGGATCGAGAACCCGCCGAAGACCATCACCGCCAAGAAGACCATCAGCACCGCCACCGGGCGGGTGGTGGTAAAGCGCAGGCGTGAGCGCAACGCGTCTACCCGACCCGTGGCGGGAGGCGAGGGCGCGCCCGGCAGCTCGCCGGGCGACGGCGGGGCCGGGCGACTGGGGCTCATGCGCCCCCGTCGGCCGCGCCGGCCTTGGCGACGGCGGCCGCACTATCATCGCCCACCGCGTCCGACTTGGCCGCGTCCGACTTGGCCGCGTCCGACTCGGCCTCGGGGCGGTCCACCGCTTTTGGGCCCTCGACCGGCTCGCCGCTTTCGTCCACACGGGTGACGAGCCCGCCGTCCTTGAGCCCGGCGTGGCCGGCCAGCACGATCTCGTCGCCGACCTTCGCCCCCGAGACGACCTCGGCATGATCGCGATCGGACAGCCCCAACGAGACCTGCACCCGCTTGACCCGATCGCCCTGGGCGACGAACAGGTAGGGTTGCTCCTCGTCGTAGACCAGGGCCTGCTTGGGCACCAGGGTGGCCTGGGGCCGGGTTTCAGTGGTCAGCGTGACCTCGGCATACATCCCGGGCAAAAAACCCGTCTCGCCGCCGACCAGCGCCTTGGGCAGGCCGATCGTCACCTTGACCGTGCCGGTGGTCGCGTCGACCACCGGAGCGATCCGCTCGAGCGTGCCCGTGCCGTGGCGCCCGCGGGCCGCCTTGCCTACGATGAGGGCGTCTTGGCCGATGCGCAGGCGGTCGAGCTCTTTTTCGGGCACGTAGACCCGAGCCACCAAGGTGTCGAAGTCGACGACCGACAGAAGCTGCGCCCCGGTGGAAACGAACGCCCCTTCGGAGACGAAGCGCTCGGTGACCGTGCCGGAGAACGGCGCCTGCACCCGGGTGTTGCCCACATCGCGGCGGCGGTCTCCCACGTCGAGCTGGGCCATGTCGTAGGCCCGCTGCGCCGCCTGCAGCTCGTCGCGAGAAGCCACGCCCCGCGAGAACAGCGAGCGCACCGTGTCGAGATCGGCCTGCGCCTGCGCCAACGCGGTCGCGGCCCGATTGAGGCCGCTGCGCTGCACGTCTTGCTTGATCCGCGCGAGCGTCTGGCCCTGCTTGATGCCGTCGCCCTCTTCGATCGTGAGCTTGGTGACCCGGCCGGTGGACTCGGCGTGCACCGTGACCATACGCTCGGCCTCGATCGTGCTGGTGGACCGGATCCGGGCGCTAATCTCCCCCTGGGCAATGGTCGCCGTGACCACCGGCGTGGGAATCTCCTCGTCCTCGTCGGCACCGCCCTCGGAGGCGTCGGCCCGACCCACGGGACCACACGCGGGCACGCCCCCGGCCATGCCCAAAAGGAGCAAGAACCCGGCAAGCAGGGGGGCGCGACGGAACGGGGCGGGAGATCGGGGCATGCGGACCACCAAGGGGACTCGGCGCTCACATAGCACGAGCCGCGGATTGCGCCATCGACGGGGCACCGGGCGCACAGGTTGGACCCGGCGACGAGGGCTGCGGTGTCAACCGACGTCGAATGCGGCGCAGTTACCGGTCCGCGACCGCCCACGAGACGAGTGACGGGTTTAGCCGCTAGTATGGAGATACCGATGAGAGCGACCGTGCGCGTACCACGCCAGGCGAGCTATGCAGACTATCTCGCAGTCGAGCAGCACAGCGCGCACCGGCACGAACTGCTCGACGGGATCATCGTCGCGATGGCGGGCGGCTCGGATGAGCACAACGCCATCGCGGGACGATTTGCGATCCAGCTGGGGATACGTCTACCCGGAGGCTGTCGATACTACACGCCGGATCAGCGGTTTTGGATCGAGGTCAACGGACGAGGGCGTTACGCCGATGGCTCGATCGTCTGCGGCAAGCCCGCCCACCCCGCGCATGACGGCCAGGCGACGACCAATCCCGTGATCGTGCTCGAGGTCCTGTCGCCGAGCAGCCAAGGCGACGACGAAGGAGACAAGCGGCTCGACTTTCAGTCCCTCTCGTCCCTTCGCGCCTACATCGTGGCGGCCCAGGACGAGCGCTGCATCAAGATCTATCGACGGGACGCCCGTGGCACGTGGCGCCCCGAACCCGACGTGTTTCACGACGGCGAGCGCTTCGTGCTGCCGCTCTTGTCCGAGTCGGTCGACGTGGCGCAGATCTACGATGACATCCTCGACGGCGAAGGTCGCTCGCTTTTGCGCTGAGCACGACGGCGGAAGCGCTCGCCCATCAACCTCTCAAGACCGCATCGCGGCGTTTGAGGATCCGCTGACGAAAGATGGCGAGTTCCTCGCGCAAACGCGAGCGCGGAGCCTCCATCAGCATTCGCAATGCGCGACCCACCAGCGGCGCTTCCTGCTCCAGTCGCTCGAGGGACAGCCCCTCCATGTACCGCTCCACCCATGCCCACCGTTGCTCGATGGCTAGGGCCCCGCGGTCGAGCTTGAGTCGCTTGATGGTATAGGCCGCTCGTTGTCGGATCTCGGCCGGAACGCGGTTCGTTAGCCGTAGTTCCAACGACGGCAGGACGAGCTCGAACCATTCGTCCCGCACCTCGTAGGGATCGAGCAGGTTCGTCGACGGCTCCCGTTGCTTGCGCTGGTTGATCTCGGGCAATAACCAGCGGTAGTTGGTCCACTCATAGGCAAGGTGATAACGCTCGGTGTGCTTGCACTGGGCCCAACTCTCGAAGTGGTCGACATGCCCACTGGGGATGGACATCGCCAGATACCCGCAGCGATGGTGGAATGCAGTACGCAGGGCCTCGCGACACGGCGGCCACTCGTTCCAGAAGGGACGAGGCCTCGCTCGGCGTCGATGCGCCTCGTCTTCGAGCCAGGCTCGGCCCGGCTGTCGTACGTGTTCGTCGAAACCCTCGGGCGGCGGCTTCTGCTCGACATGGATCACGATGCGATCTCCTCGGAGGAGACCCAGCGCACCCAGAACGGGTCACCGGCGGCCAGGACCCGATGCAACTCGGCATCAATCTTGTTGCGAGAGTCGAGGTCGGATGGCAACTCGTCGAGGGCCCCGCGCATGAAGGCATCGGCGGCACCGAGCGCCCGCTCCGACTCCCGAGAGGTGGCCCGCTCCAGCCCGAACACCGAAGAGGTCAGCCAGCGTGCCGCGTTGCCGTGCTTGGCCCACTCAAGGGCCTCGAAGCGGACCTGCCCCTCCTCGATCGACAGATTGAATAGCCGGTCGCGCCTGGGCTCAAAGCGGGACTCGACCGACGCGAGGACCAACGGGGCATGCGTGGTCGCAACGATCTGAACATCGAGTGCCGGGCTGAGCCGACCCAGCGCCTCAAGCAGCGCCGGGAGAATACGGCGCTGCCATTGCGGGTGTAGGTGCAACTCGAACTCGTCGATGAGCAGCGTCATCCGCGTGCGCGGCGTGGTACGCAATACTTGCGCCGCCTGGCAGTGCTCGACCCACGCCCACACCAACACGTAAGCAAACGATACAATCCTCCGAAGACCCGCGGACGCGAGCGTCAGCGGCAACGGGCGAGGCTCGTGGGGCAAAGCGAGCGTGGGAATGTCGCGAACGTCGTCGATGAAGACCCGCGCGGGCGGACCCGGCACGAGCATTTCTTGCTCGCTGGGCGAGAGCTCTGCGAGGACCGCCTCGAGCACATCGAACGCAACCGGTACCTGCGATGACGCATCGGCGCTCTGAGCCGAACGCTGCCGCATCCAGTCGACCCAATCTCGCACCAACCCATTGCAGGCAACGCGGCCTCGGCGCACGAGACCATCAAATACAGCCTGAGCGGAGAGATCGAACGCAGCGGGTAGATCGGGCGCCCGCTCATTGAGCTCGGGAAAAAACGGCGAATAAGAGTTCCGCAGCCGATCCCAAACCCGAAATCCCCCATCGACCCTCGCGTAGATCACCAGGCCATCCGGAGGCATGCCTCCATCGACCGAGGTGTTCTTCCAACGCTGGTTGTCATAAGCGTAGTCGAATGCCAGCTTGCCCATGGCGCCCTCGACTACGAGCCTCGGGTCGTCGCCATGAGGAACCGCGGGCAACCCCGCCCACGTTCGCGTGTGCGCCCACCACACCAGGTCGAGCACGAAGCTCTTGCCCAGACCATTGTCGCCCGTGAGGATGTTGAGCCGCGGGGCGAACTCCAGGTCCAGCGTCGGCGCCGGGCCTACACCACGCATGTACAGGCGACGCAGCATCGGGGCCCGAGCATACCGCGGGTGGCGAGCCCACGAACACCCGAGCTCACCGATCGACCAGACCCTTCGACCCATCGCTCGTCCCCTCAACGACCGATGATGGTTCGCCACCTCGACCGAGCGCGACAGTAACTCCGATCGGGGCCCGTCCATGGCCGTTGCCCGGCCCACGACCCCTACAGCAGCGACTCGAGCTCGGCCGCGTCGAGCCCGTGCGCCTGCGCCACCGGAGCACACACGCACGCGCCCTTGTAGGTATTGACCCCGCGGGCCAAGTGCACCGACCCCCGCGCAGCAGCCTCCACCCCCTGCCCCGCCAGCGCCAGCGCCCACGGCAGGGTCGCGTTGGTCAGCGCGGTGGTCGAGGTCTGCGGCACCGCCCCGGGCATGTTGGCCACGCAGTAGTGCACCACGCCCTCCTCCACGAAGATCGGATCGTCGTGCGTGGTGGGCCGGCAGGTCTCGATACACCCCCCTTGATCCACCGCCACGTCGACCACCACCGAGCCATCCTCCATCGAGCGCAGGTGCTCCCGGGTGATCAGCTTGGGCGCCGCCCCTCCGGGGACCAGCACCGCCCCGACCACCAGGTCGGCCTGCTTGACCTCTTCTTCGATCGCACCGGGGTTGGAGTAGAGCGTCTCGATGCTGTTGCCAAAAACGTCCTCGAGGTAGTTCATTCGCTCGGCGTTGACGTCGAACACGGTGACCCGCGCCCCCAGACCGATCGCGATCCGGGCCGCGGCCGTGCCCACGATCCCCCCGCCCAGGATGATCACATGCCCACGACGCGTGCCGGGGATCCCCCCGAGCAGCAGGCCCTTGCCCCCCTTGCCGCGCTCGAGGCAGGCCGCCCCCACCTGCGAGGCCATCCGCCCCGCGATCTCGCTCATGGGGCGGAGCAGCGGCAGCGTCCCCGCATCGTCGGTGATCGTCTCGTAGGCCACCCCGGTGACCTTCTTGTCGAGCAGCTCGCGGGTCAGCTCGGGAAACGCGGCCAGATGTAGATACGTGTAGAGCAACAGCCCCGGACGGAAGTACCCAAACTCCGCCGGCAGCGGCTCCTTGACCTTGATCACCATGTCGGCCGACCACGCGTCGCCAGCCTGCGGCACGATGCTCGCCCCCACCGACTCGAAGGTCGCGTCGGAGAAGCCCGAGCTCACGCCGGCCCCGGCCTGCACCCGCACCTGATGACCGGCCGCCACCAGCCGCCTCACGCCTTCGGGGTTGATCCCCACGCGGTACTCGTGGGTCTTGATCTCCTTGGGTACGCCGATCAGCATGCGAGGCCTCCGTGCCTTGGGTTTTTCAGCCTACCGGCCCAGGAGCGCCCCGGCCACCTCGCAAAAGCCGGCCGACTCGCGCTCCCGCGTGACAAAAGCCGGCAGCGACCCGAAGTCGTCACGCTGGGCGGGGACATCGGCGGTCCCCACCGTGACCCCGAAGCGACCCGCGACGAACAAGCCCTCGTCGTTGGGTGCATCCCCGATCGTGAGGATCGTCGCAGGGTCGAGGCCATGGTCGGCGGCAAAGCGCAACAGCCCCGCGCCCTTGTCGGGCGGCCGCGGGGTCAGGTGCACGTGCACGCTCGACCAGCAAAGACACACCCCCAGCTCCGCGGCCGCCCGCTGAAGCCGCGACAGCTCGGGGGGCTCCCGACCTTCACGCTCGTAGGCCACGTCGCCCAGGCGGAAGGGATGATCGGGGGCCAGCCGCAGGCCCGCGCCATGCTCGACATTGAGCCGATCGCCGACCGCACGAAGAGCCGCCGGGGACGTGGGCTCCGCCAACCATCGAGGCTCACGGTCGGGCACCACCTCGAGCAGACCATTTTCCGCGATCCCACGGGTGACCCCGGGCAGATACCGACAAAGGCCCAACACCTCACCGGTGGGACGCCCGCTGACCGGCACCACCTCGACGCCGGTCGCCACCAGCGCGGAGATGACGCGAACGACCTCGGGGTCGAGCGCCCCCCCACAGGTCAACGTGCCATCGACGTCGGTCGCCACCACGCAGATCGGGGCGAGCCGGTCCGCGCGCACCGAGGCGGAGAGACTCGACAGGGGAACGAGCACGGGACGATCGGACATGAGGGCGAGGTCCTGGGGCGAGAGCCGGGGGGTGGGCGCTCGGGATGAGCGCTCGAGGTGGGGCGATCCGCCCGTTGCACCGGGCCAAGCGCACCGGTAGGGTCAGCGAGCGGGAGCCCTGAGGTACAGCACATGCCGCTCGATCTCCAGCCCGGGGACGTCTACGCCGGTACGATCCGGGTCCACGGCGTGCTCGGCGTGGGCTCCTTCGCCCGCGTGTACGAAGTCGAGGCGCCCGGGTACGACCAACGCCTCGCCCTCAAGCTCACCCGCGAGCCGGTCAGCTCCGGCGAGCAGGCCCAGCGAGCCCTGCGTGAGATCACGATCCTGCGCTCGCTGACCAACCCCCACGTGGTGCGCACCTTCGACTGCGGCCTGCGCCCCGACGGACACATCTACCTGCTGATGGATCTGCTCGAAGGCCGCACCCTCGAGCAGTGGCACGACTTCTCCGAGCCACTGCACCCCGCCCAAGCGGTGACCATCATCCACCAGGCGTGCCTGGGCCTGGCCGAGGCCCATGCGATGGGCGTGGTCCACCGCGACGTCAAGCCCGAGAACATCTTTATCGAGCACGACGGTAAGATCAAAATGCTCGATTTCGGCTTGGCCCGCTCGTGGGACGGCACACCGGTCGTAGGAGTCAATGCGACCGAATCGCACATGGTCGTGGGCACCCCCCACTACACCCAACCCGAGCAGCTACAGACGCGCGTGCTCACCCCCGCCAGCGACGTCTACAGCCTCGCGACGATCCTCTACGAGCTGCTGACCGCCCGGGCCCCGTTCTTCCCCAACCACCCGCTGCCGGAGGTCAAGGCGCGGCTGCGCCACTCCCCCACCGATTGGATCAAGGCGCACGTACGTCGCGAGCCCACTCCGCTCGATCAGTGCCCCGGGTGTGGAGATCTACCCGACTCGCTCGTCCGCGGGGTCGCCCGGGCCCTGGCCAAGGATCCGGAGCGGCGGCCCCCCAACGCTGGGGCCTTCGCCAATGTGCTGGGGCTCGTGTTGCACCGCGACATGGACATCCCGGTGGCCGCCAAGCTGCGCATGCTCAACCCCGACGACACGGTGGTCGAGCGGCTGTTCCTCCCGGGCAGCTATCGGATCGGGAGCGGCCGGCGCTGTGAGATCAAGCTGCGCGACGACGCCGTCCCCCGAGTGCACGCGGTGCTCGAGTGGAGCGGCGTGCCCAACCGGCCGCACTTGCGCCCGCTCACCGACGATGGGGTGGTCCGGGTCAACGAGCGGGTGATCCAGGTCCCGGTCGAGCTGTCCCCCGAAGACGAGTTCTCGGTGGGCTCGACACGACTGGCGGTGATCATCTAGGACGTTGTCCCCTCATCGGCCGACCGTTCCGGCCACCTGCTCTCGCTCGACGCCCATGGCCAACGACGACCCACATCGAGCATCCCATCGTCCGCCAGACGAGCTCCAGGTCTTGTCGATCTCGAACACCCGAGCGTTCGGCACGTGGAGAAGTTCGCTGGTCATGATCGCGCGCCTGCAAATGGCGATCGACGACGTCACGGATCTGGGCCACCACCTCGACGAGCTCGCCCATCACCACCCGGAGGGCACCGGGTTGCTCACCATCATCGAGCCCACCTCGCCGACGCCCGCACTGTCGCTCCGCGCGGAGATGGCCGGGATCTTCCGCCGCTCCCGGACACTGAAGGTCTCCGCCATCGTGTACGAGGGCACCGGGTTTCGCGAGTCGATCGTTCGCTCAGTGGTGACCAGCATGAGTGTGCTGGCCCGATTCCCGTTCGAGTACAAAGTATTCGCCTCGGTCCTGGACGCCTGCCCCTGGCTTTTTGCGCGACTGCCGGGCATCCCCGAAGGGATGGATCCAGACCTGCTACCGGACTCCGTCGATGAGCTCCGTCGTGCGTTCCCCCGGTGATCGGCTGTCACCGCACCGCTCGCCCGTCGGACACTCGCGCGACGCATCCCTGTTGCGCTCTGCCCGCGACACGAGTCTCATCCCGCGGTGACCGTCGTCGGGACCGTGGGCGGTCACCGCGGGGCAAGGGCCTGTCGGGGCGAGAGGATTTGAACCTCCGACCTTTCGGTCCCGAACCGAACGCGCTACCAGGCTGCGCTACGCCCCGATCGGGAGGCGGGGTCTAGCAGGGCGGCCCCACGGTCGTCAACGGGGTCGTCGCTCTCGCCCCGCAACGCCCGGGAGCCCATGGTGATCGTTCCGCGGCAAAACCGCACTTGCGAACCTCACGCGCGCTCAAGGCCCGGTGTCACGCGGAGCTTTGGCCGTACGATTGACGCACCCATGTCCGATGCCCTCGCCGATCTCGACCCCGCGCTCTTCGTGCAGCCGCCGGTGTTCGACGTCCCCGGGGGCATCGCCCTGGGGACCGCTCTTTTGCGAGCGCTAGATGGCACCTTGCCCACCACCGTCCAGCAAGCAGCCGAGCGGCTGGAGACCGCGGTGCTGGTGCTCGAGCGACGATGGGACGAGCAGCGCGACACCCAGGCTCGGCCCGACATCGATGCCCGAACCGCCGATCTCCGGCTCGACTACGCCTGGGTGGCGGTCGGTCGACGGCTGGAGGTCTTGCTGGATCTGCCCGGTCACCTGCCGCAGGCCGAGCAGGCGGCCGTGCTCTATCGCCGCCTGTTCCCCGACGATCTGCTGTTCCTCAACCTGCCCTTTCGACGCCAGTGGGCGCAGAGCGAACGTCGGCTGCGCATGATCGAAGAACAGAGCCTGCGACCTCAGCTCGAGCCGCTGGTGGGAGGGTTCGTGCTCGATGAGCTGCACTACGCCCACGAGGAGTATGGCCGCGTCCTGGGCATCGATGACCCCAAGGCGGCCCTGGCCACCCCGGCCCGGGTGGCCGAGGGCCTGCGAGACCTTCGCGACGCGATCGCGGGCTATGGGCTGCAGCTGTTGGCCGTGGCCCATGCCGACCCCGGGCGCGCCGAGGGGGTGCGGGCTTCGCTCGTGCCGATCGCCAACGTACGTCGCGGACGGCAACCGGACGAGGGCCTGCTGGATCTCGATGTGGAGTCCCTGTTCGACGAGCCCGAGGACCCAAGGACGCCCACTGCGAGCGCGGTGACGCTCGTGGAAGACGCGCCAACCCCGGAGCCCTCGCCCATGACCATGCAAGACGACGACGACGACCCTCCCTCGAACGACGCGCCCGCCACCCCGGCGCAGGATGCTACATCTGACCCGCGATCACCGGCCGAGACCTCGACCGAGGAGGACGCCGCCCCGACCCCGATAGGTCCCATGGACGACACCGTGCCGTTGGATGTGGACACCACCACGCCGCTGCACAGCGACGCCGAGTCGACCCCGCCGCCGCCGCCGCTGGCCGACGAGCCGACCGTCGAGTCATCGACCCCCGCGGACTCACCGGACGAGCCTCCTCCACCGGACGAGCCTCCGCTGGTCCCCGAAGAGACCTAGCCGCCCGCGCGGGATGTTCGCTGCGGGTTGGGCACTCGCACTAGCCGCCCAGTACCCACGCGACCACGCTACCGCCAAGCCAGGTCTCGATCGCGAGCATCGGCACGAGTCCCACGGCGCTGGCCACCAAGAACGGCACGTACCGAACCCGGGACACCCCGAACAGCAGCTGCATCGGACCAAAGGTGAACAGCAACAGGCGCATCACGAGTACGGTGCGAAAGCCACGCTCGGCCAACCGCTCGTCCCAGCGGTGTAACCGGGGTGGCATGCGCTGCTGCACCCACTCCCGCCCGACATAGCGGGCAAAGCCAAAGGCTACACTGCCCGCACCGAGCGCCCCGACCCATGAGAGCGCGAGGGCAACCCAGGGATCCCAGACCAGCGCCGCGGTCACCACGAACAGATGCGACGCCATGCCCACCGGCTGCAACAACGAGAACGCCGCGATATAGGCCAATAAACCCCATGTGCCGGACTCGAGCAGCCACGCTCGCCCCTCGGCGGGATCGATGTCGAGCACCAGCAGCGCGATGATGAGCGCAAGATAGACAAGGCCCACCACGATCCGTGCACGAGTGGGTCGGGCCATGTCCCACCAACCTAGCAGCCCTGCCCCAACCGGCCAGTCCTCAGGCGAGGGTTTGCCCAGGGCTCCTAGTAACCCCGACGCGGCTCCGCACCGCGGCCACGGCCGGGGAGCATGCCGCGGATCCAGGGCGGCCCATCGGTGAACAAATGATCGCGCACGGCCCGAGCCGCCCCGCCGACTCCGCGGGGAAAGGCCCGTAACACGACGTCCACATGGCCCTCGTCGGACTCGACGCCGTGGACGGTGACCACCGAGGACACCAGGCCCAGCATCCGCCGAGCGAGCCGGTTCTTGCCCAGCGAGGGATGTTTCATCAAGTCGATGACCAGCCGGTTGTCCTTGGACTCGCCGAGCAACCGCGAAAGGCCCGGCAGGTGCGCGGCCAGGTTGCCGCTCTTGGTCAGATCCAGCGCCCCAGACTTGATGAGGGCGGCCACGGGCGATTCGGCATCACCGAGCACGGTCATGGTCGTCCCCTCGAGCCGGACCTCGAGCCGCAGTTCCTCGGCCGACATTCGGATCCGTTCGATGTAGATCTTGGTCACCGCCCGCACCACGGTGCCCATCAACTCGATGGTGGCACCGACCCGAATGCCCGGAGGGGCGGGGTCGATCTCTACGTCCTTCGGGCCTCCCTCCCCTCCGTTGCCTGCAAGCCAGCGCAGGCTGGCGATCGGCACCCCGAAGCGCAGACCAAAGGCGTTGCGGAAGATCCGGGTGATCTCCTCGGGATGAGCGCGAAGGTAGGAGCTGGCGGCGTGCAGCAGGGCGTCCCGAGCATTCATCACAGCAAGGATACGCCCTGCGCGGGCTTTGGACCCAACGCTTTTGTAGGTTAGGCAGGCGGGCATTCGAAGCGAGCAGGGCCGCCACGCGCGCTTGCGTGACGGCCCCGTCGCATTGCCGCCCCAAAAGGAGCGTGAGGACCCGCTTAGAGGTCGTGCGGGCGCACCGTGCTGCGGTTGTTGCCCTGGCAGCGCGCGATGGCGGCCTCGAGAAGCTCGTGCACCTTGTCGGAGACAGCCTGGACGAGCTCGCCGTCACTGCGCAGGCCGGCTTCTTTGACGACTTCCTTTACCTTCGAGCCGACGACGACGATTTCCTTGGGCTTGGACGCTTTGGCCATGGTGTATTGATCCTGAGCGATTACGCTGAGTCGTGGTGGATTTTACGTGGTCGGGACCTTCGTGGGACCCGACCACCATTCGTGGGATGGGGAGCGGTTGCCAGTCCCCGCGGGGTCCGCGGGGCGCTCAGCTCGGCCGGGACCATAAACCCGCCCAGACGGGCTTGAAAAGCGAAAATCCGCCATGGTCGCGGGATTTGTCGGGTCCCGATGGGGCAATCGGAGGCCCTTGCTGAGATCCACGAAGCCACCCCGAACCCCGCTGGGGCCCACGGTGCCCCCCCGTTTCGCGATTCTTTCGCGAGCCGGATCACGACTGACGGGCGCTTGGTAGCCGACCCAACGAAAAGGCCAGCGGTTCGATCCCCTGCGATCACCCGCCCTCCTGCTCACGTCGAACGATGTCGATCTCACCTTCCCAGGCCCGTAGCAGGGCCTGGGGCCGGTCTCCGACCGCCTGGGCCACAAGCCCCCGGCACGCGTCGTCACGGGGCTCGAGGGTCAGGCGAACCCGCAAGACAGCACGCGTCGGCTCGGCCCATAGATCGGCCCATAGATCGGCCCATTCCACCACCAGTACGGTGCGGCCCAATTCGAAGCCCTCGGCCAGAGCATCGAGCCCCAACGCCTCAAAGGCGGCCAGGCTCACCGAGGCCGACGCCGGTGCATCCTCGTCGGCAGCCAGCCGAAACAGATCGACATGCGTCAGCGGCGACGGTCCATCGTGGACCATGCACAGGTTGTACGTGGGGCTTCGCACCCGGTCGGGCCGGTCGACGCCCAATCCATGGGCCAGGGCACGGGTGAAGGTGGTCTTTCCCGCGCCCATCGGACCTTCGAGCAGCAGCACGTCTCCGGGGCGCATGAGAGTCCCCAAGCTCCGAGCCATCGCGATCAGCCGTGGTTGGTCGAGCCCGCTGCGCTCCATGGCCGGGCGAGCCTAGTCGCTCCGCCCCCCGATTTCGATGGGCCCCGAGATCTGTCGCGAGCCCCCGATCGCAGTCGATGGGCCCCGGGCTCTGTCGCTAGCCCCGAGATCCATCGATCGCTCCGGCCGAGATGGCCGCCGACGGCGCCGACCCCGAGCCCCGCCTGGCCCCGATGCGGGCTTGTCCGTTGCCCCGCCCTGCGGGCTCGGTGTACGCATCAGGCCGTGCAGCCGGCCGCGAGCCGCGTTCGCCCCCGCGCTCCGGGGCGATGGATCCTCGCGCTGGCACTCGCGCTGAGCGGGTGCGCCGCGCCCCCGGAGCCGCCTCACGCCCCGGTCCCCGAGCCCGAGCAGGCCCTGCGTCCTCCCGCGATGCGCCGGCCGATCCCGCCCTCGGCCCATGTGGTCGACTACACGCTGACCGCCCGCTACGACGAACAGCTGCACCAGATCGACGGGCGCGCCCGGATCGCGTGGCGCAACCGGGGGGCGGGCCCGGTCGATCACGTGCCGTTCCACCTGTATATGAACGGGTTTCGGGCCGCCGATACCGCCTGGATGCGACAGGCCCGGGGCAGCCACCGGCGCAACGCGCAGGATCCTGCGCACCCCTGGGGTTACATCGACGTGCGCTCGGTGCAGCGGGTGGGCGGCCCGGGCCTCGAGCGCGAGCCCACCCGCACGGCGCTGCGCTTTGCCGAGCACGACGAGCCCTCGCTGATGACGGTGTGGCTCGACGCTCCGGTGCCCTCCGGGCAGACGGTGGAGCTCGAGCTGGCCTTCGTGACCCAGCTGCCCGGGGTCTTCGCCCGCACCGGCTTTGCCGATCGCTTCGTGATGGCCGGCCAATGGTTCCCCAAGCCGGGCGTACGGCAACCGGACGGCCGCTGGCAGGCCCATCCATTCACCCTGCACAGCGAGTTCTACGCGGACTTCGGCGACTACGATGTCCGGCTCGATCTCCCGGGCGATCTGGTGGTGGGCGCCACCGGAATCCGACGCTCGGTCGAGCACGAGGGCACCCGCCAGCACCTTCACTACCAGGCCCAGATGGTGCACGACTTCGCCTGGGCGGCGGGCCCCGATCTGGTCGAGGCGGTGGACGACTACGAAGGGATCCGGATCCGCGCCCTGCTGCCGGCGCAGCGGGCCGCCGACGCCCCGATCCACTTTGCCGCGCAGCGGGCCGCGCTCGCGAGTATGGAGGCCCGCTTCGGCCCCTACCCCTGGTCCACCATCACGCTGGTGGATCCACCGCCGGGCGCCGAGGGGGCCGCCGGCATGGAGTACCCCACCTTCTACACGACCCAACACGCTCGGATCCTGCCGGCCCCCGTGCGCGCGCTGGGCTTCGACCACCGACTGGGCGGGCAGCTCACCACGATCCACGAGTTCGGCCACCAGTACTTCCAGGGGTTGCTGGCGTCCGACGAGTTCTCCCAGCCGTGGCTGGACGAGGGGCTCGACACCTTCTCGAACCTGCTGGTCTACCTCGACTGGTACGGCGACGAGACCGGGGACGGGCCGTGGATCGTGCGACTGGCCGGGCACCCGCTGAGCCTGTACGACGGCGTCCGCCTGCAGCTGCGCCGGGCCGGCTCGCTGCAGCCTGTCGACCAGCCTGCCGATCACTTCACCCCGCTGGTGGGGGTCTACGGTACGGTCACGTATCGCAAGACGGCGGCCGCCTTGCTCACCTTGCGGCGCATGGCGGGGCCCGCCGCCTTCGACGCGGGCATGCGCACCTACGCCGAGCGCTTTGCCTTCGGGCACCCGACCGGGGCCGACCTGGAGGCCACGCTCGGCCGAGCGCTCGGGACCGAGGTGGTGCTGGGGCATACCGAGGCGGGGCGACCGATCACGCTGTCGGTGCCGCGGTTCTTCGACCAGGCGCTGCGAGGCACCGCGGTGCTCGACTTTCAGGTCCACCGAGTGGGCCATCAGCCACGCATAGGCGACACTGGCTGGCAGCGCGACGAACACGGCGGGCTGGTCGGCGGCGACGCGCCCTTGCCCGAGCATCCCGCCGAAGGCTTGGCCGACGAGGAGCTCGAGGCCCATGTGGTGGTGCACCGCGCGGGCTCATTCGTGATCCCGGTGACGATCGAGGTGGAGTTCGACGACGGCACCCGCGAGCGCGTGCTGTGGGACGGGACCGGCCGCTATCGGGTGCTGCGCTTCGTCGGCCGGCGCGTCCGCTGGGCGCGGATCGACCCCGATCGGCACCTGGTGCTCGAGAGCCGCCGCTACGACAACATCCGCTACGCCCCCCACCATACCCCGAAGCTTACGGTCGACGATGCCCTGGGGCGGCTGAGCGAGGCATCGGCCCTGGCCCTGGGAGGAGCGTTCGGGCCGTGAGCGCGCTGGGACGAGGGCTGGGACGGGTGCTCGCGGCCCCGGAGTTGTGGCTGGGGACCTGGCTGGGCTTGGTGCTCTGGGCGAGCCTGCTCGGATGGATCGTGCAGTCGGTGGTGGCCGCGGCGGTCATGCCCTTTGGCGCGATGGAACCCGACCACGTGATCTTTGGGCTGCTCGACGTGCTGGGGGAGCACCGGGGGGCGGCAGCCACGGTACTGGCGGCGCTTTCGGTCAGCGGGGCGCTGTCGGCCGTGATCTGGCTTGTGCTCGCGCCCGTAGTCATCGCGCGGCTTTCCGATGAAGGCTCGTGGTCACAGGTGGGCGCACGCGCATTGCCAGAGCTGCCCGCGGTGCTGGTGCAGACGCTGTGGCACGGGGTGCTGCGGGCGCTGCTCGTGCTCGCGGTGCTGCTGAGCGTGCAGCCACTACCGGCGGCGGTGGGATGGAGCCTGCTGGGGCTCGGTTGGCTGTGGTGCACGGTGGCGCTGGACGCTGCCCGGGTTGCGGTGGTGGAGCACGGCGCGGCACCGTTCCACGTGCGCTCGGCGGCACAGGGATTCGTGTACACGATCCGGCGTCCGGCGCTCTTGCTGCCCTGCGCCCTGATGTCACTGGGTCAGTGGCTGATCACGGCGACCGCCCTGTGGCTTTCGCTGGCGGGGATCGTCGACGGCACCCCGTGGGGACCGCGGGGACTGGCCGCGTTGAGCGTGGGACTGGGCCTTTGGCGGGTGGCCACGATGGTGGCCCGACAAAAGGACGATCCGCCGCCCACCCCAGACGCCGCTCCGCAGGAGTGACCGGCGACCGCTCCGTGCCGCTTCACCTGCGCTCCCACCGGCGCGGCGTTCTACATCAGCGCCAACAGCGCTATTTCACGACGGATCCGCGGCAGGCGGCGGAGTGCGAGCGCGCCATCGAGCCCCCGCGACGTCCCAGACCGCCCAACCGTCCCGCGCCTTGCCCCAACGCGGTGGTGCGCTAGCCCAAGGACGATGAGCCTTTGGGATCGAGTCCTCGACGCGAGCATCGTGCGCTCGTTCGATCGCAGCGGGTTCGAACGACACGCCCGTCGGTTCGACCCCACCGAGCTCGACCGCTCGATGCACGGTCGGGTATGCCTGGTGACCGGAGCCAACCGCGGGCTGGGGCTGGCGGCCGCGTGCGGGCTGGCCGAGCGCGGAGCGTCGGTTCATCTGCTGTGCCGCGACCCCGAGCGCGGACGACTGGCTCGCGATCGCCTCGTCCAGCGCACGGGCCACGCCGACATCCATGCGCATGCCGTCGATCTAGCCGCGCTCGATGAGATCGACGCGTTCACCCGACGCCTGGGGTCCCGCCGGGTCGACGTGCTCGTCCATAACGCGGGGCTGTTGCCCGCCAACCGCGTCCTCGGCCCGCATGGCCTCGAGCAAACGGTGGCGGTGCATCTTTTGGGCCCTCATCGGCTCATGCGGGCGCTGCAGCCTCAGCTGGTGGATGCGCGCGTCATCTTCGTATCCTCCGGCGGGATGTATGCCAAGCGGCTGGATGTCGACGCCATGCTCGACACCACGGGCCCCTACGACGGGGTCGCGGCCTATGCCATGACCAAGCGCGCCCAGGTCGTGCTGGCCGAGCAATGGGCGGAGGTCTTGCGGGACTCGGGCACGGTGGTCCACGCGATGCACCCGGGCTGGGCCGCCACCCCGGGCGTACGCACCTCGTTGCCCCGCTTTTGGCGGACCATGAAGAACCGACTGCGAAGCCCCGAGCAAGGCGCCGATACGGTGCTGTGGCTCGCCATCGCACCCGAAGCAACGCGCTCTACGGGCGGATTCTGGTTCGACCGTGCGCCAGCGCCGACCCATCGGGTACCGTGGACCCAAGAGCGCTCCGACCAACGCGAGCGCCTGTGGGCGCTGGTCGAACGGTATGGCCGGCACCCACGCACCGTGCCGAAGCAGGAGATCGACGCATGAGCATCGCCCGTCAACTGGAGAACATCGAGGTCCTCGACCCGGCCGGCCAGCCCCATCGCCTGGGCTCGGCGTGGGCCGAGCAGACCACGGTGTTGGTCTTCATCCGACACTTTGGCTGACTGTTCTGCCGAGAGCAGGTCGCGCAGTTGCGCGACGCCAAACCGCGCCTCGATGCGCGAGGAGCCCGCGTGGTGGTGGTCGGCAATGGTACGCCCGCGCATGCTCGGATGTTCGCCGAGGACGAAGACGTGCCCTTTACCTTGTGGGTGGATCCGCAGATGACGGCCTATCGAGCGGCCGGGCTGCGCCGTGGAGTACGCGCGGTGTTTTCCCGGCACAGCATTGGGCACACGGCCCGGGCGCTGCGCGGGGGGTTCCGTCAAACGGCGGTCAAGGGGGATCCCTGGCAAAACGGCGGCGTCTTCGTGATCACGGCGAAGGGGCGCACGGTGTTCGAGCACAAGAGCGCCGAGGCGGGGGATCATGCGGCGGTGAGCGAGATCGTCGCCGCGCTCGACCGCGTGGCAGCGTAGCCCCCGGGGCGTGCACGCTCCACTGGGCGCGCTCGAGACTCTCGGACGATGCGGGGTCCTATCGGCGACGCAGACTGCACCCGGACGACCGCATCGGGCGCTCGTAACGCCGTCCCGACCCCGACGCAATAGCGGGATAAGCGCAGTCTTCATCGGAATCCTCGACGCCCTTTGGCGGGGTGCCCGCGGGGTTAATTTTCTATTCTATTCAATAGTTTGGATTGATTTTGAAGAAGGATTTGACAACTTATTCGTCAAACTACAATAAAATCCGTAAGTGCTTACAGGAATGGTTCATGATGGACTTCATCGATGAACTGGGGCTGCTGGCGCTCGGTAGCCGGTTGCGGCGGCTGAGCGATCGGATCATGAGCAGCGGGCTGACTCTCTATCGCGCCAGTCAGGTGGACTTCGAGCCGCGGTGGTTTCCCGTGTTTCGAGTCCTGGCCGATCGAGGACAGATGACGGTGGGAGAGTGCGCGCGCTCGCTGGGGCTGACGCACGCGGCGGTCAGCCAGACGGCCAAGCGACTGACCGAGCGGGGGCTGGTGGTGGCCAACCGCGACACGAGCGACGAACGGCGCCGACTGCTGTCGCTGTCGACCGAGGGGCGTGCGCTCGTGCCCCGCCTGCGGGATCTGTGGGACGACATCGACCGCAGCATGCGCGAGGCGGTGGAGTACGGCGGCGTGGACATCCTGGCCGCGGTGCAGGGGCTGGAGAACGCGCTGGCGGTGCAGAGCCTCAGCGAGCGGGTCAGCGAGCGCCAGCGCGAGCGAGTGCTCGACTCGATCGAGATCGTCGACTTCGAGCCCGCGCACGCCGAGCACTTCGAACGCCTCAACCGCGAGTGGCTGGAGAAGGACTTTTGCGTCGAGCCGGTGGACCAGGCGCTGTTCGACGACCCGGAGGTGATCGTGGCGGGCGGAGGCGCGATCCTGTTCGCGCGCTGCCACAACGAGTTCGTGGGCACCTGTGCGCTCCAGATGAACAGCCAGGGATGCGAGCTGACCAAGATGGCGGTGACCGAGCGCTGGCGAGGGCGACGGGTGGGCGCCAAGCTGCTGCAATCGGCGATCGACCGGGCCCGCGGCCTGGGCGTGCCCACGCTCCATCTGGTCACCAACTCCCGATTGATCCCCGCTGTCAACCTCTATCGCAAGTTCGGCTTTCGAGTGACGCACAGCGGGCCGCACCCCAAGTACGACCGCGGCGATCTGATGATGGAGCGGGTCTTGGGGCCCGCGGCCGCGGCCGATCCGACGCACGATGCACCCGCGTGAAGACCCGAGCCCGCGCGACGACGCGTGCTCCGATGCGCCGAGCGCAAGGGCGGCCGCCGTGATGGGTGTGCGCCGCTGCCTGACGCTGGCGCTCGGGGTGTTGCCCTTCGGGATCGCCTTTGGAGCCACCGCGACCGAGCTGGGGCTCGGGGCCGGGCACTCGGCCGCGATGTCGGTGATGATCTTCGCCGGGGCGGCCCAGATGGCCGTTTTGGAGCTATGGCGGGCCGGTGCGTCGCTGGCGGTGCTGGTGATGGTGGCGGTGGTGATCAACCTGCGCCTGGGCCTTTACGGCGGGGCGCTCGCTCGTTCGTTTCCCACGCGCCCGACGGCCCGGCGCGCGCTGATGGCCTACCTCATCACCGACCAGCTGTTCGCCACGTCGCTGGCTCGGTTCGGCGAGCCCGGCGGGCAGCGCCACCGGGTCGCCTTCTTCGTGGGCGGCGGGCTGACGCTGTGGCTGGCGTGGCAGCTGGGCACGGTCCTCGGGGCCACGCTCGGCGCCCAAGCCCCCCCGTCGCTGGGCATCGATTTCGTCGCCCCGCTGGTGTTCATCGCCCTGGCCGTGCCCGGGCTGCGCGACCGCGCCGACGTGGCCGCCGCCATCGCCGCCGTGCTGACGTTCGTGGCGCTGCCCGACCTGCCGCGTGGCCTGCCGCTGGTGCTCGCGGCCGCGGTAGGGCTCATCATCGGCACGGTGGTCGACACGAGGACCCCATGATCGCGTCGAGCCCCACGCCCACGCTGCTGCTGACCATTGTCCTGGTCGGGCTGGCGACCTATGCGATCCGAGCCTCGCTGTTCGTATGGCCCACGGCGACGTCGTCCCCCCGCGTGCAGCGGGTGCTCCGCCGAGTCCCGGCGGCGATCCTGCCGGTGCTGGTCGTCTCCACCCTGAACGCATCGACCCCGACCGAGCTGCCCGTACGCACGCTGGCCGCCCTGGCCGCCGCCGCGGTGGCCTGGCGCACCCACAACGTCACGGCGACGCTGGCGGTGGGCATGGCCGCCCTGTGGCTCATGTCCGCATGACGCCCTGGGCCATGGCGAGGCTCTAGTACTCCGTGCCGCGCGGATCCACTCGTGCGATCCACCCGGCCCCACCCGCGGAGGCGACGATCCGCGAAAAAGGCGGCGTCGTGACCGCTTTTGCGCGCTCGAGCGCTGGCACGGGCCGGAGCGAACGCTATTCTTCGTGCGCAGACGCCGACCCGTTCGGCGCGGTTTCCGCCGCCGTGAGCGCTTCACCCGAGCCCTCCGCCGCCCCGGCGACCTCCGACCCGCTTCGGCATGCGGCGCCGGCTGTCGACGACGTGGAGGCCCGACGAGCGCGGGCCGCCGTCGAGAGCCGGCTGTTCAGCGGTCCTCCCCAGCCGGTTCGGGTGGGCCGCTACCGGGTCGAGGGTCGGATCGGCGCCGGTGGCATGGGGGTGGTGTACCGCGCGCACGACCCCGAGCTGGCCCGCGACGTCGCGGTCAAATTGATGAACGCGGACACGGCGGGGAGCAAGGATCCCAGCACGGCACGCGCCCGGCTGGTGCGAGAGGCCCGGGCCATGGCCCGACTCGCCCACCCCAACGTGATCCACGTGTACGACGTGGGGACCACCGACGACGGGGTGTTCATCGCCATGGAGCTGGTGGAAGGCCATAGCCTTGCCCGGTGGTTGGAGGACGAAACCCCAGCGTGGCGCGAGATCCTGCGCGCCTATGTGGCGGCGGGTCGGGGCCTGGCCGCCGCCCACGCGGCGGGGGTGATCCATCGCGATTTCAAGCCC
>JBCCWC010000128.1:0-42348 GCA_039194325.1 Myxococcota bacterium
CCCCCCCCCCGGCCGGGCCGTGACCAGGTCGGGGGCTGGATGCCCTCAGGGCTCGAGCACGATCCGATCCTCCTCCACCGCGTCGACGTCGTCTCGCGTGAACGGCAGCAGCGTGTACTCGTCCTCGAGCCAGTCGCTCAGGGTGTCTTGGAAGTGGGGGCTCTGCGGATCGGCCGAGTTACCCGGCGGGAAGTTGCAGTAGGCCCTCGGGGTGCCGTCTTCGTCGAAGGTGGTCACCACCCGGAAGATCGCGCCGTCGTGCGAGTCGAAGCGGTCGGCGACGGCGTTGCCCGCGTCGTTGAGGAACTCGCTTGTCGAGACGTTGACCGTGTCCTCGCCCCCGTCGCTCGGCCACCACTCGCCATAGAGATCCCCGCCGAAGGGATTGGTGAAGTCGGTGCCGTGCATGTCGCCCCAGGTGTACCCCGCCGGATCGACGCTGCCGTAGCGAGCCTCGAGCTCCGTGGCCACCCGCGACAGGGTCTCCAGCAGCACCACGTCTCGCGGGGCGCCCAGCAGATCCGCCGAGTTTGGGTAAACGCCCTGCACCGCCAGCACCGGGATCTTGATGGCGAAGGGCGATTCCTCCCCGAGGATCGTCGGGTAGAGCAGCGACAGCTCGTCGGCGGCGACCTCGTCGGTCAGCAGCATCACGTAAAGGTGGAAGGCCAGCGCCCCGGGCCGGTCACGCTCCATCCGCTGATCCCACTGATCGGTGAGCAGCGCGTACAGGGTTGCCAGCTCGGGCCGGTCCGCGTAGGGATCGAGCTGGGGATCGACGCCGATGTTGCCCCAGGCCTCCGAGAGCAGCGGCAGCAGCACGTCCGACAGGGGGCTGTGGGTGTCGCTTTGCAGGGCCTGCATGTCCTCGAGGCTGATGTCGCCCTGCGCGGCGAGGCGGGTCAGCTCGTCGTCGATCCGCTTGGCCCGGTGCCCGGCCGCGTAGTAGTAGCCGTAGTACCAGGGGTCGTTGGACACGTCCCCGTCGAAGGTGAAGCCCCAGGGGTCGTTGTTGGCCGTGGCCAGCCAGCCCCGGCTCTCTCCTCGGCTGCGAGGCAATTGCTCGGGCCCCAGGAAGGTTCCGTCCCAGAAGCTGCCCGGATCGTTGCCGTCGACCACCAAGAAGGGCATCGGCCGTGCGCTCGGGTCGCCGCGATCGGGGATGTCGATGTTCACCCGGTATGTGATCCCCTCGGCCGAGGCGGCGATGAAGTTGAAGCCCCCCACCTGCATCGTGTCGGCCGCGGCCTCGAACTGCGCCAGATCGGTGGCCGCCGCCATGCCCACGAAGGTCTGCTCTTCCGCGGTCGCCCGCATGCCCGTCCAATTGAGCAGCAGGGCGTTGCCGTCCTCTGCGATCGGCAGGGGCACGATGTCGTTGGGCAGCAGCACGCCGTAGCCGGGGACGTCTCTGATCTCCATGACCTGGGGGTTGCCCCCGGCCACCTCGATCGTCTCCTCGCGGGTCTCGATTGCCACCATCTGGTCGCCCACCCGGACCTCGTTGCCCGAGACCTCGACCTCCCAGATGTCCATGACGTCGGCGAAGTTGGTGGTGGCCGTCCAGTGGAGGTGTCGATTGTGGCCCAGCTGGATCCCGGCCGTGCCCGCGAAGGCCCAGCCGATCACGTCCATCGTGCCCCCAGCGTCGGCGCTATTGAGGTGCTGCGTGTACATCAGCGAGGGGCTCTGCAGCGGCTGGTGGGGATCTCCGGCGATGATCGGGCGCCCGGTGTCGGTGAGCTGGCCGTCGATGGCCCAGTTGTTGCTTCCCACCCGCGGGATGTGGGCCATCGACCGGTGGAGGGTCTTCATGGCCTGCACGATCTCTTCGGTCGTCGCCGGGATCGGCGGTCGGGGGGCCGGCCCGAGTCCCGGCCGCCACGGCGCGGCTGCGGGGAGCTCGTCCGGCGGCATCGTGGGCACGTTGAAGGCGGGCCGCGCCAGCTCGATCCGCTCCCATGCAGTGGTGAAGTTACGCTGTACGATCGTGGCCAGCAGCTCCCGCTCGAGCGAGTTGGAGTTGCCCAGCATCAGCAGCTTGGCGACCGCCGAGTGGTCGGCCATCGTCCACGGCTCGGGCATCGAGTTGGTCTGGTCGGGTCCGAAGCCATAGGGCAGCGGGACCTCGCCCGCGTTGACCTCGGCGATCCGTGCGTTGACCCCGGCCACCCACGCGACCACAAGGCGGTAGGTGTCGGGATCGTCGTTGCGCAGCCGGTCGGCGTTGGCTGCACCCCAGCGGGGAAGGTCGAAGATCCGTGAGATCTCGTCCTGCCCGACCGCGTCGGGCCCCAGGATCTCCGCCTGCCGGCCCAGCGCGCGGCGTCGCACCAGATCCATCTGGAACAGGCGATCGGTGGCCATCTGGTAGCCCGAGGCGTACATCACGTCGGCGTCGGCCTGGCCGTAGACGTGGGGAATGCCGCGCTCGTCGATGATGATCTCGACCGGGGCGGTGAGCCCGGGAAACTCGTCGATGTCCTCGCCGCCGGTGCTCGTGCCGGTGCTCGTGCCGTCGAGCACGCTGTCTTCGGTGGTGCCCGACGTGGCCACCATCGTCGTGCCGCCGGTGGTGCTGCCCTCGCCCGTGCCCGCCGGGATGTCATCTCCGCAGGCGCCCAGGGAGATCGTGCCCGCCACCAAGATCCGAGTCGTCGTCCGCATCCGAATCCGCATCCACATCATCGGCGCATCATCCCACGGATCGAGCGAGCATCCGTGCCTTCCAGACGCTGGGGCTCGTGACAAACCCCGCCTTGGGCGGGGTTCGTTCGACCGCGATCGAAATTGGGATTGGGACTACGGCTGTTGCAGGATCCCGAGCCCGGCGAGCTCCTCGTAGTAGGGCGAGCCCGGCGTCCACCACTGGGCGCCTGTGGGTTCCAGGCCGGTCTGCCACAGCACCACCGCGGTCGACAGCCCGCGGACGGCGGCCGCGATCGTCTCGTCGTCGAACTGGGCGTTGGTCCCGTTGCAGGTCAGCCCGCACAGGAAGTCGGCCGGGCTCTGGAAGTCGCAGTGGTCCGCCTCGGTGACGCGCAGCACCTGCCCGCCCGCGGCCTGGAACACGGCCAGGCCGTTGTTGGTGGTGTTGCACATCGAGGGCTCGCCCAGGATGTCGAACGCCGGCACCGACACGCCCGGGGCCGCCATCGCGCCCAGATCGTCGGCGTCGACCATGTCCAGCCCCAACAGGGCGAGCGCCTCGGCGTCGCCGGCCGTCGCGATCACCGAGGCCAGCCCCCCCGCCGAGTAGCCCGCATAGACCACCGAACCCAGGCCCAGCTCGTCTACCAGGGCCTGCAGGTCGGCGCCGTTCTGGGCGTGGTCGGAGTCGAAGATCGTGGCGTGGCAAAGATCCGGGGTGATCACCGTGACCCCCCAGCTGGCCCAGTGCTCGGCCCAGCCGGCCATCGTCCCGCGGTTGCCCTGGAAGCCGTGGGCCAGCACCACCACCGGGGGATCGCCTCCCGCCGCCGGCGTTCGCAGGTCGTAGCCCATCGAGCAGCCGGTGGAGAGCTGGGCCGTGCCCGCGCTGGTGTCCACCGCGTGGGGGCCGAGTTCCCGCAGATCGGGGCCCGGATCGGTGGGCTCGCCGGTGCTCTCGCCCTCGGAGTCCGAGTCCGATTCCGAGTCGCCGGTGGAGTCGTCACTGTCCATGGGCTCGTCGCCCGTCGTCCCTTCCATCGAGCCGCCGCCGCTGGCGTCGTCGCCCGAGGTCGCGGGATCGGAGGTCCCGTCCGAGCCTGGCGTCGCGGTTTCGCCGTTGGTCGAGGTCGGGGTGGCGCCCGAGTCCAGATCGTCGTCGGGATCGTCGGTCACGCATCCTGCCAGCACCAGGGCCAGCCCTGCCGCGCTCCAACTCCTGGCCTTCGCCCTGTTCGACTGTATCTGCTCGCCTACCATCATCGCCCTCGCATGTACGGCGCCCCTTTTTGCCCCCTCGCTCGTCATGCGACGGGGCCAAGACCGCACAATGGGGCTAGCACGCCCCTTGCGCGGGTCACAAGGCGACCGGCGCGGTGAGGGATCACCGGAGACTGCGCGGGTTCAATAGTTGGGTTCATCGCATGAAAAAACCGTACGTGCGTACGGTTCTTGACGGCGATCTCGACCGCTGAACCGGTAGATCGATGGGAAATCGATGCCCAGCCGGGTTGGCCACATGATCGTAGCTCACGCCGGAGGCTCGACGTTGGCGCTCTTTTCGATGTGCTCGGGGAACAGCCCCCGCGCTCGGGGATCTTCGATCACCTCACGAACCTCGTCGTACACCACGAAGCCGATCCGCTGGTACACCAGCAAGGCCCGGGGATGATCGGTCGAGCACGCGTGCACCGTGACTCGGCCGATGTCCTCGTCCTTCCAGATCACCTCCATCACCCGGCCCAGGAAGGGCAGGCCCAGCCCCTGGCCGATGAACTCGGGGACCAGGCCGAAGTACACCAGCTCCACCTCGCCGGGCGAGCGACGGTCGATCTCGGCAAAGCCGGCCGGGACGCCGTCGATCTGGAGCACGTGGACCTCGATCCGCTCGTCCTGGAGCAACCCGGACAGCGTCGCGTCGTCCATCTCCCGCCGCATCCACCACAGGTAGGGCGAGCCCACCGTCTCGTAGAGGTAGCGATAGAAGTGCAGGGTGGGGTGCTTGGCGTGGACCAGCGCCAGGGTTCGCCCCGTCATCGAGATCCGGGAGTGCCGCGGGGGGTGCCGCATCTCCAGGTGGGTCGTGGTGAGCTCGAGCGTTCCGTCGGGGGAGCGGGCGGGCGGCTTGAGGTCGATCATGGCCGCACGCACTCTACCGTGCCTGCTCGCCGGGGCCGACCGAAGCGCCCGGAACGGGTGTTCGGGGGCGAGGCTGTGGGGATGTGTCGGGGCTAGGGCAGGGTTGGCAAAGGCCACGGGAGGATCCGGGGATCCCCCGACTCCGGGGTGCGCTCGCGGGGATACGCCCGAACCGAGCGGCTACACTTCGAGGGCGGGGGATGATCACGAAGCGATGGCAAGGAGTTCGATGGCGGCCGTGGCTCGTCGTGATGTTCGTGACGGCGTGTGGCGGCGGCGATGGTGATGGCGGAAGCGGGACGTACCCGGGCGGTACGGGGATCGCCAGTCTCGGCGGCTCGGGCTCGGGCGAGCAGCAGGACGAGACCGCGGGCGTGCTCGACGTGGCGGCCGGTAGCGCCGGCAACAGAGGGTCGGGCCTGGTTTGCCGGCAACAACCCGTGCCGCTTGCTGATGGTCGACACGGCCACCGCCACGCTCGAGCAGGACGCGATCGCGCTGCCTGGCTGTGGCGATCCGGTGGGGGTGAGCATCGACGGGGAGGGCTACGCGTGGGTGGTCGATCGCGCGGCCGAGCAGGCGTACAAGGTCGATCCCGAGACCTACGGCGTGGAGCTGACGGTCACCGGGCTGGTCGATCCCTACACCTACTCGGACATGACCGGGTTTGGGCTTTCGCTGGTGACCAACCCGCCCCCCGGCTGAGTTGTTTCGCTGAGTTGTTTATCGATGCCGTGGCCGGCTCATATCGAGGACACGGTCACGCACCAGCGCTCGATTGCGCCGGTATCTTCTTGGACGAGGTCTCGGACCGAGAGCACCCAGTCGGTCTCGACCGGGGTGCCGTCGAACTCGGCGAGCCAGCCGACGGGCTCGACCACGGACGAAATGCCCGAGCTTGGGCAGAGCGTGCCCGAGCCCGACTCGTCGTCATACGTGGCGTCTAGATCGTCGCCACCACAACCATCGTGCAGGACTACCGTCTCACCGTGGTGGGTCAGGCCGATGACCAGATCGCTCACATGATCGTGGTCGACCTCGATCTCTACGTCGACGTCGATGATGGTTCGGCCCGTCAGCGGTGAGGGCAGCTCGATGGCATGGGACACGCCGATCGGGTCGCCATCGGGGATGGCCTGGTCGACCGTCTCGCAGTGTCGTGTATGGGTGGCCACCAGGCACGCCGAGGTCTCGAACCGACACTGCGCGGTACAGGCGAGGTGACCCCCCGCATACTCGGCGTTGATGTCGCTACATACGACCCCGCCGAGGTCTTGGTCGTCGCAGTCTTCCCCGGGGTCGGCGAGGCCGTTACCGCACAGCGGACCGACGACCTCGGGAACTTCATCCTCCGAGTCGTCGCTCGTCATTGTGGTGCTGGAAAGGGTGGTGCTGGAAGGAGTGGTGCTGGAAGGAGTGGTGATGGATTGGTTGGGAGGGGGAGCCAGTGGATCCACCAGGATGTTGGCACTATGGCCAGATTCGCTGGGTCGGCAAGCCAGTGACAATAGGCCGGTGGTGAGGAGCAGGGGGCCGGGGAGCAAACGAAGCAAACGATTGATGTTCATGATTGTGGTCTTTTGTTTGGGGGGGACGTGCCGAACCGCGAGCTCGTCATCAGCGTCGATTGCCCGTACGGGATCCTCAGTCGGACGTGGAGGTCGAACGTGGGATCCGTGCGGGACCGGGACGCTGAGGACTTGCGGAGGGCCGAGGCCAGTGGCCGGCTCGCTCCGCAGCGAGGCCTTAGGGGCGCCTACGTCAAGACGCAGCACCGGTGTTGGCGCGGATGTGCAGCAAGTTCGGTACGATCGAGAGATCGATTCGGTATTAAGTGGACGAGGAGCGCGTTTCTCTACGAGTTGATCCGCGTTGTTTCATGTGATCTCACTCCACTCGATCCACGTTGCGAATCGGCGTTGATGGGGAATAGTCGAGCGGATACGACTCGAGTGACATAACGGAGCAACCTGACCGTGTGGCTCCAGGGTGAACCCTGCGCCGCGTCGAGAATGCTATCCCGCGGTTCGGCCATCGACGGCGAGCGCTACGTGCGGGGGTCGCCGGCCGAGGTCGGCCCCCCGTCCCGTGGGCCGTCCCATGGGTCGTCCGTGGGCGGCTCTGCCGCAGTCAACAGCCGTCTAGCGGTCGTCTGGGGCCATTTGCGGCCCCGCTACGCGCTCATCGGCGACAAATCGCTTGATCTTCTCGAAGTTTCAGTTTTTACTGAAAGTGCGAGATGAGCAGCCCCGCCCAGACCCTGGCCGACGCCCGGCTGGAGTTCGTGACCCAGTGGGGGGTGCTCGGCTCGGCGTGGGGCATCAACCGCACCATGGCCATGCTGCACGCGCTGCTGCTCACCAGCCCCATCCCGCTGTCGACCGACGACGCCATGGAGGCGCTCCAGATAAGCCGCGGCAACGCCAACACCAACCTCCGCGATCTGGTCGCGTGGGGCCTGTTGCGCAAGGTGGTGCAGCCCGGACAGCGACGCGACTACTTCGAGGCCGAAAAGGACGTGTGGAAGATCTTCTGCACCGTCGTCCGCGAGCGGAAGCGTCGCGAGGTCGACCCGGCCCTCGAGGTCCTGCAACGCTGCGCCGAGCAAACCGCTGCGCTGCGGGGCTCCGAGGCGCGGCAGTTCCACGGGATGATGAAGGCCCTCGGGGAGTTCGTCGAGCTCGCCGCCCGGATCATGGATCGCGTGGCTGCCTCCGAGCGCAGCAAGATCGTCCCCGCCGTGGTCAAGCTGTTCAAGTAAGCGCCGCGGCGCGACAACGCGGTTCTTCTTGATGGCGGCCTTTGTTGGATTCTGAATTTTCAATTGTTTCCGAAACTTTTAGCTGACTCGTCCGTCCAACCGCTCGAAAGCGACTCGTCATGAACTTCGGCGCCTGCTTCTTGTTGACCCTCCTGTTCGTCTACTTCGTGCTCATCCCGGCCACGACCTTCCTCGATCAGGAGCGCCGGTACCGGCTGCGCTGGCGTTGGCGTCAGCGGGTCCGGCGGTCCGAGCCCGCGCCCGGTGGCCCGTTTCGCGACGAGGAGTCGGGCCGAGTACGGGAGTACGTGGTCGAGCGTCATGGCGCGCCGCGGGTGGTCAAGGTCGTCGCCGTGGCGTCGCTCGTGCTCGGTCACATGTTCATCCCCGGGCTGTTCGCCGGCTTGTTCGGCTTGCCGTTCTATGGCCTGGGCCTGATGTCGATTCCCGGGCTGGTCTTGGCCGCGCGGATCTACGGCAATGCCTATGGCCTCTTGCGATGTGAGCCGGCGGCCGCCATCAAGGCGCGGGAGCTCCAGCATTTTGCCAACGTCCTCAACGTGGTGGTGTTGGTGGCCACGGAGCTGCTGTTGATGATCGATACGCTCCCGATCTTCGTATTCATCGCCGTCTACGCCCTGGTCTCGTTGCTCCACGCCCATGGCCTCGGGCTGGCGGCCGACGCCATCGATGCGGTGCATCGCGATGAGCTCGAGGTCGTGCCGGAGCTCCCCGCTCGCGGCTCGGCGCTTCGTGTCGCGTGAGTGGCCCGTGCGTGGCCCATGAGTCGCTGGACCCATCGATCTCACGCGGCTCGTGGGCTGCTCGTGGACCCACCTTGCCCTCGCCCGCCCGTGGACCGCCGTGATAAACCCCAGCGGTGCCGCGGGCGCGCTACTACGTGGTCTGGGTGGGTCGGGAGCCGGGGATCTACCGCGACTGGGCGCAGTGTCACGCGCAGGTCGACGGCTTTAGCGGGGCCCGGTTTCGGTCCTTTGCCGATGCGGCGCAGGCCGAGCGGGCGTGGGTCGAGGCGGGCGGCGATCCCATGCCGTTCGACGATCTGGAATTGCTCGAGCCGTCGGTGCCCGACCAGCCGCGCCCGAAGTCCCGTCCGAAGTCCCCGAAGTCCCGTCCGAAGTCCCCGAAGTCCCAAGGCCGTGAGGCTAGCCCCGTACCGGGCTCGATCGCCGTAGATGCCGCGTGCAGCGGCAACCCGGGGCCCATGGAGTATCGTGGGGTCGAGATCGACACCGGAGCCGAGCTGTTTCGGGTGGGGCCGATGCGGGGCACCAACAACATCGGCGAGTTCTTGGCCATCGTGCACGGGCTGGCCTGGTTGCGCGAGCACGGACGGGTGGGGCCGCTCTATACCGACTCGAAGATCGCGATGGGCTGGGTGAGGCGGGGGCGGGCTCGGACCACGCTGGCTCGGAGCGCGCGCACCGAGTCGGCCTGGCAGCTGCTCGATCGAGCGCAGCGCTGGCTGGCGCGCGCCGGGCCCGGCGACGTGGAGATCCGCAAGTGGCCCACCCGGCGCTGGGGGGAGATCCCGGCCGACTTTGGGCGCAAGTAGGGGGCGCAAGTAGAGGGCAGAAGTAAGGGCGGAACTAAAGGGCGCGTTGGCGCGTCGAACCGTCCACGGAGCATCGTGCTCGACGCGCTCAAAGATCTCGCCTTTACCCTGATGGGCTGGCTGCTCACCCCCCTGGGGGTGGCCCTGGCCTGGGGAGCACGAGCCGGGTGGCGGCGGGTTCGGCGGTGGCGGCCACCGTGGCGGCTCGTGGGTCGAGCGGGGGTCGTGCTGATGGCGCTCGTGTCCGTCGTGGCCCTGACCTTCGGAGCCTACGGGCTGTGGATCCGCTACCGCCCGCACCCGGCTGCGGCCGAGCGCACGCTGCACCCGGGCATCGTC
Organism: Myxococcota bacterium; assembly: GCA_039194325.1. GTDB lineage: Bacteria > Myxococcota_A > Polyangia > Nannocystales > Nannocystaceae > Paraliomyxa. The sequence continues at coordinate 9,465 of JBCCWC010000128.1, forward strand.
CATCGGGTGTTCGCCCGCACCGAGCCGCGGCCGTTCGTGGTGCACGTGGTCACGATCGATCTCGACACCCCCGGCCTGTCGGTCGTGCCCACGCCCGCCTCGGAGGTCCCCGGCTGCCTGCCGGCGCGGACCGGCTCGGCCTTCCTCGACGAGTTCGACGTGCAGCTGGCGATCAACACCCACTTCTTCTACCCCTGCCCAGGTCAGCCCGCGCCCGAGGAGCTGACGCCGGGCCAGCTGCTGCGGCCGGTGGGGGTCTATGCGGTGGGCGGCCAGTCGGTGGTCCCGCTGCCGTGGAAGGGCAATACGATCTACGTTGCGCAGGACGGTACCGTGTCGCTCTACGAGCCGCCGCCGGTGATTCATCACGCGATCTCGGGGCGCCACCGCTTGGTCGAGCAGGGGCGGGCCGTACCCGCCGACGACGGCATGCTCGCCCCACGGATCGCCCTTGGCCTGGATCCCTCGCGGCGCCGGATGACGGTGGTGCTGGTCGATGGTCGCCAGCGCGGCTACAGCGAAGGCGTCACCTTGTCCGAAATGTCTGCGTTGCTCATCGAGCTGGGGATCCACGACGCGATCGAGCTCGACGGTGGAGGCTCGGCCACCCTGGTCACCGAGGGTGAGGACGGTCGACCCCAAGTGCTCAACTCACCGATCCACCGGCGGATCCCGGGGCGTGAGCGGCCGGTGGCCAACCACCTGGGGATCCGGGTGGCTCGCTAAACGAGGGTCTTGGACCCCAAGTCGACCCCAAGTCTCGGGTTGGGATCTCGATCGTCGTGATCGCGACGCTCGATCGCGCGGATTCGCGTACGTTGGGTGTACCCGATACAACCTCCACTACAGTCTGGCTGGGGTCTGACGCGTCATGCGTTGTTCTGGGGGTTTGGCCAGAACCATCGGTCTACGATCACCGCGTGTTCGATCGAACTTGCTTACTCAAAGATCGTGACCCTCGGCGTGGTTTCGGGAAAACTCGGTCTCCCGGATCGATCGAGCGTGCTACCGTTCGTGGGTGGGGACAAAGTTGGGGGCTCGGGGCACATCGACTTCGAGTCACCCGCAGTCAGGAGCGAAGATGACGAGTCCATCCGGCCACGTGCGCCTCATCAACCGGCCGCTCGCCCGCCGTCGATTCCTGGCGCTCGCTGGCTGCGGCCTGGTGGGCAGCATGATGGTGCGGCTCGACCGCGAGGCTCGCGGGATCGAGCCCACGAGCACGCGCCGCTTCATCCTCTACAACCACTGCAATGGCCTGCAAAACCACCACCTCGAGCAGTCGACGGTGGATGGGCCCTCCACGTTCACGCTGCGGTCGTTCATGGAGGCGTTCGTTCCCCACCAGTCGGCGCTGACGGTGGTTCAAAATCTCTACTGCAGCACCGGCCGATACCTGCACGGCAACGGCAGCTGCGCGCTCGCCTGCGCGGACCGGGGCCCTCCCGACGGCGCGGCTGGGATCTCGCCGAAGGTCGTCGGCGGAGTCACGATCGATCAGTTGATCGCCACCGCCCTGCAAGAGCAGGACCCCGACGTCAAGCTGCGCACGCTGGTGCTCGGGCACCCGCTGACGATCAGCAACGGCAATTGCGTCCAGGGGACGATCATCGGCACCGGCGACAACGAGCCGCTCTATCCGATCCTCGACGCCGAGGAGGCCCACCAGACGATCTTCGGCGTCACCAACCAAGACGAGGTGCTGCGCGACCTGCAAAAGAGCTACCTCGACTTCGTCAAGGATGACATCCAGGCGTTCGAGGCCGAGCTGCCGGGGCAGGAGCGGCAGAAGATGCAGCAATACCTCGACTCGGTGCGCGAGGTCGAGAAGTCGTTCACCAACCTCGCCAACTGCGACGAGATCCCCGCGCAGTCGTTCGAGCACCAGACCCACAATTTCCCCGAGTACTGGCGCTACATGCAAGACCTGGCCGTGATCGCGCTGTCGTGCGGAGCCACCCGCCAGGCCACGATGCTGCACACCTACGGGTGCGTGCACTTCAACTATACCTTCGACGGAGAGACCAAGAATCACCACGAGAGGGTCTCCCACGAAGAAGAGAACGGTCCGTTCATGGAGAAGATCCTGCGCTTTCATGCCGACCAGGTCGTCTATCTCTACGAGCGGCTGGCCGAGATTCCCGAGGGCGACGGCACCATGGCCGACGGGCTGCTGATCCAGTGGATGAGCGACGGCGGCGGCCGCCACCACAATGGAGCCGATCGTCACCCGGTGGTCTTCTTGGGAGCGGCGGGCGGCGCGATGAACACCGGGCAGTGGCTGCGCTTTTCCAACGACGAGTACTCGCTGGCGTGTGCTCACGTGACGGCCGCCCGCGCCATGGGGCTCGAGCTCGACACCTTTGGCGACGGCCAAGATCCCTGCAACGGCCCGCTTCCTGGAGCGTTGGCATGAGCTGCGCAAGTTGCCGAGTTCTTGGCCACGGGGTGGCGATCGCGGTGGCGATCGGATCCTCGGGCTGTTACGTGGGCCTCAACGAGCACGACGCGAGCCCGGATGGCGCGGGTGTCGGCGGCTCGGGCGACGTGGAAGACCCCGAAGGCGAGGGCCCCGGCGTCGAGTCCGAGTGCGAAGGCGTCCCCCGGATGTCTCGGGTCGTTCGCGGCCTCAACGGGCGGCAGTATGCGCGCACGGTCGCCGCGGCGTTTCCCGGGATCAGCGCGGTCGACCAGCTGTTCCGCGATTCCGATCGCTCCGCCGAGTTTTCTACCCACTCTCAGATCCGACGGCTCGATTTCAAGAACACGGCCGACGTGATCGAGGCCGCGGAGACGGTCTCCGCCGAGGCGGTCGGCGTGGTGCGGCAGCGCTTCGTGTGCCTGGATGCCGCGCCGGTCGACGATGCGTGCGTTCAAGACACGATCGACACGCTCACCGAGGAGCTCTACCGGGGCCCGGTGCCCGCCGATCACCGGCAAGGCTTGGTCGCGCTGTTCGACCAGGCGCGGGCGGCCACCGACGTCGATCGAGCGATCCAGACCGTGGTCCAGGCCATGCTGACCTCTCCCCGGTTCCTGTTTCGCCAGGAGCTCGGCGAGCCGCTCGACGACGGCACCGGTGCCGAGCTCTCGTCGTTCGAGGTCGCCAGCGCGCTGTCGTATACGCTGACCGACGGACCACCCGACGCGCCGCTGTGGGCGGCCGCGCAGGAAGACGCGCTGCGCAGCCCCGAGCAGATCGAGGCCCATGCGCGTCGCCTGCTGGCCATGCAGGGGGACGAGCCGTCGGGCATGGTCGCCTTCGTGCGCGAGATGGCCGGGCTCCAGGACTTTGCCCTGATCAGCAAGGATCCCGAGGCGTTCCCTGCGTTCGACGAGACGACGCGGGATGCGGTGCTCGCCGACTTCGAGGCCACCGTGGGGTCGCTACTGGGCTCGGACGAGCCGACGCTCGAGCGGCTGTTGCTCAGTCGTCAGTTCGTGGTCAGCCCGCCCACCGCGCAACTTTTGGGGTGGGACGATCCGCAGCAGTACGACCCCGACGCGGGGCTGGTGGAGATCGACGAGGTCGGCCGGCAGGGGCTGCTCACGCACCCCGCGCTCCTCGGTACGTATGCCCACGAGAGCGAGAACAACCCCGTCGCGCGCGGTCACTTCGTCTCCGACACGCTCTTGTGCATCGCCGTACCGCCGCCGCCGGACGACGTGTCCTTCCCGGATCTCGAGGAGGTGCAGGGCAACGAGACGCTGCGGCAGACCCTCGAGCGGGTCCACTCGGTGGGTACCTGCGCGGGGTGTCACTCGGTGATGGATCCCTACGGGTGGCCGTTCGAGGTGTTCGACGCGGTAGGTCGCCGCCGCGACACCGACAACGGGCTGCCGATCGACGACTCCAGCACGATCTTGGTGCCCGACGAGTTCGAAGGGCCCGTGCAAGACGTCTCCGAGATGCTCGACATCATCGCGGGGTCCTCGATCGCGCACGTGTGCGTCAGCCAGGAGATCTTCAAGTATGTGGTGGGGGTCGGCGACGAGCAGGAAGGGTACTCCTGCATCACCGAGGAGCTGGCCACGCCGTTTGTCGAGGATGGGGACGTGCCCAGCCAGTTCGTTCGGCTGCTGACGTCGCCGTGGTTCCTCGAGCGGTCGATCGAGCCGTAGGCGCCTGGCGCCCGTGGTGAACCCCTCGTGGGGCCATCGAGCTCGCGGTCCCGCGTTCGTTCGCGCCCTCGACTAGCGCACCAAGAACCGCCGCAGCTCCCGATCGTACAGCGTGGCCTCGCGCTCGCCCATCTCGATCGTCTCGTCGATCCGCTCGGGCTGGGTGTAGTCCCAGAGATCGACCGGGGGCTGACGAGTGGGCGCCACGTAGAGCCGGGAGCCCTGTTGCCCCACGCACGAGGCGGGGTAGGGGCGGGCGAGCAGCACCAGGTTGCGACGGATCCCGCGGACCTGCTCGGCGGCCGAGGCGGGGGCCACGTCGACCAGGCCCCCGTCGAGCAGCCGTCGCCCGCCGAAGCGGCCCACCGGGGTAAAGGGTGGGGTGGATGAGGAGGCGATGATGAGATCCGCCAGCTCTTCGGCGCTGCGGCAGCGACGGGCGTCGACCAGGTGGGCCCGAAAGCCCAGGCGCTGGCCGAGCTCGGGGTGCACGAAGTCGCGACGCACCTGCTGCTCGAGGTTGTAGGCCAAAAAGCCCAGCACCGCGCTCACCTCGGTGGGCAGCAGGCGTGGCGGGCGGGCGGTGATCACCAGCACGGGGAAGGGCGCCGCGCGGATCTTGTCGAGCCCGTCCTCGGCGAAGGCGCACAGCAGGGTGTCGCGGTAGATCGGCCCGTGGGGCGTGGGCCGCTGGCCGCGGAGCAGCCGGGCCAAGTCGAAGTTGCGGGTGACCCCCTGGCGGCGCGCCTTCCAAAACCGGTGGGTCTGGGTCTGCCGCCCGCTGAGCCACACGGTGGCCACGCAGGCGCCCGCGCTGCAGGCCGCGATCGCGCCGATCCGCGGGCGCAGGCGCTCGCCCCACTGGCGCAGCAAGCCCAGCTGGTAGAACGACCGATTGCCCCCACCGGCAAAGGTCAGGGCCACGTCGCGCGGAGGGGTCGGCGGTCGAGGCATGACCGCGTCGATATAGCATTGCGCACGCGTCGGTCCACCCCGGCGTGCCATCCCCGCGCGGTCATGGCTGCGGTCATGGCTGCGGTCATGGCTCGGTTGCGCGGCGTGGAGCCATGATCGCACGCCGGATCTCGGCCCGCGCGGGATCCTCGTCCAGGCGGACTTCGTCTCCGCTCACCGTGACCCCGATCGAGGCCAGGGCCGCGTCCGTGTCGGGAAAGCCCCGCTGGGAGAGCACCGCGTCGGCGGTCTGCGTGAACAAGGGCCGGCCATACCAGGTGTCGAGCGTCGCCAAGAGATCACGGGCCGGCCACAGGTGGGTCGCATCACCGCAGCACCGCCGCAGCTCCTTCATCGCGTCGTCTAGGCCGCGGGCCCCTTGGGTTTGTACGCGCATCGTCACGTCGATCAGCAAGGCGGTGGCGGCCCCTCCCCAGTAGACCCGCTGGTAGAGGTGCGCCTCGTGCATCTGCGCGCTGGCCTGCGCCAGCGTGAGATCCTGTCCGCGTCGTCGACCGCGGGCCAAGCCCTTGGCCAGCGCCCGCCAGCCCTCCTGCTCGCTGCGAAACCCCATGCGGGTCCGCATCAGCTCGGTGTAGTAGGTCACCCAGCCTTCGGCCATCCACGGCTCGTCGATGAAGGGCATGCCGTGATGGAGCATCTCGTGGATCGTGGTCCAGCCACCGGGGAGCTCTTGCGCTTGTGCGTGGTCGTCGAGGAACACGTAGATCCCCGGGCCACCACCGCGGCCGGCCATGCCGAAGTAGACCGTGCCTTCGCCACCTCCCGCGATCGGCAGCACCACCATCTGCAGACGCTCCCGAGGAAACCGGCCATCGAACAGCAAGGCCACCGTGTCCATCGCCTCGTGGACCCACGTGCGTAGGCCCGCCGAGGGGCAGGCGAGCTCGGCGTCGAGCACGACCAGCTCCACCTCGGTGCCCGCGTGCTCGAAGCGATCGATCGTCAGCTCGCCAAAGACCGCATAGGCCAGCCAGTGGAACGCGGTCTGCGTCAGCGCGTAGGTGGTGTCGGCGTCGCCGCGTGGGGCTCCCTCGCGGGCCGGCCAGGGCACGGAGACCTGCATGCCCTCGGGCATGGTGAAGTGGATCGTGGCATCGGCCTCCGCGGGCAGCATGTCCGGGCGCCACATCCATAGGCTGGGTCGCACCATCAAGCTGTCGCCGGTGCGTCCGATCATGCGCCCCGCGGCCCCGCTGCTCTCCAGGCCAGCGAAGTCGACCCAGTAGTCCACACACGCGTCCTCGCCCAGCGAGCCCAGCGCGTAGCCCATGCCCTGGCGGGGCAGCGGCTCGCCGGCGGCGTCGCGGACGTCGTGGGCGTGGGGGTCGGCGATCCGTAGGCCCGGGATCAGGCGGTTGGGCGCGGAGCCCGAAAAGCAGATCCGTACGTCCGCGCGCTCGAGCGACGGGGCCACCTCGACCTCGTAGTGCCAACCTCGTAGCGCGGGGGAAGCCTCGCTCGGCGCGGTCGGAGCAGGGGCCTGGGGTGGCTCACCCGTGGGGCCGCAGGTCCCCAGCAAGGGGATGGCGCCCAGCAGGGCGAGGAGCCTCGTCGCGCGTGCGCCGACCATGGGTCGCCGTGAGCTTCGCATGAAATCGAGGCGAAGGCGGACGGACCTCGGGACGGTGGCCCGGCACGGCGCCGAGCGTTGGCCGGGGCTCTACACTCGGAGTCGGGAGCGCTCGGCGCAGGTGCCCGAAGATGAGAGACTCGCTCGCGGAGCGCACGGGCGATGCGACGATGGCTTGTTTTCTTGGTGCTCATTGGTTGTCTGACCGCCCCCGAGTCGGTCGCGCGCCGCTCACCGCCCCGGGTGGTGGTGATGGGTCTGTCCGCCGACGAGGTCGCCGCGCTGCGCACCGCGGTCCCGCAGGTGCAGCTGGTACCAGTGGCCGACGAGGAAGCGGCGAGGGGCGCGATCGTCGATGCCGAGGGGTTTTTGGGGCGGCCCTCGCCACAGCTGGTGGCGGCTGGGGAGCGCTTGCGGTGGATCCAGGTCTATAGCGCGGGCGTCGATCGCTATCGATTCGCGGCGCTAACGCAAAGCGAGATCGTGCTGACCAACGCCAAGATCGTGCAGGGGCCCAACGTGGCCGATCACGCCGTGGCGTTGCTGCTGGTGCTGACGCGGGGTCTGCACGTGGCCCTGCGCAAGCACGGGGCGCACGACTGGCGGGGCACCCGTCGGGCCCTGCGCGAAGGGCCACGGCGGCCCATCGAGCTGTCGGACAAGATCGCGCTGGTCGTGGGCCTGGGTGGGATCGGCTCGGCGATCGCCGAGCGGGCCGCCGGGTTCGGCATGCGGGTGATCGCGACCAAGCGCGATATTTCGGGCCCGCGGCCGCCCCATGTCGAGTCGATCCATCGTCCCTCGGAGCTCCACGCGTTGCTGCCCCAGGCCGACGTGGTGTTCTTGGCCGTGCCGCTCACCGAGCAGACCCGGGGCCTTTTGGGCGCGACCGAGCTGGCCGTGATGAAGCCCGACGCGTTCCTCATCAACATCGCCCGGGGGCCCGTCATCGACACCGACGCGCTGGTGGCTACGCTCGAGGGCGGGCGCTTGGCCGGGGTGGGCCTGGACGTGACCGACCCCGAGCCGTTGCCGCCCGAGCATCCGCTGTGGACGATCGACCGGGTGGTGATCACGCCCCATATGGCCGGCACCTCCGATCGCGTCTGGGCGCGCAAGCTGGAGCTCTTGGAGGACAACCTGCGTCGGTTTGCCAATGACGAGCCGCTGCGCAACGTCGTTGACAAGGCGCAGGGGTACTGAGGTCGGGGGATCCATGGCGACTCGAACCGAGCGAGAACGGCGTCAGTTGGCTCAGCGTGAGGCGAACGTGCAAGCGGCCGCGAAGGGGGAGCCATTACCGTTTCCGAATCCTTGGGATACGCTCGATGTGACCAAGGTCTCTCCGTCTGCATCGGTCCAAGAGCGCCTGGCCTCGGTACGAGAGTTCCATCGCATATGCCGACCGAGGCCCAAGAAACGTCACTCGATCTGAAGGATTTCGTCGAGCTGCTTCGTCGGCTCGACGAGCGGGGGATCCCCTATGCTGTTATCGGGGGGATGGCCGTCGGGGCCTACGCTCGGTTGCGCGGTGAAACTATTGTTTCGGCCGACTTGGATATCGTCACTACTGAAGCAACGTTACAAGAGCTCATCGAAGTTGCGGCGGCGCTGTCGCTCGATGTTCACCGCGCTGGCGTAGCCACGCGAACCCGCCGCGCTACCCCGTGCCCGTGGATCTCCGGCAGATACATCGCCTCGGCATGCGGCGGCGGCATCACGAACTCACCGGGCGTCGCTGCACGCAGGTAGAGGGTGTGGTGCTGCTCGCCCGGAGGCAGCCGATCCGCAAAGACTAGCGCCCGATCGGCCCGCAGCTCGTAATGGCTAGCCCACCACCCCACCGTGCCCGGCAGCACCATCGCTCGGCGCCCCTTGCCGATCGAGGTATCGACCGCCTCGAGCCCGGCGGGCAGCGGCACCTCGAGCACCACGTAGTCCAGCGGCGCGTCGGCGCTCAGCGTCAGATCCAGCGCCAGCGGCGTACCCGGAGCGATCACGTCATCCTCGTCGATCACGCCCTTGGCGCTGCGTAGCGTAGCCTCCACGGCGATGCCCGCCGCGACCGGAGTGCGCGGCGGCTCGGCCGGAGACCAGCGCATCCCGACGCGATAGTAGGCACGGCCGCGCCCCTGTCGGCGAAGCGTGACGCGACGCTTTTGTGCCTCGCCACCCAGCTCGCCGAGCGCACTGTCGACCCGAAGCGCTGGGGCATCGAGCACATCGAAGCGCACCCCGGGTTGTGGCGTAGACCCGGCCCACACATGCGCGAGAAAGGACGGGTCGTCGGGCTCGTAGTGTTCGGCGTACTCCGCCAGCGCGAGCAGGCCATAGGCGCGCTCTTGGGTGTTGCGCAGCCCGCCGCCGCGCTCGAGGCTCAGCCCGCGCGCCAGCGGGACCACCCGTGGATCGTCGGGCCGGGTCGCGAGCAGGGCGGACAGGACGATCGCGTCGGTGCGGGCCGGGCTGTCGAAGTACTGGAGATACCGGTCACCGCGGCGGCGCACGTGCGCCACGGCCCCCTGGCGATCGATCTGCCCCGCGAGCGCCTCGAGTCGCTCCGACAGCCGCGGGTCATTCGGGCTGGCCTCGGCCATCGCCAGCACGACCAGGCCGCGGGCGAAGATCGGTAGCGTGTCCCAATGCTCGACCAGCCGGTCGATCGCGGCCGTCGGTGTGCGCCCGCCGGCCGCGAGGGCGTGGACGGCCAGCGCGATCGGGACGTCGTCGTGGAGACTGGTCGCCTCTTTGTCGGCCCAAGCGGCGGCGCGCCGCTGCACGTAGGTCCGCGCCCGGTCGAGCGTGCCCTCGGGCACCGGATGACCCGCGGCCGCGACCTGCTCGAGAACCCACAGGCCATAGGCGGAGGCATAGAGGTGGGCGAAGCGCTGGCCGGGCCAGTAGGCGAAGCCCCCGTCGCGAGTCTGCATCGAGCGCAGGCGCATGACGCCGGCCTGCAAGAAATCGTCGACGTTGGTGTCGGGAGGCAGGTGGTGCTCGTCGAGTCGGCCGAGTGCGAGCAACGGCACAAGCCGGCTCGCGGTCTGCTCCAGGCAGCCGTAGGGGTACTGCACCAGGCCGGCCGCGACGTCGTCGAGGCCGCCGAGCAGCGTGCCGTCGACCGAAGCCTCCACCCGCACATCGACGCCGTCGTCTGGGCCGTCGACCGCCACCGCGATCGGAGCGTCGTCGTCGAGCTCGCCGTAGACCGCCGAGCGCCGCACGAGGGTGCGCTCCACCGTGACGGGCAGCTCGACCTTCATGGCGTCGGAGAGCATGGCGTCGGTCCGCGGCACGCTCGCACCGTCGCGGGGGGTCAGCGTGGCCCGCAGCTCGATCTTGGGAGTGCCGGGGCCGAGGGCGCGCACGTCGAAGGGGACGCGCACCTGACCGCCGGCCTCGATCGCCACCTCGTGCTGCGCCGGGGACTCACGGCGCAGCACCCCCTCGGCGTCGTGCATGGTCAAGGAGACCGCGACGGTCCCCGCGGGGCCGGTGCGATTGTCCACCATCGCGGCGAGCTGCGCCTGATCGCCCGGGCGCAGGACCCGAGGTAGCACCGCGCGCAGGGCCACGGGTACGGTCACCCGGATCCGTCCTTCCCCGGTCCCGAACCGCCCTACGCCCTCGTGGCCGGGCACCGGCGCCGAGGCTACCGCGGTCACGCGGAACGTGGTGAGGTTTTGGGGCATTCGCCCGCGCACCGTCGCCGTGCCCGACGCGGGGATCTCGACGTCGCCGATGAAGATCGGGGTGGTCTGGAAGCGCTCTCGGGCCACCGTGGATCTGGCCTGCCGGACTCGTGGCACTCGCTGGCCTCGCCCGCCAAAGCCCGAGCCGCTGCCCCGGCCGTACCCGCTGAGCGTGCCGCCGAGCAGGTAGGGATCCTCGCGTGGCGTGTAGGGCAGCCTCAGCAGCGCGTAGTCGTGTTCGATCGACGCACGCTCCGGTCGGCGAACGGTGAAGCGCTCGACCAGCTTGGGCACCCTCGGCTTGCGCAGGGAGAGCACCGCCTCGTCGACCGCCCACAGCGCGACGTGGCCGCCCACGGGGGCACCCGATGCATCCTGCAGGGTGATCGGGATCTCGACTTCTGCGTTGGGGGAGGCCTCGGCGGGTGGCTGAAGCAGTACGTGCAGCCGCCGGCCCTCGTTGCCCACCTCGACGACGAGCTTGTCTTCGAGCACCCGGGGCCGGTGGTGCTTGGCGCTAGACGTGATCAGGGTGGCGCGGATGCTCAGCGCGGGCACCCACGCCTCGTCGACGTCGACCTTCAGCGTCGCCTTGCCGTCCTCGAGGCTGAAGGGCTCGGCGCGTCGTAGCCCCCCGGCGGCCAGGATGAGCAGCCCCTCACCCGTGGCGTGGGTCGAGCGGACCCGCACTTCGGCCGTCTCGCCCGGCCTGGGCGACTGCGGCGAGATCTCGAGTTCGAGGGGCGCGGTCGAGGGCCGGGATCGGCGACGGATCTTGGGGCCCACCCAGCGCGTGAGCTCGATGTGGCCCTGGGGGGCGTCGTCCCCGGTTGCGCGGATCGAGATCCGGTGCCGGCCCTCCTTGGGCTCGAGCTCACAGGCCGCGTCCTCGCCGGTCGCGGTGGTCTTCAGACGGCACGTACGGACGGGGACGACCTTGGTGACCCAGCCAGAGTTGGTGTCTACGGTGTCCTCGCGCTCGATGTCCACCACGACGTCGATGTCGCCCCGGCGTGCGCCCGCGAAGTCCACGACCCGCACCGGCACCCGCAGGCCCTGCCCCGCGCGCAGCCACGACGGCGGGCGGCGGGCGAAGAGGTAGCCGGTGGGGTGGACGAGCACCGAAGACTCGCCCCCAACCTGCTCCAGGCTCTGGTCGGTCACCGCGACCGACGTGGTGCAGCGATAGGGCCGGCTCGAGCCGAGGGCGTTCGCGTTGGCGGTCACCGTGGCTCGCCCGCGCGCTTGTGTGTCGCGCTTCAGCACGGCGGCGGGGCTGGCCCGGTACGGCACCTCTTGCTCGCGATCGAAGTCGGCCTGAGCCCACTTCCAGTCGAGATCCGGCGGACGGTAGTGGGTGAGGCGGCAATCCACCCGGGGGTCGAACGAGTACACGGGAACGTCACCGCCAAAGTAGTAGGCCGCGGCGACGCGGGTCTGCCAGGTCGCGCCGTGCAGGATGTCGCCGACAGGGGAATCCACGGTCACCGAGAACGACGGGGCCTCGAAGTCGCGGACGGAGATCCCCAGCTCCCTGGACTGCTCGTCGACCGTGGCGCGCACCTCGTAATGGCCCAGGCGCCCCTGCGGCGGCAGGGGCAGGGTGGCCCAGTACTTGCCGTGCGCGGTGGTGCGGACCTCACGGCGGGCGACGACTTCTCCGTCGTGGTCGAGTAGCTCGAGCTGCACCGGCGTCTTCGCCGGTAGCGGGCGCAGCCCCGCGGGGCTGTGGCTGTCGGAGAGCGCGGTCCAGCCCACCACGTGGACCTGCTCGCCCGGGCGGTACACAGGACGCTCGGTCACCAGCGCGTGCAGCAGCTTCTGTTTGTCCTCATAGGCGGTGAGAGTGCTCCACGATCGCCACCGCTGCTGCGGGTCGCGGAGCTCGCCCACGCGCAGCCAGAAGCGATCATCGCCGTCCGTCAAGCGCAGCAGCCCGCGCTTGGGCAGCAGCAGCGACCGGGGCAGGTCGACCACGCCGCGGGCGTTGGTCTGACCCAGGGCCCGGAGGAACTTCGCGGGAACGGTGCGGGTGCCCCGGAAGAGATCGACCGTCACCTCGGCTCGCGGCGCGCCGTCGGCCAGGGCGTGGACCCGAGCCAAGGAGCGCGAAGGAGACACGACCGCGACCGCGCCCAGGTCGGTCTGCTGCCAGATCCCGCGGGCCGCCGACGGAGCCGGGCGGCCCGCGGCCTGCGGCATCAGCTTTGTCGGCTCGACCACGACGAGCACCGGGCGTCGCTCGCCCCCGGACAGCTCGGCCAGATCGATCGCGATCGACGACCACCCCAGCTCCCCGGACGGGGACAGCTCGACGAGCCGGTCGATGCTGCGCACGGGCGCTCGGGGGATCTCCAGCGCCTCGGTGTCTCGCAGCCACTGGGCGGCGAGCTGCTCGTCGGTGAGGACGGCGGCGCGCAGCCGTACCTGCTCGACCCAGCGCGTCTCCAGGCCTACGGTGCGAGCGTCGCTGGCGCGCAGCGTGCCTCGACTAGAAGAGAGCGTGACCTCGGGCGGGGGCGAGACGAACTTGGCCTCGAAGACCACCGGGGCCGGCGGGCGGTGACCCCATGCATCCTGGATCGAAGTGGGGACCGTGACCCGGTACGTCGTGCCTTCTTTGAAGCGCCCCCGCAGCTGGGCGCGGTGAGCATCGTCTGGAGCCCAGCGCGGGCGCGTGATTCGAAACCCCTTGGGCCGGGGCTCGATCTCGATCGCCCGGAGGCGCCGCAGGGTCACCGGGCCATCGAGCTCCACGAGGATCGAGCCCGGACCGCAGCCGTCGCCGTGGTCGATGTCGCACGACAGCTCGGCATCCAGGCCGTCGATCGTCGCGAGCTGTGCGCCCACGTCACGGCCGAGGGTCACCGGGCCGAAGGACGTGTGGAAGTCGTCGCGGACCCGGGCCGAGATGATCGCGTCGGCGGGCCAGTGCCCGACCGGCTCGATGAGCAGGTTGCCTCGGGTCCATATCTTGGTCTTGGTCTTGGTCTTGGTCTTGGTTTTGGTCTCGGACGTGGGCCTGAGCTCGGCCCGGGCTCGCCGTACCCGCGGGACTCGGTAGCCTCCGCTGGGGTAGTAGGAGCCCAGATCACGATCACGAGGAATGCGGACGCGAAAGGGAACCGGGACCGTCGGTCCACCCTTGCGGGGGGTCGCGGTGACCTCCACGTAGGGGCGCAGCGCCTGGGGACGAACGTACGGCTCGAGCTCGACGATAAAGGGGGTCTTCCAATGTCGTAAGTATCGCCCCTCGTCGTCGGTGGGGTTGCCCCGTCGCTCATCATCGCGCTCGCTCAGCTCGAGCCACGGCGCCTCGGTCTCGATCGACCAGCGCAGGTCGAGATCGATCGTCTCGCCGCTGGCCGTCACCGGCTTGCCGTGGGCGTGGATCTCGATGATCGACGAGGGCGGTGGCGTCTGGTCGAACACGTAGTCGAGGCGATAGGCGTCGATCCAGCGCAGGGTGCCCGCGACCTTCGGCGTCAGCTCGAACACCGGAGCCGTCGCCCCCTCGGTCGCCGTGTGCATCGGCGCCGAGAAGCGTAGGTACAGCGCGGGATCCCCCGCCGCGGGGCCCTGGGGTCCGTACTCGACCAGCTGCGGCGTCGCGGTCTGCCCGGTCACTTCGCCCGGGGGGGGCCCGGCCGGGCCGAGCACGGCGACGACGGGGGCGGGCGGCGCTGGCTCCAGCGCGGGTGCGTCGCCTGGACGTGGGTCCTCGCTCGGTCGGCACCCGAGCACCCCCAGCAACAAGGTCACGAGCAGAGTAGAGACGCGGAGCCAGGGCACGGATCGCTACCGACCACCGTACCCCGCTGCGGGTTCCGCGGGGACCGCAAACGAGGTCGCTCGCGGGGTCTGCTGCTGCGGGAGCGCCGTGGAGCGATCCCGTGGTGTCCTGCGACGATGCCGAGCTTCGGCGACGCCGCGCGCTACGGCAGATCCGGGCAGTCCACCGCCTTGGACTGCGACAGCTCGCAGAACGCCTCGACGGTGGTCCCCGGCCGCGCAGGGACGCCTTCGCGCCGTATCAGGTCGAACTCGAGGTTGAACCCCTGGTCGTCACACAACGCGCTCAGCTGGTTGCCCACCAGCGCCTGGTAGCAGACGTCCGCGCCGTCGGGGACCAAGTCGTCGCTACACGGCGGGATGTCGATCTCGTCGAACGAGCCGTCGCCGCGCGGTGAGATCTGGGTCAGCGTGCACTGTGGGTCGACGGTCTCGGGGGTGGTGGGATCGGTGTCGGCCACGCAGGCGGGCATGCAGGTGGGCCGGAGCTGATCGGCGATCGACTCGGCGATCGCCTGCAGGGCGGGCCCGTAATCCTGCGCACAGATCGAGAACAAGCTCGTGGTATTGCTGATCTGGAACGCCTCGGCGAACTCAGCGAGTCGGACCGGGGGCACCGCGTCGCCCGTCGGGCTCGAGCAGCCCGGCCCGATCCCGAAGTCGTCCTGGAACTGGGGGTCCGACAGTGAGTCCTGGTAGAGGAGCGTGCCGTCGCGGCCGATGCCCCCGAGCACGGCCACCACGACCTCTTGGTCGGGATTGATCTGCTGCTTTTGGTCCTCGTACTCCTGCACGAGGTCGATATAGCGAGACAGCGGCCGGAGCACGGCGTCGTCCGGAGCGTTCGCGGCGTTGACCTCGTTGCCGTCGACGTCGAGGTCGACCGCGAAGCAGTCGTCATAGGTCCCCGCCCCGGAGCACGCGACCCCGGCGTTCCAGCACACCGCCGAGGTGGGCATGCCCGCCGCGGGGTCGGACCAGAAGATCCGGTTGCCATCGGGCAAGAAGATGGTGTCCCAGTCGGAGTTGGACGAGCAATCGGCCTCGTCGGTCACGTGGATGATCGACAGCACCGAGTTGTCACGCACGAACCCGAAGTCGTAGTCATCTTCGAAGAGCGAGCGGCTCAGCGCCTTCCACATCGATTCCAGGGGGGACTCGAAGCCGCAGCCGCTGATCCCCTGCGGGCCGACGCACTGGAATGCCTGGGTAACGGTCAGACCCTCGGGTAGGTTGGTCTGCCCCTCGATGTTCTCCAGCCACCTGCGGCGTCGGAGCTCATCGCTGCCGGCGACCTCGGTGGGCAGGGTCTCGATGGTCGACCACTGCTCGGGGCACTGGTCCAAGCAGGCCTCGTCGAGGGCGTCGTCTAGGCCACCAGGGAACGAGAACTCTTCGGGTCGGCTGCGACACGAGCTGAGCTGTAGCGTGCCCGCTTCGGGGGTGGTGCCCGAGCACCAGGGGTTGCCGTCGTCCGTCGTGGTGATCCCGATCCGATAGTTCGCATCGACCCCGGGTCGCTCCAGCACACTCACGAAGCTCTCGAAGTTTGCCGCCAAGCGCCCTTGCTCCTGACCCATCGTGCCGGAGTTGTCCATCACCACGAGCACGTCGACATCCTTGTTCACCGAGAGTAAGACCGGACCCCCACCATCGTCTCCGGGCATCTCGGGTTCCGTCGGCGAGTCCGGATCCATGTCCGCTCCCATTCCCGTACCCGTACCCGTACCCGTTCCCGTTCCCGTACCCGTACCCGTTCCCGTTCCTCCTTGAGTGGGATCGTCTTCGGCCGTTGGGCCGCAACCGAGGGGCACCAGCGTGGCGACAAAAAGAAGCATCGATGGGCGTAGAGTGGGGGCGATCACGACGCCAACCAAAGCGGACGACGAGGTCTTGGGCAAGGGCTGCGATCACGGATCAAAAGACCCATGGTCTTCGGCCGCGGGGTCGGTCCATGATCGAGACGATCGCAGTCGATGCAATCGTGGGTGCGTTCGAATCGACCCCTCGGTTGTCTTCCACGCGATGTTCCTCGACCCGCGATGGTCAAGGGCTCACGGATGGGTCTCGAGCTAGCGGGCGTGCCGCTCGTCATGACGGCCGGTGCTCTGGGCCGAGATCAAAAGGGCGTGGTCTCCCCGAAGAATTCGTTCTTGTTCGTCGTCATCGGAGTTCTTGAATGCGCAGTATATGGTGAAAAATACGATATATCGAACATTTATTCGCCGTATATTGCGAATTATTCAACGCCGAATGGAATGAAATTCAATGAAAACAATGACTTAGTTCCTGGCACGAACCCTGCTCAGGAAGCGCAAGCACGCAGCCCCATGGCTGCCGATGACTCACCCGACGAGGACAGCATCATGAGCCCCGAGCAAACCGAGCAGTTCATCCAGATCCTGGCGCAGGGACTGGCCACGCCGCAGCGGACCCCGATCCTCAAGCGACCCGACGAGGTCGGGCTGGAGTACGAGGACGTCTTTTTTCCGGCCCTCGATGGCGTGCCCCTCGAAGGTTGGTTCATTCCCGCAAAGTCCAACCGGCTGGTGATCTGCAATCACTTCGGGCCGGCCAACCGCCAGGGCTACCCCGGGCACCTGTCGGGCTATCCGGCCAGCAATGGCATCGAGGTGGACTTCTTGCCCAAGTACAAGGCGCTCCACGACGCGGGCTACAACGTGCTGGCCTATGATCTGCGTAACCACGGCTTGAGCGCGTCGGCCAACGGTGGGATCTCCGGCGTGGGCCTCATCGAGTGGCGCGACGTCATCGGTTCGCTGCGCTATGCGAAGGCCCGGCCCGAGACCGCCGGCATGGAGGTGTCGTTGCAGAGCCTGTGCATCGGCTGCAACTCGACCCTGGTGGCGATGCGCAAGCACCCCGAGCAGTTCGAGCACGTGCGGTCGTTCATTGCTCTGCAGCCGGTGGTCGGCGGCTCGCTCATCGATCTGTCGTGCCAGGCAATGGGAATCACCGGCGGGGTCGAGCTGTTCGAGCCCGTGTTCCACCAGATGACGGGCTTTCGGGTCGCCGAGTACGATATGCGGGCCTATGCGAAGGACATACGGGTCCCGACCATGGTGGCGCAGCTCAAGGACGACGTGATCACCCGCCAGTCCGACATCCAGGCCATCTACGACGGTATCCCGGTCGAAGACAAGAAGCTGCTGTGGATCGAGGGATCGACGATCCGTCATCATGGCTATACATACTTCTCCGAGCATCCCGAGTCGATGATCGAGTGGTACGACGCCCACAGTAGTAAGAGCTGATATGGTGATCAGATCATAGTGGGCTGATCATCATGGGTTGATCGTCATGAAGTGGATCGAGCTCATCCGGGTGCGTTCCTCGGGGGCCACGCTTCAAGAGGCGATGCCCGCCCTCGAGGCTCGGGTTCGCGAGCTCGACGACTCGATCCCCGACGCGGAGGCTTACTTCCTACAGCACGCCCTCTACGACGGGGATCTTGCCGTGGTGATGGTCTGGCGGACCTCGGCCGAGCCGCGAAAGACCCGCGAAGGGCTGCTGGTCGCCGAGCATCTACGAAGGCTCGGCTCGGTGGATCATGCCGTGTGGCGGCCTGCCGAGCCATGAGCGGACCACAAACGGAGACGAGATGATGACCGAGAGACGACCAGCGTAAGATAGCGGCCGCCTGGGCAAGCTCGACGGTCCGGGCGCGCTCGCGACCTGCCCGCTCACGTACTCACGGCCAAGGCCAGCCAGCCAGCCAGCCAGCCAGCCAGCCAGCCAGTAGAGCTCGCTCGCGTTGCTCACAAACCCCTCGGGGCTTCTGAATGCCGGCTCTATAGAGCCGTGCGGCGTGACGCGTCAGTCTCTCGCGCGGGGTGGGGCCAGCAAGAGAACTCCTCGTAAAGCGCCACACAAAAACTGTACGGGTTGCTACGGGGACCCGGGGGCTTGGGTACGGCGTGCGAGACCGTCTGACCGCCGCGAGGGCTAGATGGGGCCCCACGTCCTGCGCTGCGTCGATTCGCCAGCATACATTTGAATACTCCGTGGCCTGGGAGGTGACTTCTACCAAGAGGTCAGGAGGGACTGACAGTCCACGGCGGGTCAGAGCCCGGGTGGACGGTGTCAGTGCCCCCGTATGTCCGAAGGAGTGGCAGTGATGAGTGCGAACAGACTCGAGGGAATGTTGAAGGCCGCCTTGGGGCAGATCGTGACCGCGAGCGGGTCCACCTCGGTGCTCTGTGAGGAGGTCGCGATGACGGGGAGCCAGATCACCCTGTGGGCCGTGCTCTACCGAGGCACCAAGAGCGCGGAGGCCCAGGTCGTGGGCCAGCTGGGCAAAAAGGCGACGAAGGTCGTTCAGAAGATCATCGGCTCCGTCGCCCTCGCGGGGATTCCCCAGGCGGCCAGTCTCGCCCGCTCTGCCTACGGCAGTGCCGACAAGGTGGCGAAGCTGCACCAAAAGGGCGTTGGCGTCGATCTCGACGTCGTCGGCAGCATGCAGGTCGCCGGCGCCATGAAGTCGGACAACCGGCAGGCACTCTACTATGCGCTTGAGGCCGCCGGCCGGATCTTGATCCAGGCGCTGGTGCGCATTGGCGAGTCCCCGGGCGGCAACGTGCAGCTCATCGTCTTGCCCGTGCGGAACCGAGACGACGCGATGGCCAGCCGGGTCCTCATCGACACCCTGGACGTGGCATCCGCCGCCAGGAGGTTCGAGGTGGACAGCACCGGTCGCGTGACCCAGGTGACCCAGTTCCAAGACGACGGCGCGGACGATAGCTGGTCTTTGCGGGCCGGTTGATCGAGTGCCTCGGCGGGATCCGATCACCGGGGCAGAGGCGCGACGGGAAGCGCCGGAGGGTTGCTTTGCTCATCGCCCGGAGCGCCCGCGCCTCTGCCCCGGCTGGCGTAGCCACTGCTCGATCTTGGCGACGTTCGTCTCGAACCCGTCACCAGCCGCGGCGTAGGTATCGCGGGCTTGCTCGGCAAGGGTGCGGGCGCGGGCGAGCTGCGTACGATCGGCCCACAGCGCGCGGGCGAGCACGAAGCGAGCGTCGGCGAGCAGATGAGGGGCCACTTCACCCGATTGTCGGATCGACACCGCCTGCTCGGCGTACTCGCACGCGGTCTCGAACTGACGCTGGGCCAGAGCGATCCGCGCCAGTCCCAGGACGGAGTAGGCCATGCTGGGTTGTTCGTTCGACATGCTCTGGTAGATCGCCAGGGCGCGCCGGTGCTGCGCTCTGGCCTCCTCGTACTTGCCCTGGCTGAGCAGTGACGTGGCCAGGTTGGTCGCGCCGAGGGCCACGTCGAGGTGGTCGGTACCCAACGCGCGCTCGTAGATCGCCAGGGCGCGTCGGTGCTGCTGCTCGGCCTGGGCGTGCTTGCCCTGGTTTCTCAGCACGTTGCCCAGGTTGGTCATGCTCGCGGCCACGTTGGGGTGATCGTCTCCGAGCGTGTGCTGGTGGACCTCGAGGGCCTGCCGATAGTGGGTCTCGGCTCGTGCGTGTTGACCCAGGGTGAAGAACAAATTCCCCAGGTTGTTGAAGGTCACCGCTATGCTCGGGTGCTGCGGCCCCAGCACGCGCTGCTGGATCCGTTGCGCTCGCTGGTACTGGGCCTGGGCCTCGGTGTATCGGCCCTGGCCCAGGAGCACCGTGCCCAGGTTGTTCGCGCTGTCGGCCACAAAGGGGTGGTGGGCCCCCAGCGCACGCTCTCGGATCTCCAGGGTTCGCCGAAACCATCGCTCGGCCTGCCCGTACTTCTCCTGGCTGGCGAAGGTGTTGCCCAGGTTGTTGGTGCTGCTGGCCACGTCGGGGTGGTCGGCGCTCAGGGTGCGTTGCTGGATCTCCAGCGCACGCAAGAAGTTGTGCTTGGCCTCCTCGAGTCGTCCGCGGCCGAGGTTGACCTGGCCCAGCTTGTTGATGCTGTAGGCCATGCGGGGGTGGTACTCGCCCAGGGTACGCTGCTGGATCTTCAGGGCCTCGTGAAACGAGTGCTCGGCATCGTCGTATCGTCCCTGCTCGAGGAGCGCTCGCCCCAGGTCGTTGGTGTCGTTGGCCACCAGGGGGTGATCCTCGCCCAAGGCGTGCCGCCGGAGCTCGAGCGCTCGCCGGTAGTGGTGCTCTGCGTCCTCGTAGTGTCCTTGCCCGTAGCGGATCGCCCCCATGGTGCTCGTGATCGCGGCTTGCTTGGCGGCCTCGTGGCTACGCCGGGCCAGCGGCAGGGCCGTCTGTGCCCACAGCAGGCCTTGGTCGTGTCGCGCTTGCCGGTAGCCCACCACGTAGGCCAGCTCCTTGGCCGCCTCGAACATCAGGGGGTCGTGCCCGTATTCGGTGGCGAGTGCGTAGGCTCGTGCCAGCTCGCGCTCTGCCTCGGCATACTGGCCGTGCTTTTGTCGCAGCGTCCCGCTTATCTGCTTGGCTTCGGCCAATAGCGGCATATAGCCCAGCGCTTCGGCGCGCTCGAGCACCGGCGCGAGCTGCTCCAGCGCTCGGGGGTAGCGACCCGTATCTCGCTCTGCTTCGATCTCGGCCAGCCGCTCGCGTAGCTGTTGCACCTCGGCGGCCTCGAGGGGGTCCTCGGGCGGCGGGACTCGCTGGCGCTGCTGCCTGAGGCGGTCCACCCGATCGCACTGCGACAGCGCCGGTAGCTCCGCCCCCAGCTGGATCGCCCGTTCCATCACCTGGGGATCGGCCTGGGCCAGCACCTTCGCCGTGGCGTTCAGGGCCGCCTTGCGCTCGCGCAGGCAGCCCATGCGCAGGCTCATCTCCTCGTCGCTCTGCTCCCGACGGACCGCGGTTGCCTCGCACACCTCGGTGTATTTGTGCGCCCACTCGCGCGCGTACTCGGAAAGCCGCGCGCGCACCCGCTGGTGGGTCTGGTCGGCGTAGGCGAGCTCGGTGCCCAGCATGGCCGCCTCGATCTCGTCCCGACGCCCCGGATCCCAGACCCCCGCGAGCTCGGTGGTGGCCCCTGTGCAACGCTGACTCACCTCGGCTTGGTAGGCTAGCCCCACGCCGAGCGCGGTCAGCCCTCCCAGGATGCCCGCCCCGATCCAGCGCCGGCTGCGGGGGGTCACGATCCGTCGCAGCTCGACCAGCAGGGCCGTCATCGAGGGCCAGCGTCGCGCGGGATCGGGGCTCAGCCCGCGGAGCAGCACGCGGCGTAGCTCCCGGGGCACCTTGGTGCCCAGGGGAGCCGGGCGGATCCGACCTTGGGCCATGGACTTGGTCAGCGACCCCAGCCACTCTCCTTCGTAGGGCCGCTCGCCGTACACCGCCTCGTAAAGCGAGACGCAGAAGCTGAACTGGTCGCTCCGCATGTTCGCCCGGCGCCCGCGCATCTGCTCGGGCGGCATGTATGCGGGCGTGCCCATCATGGCGCCCGTTCGGGTCAAGGGGTTGCTCAGCGCGATGTAGCTCGAGTCCATCGACGCCCCCGGCTCGGGCAGCGTGCTCCCCTCGTCGTTCTGTGACTCCACCTGTCGGGCCAGGCCGAAGTCCAGCACCCGGACCCGGCCGGACTGCTCGACGATTGCGTTGTGCGGCTTGAAGTCGCGGTGCACCAGGCCATGCGCGTGCGCGGCCGCCAGGCCCTCGCCCGCCTGCAAGAACACCTCGACGCACTGCCGCCAGCCCGGCCGAGGCTCTTGGTGCATCCACTGGGCGAGGGTCTGGCCCTTGACCAGCTCCATGGCCACGAAGGTCTGGCCGTTGACTTGACCCGCCTCGTACACCTGCACCACGTTGGGGTGCGACAGCTTGGCCATCGCCCGGGCTTCGCGAAGCAGCCGCCGAGTTCGTTGGTCGCCGAGATCCTGGTGCAGCACCTTGAGCGCGACCCTCCGGTCCAGCGTGCGGTCGAACGCATCCAGCACGGTGCCCATCCCACCGCGGCCCAGGGTTCCCAGCACGGCGTAGCGTCCCAGCCGCGGTTGTCCGGCCGGTCCCTCACACAGCGCCTCGAAGTCCTCGGGGTCATGGGTTGTCTCGGCAACGACGCCCGGCCGGGGCGCCGGCACGTCGAGTCGATCGCTCCCCGTAGCAAGGGCCGGAGCAAGGGCCGGGTGGGGGACCGAGCAGGTGATCGCCTTGCGCAGCGACTGATCCACGGCGTCTTCGCCCGGCCCCTCGCGCTCTTGCTCGTGGTCGTCGTGACTCATGCGCGAGCTCGGCTTCATTCTATACTCCGGTGTGCCCTGCCCGCTCGCCATGCTCGATGTGGTCGTGGTCGACGGTCAGAGCACCGGGGCCAGCCCCGCGCATGGACACTTGCTGGAGCTGGGGTGGGCGCGGACGCGGGCGGCGAGCCCCGACGATGCGCTCGTGGTGCACACGCGCCTGCTCGCTCTGCCCGCGGAGGCCACGATCCCCGGGCCGGTCATGCGCCTGACCGGGATCACGATCGATCACCTGGCGGAGGCCGAGCCCCCGGCTCGGGCTTGGATCGCGCTATGCCAGGCGGTGGGAGCGGGCGAGACCACGCGGCCGGTGGTGATCCACTATGCTCGCTTCGAGCTGCCCTTCCTCCGCGCGTTGCACCACGCCCACGAGGGGAGCGTGCCCTTCCCCTTGATCGGGACAAGCGCCTGGCCTTGCCCGAGGTCCCCGGCGTGTATCGAATGCTCCGTCGCGATGGCTCCGTGCTCTACGTGGGCAAGGCCACCTCTTTGCGCGCCCGGGTCAACAGCTACTTTCGCCAGCATCGTCGAGTGCCCGATCGCACGCTCGAGATGCTCACCCAGGCCCAGGATCCTCCTCGCGTGGTCGCCTGGCTCGAGCAGATCGCGGCCCACGGTGCGCACGAGCTGCGCCGGGCCGCGTGGTTGACCCGCCTCGGCTCGAGCACCGTGGTGTGGTCTCGTCGCGATCGGTCGATGCGTCGCGTGCTCGTCTTCGATCGGGGCGCCATCGTCCATCGTGGCGACCTCGAGCCGGGGGCTCCGCTCCCCAGCCCGCCCCGATGGGGTCATCGGACCCCGATCGAGCCATTGTTCCTCGACATGGCCGGCTTCGATCGGCTCCGCACGCTCACTGCGCAGCTGCGTCGTCTCGTCGTCGAGGGTCGTGATGTTCGTTTGCGTTGTTGCCCTCGTGTGACCCTGGCCGTCGAGCGCCTGGGTCGGGCGTTATCGTGGGTCTGATGCGCGTTCATGCCATCGACGATGCGGGTGATCCGTCGGCCCCCTCGTTGCGTACGTGCGTATGCGTGGGCGCATGCGTATGGTGTTCGGGTTGAGAAGGCGGATGGTCGCGTCCGGAGGACCGCTGAGCGCAGGGGGAAGCCCGGTGCGGATCGGAGTTCGAGGCTGCGGATCGCACGTGGTGCGGGTCGTCGGCGGGGACGTCGTGCGTGGTCGGGTCGCGTGTGGCCGGGTCGCGCGTGGTCTGGTCGCGTGCGGTCTGGTCGCGTGCGATCTGCACAGTGGTCCAGCGGCCATCGAGGCGGATCCTGAGCGGCCCGGTGCGACCTCGTCCGACGACTCGGACGGTTCCGCGGACGGGGCCGAGCTCGCCTGTACGCCCGAGGCGGGCCTCGAGCTCTACGAGCGTCGCATTGCGCCGCTGCTCGAAGACGATCGGCCTAGTACCTGCAATCAGTGCCATCTGTCGGGCGTCGAGCTGTCGTTGTTCGTCCAGGCCTCCCCGTGCGAGACGATGGCCTGCATGGTGCAAGAGGGCATCGTCGATCTCGATGCGCCGCAACACAGTACGGTCCTGGCCTGGATCGACCGAGCCCAGCCTCGTGGAGGGATCACCCAGGACACGATCGATACCGAGCGGCAGGCCATGCTCGATTGGATCGAGATGACCGCGGCCTGCGAGGGAGCGCTGTGCGAGCCGGTCGACGATCCTTGTGGTCATCCTCCCGACGAGAGTGATTGCGAGTTTCCTCCGCCGGTCTACGAGTCGATGTCCCTTGACGACCCCGGAGACTGCTCCGACCTCACCCTCGAGCTGGTCTGGCGCGAGAAGGTTTACTCGTGGCGTTCACGCTGCTTTCCGTGCCATTTCGACTCCTGGGACGAGGACTTCGAGGAGGCGACGCCCTGGATCGCCACCGGTGCGTGCAACCCCGCCTCGCTCCGCACCCTGCACAACGCGGAGCGGTTCGGCTATCTCGACGCGAAGGCCCCCGAGCGCAGCTTGTTGTTGACCAAGCCCCTCGCCGAGTCGCTCGGTGGGGTCGAGCACGGGGGGGGTCCCAAGATGCACACGCTCGACGAGCCGACCTACCGCGACTTCGCCTACTTCGTGCAGCGCTGGGCCGATTGCCAGTGATCCGATCCGAGCGCTCGTGGGGGGCCGCGGTCGCGTCCCCTCGCGAGGTCGGGGTCCCTCCGCGGCTCACGCAGCCGGCTCTTTGGTCGGGGGCCATTCGCGGGTCTGTCGCAGTTGCACCGAAACGACGTCCTCGACACCCCTTGCCTGCCCAGCTCGCCCCGCGGATCTGCGGATCCGCGCGTCGTCGCGCACCACGATGACGGTTGGTCCACCGCGAGTCGTCGGGGCGGGCCCTAGTGCTAGGCCCCATCGGCGCGTGCCCGGCCGACCGGTGTTCGTGGGTCTCGGGGAATACCCGCGCGGTATTCTCCGGTACTGCCCGCGGACGCGAACCCGAGTCTTGTGCCCGGTGGCAGCTTCGCGGATCTTCTGCGAAGCTGAGCCGCCTGGCTGCGACCCTGCCTGGTCGCGATGACCGGCCCCGGGCCCGTCCGTCCCCATAGACCGCCACGATGCAAGAGTTCCTCTCCGCCGTCCTGAGCTATCCCACGATCATCTTCACCGTGTTGCTCGCGGCCGCGTTCGCCTATTGGGTGATGGTCATCGTCGGGGCCATGGGTATCGACGTACTCGATGTCGACATCGATGGCGTGTCCGAGGGCGCGGCCGAAGGAGCGGCCGAGGGCGCCATGGAGGGTGCGGCCGAGGGCGTCGCCGAAGGGGCCGCCGAAGGGGCCATGGAGGGCGCGGCCGAGGGCGTCGCCGAAGGAGCCATGGAGGGCGCGGCCGAGGGCGTCGCCGAAGGAGCGGCCGAGGGTGTCGCCGAAGGAGCAGCCGAGGGAGCGGCCGAGGGCGCCTCCGAGGGCGCCTCCGAGGCGGCCAGCGTCGGCTTGGTCGCCGGTGTGTTCCACGCGCTCAAGCTGCGCTCGGTGCCCCTGACCCTGGTGCTCTCCCTGGTGATCCTCATCAGCTGGGTGCTGTGCTACCTGGGCACCCGCTATCTCATGTTCCGCATGGGCCTGGGCCCGTCCTGGCTCATCGGGACCGCCCTGATGGCCACCTCGGTCATCGTCGCGTTCCCCGTTACCTCCATCCTCGTCCGTCCTTTGGCCGGGCTGCTCAAGGTCGAGGCCCCCACCTCGCGGCGTGACCTGGTCGGCAAGATCGTCCGCATCGACACCAGCCGCGTCGACCATCGCTTTGGCATGGCCAAGGCTGAGGACGGCGGCGCCGGGCTCATCGTGCAGGTCCGCTGCGACGCCGAGGACAACGGCCTGACCCGCGGATCCAACGCGCTGGTGGTCTCCTACGACCCCAAGCGAGAGGTCTACGAGGTCACCCCCTTCGACGACATCCTGCCCGACAAGGCGTCTGCCGACGCGTGAGTCACCACCCCCGGTGGATCTCCCCTTTTCGTCTTCCTTCTTGGCCCGGCCGAGTGGTCCGGGTCGTCTTTCCCCCCACCCCCTGCAAGTGAGGTCGTTTCATGTCTGACCAGTCCCTGCTGGCCGCGGGCACCCTACTGGCGGCGTTCGATCCATCCGATCTAATCATGATCGGGGTGATCGGCGTCTTCGTGGTGCTGCTCGTGCTCGGTGTTCCTCTCCTCTATGCCAAGCTCTACCGCAAGGTCGACCAGGGCCGCGCGCTCATCGTCAACAAGATGAGTCGGGTCGAGGTGTTCTTCACCGGTGGCTTGGTGATCCCCGTCGTGCACCGTGCCGAGGTGATGGACATCTCGGTCAAGACCATCGAGATCGCGCGTACGGGCAAGGAGGGCCTCATCTGCAAGGACAACATCCGGGCGGACATCAAGGTCACCTTCTTCGTGCGGGTCAACAAGACCGCCGAGGACGTGCTCAAGGTGGCCCAGGCCATCGGCACCACCCGTGCCTCCCACCAGGAGACCCTGGAGGAGCTGTTCAGCGCCAAGTTCTCCGAGGCGCTCAAGACGGTCGGTAAGGTCCTCGACTTCGAGGAGCTCTACACCCGGCGCCACGACTTCAAGGAGCAGATCCTCGAGGTGATCGGCGAGGATCTCAACGGCTACGTGCTCGACGATGCGGCCATCGACTATCTCGAGCAGACGCCGATGACCAACCTCGACCCCAAGAACGTGCTCGACGCCAAGGGGATCCGCAAGATCACCTCGATCACCGCGGACCAGGCGGTCAAGACCAACGAGATCCAGCGCGAGGAGGAAAAGGCGATCCGCAAGAAGGACGTCGAGGCCAAGGAGGCCATCCTCGAGCTCGATCGGCAGGAGGCCGACGCGCAGGCCAAGCAGACCCGCGAGATCGCGTCGGTCCAGGCCCGCGAGAGCGCCGAGACCATGAAGGTCCAGGCCGAGGAGCGCAAGAAGGCCGAGCTGGCCCGCATCAAGCTCGAAGAAGAGGTCGCGATCAACGAGGAGAACAAGAACCGCCAGATCGAGGTCGCCCAAAAGAACCGCGAGCGCGTGGTGGCGGTGGAGCAAGAGCGCGTGCTCAAGGACCAGAACCTCGAGGCGATCAGCCGCGAGCGCGAGGTCGAGCTCAAGCGGATCTCCAAGGAGAAGGCCCTCGAGGTCGAGAAGAAGGAGATCGCCGACGTGATCCGCTCGCGCGTCGCGGTCGACAAGACCGTCGCCGAGGAGGAGGAGCGCATCAAGGACCTTCGGGTCGTGGCCGCGGCCAAGCGCGCCAAGGAGGCCAAGGTCATCGAGGCCGAGGCCGAGGCCCAGGAGGCGCTGGTCAAGGACATCAAGAAGGCCGAGGCTCAGGAGCAGGCGGCCAAGCACATCGCCAAGGAAAAGATCACCATGGCCGAGGCCGCGCTCGAGGCCTCCGAGAAGGAGGCCCGGGCCAAGATCCGGCTGTCCGAGGGCGTGCAGGCCGAGGTCGCCGCGCCGGGCTTGGCCGAGGTCAAGGTCAAGGAGGCCGAGGCGATCGCTATCGAGAAGCAGGGCGACGCCAAGGCGCGCGTGACCCTGGGCCAGATGAAGGCGGAGGCCGAGGGCAAGGAGTCGCAAGGCCTGGCCGATGTACGGATCAAAGAGGCCAACGCCGAGGCGATCGCCAAGACGGGTCGAGCCGAGGCCGAGGCGCAGCGCGAGCTGATGCTGGCCAAGGCCACCGGCACCGAGCAGCAGGGCCTGGCCGAGGTCAAGGTCAAGGATGCCGACGCGGCGGCCACCGAGAAGATGGGCCAGGCCAAGGCGGTCGAGATCCGCGAGAAGCTGCTGGCCGAGGCCCAAGGCCTCGAGCAGAAGGCCGAGGCGATGAAGAAGCTCGACCAAAAGTCACGCGAGCACGAGGAGTTCCGCTACAAGCTCGAGAAGATGGTCGAGGTGGAGATGGCGTCGCTCGGCGTGCGTCGCGACGTGGCCCAGGCCCAGGCCCAGGTGCTCGGGGCCGCGATGGGCTCGGCCAAGATCAATATCGTCGGCGGCGACGGTCAGTTCTTCGACCAGTTCATCCGCGCGGTGTCCCTGGGCCAGGCGCTCGACGGAGCGGTGCACAACTCCGAGACGGCCAGCCAGCTGCTGGGCGGCTACCTCAGCGGCGACAAGAGCCTCACCGACGACATCAAGGACGTCCTGTCCCGGCCGGCTATCGACACCGAGGCGGTCAAGAACCTCAGCGTGTCCGCGGCCCTGCACCGGGTGATGGGCGAGCTTAGTGAGGGCCAAAAGAGCAAGGTGCAGGCCTTGCTGGCGCAGGCAAAGAAGCTGGGGCTCGACTAGCCCTCGACCGTAAGGAGGCCTACCGACGATGGCGGAAAGAAGCGAACAGACCACCGAGGCGGCGGAGGAGCAGGGCTCGGCCGCCGAGCTGGAGGGCGGAAGCTACGAGGTCATTCGCGACCGCCTCGTCGAGCAGGCCAAGGAGCTCGGCCGCCGCACCGAGGCGCTCAACGAGCGCCGTCAGGAGGTGTTCGGCGGCACCGAGATGTCCGTCGTCGCCAACGAGCGCGTTCGCACCGAGAACAACTGCACCCCTCGCGACATCGTGCAGGTGGGGGGGCGGTTGCTCTTCGGCTACAACGTGTTCCTGGGGCTGCGCACGGAGACCGCCCTCTCCGACGTGTTCAGCCTCCACAAGTTCGAGCCCAAGGACGACGGCACCGTCGATCTGTCGGCGGTGTCGATGGAGGACGGGGGGGCGGGCCTCTTGGCCGACCCCACCTTCACCGAGCACTTCCACGAGCTCTATCGGTTCTACAAGGACGCCCGGCTCGTGCAGCTGTCGCGCAGCGAGACCAAGCTGCTGGCGGTGTGGCAGATCGGCGGCGAGCTCACCGACGTACGCGTGGCCCGCTGGACCCTGGCGCCCGACGACACGGCCAAGTACATCGACAACCGGGGCGAGCGGGACTACGAGTTCCCGCCCCAGCACGACTTCGAGTGGACCTCGCTGACCCGCGAAGACCAGGTGTCGGGCGACTACCCCCACATGTCGATCCGCGACAAGGTGTTCGTGGAGACCACCGGGGGCGATCTGACCGTCAAGGTCGAGAACAACACCGCCAGCGGCAAGGGGATCTACGCCGAGCCGGTCGAGGACGAGTACCAGACCCTCGACGACGCTCAGTTCCAGTTCCACGAGGTGGGTCCGCTCATCATCCTGCGGATCCTGCCCTATCGCGAGGAGCAGTGGCGCCACCTGGTGTTCTGCGCGCGCACCGAGGAGGTCGTGCGGATCGACGCGATCGGCAAGGCCTGCCGCAGCCTGCCCGAGGACCACGGGGTGATCTTCCCCGGCGGGTACTTCCTCCAGGATGGCCAGTACAAGGTCTTTGACGGCGACTACTCGCAGTTCGAGTTCCAGCGGGCGGTGCGCTCGCCCAACGGCGAGGACGTGCTGTTCGTGTTCCACGAGCGAGTGAGCGGTCGCTACGCGCTGTTCCCCTACAACCTTATTCGTCGGGAGGTGGGCACGCCGATCCAGTGCTCGGGCTATTGCCTGTTCCCCGATGGCAAGATGGTGGTGTTTCGCTACGACTCCGACGAGCCGACGCGGGTGCACCCCATGCAGGTCTGGGACACGCCCTTCGTCTCCGACGAGCACGCTGCCTCCACGCCGGACGTGGCCGGATTCTTAGGCAAGGTCGGCAACGCCGAGCTCGTGCGGGGGATCTCCGACTGCCTCAGCGTGCGCCGCTTCATCGTCGATCAGCGGCCCTCGCGGGCGGTCTACGAGGATCTGATCGCCAGCTGCACGCGGATCATCGACGCGTACTACTGGCTGAGCGACGGCGACGACGTCGGCGATCTCAAGACCGTCCTCACCGAGATCCGCGGCACCTCCGAGCTCATCGTCGACGAGTTCGAAAAGGTCGTCGCGATCAAGCGGCAGGCCACCGAGGCTCTGGCCGGGGCCGCCGACAACCAAGAAAAGCTGATCCGCGGCCTGCGGCCCGACTCGTGGGAGCGGGTGGAGGACTTCATGGGGGGCCTGACCGCGCTGCGCACCCAGCGGGGCCACCTCATCACTCTGCGCGAGATGCGTTACATGGACCTTCCGCGGGTCCAGAAGCTCGAGGACGAGGTCGTCGAGAGCTTCGATAGTCTGTCCAAGGCCACCGTCGAGTTCCTGCTGCGCGATGACTCCCTGCTGCCGCTGACGGGCAAGCTCGACGAGCTGCTCGACAAGGCGGGCGAGATCGAAAAGGCCCACGAGCTCGTCCCCGTGGTCGAGGAGCTCGAGACGGTCAGCGAGGGGCTCAATGTGCTCTCGGAGGTCTCGGCCAACCTCCAGGTGGACGACCCTACCGCCCGCACCCGGATCCTCGAGGGGATCTCGGAGGTCTTCGCCCACCTCAACCGGGTCCGGGCCACAATAGACAACCGCCGCAAGAGCCTGATGTCCGCCGAGGGGCGGGCCGAGTTCGCGGCGCAGTTCAACCTGCTCGGGCAGTCGGTCACCTCGGCGATCGGCATGGCCGACACCCCGGAGAAGTGCGACGAGCAGCTGTCGCGCTTGATGGTGCAGCTCGAGGAGCTCGAGGCCAAGTTCTCCGAGTTCGACGAGTTCATCGGCGAGATCTCCAGCAAGCGCGAGGAGATCTACGAGGCCTTCGGCAACAAGAAGCAGCAGCTGCTCGACGAGCGCCAGCGCCGGGTCCAGAACCTGGTACAGGCCGCCGAGCGGATCCTCCAGGGGGTGGGCCGGCGCGCCCGCACCTTCAAGGACGCCGACGAGCTCAACGCCTACTTCGCCTCGGACGCGATGGTGCTCAAGCTCCGCGATCTGTCGGAGCGGGTCCTCGACCTGGGGGACAGCGTCAAGGCCGACGAGCTCCAGTCCCAGATCAAGTCTGCCCGCCAGGACGCCCTGCGGGGCCTGCGGGATCGCCTCGAGCTGTTCGAGGACGGGGCGAACCTCATCAAGATGGGCAAGCACCGGTTCTCGGTCAACACCCAGTCGCTCGAGCTGGGGATCTTGCCCCACGGCGACGGCATGGCCCTGAGCTTGTCGGGGACCGATTTCCTCGAGCCCATCACCGACGAGACCTTCGCGGCCACGCGACCCTACTGGTCGCAGCAGATCGTCTCCGAGACGAGCGAGGTGTATCGCGCCGAGTACCTGGCCGCGTCGATCGTATTCGACGCCGAGCAGAACGAAGGCGGCCTGAGCATCGAGGCCCTGCGCAACGCCGAGCGGGCCGAGGGCGGCCTGGCCGAGCTGGTCCGCAAGTACGCCGCCGATCGCTACCAAGAGGGCTACGAGCGGGGGGTCCACGACCACGACGGCACCAAGATCCTCGAGAAGGTGATGGCGCTCTACGCGGTGGCCGGCCTTTTGCGCTTTGCCCCCAGCGCGCGCGCGTTGGCGTGCCTTTATTGGGCGGTGCGGGTCGACGAGCGCAAGCTGGCCTGGCACCGGCGCGCCCAGAGCCTCAGCCGGCTGCGTCGGGCCTTCGGGGGAGGCACCACCGGGCAGCGGCTCGTGCAGGAGCTGACCGAGGCGATCACCGAGTTCGTCACCGACTTCACGCTGGATTTCGACGTCGGGCTGGTGCCCACCTCGGCCCGCTACCTGGTGGACGAGCTGGCCGTCCCGCGCCCGCAGTTCACCACCAGCGCCGAGGCCCAGCGGCTGCGGGATGCGCTCATCGAGCACCTCGACGTGGAGTCGATGCGCCGCGACTTCGAGCAGGATCTCGACGAGCTCGACGACGACGTGGGCGCTCGGGTGGCGCTGGCCCGGGTGTGGTTGGAGGGCTTTGTCTCTAGCACCCAGGACGAGGCGCTGCGCGAGCTGGGCACCGCGGTCCCCGAGGCAGCGGTCATGCTGGCCACCCCGCGCGCCCTCGATCGCCAGAGCAACTCGGCCCTGACCTCGGCCACCGTGGAGGGGCTGCTGGGTCAGCACCCGCGAATCAAGGACCAGGTGCTGACGCTACGGCTGGACGAGTTCATCGAGCGCCTGGGCCGGTTCCGGCGCGAGCGGGTGCCCGGCTACCAGGCCTATCGCCAGCAGCGCCAGGAATTGCTCGAGCGCGAGCGGGTACGCCTGCGGCTGGACGAGTTCATGCCGCGGGTGCTCAGCTCGTTCGTCCGCAACAAGCTCATCAACGAGGTCTACCTGCACCTGGTCGGCGACAACCTGGCCAAGCAGATGGGCGCCGCCGGGGACACCAAGCGCACCGACCTGATGGGCCTCTTGCTGCTGATCTCTCCGCCCGGCTACGGCAAGACCACGCTGATGGAGTACATCGCCAGCCGGCTGGGGCTGGTGTTTATGAAGGTCAACGGCCCCTCGCTGGGCCACGATGTGCACTCGCTCGACCCGGCCGAGGCGCCCAGCGCCACCGCGCGGCAGGAGGTGGAGAAGATCAACCTGGCGTTCGAGATGGGCAACAACGTGATGCTCTACCTCGACGACATCCAGCACACCCACCCCGAGCTGCTGCAGAAGTTCATCTCGCTGTGCGACGCCCAGCGGCGGATCGAGGGGGTCTGGCGGGGCCGCACTCGCACCTACGACCTGCGGGGCAAGAAGTTCTGCGTGGTGATGGCCGGCAACCCCTACACCGAGAGCGGGGAGAAGTTTCAGATCCCCGACATGCTGGCCAACCGCGCCGACACCTACAACCTGGGCGACGTGCTCGGCGGCCGCGAGGAGCTCTTCGCCCTCAGCTACCTCGAGAACTGCCTCACGGCGAACACGGTGCTCGCCCCGCTCGCCGGCCGGGACCGCACAGACATCCACACGCTGCTCGACGCTTCGGTCGGGCGGGCGATCTCACCCGACGACCTGACCCACGCCTACTCCGCGGTCGAGTTGCGCGAGATCACCGACACCCTCGCCCGGCTTCGTCGGGTGCAGGAGGTGGTGATGGCGGTCAATCAGGCCTACATCGAATCGGCCTCGATGGAGGACGCCTTCCGTACCGAACCCCCGTTCCAGCTGCAGGGTTCGTACCGCAACATGAACCGACTCGCGGAAAAGGTGCTCCCAATCATGAGTGAGGACGAGATCGAGCGGCTGCTCGACGACCACTATCTCGGCGAGGCCCAGACACTCACCAGCGGCGCC
>JBCCWC010000129.1:0-42035 GCA_039194325.1 Myxococcota bacterium
ACCGAGAGAGCGGTCTCCACCTTCGTCACGAATCTGAATTGATCGGTGAGTTGCTCGGCGGCAGAGAGCGACCACATTCTCATGGCCTGATGAGGGCATTCCTCGCGACGGCATTTATCCTAGCCTAGTCCGCAAAGAGCAGATTCTTCGGAATTTCACTTCGGTTATACAGACGAGGTAGAGAACGCAATTTTCTATTACCACATGAGTCGAGACTACTCCCTCTGTGACACCACGAATTCCATCACCTTCATCTGAATCCACCATCGTCCCATCGACACATTTCCACCATCCGGAGGACGCAATACCTATCGAGTCTGGAGGCGGATTCGCAGCCGTACTCTTCACACCGACATAGCAAAACTGAGAAGCTGGATTCCACGGTGGACAAGGGAAGATTTGCGCAAATCCTGAGCATTTGGATTCTGATGGGCTCCGATTTATAGAGAGGCTCTCCATAGCTTGGCAAGGTTCCTGAGCCCTGGAGTGCTCACAGATGTATTGCGACGAATCATCTCTCGGATAGGAGCAAAACGCAGCGAATATAGATTACTCAAACCTCAGAACAGTTTCCTATGAATCCTCAACGAGGGCATAAGAACCTTGACGACCGAAACGTCGGTTTCCAGCCAGCGAAGACTCACGCGGAGCACACGCTCATGCGCCCCCTCCGCGAGATTTTCAAGCAGTTCGGTAAGCGTGCACCGAAGCTCACGAAAACCAGAAGCCCCACCCGGCCCAACATCACACAACTCATTCCAGCGAACATTCGGCTTAAGCGCAGCAAAATAGCGAAACGCCGCGCCTGGGGCCAGCTCCTCCTGCGAAAACGAGGGCCGCTGAACGACGTCGTCACGCGCGGCCTGGATCACGGTAAGCCGGGACTGCACCGCCTCGGTCATCGCGCGCGATGCGGCAACTCGAAGGTCCGGATGTGCCCCTGCGCCCGTAACAAACGCGGTCGCCGCACGGTGCGGCTGGTGATTGAGCAAGAAGGCCCAGAACACATGCACTGGCGCCTGAGCGGGCACCCAGAGCAGCACAAGCTGACTACCGGCCACGCGGATCTTGCCGATGATCTCCTGTAGCCGCTCATCATCCACGCTCGCAGGGTCGACCACCCGGCATCGCCCGCGAATATCGAGATTTTCCCCCTGCACCACCGAAGAAATCGCATCCCGCTCCAGCAGTTCGTAGAGCGCGTGCAGCGTGGCCTCCACCTCGTGATTGCCCGAGGCCAACCCGTTGGTGTTCGTCTGATAGATCGTCGGCTCGATGAAGAACGCGGCGCTCGCGGGAACCCACCACTCGGTGCCCGTGATGAGCTCCTCCGCCCGCACCCAGTCGATGAGGTAGCGATCGGAGTAGTAGAAGCGCTGGTCGGCCTCATCCCGCGTTGGGACGCAGACCGAGCGCCCCTGCGCCCGCATGTCGTCGTAGCTGGCGCGGACGAACCGCGAGCGATCCGGATTCTCCGCATGCCACAACTCAATCGCCTCCATAGCGGCCGAGACCCGGGCGGCGGCCTTGGTGAGGCCCTTGCCGTTGCCGGTCTGGAGCACGAGACCACCGGGGCGTACCGCGGTATACGTGGGTACGCCGAGATCTTCGTCGAGGCCGGTGAGCTCGGCGATCCGGGTGATCCCGCAGCGCTCGAGCAGGGGCTCGATGCGCGCCATGGTCTGCTCGGGCGACACCAGGCGGTGCGTGCCCATGGTGAACTCAGGGTGAAGAGGCTCGGACATCCGCTCAACAATGCTGGGCCACCAGTTGGGCGGCACGACCGGAAAGCTGTAGTTGCTCGAGGACCGCGGTGAGCGGCGACCAGCCGGTATAGCCGAAGCGGTAGGGCTGCTCGTGGACGATCCAGCGGCCACAGGCGTCCTCGGCAAGCAGCGTGCGCCATGGCTCGGGATCCAGGCCCAC
Source organism: Myxococcota bacterium (assembly GCA_039194325.1). Taxonomy (GTDB): domain Bacteria; phylum Myxococcota_A; class Polyangia; order Nannocystales; family Nannocystaceae; genus Paraliomyxa. The sequence continues at coordinate 1,927 of JBCCWC010000129.1, forward strand.
CGCCAACCGAGCGTCGCTCCCCCGGTATTTGTCCACGAAGCGCTCGACGACGGCCTTGGGACAGGAGATTCCACGCAGACGAGCCCAAGCGGCGAGGAAGCACTGCATAGCCGCCCGAGCCAAAGGCTCTTTGCTAGACGCCTCCTTGCTCAACGACCCCTCGCTCGACGACCCCTTACGCACCAACTCCTTGCTCACCGGCTCCCCCCGCCCCGCATGCTCGCGCTGGTATGCCCAGAGCGCTGGAAGTCGAGAGAAGAGCGAGAAATCCAGATCAAATGCCTGCGGGCCCTGCCCAAGCATCCATACAACCAGAGCGTGCTGACCGAAGAGCTCGTGATACTCGCCATCGGTGAGGCCGTTGGCGCGAAGCCACACGGGAAGTTCTTCGATTCCATGGCGCTGCTGCCACTGTCCCCAATAGTTCTCAATGAAGGCGACCGGACACGCGACCCCCCAGTGCTCGGCTAGCGAGTTCAGGTAGAACCGCTGGGCCGCTTCGACGATAGACCGCCGCACGAGCGTCCGATCCGAGGCGAGATGGCCCCAGAGCGTTTCGCCGCTGACGAGCCTCCCCTCGGGATGCAAAAAGCCCCGCTTGCGCTTGCTGGTCGCGTAGTAATATCGACTGGCCACATATGCGGTCTTGACCTGAGCCTCAGCCTCGACGTGCGCGAGCCGAGCCGACGCGAACTCGAGCGCGCACTCGGCATCACTCCTCTTGAGATCGAGAGCCTGCTCTTCGAAGATCGCCAACAGGCGCGTACGGATCACCTGCGGCCACCGGCGGGCAACTTCACTGGCCATCATCCGCGCATGGCTGCGCTCTGTGAATGCCAACCCTTTGGCGAACCCGACCAGGTCGACCGCCTGCTGCTGCGTCAGCACCTCGCGACTCACCGCAACCTCGAGCCGATGGCGGATGTTGACCAGCGGCTGTGAGAGCGCACGGTACCCATCGTCGGCGTCGGCATGAAGAAGGGCGACCTCGTCATCCCCGTCGATCACACCATCTCGGTACCATTCGAAGATCGTCCCCACCCCGAGCATCCCCTGCGAGTGGAGCTCGGCAGCACGCAAGGCCCCCATGCTCGCGGCCCCGATCACGCAGATCCCCTGCGCCATGGCTTCGCGCAATTCACGATGCCAAACCGCCGGAGCTCCATGGAAAACCCCGTCGATGAGCACGATGATGCGTACCCCCGAGGCGATCAGCCGGTAGACGTCGCCCATTCTCGCGGGCGGGTAGACGCTCGCATCGACGAGCTCGGCCGCTCGCCGACGGTCGACCGACGGGCCCAGGAACACCGCGATCGACTTGGGGGCATCCATGCGGCGTCATCATCATAGTGGAAGGCCAAGCGAGCATCGGTCGCTCGAATGTCACGGGTCGCGCTCGCAATGCGATCGACGCGTCGATGAGCCCAACCCGCGTAGGTCATCTACGCAGCCGCGTACACCAAGGACCCACCACAGGCCCCTTCTCACCATAAACCATTGAAATCATGAACATATCCATCTGGCCCCGCACTTGCTCAAGCAAGGGGTGTCGGCACCACGCCCCCCGGAGGGGCAGGCCCGAGGCTCCCGCCTCGATTCTGCCACTAGCCATCGATGCCCTCGGCGTACCGAGGCTCTCGGCTCGTGATGCCGGCGTTCCGCGGCCCATGGCCGCCCCAACCCGCCGGCGCGCTCGCTCCCCTTTGCGAGGCGATCGCTCCGGCCAGCCAGCAAAGCGAGACGGATATGAACACGAACACTGGTATTTCGAGCTTCTTTTCCCTTGGCCTTACACGCGGCGTCGTTGTGGCGAGCGTATTGCTTACCGGGATCAGCAACCAAGCCCACGCAAACACGGACTCGGAGCCCACCAACTCGGAGCCCACCGACACCACGCCCGTCGTCGGCCTGGGCGCAGGTGACGGTCAATCCTGGGCCTTGCTGAGCGACGGCAAGATCAAGGGCTGGGGCGAGCCGTACTGCGACGCGATCGGTTGCCTCGCTCCCACCGAGATCGCGCCGCTCGATCTGGGGACCGCGGCCGTCGAGGTGCAGAGCAACGGCGAGTACACCATTGCGCGCCTGGACGACGGCAGCGTGTTCACCTGGTCCACGAACGCGGAAGGCATATCCACCCCGGAGCCGATGACCCTCTTGTACCCGTCGGCGGTGGCCCAGCTAGCGATGGGAGAGGGCTTCATGTGCATGCGCTTCGAAGACGGCGCGGTGCAGTGCGAGGGGCTCGGAGGCAACCCGGCGCCCGCGTCGATCTCGAGCGCTATGCTCGATGGCGCCGCCACTGAGCTCATGGCCGGCGCTGCGCATGCCTGCGCGCTGCTCGACACAGGCGCTGTGCAGTGCTGGGGCAGCAACGACAGCGGCCAGCTGGGCTCCCCGTCGGCCGTGGACACGAACATCCTCTCGTTGTCGGGCCCAGCGACGCAGATCGTCGCCGGAGGCGATCACTCCTGCGCGCTGCTCGAAACCGGAGACGTGCAGTGCTGGGGCCGAAACACCGAGGGACAGCTCGGTCACCCCCAGGCGAGCGTCGGCACCGTCCCGCTGGATGAGCCCGCGGCCAGGATCACCGCCGGAGCCGAGCATAGCTGCGCAATCACGGCGCTCACCCAGAGCCTCTACTGCTGGGGCAACGACGATCTACAGCAGCTCGGCACGGGCGAAGACGTCGCCGGACTGCGCAGAGTTGATCTGGGCAGCCACGCCGCGGTCGAGATCTTTGCCGGACCGACCGCGTGGACGACCTTTGCCGTGCTCGACGACGGAAAGCTCTATGGCTGGGGAAACGACGACGTGGGCCAGCTGGGCTACGGGAACGTCTTTTCCTGGGATGTAACGACACGCAGCTCGGAGGGGATCCCGGACGTCATCATCTACGACGGCATCGACGGCGACGGCGACGTCAACAACGACGATTGAACCCACCCCGCGTCCCCGCTGGTGTCGTCGGCCCTCCCCCCGACGACACCAGCCGGTCACACCACCAACTCAGGAACCAGGCTCGAACCACGACTGCGGTCATCGACCTCTGGTATCGACCTCTGGCATCGACCTCTGGCGTCGAGCTCCGGCATCGACCCCGACTATTCGGCTCCGATTCAGCCTCCGCTTCCGCCTCCGCCTCCGCTTTCCGCCTCCACTTTCCGCCTCACCCGCTCCCGGACCCCTCCGGTCGCATGATCGACGCTCGGACCTTCGCCGCCCACCCTTCGATGTCGCTGCAAGTATCGGCGAGCACTTTGGGATCGTCGGCGACCCGCCCCATCGTATCTTCGAGCAGCTGCCGGGCCCTCCGCAGCCGGGTGCGGACCGTCCCGTGGGGCTCACCGAGGATCTCGGCGATCTCCGACGAGGTGAGTCCTTCCCAGTAGAACAGCTCGAGCACGACCTGATGCATGACGGGGATCCGACGCAGAGAATCGAGCAGCAATTGCTGTTCGACTCCCTTGACCAGCATCGTGCCCGGCCCGGGGGATAGATCGGCCGCGGCGTGCTGCTCCGGGTCGAACTGGGGCCCGCTTCGTCGCTGACGCCCGTAGTGCTTGTGGAGCAGGTTGTAGGCGATGCCAAACAAAAAGGACCGAAAGTTCTGGCGCTCACGCAGCCGCGCCTGGCCCGAGATGCAGCCGAGGAAGGTCTCGTGGATGAGGTCCAGCGGATCGTCGCCGACCTTGTTGGCAAAAAAACGCATCAACAACGCGTAGTAGCGCTCGAAGAGCGCCTTGCCGGCCGCCTGATCTCCCTGCTGCCACGCAAGCAGAAGCTCCGCATCACTGGGCACCTCCCTCAGTATCCTCGATACCCGTCGGGGCGACCATCCGAAAGTCCAAAAGCGCCCTTGGTAGCAGCCCCAACCACCTGGGAGCGTCGGGCAACCCACAGATCGAACGCGGCGCCCAGGTCGGGCGTCCTCTTACGACCGACGAGAGCAACCACCATGGCCCGATGCCCTTCGTTCTACGGCGCCGGTCGCATGATGAGCTCCACGAAGACTTCGCGGCGTACGAGCTCCGGTCGTTCGCTTTCAGCACAAACCATCAGGGCTCGTCCCAGTAGGGCTTGGGGCCAAAGCACTCGGCAAGATGGTCGATCACCACCCGCACCTTGGGGGACAGCAGCCGTGAGCTCGGGTACAGCGCCCAGATCGCGTGGTCGGTGACGACCGGAAAGTCGGGCAAGACCACCACCAGCTCTCCGCGACGCAGCGCCTCGCCGGCCGCCCACGTGGACATGAGCGTGATGCCCAGGCCAGCCACGGCCGCGTCTCGGATTGCCGCCCCGTCATCGATCCGCACCCGGCCGCGCACCTTGAAGCTCTTCGCTCCCCGCGGGGTCGCGAGCGTCCATACGTTCAAGGCACCCAAGACCAGACACTCGTGCGCCGACAGCTGCGAAGGATCGGCCGGCATACCTCGTCGCGCCAGGTAGGACGGCGCCGCCACGAGCTGCCGGCGGTCCGGCGCGAGCTTGCGCCCGATGAGGGTGCTGTCGGCGGGGGCGGCGTTTCGGATCGCCAGATCGAACGCGCCCTCGACCAGGTCCACGACCGTGTCGGACAGGCGCAGATCGAGGTGCAAGCCACAGTAGCGGGCGAGCAGCGAGGGGAGCTGCGGCACCAGGTGCATGCGGCCAAACGACGAGGGCGCGGCAATACGGATCGTCCCCTGGGGCTCGGCCTTGCCACCACCGAGCGCCACCATGGCAACCTCGGTCGCCTCCAAGATCGCCTCCACGTACGGAAGGAAGGCCGCACCATCCTCGGTTACGGTGGCGCCGCGAGTGTTGCGATGTAGCAACCGCACGCCCAAGCGACGCTCCAGCGCGATCAACCTCGCGCTCGCGGTCGCGGCCGACAGGCCAACGTCTCGACCCGCCGCAGAAATGCTGCCGCGTCGAACCACCCGGGCAAAGAACGAGAGGTCTTCGGTGTCCATGATCTGTCGGTTCGGTCGGTTCGGTCAGTTCGCCCTGTTTCAAAAATTTTTTGAAACTCACTCAAAACTGAGCCCTGTACCCGCGGTTAGCAAGTAACGATATTCTGAAGCCCGAAGCCAGGAGAAAGGCGATCTTTCAATAATTTCAGGTCTATACCCTCAGACCTCGACCATCGACGACGCCAACTCCACACCCCCCAAAAAATCGCGAAAAACACGCACCTCGCAACCCAACCCCGGCAAGCAACCCGCTCGCCGTCGCCCATAGGAAACACGAACATGCACGCCCAGATCATCGCTGAGTTCGGCGAGCCAGACGTCCTACAGCCAGCCGAGCTGCCCGACCCCACCCCCGGCCCTACGCAGGTCCTCGTGCGCCAGGTCGCCACCAGCGTCAATCCGGTCGACTACAAGCTCCGCGCCGCGGGCCACGGCCTCGCACCAGAGCTCCCGGCCGTGCTCGGCTGCGACGTGGCCGGCACGGTGGCCGCGATCGGCAGCGACGTGACCACCTTCGCGGTCGGCGATGCGGTCTACGGGGCGGCGGGGGGCGTCAAGGGCATGGGAGGCAGCTACGCGGAGCTCATCGCCACCGACGCTCGGCTGCTCGCGCCCGCGCCCACGACGATCTCCCTGCGAGAGGCCGCCGCGCTCCCCTTGGTGACGATCACCGCCTGGGAGGGGCTCGATCGGGCAGGCGTGAAGTCGGGCGACACGGTCCTCGTGCGGGGCGGGACCGGAGGGGTGGGCCACGTGGCGATCCAGCTAGCCCGAGCCCGAGGCGCGCGGGTGTTCGCGACGGCCTCGTCCCCACAAAAGGCCGCGATCGCACGCCGGCTGGGGGCCGACGACACGATCGACTACCGAGCCGAGACGCCCGATGCCTACGTAAAACGACTGACGGACGGGCGCGGCTTCGACGTGGTCTTCGACGCGACCGGCGGCTCGGACATCGCGACCGCGTTCGCCTCGGCTCGTCTGAACGGCCAGGTGGTGACGATCGTGGCGGGCTACCAAGCCGATCTCGCGCCGATGCACGCCAAGGGGCTGTCGCTCCACGTGGTCTTCATGCTGATCCCGATGCTGCACGACACGGGGCGGGAGGTGCACGGCCGGATCTTGCGCGAGGCATCGGCCCTGGTCGAGGCGGGCAAGCTCGAGCCGCTCATCGATCCCGAACGGTTTACGCTCGATCGGATCGCCGATGCCCACCGCAAGGCCGAGTCCGGACGGCCGCTGGGCAAGATCGTCGTCGAGATCGGCGACGGCTAGTCAAGGTCCACGACCCCATGCAGCCCCGCCCCTCCTCAGGCGTCGGGACGGAGGTGCTCAAACGCGGCCAGGAGCCGCCCACCAATGTTTGCCGCCCCCGTGGCCCGCCCCGCGCCGCGCCGGGTGGGATCTGCTAGCCTACGATGCCACGACGCCGGGAGGCCGAGCGTCCCTCGCGAATTGCCGGTTCTCTCCCGGAGTTCGACCTCTCGGCGGACCGTGGGCGTTGCGAACGGATCGCAACGAACAACGCGGCAACCCAAGGGACCGACGCGACCCAACGCCGAGACCCAGCCCGGGTTCAATATCGAGCGCGGGCGGTCGGAAACTTCTCGTGGATCAGCATGATCGGCTGCTCGCCGGTGAAGACCCGGTAGGTGCGGCTGACGACCTTCTGACCCACGAGCGGACCCACGGCGCCGGGACGCTCGTACTGCCGGTCCCGCCCGGACCACAAGATCTCGCAGTAGGTCTCCATCCGGTGCCCGTCCATGATCCGGCCCAGGCCCTTGTCCCCGCGCATCAGCTCCTGCTGCACGGGCTCGGGCACCCGCGAAGAGATCAGCAAGGATTGCGCGTACGCATAGAGGACCGTGCTGTCCCGGCCACGCAGCACGATCTGCCGGGCGATGACGTCCGTCCCGGCCGGCGCACGGAGCCACCCCTGATCTCGGGGCAAGCGTCGGTGACCATGGCTGAGCCTTATCACCTCGACCGGCTCGAGGGCATACGCCTCGAGAAATCGGGTGACCGTGCCGTCGATGGCCAGTAGCGCACGGTGCAAGGGCTGCACGGTCCGCAGATCGAGCTCCTCGAGGGGATTGCCACCACGAAGGTCCATCAGCCGAGTACAGTCGGGATCGAGGTTCCAGTCGTCCACCATCATGATCGGATCGAAACGCGGCATCGCACCATGCACCGACGAGGCTTGATCGAACTTAGTGCCCCGTGCCGGAAGTTCGTGCCGCGTGGCAGCACGACACTTGCCGTCCGTATGCTGCGAGCGGCGAGCATAGGGAACACGATCCCGAAGATCAACGACGACGGACGCACGAAGGTCACCAATCACGGGCGTAGAAGGACGTTCGTGGCGCCTTCATTCCACCCTCACGCCTAGCCGGTATCAAAAGGTCCGCTGGAGCCCGTCGGCGTCTCGAACAGGCCCTGACGGCCCGAGTCACCACGTTCCGGGGATCCAGGTGGCGCCCGATGTCACCATCGGTCACAATGTCACCACCGGTTACTCCTGAGGAGCCTTCGTGGAGCAAGCGCTATGAACCCCCCCGTCAACACCCTTGGCCGTCGCCTCGCTCGCCTCGGGCGACTCCCCGCCTCCCCGTGGCTCACCACCCTGGCGCTGCGGCGCACAGTGCCCTTTTTGGGCACGGCCGGCGTCCGCTTCGTCGAGGCCGCACCGGGCGTGGCTCGGCTCGCCCTCGACGACCGTCGCCGGGTCTACAACCACATTCGCGGGATCCATGCCGCCGCCGCCGCCCTGCTCGCCGAGGCGACCTCGGGGCTCGCAGTGATGCTCCACCTGCCCGACGGTCACCTCGCCCTGCTGACGCGGATGGAGATCGACTACGAGCGTCGAATGCAAGGGGGCCTGGTCGCGACCGTCCGGGTGGACGAGGCCACCCGAGCGCGACTTGTCCAACAGCCACGGGGCGACGCGACCTTCGTGGCCGAGGTCGTCGACGAGGCGGGTGAGCGTCCGCTGGCCGCGCGCCTGACCTGGGCCTGGCGGCCCCGGCGAAGAACCGATAGGCATACCGTAGGTGACGCCCCCGAACAAACGCTCGGCGTATCACCACGGTGACCTCAAGCGGGCGCTCGCAGACGCGGCGGTCGAGCTGCTCGCCGAGGTCGGCCCGGGATTCACCCTGCGTCAGGCCGCCCAGCGCGTGGGCGTGACCCACACCGCGGCCTACCGGCACTTCGCGGACCGCGACGCGCTCGTGGCCGAGGTGGCTCGCCGGGGCTTCGTGCAGCTGCAGCAGCAGATCTCTCGCCAGATCGCTCGGGCCAGCGAGCCCCGTGCTCGGCTCGAAGCGCTCATGACGGGCTACATCCGCTTCGGGTGGAGGCACCCCGCGCAGTACGACGTGATGTTCGGACCACGACTCGATCACAGCGATCGCTTCCCCGCGCTGGAAGCGGCCGTACAAGGAGCGATCCGGCTGCTACAGGGCGTGGTCGCCGAGTTCCTGGGCACCGACGATCGAACCCAAACCCGCGACTATGGCATGGCCGTGTGGAGCATGATGCACGGCTACACCTCGATGGTGCTCCGGCGCCGGGTCCACGTCCGCTCGTCCCGAGCCGCCGCGCAGTACCTGGAGTTGCTCGCCCGACCGCTGTTGGACGGGGCACGGAGGCCGTGAGGGTACTGCGGCGAGGCTGAGCCGCGCTGGCTATATGATGCGCGCGGGAGCATCGCTGCACTCATGATCCTCGCAATCTTTCGCGTTAAAACCAAAGGCACTCCGAGCGATCGGATGAACAAAGAATATGCGCACATGCTCGAGACGCTCCTCGCGCTCGATGGCATCCGTGAGCACAAGGAGTTCACCTCCGAGGACGGTGAGCTGCTCCAGTACCTCGAGTTCGAGGACAAGGCGGCGCTCGATCGCTTCCGCGATCACCCCGAGCACATTCGCGTCAAGAAGAGCGCCGTCGTCGACGAGTTCGGGTGGTGGGACGTCCGGATCGCCACCGTCGACGAGCGCTACGGGGTCAAGGCCCCACGCGCCGACGTAGGGCGCTGAGCCTCTGGCCATGCTCGGGGCCGATCCTCGGCGCTTGGCCTGGCCGTAGCGCAGATCGTCGAGGGACGCGAGGATCTACGCGCTCTGGTTTCCGCGCTCTGGTTTCCGCGCTCTGGTTTCCGCGCTCTGGTTTCCGCGCTGGTGGGCCTACAGGTATGATGGAAGCAACCCAAGGGACTCCCGTTCGACCACCCGCCTCCGTGAGACAACTATGACGCAAACGAGCACCCAAGTCGTCCTGATCCGTCGCCCTCAAGGCGTGCCCACCGCCGAAGACTTCGAGCTGCGTACCACCGACGTGCCCGACCCCGAAGACGGCGAGCTGTTGGTCAAGGCGAAGTACATCTCCCTCGATCCCGCGATGCGGGGGTGGATGCGCGACGCACCCTCCTACGTGCCGCCGGTGGGCCTGGGCGAGGTGATGCGAGCGGGCGCCGTCGGCCAGGTGATCGCCTCGCGCCACCCAGGCTTCGCCGAAGGCGACCACGTCAACGGCCTTTTGGGGGTGCAATCGCTGGCCCGCGTGCCGGGCAAGGAGCTTCACAAGGTCGACCCGAGCCTCGCCCCCTTGTCGGCGTACCTCGGGGTCCTGGGCATGCCCGGGCTCACCGCCTACTTCGGCCTGCTCGACGTGGGCGCGCTGGCCGAGGGCGACACGGTGGTGATCTCCGGCGCCGCCGGGGCGGTGGGATCGATCGCCGGACAGATCGCCAAGCTCAAGGGGGCCCGCGTGGTGGGCATCGCCGGCGGGCCGGACAAGTGCGCGCACCTGGTCGACGATCTGGGCTTCGACGCGGCGATCGACTACAAGAACGAGGACGTACGCGCACGGCTCAAGCAGACCTGCCCCGATCGCATCAACGTCTACTTCGACAACGTGGGCGGCGAGATCCTCGATCTGGCGCTCGGCCGCCTGGCCCTGCGCGCCCGGATCATCATCTGCGGGGCGATCTCGCAGTACAACAACCTCGACAAGCCCAAAGGGCCCGCCAACTACCTGGCGCTGCTGGTCTCCCGGGCCAAGATGGAGGGCTTTGTGATCTTCGACTACCGCGAGCGCTTCGGTGAAGCCCTGGCGCAGATGGGCCCATGGGTGGCCTCGGGCGCGCTGAAGTATCGAGAGACGGTGGTCGAGGGGCTCGAGGATTTCGCCGGGGCGCTGGGTCGGCTGTTCTCGGGCGAGAAGCTCGGCAAGCTGGTGCTGAAGGTCGACTGAGCACCGACGGTATACTCCCGCCATGTCTCAGGGCGCGATCATCGGGATGCTCGTCGGCGTCGTCATGATGCTGATCCTCATGGCCAAGAGACGCAAGCGCAAGGACGCGCTGCTGTCGACGCTCGAGCAGCAGGGCCCAGGCCCGGCCCGAGCCCTGCTCGATCGTACGCTCCCCGCCATGGGTACGATCCCGCTGGGCAAGATCGTTGACCAGTGCGAGCGCATGGCGTCACTGGCGATCATCGGCGACACCGAGGCGCTTCGGGCGGAGATCGACCGGCACGAAGGCAAGCTCACCGCGATAGCTCAGGTCAATGGCCTCGCCCTGCTGGGCCTGGCGATCCGCAGCGACGACCCGGCCCCCCACGCCCAAGCCCTGACCGAGCTCTCCGCCCGCATGGACGCCGAGGGCGGACTGATGATGAAGCTGGTCAAGGACAAGCTGCGCACGTACGCCGGGATCGCCCAGGCTATCACCGGACAGAAGGTCGAGCGCAAGATCCACGTCAACGGGCGGACCCTGGCCAGCAAGGAGACGGGCACGCCCAAGATCGTCCTGCTGCAGGCGCTGGCCCGTGCCCTCGAAGGGACCGGAGGTCACAGTGAGTCGCTACGCGCCGAGGTCCGCGCGAGCACCCGGGCGTTCGACGATCCGCCGGCACCGCCGGAATCCTAGCCGCCCCGTGGTCAAGGCCTCGCTACTCGACGGGCGGAAAGCAGGTGCTCGTTTGCGTATCATCGTACATGTAGACCGATCGATACTCGTAGCACGTGCCCCCGGGGCAGGTGTTGAGGATCCGCGCTCGCCAGGTATAGTCGCCCGTTCCCGCATACTGATAGCTGGCGAAGGCTCCGTCGGCGATCGTGATGTATGGTGACCACGCGCAGAACCCTCCGATCGTGCTCCTGTAGTAGAGCCGTACCTCTCGGGTAGTGTCGGCCGTGTCGCGCAAGATACTGTACTGCATGCGACCGTCGATCTGACGGTAGTGATTGGCATAGCCGTTGGCGGAGATGCCGTCGTAGCAGTGCGCGAAGTCGTAGCTGGCGGTCGGAACACACGCACCTCCCGGCCACCACTTGGCCCCTTGCGGATCGAGCGGAGCCGCCAAGTCGTCAACTCCGGCAGCTCCTGTGGCAGCTCCTGTGGCAGCTCCTGTGGCAGCTCCTGTGGCAGCTCCTCCCGCCGCCCCCCGGGGGATCGCCCGAGCGTAGAACTCGTCGAGATCACCGACGTAGGCGGCATAGTTCGCCAACAAGGCCGTAGGGACCTCCGACTCCTCGGCCGTCCACCGCCAGTAGAGCTCCAGCGGGCTGAGCTCGTTGCCCCACAACACCGGAGCGTCCGTTGGCTCGTCCGGCAGCTCATCCATGCTCTCCTCGACGACTACGCTGTCGCCTTCGAGCTCGAAGAAGCGCAGGCGATGCCCGGGGACGATCTCGAGCTCGGCGAACGGTAGGAGCTCCATCGAGGCATCGTGCGCGACGGTCAGCGACTCGTCGATCTGGTCGAGCTCGAGCTCGTCTCGATGATCGAGCTCGATCGCGACCGACTCGAAGGCCTGCGGCTCCGCCGACGAGGGATCACACGCCGTGACCGCGAGCATCGCAAAAGCCGGGCGGACGAGGGAACATGAGGGACGCATCATGCCCCCTACGTTCCCGCGGCCGAGCACGCGGATCACGACCATCGAGATTTCTCGGCACCAGTGATTCCCCGATGGCCCGGTCCGCCCCGCATACGGGCGACGGGCCTTTAGCCCCGGCCCGAGTCAGTCGTCACCCAGCTCACCGAGCTCGGCGCCCTCGCTCGGAGCGCGCAGCCAGTCGGCCACGTCCTCCCCGAGCTCTTCTCCACAGGTCTCCAGGATCGAACACGTGCCCTTGTAACCTCCCCACATGCCCCCGCCCGAGGTCCTCTGCGCGCGGAAGGACCCGATGATCTCGCCGTTCTCGGTGAGCATACCCGTCATTGCGATCCGCTTGGGCCCGGTCCACGCCCCTCCCCCGGCGCCGTCGATGTGCGTGATCTCCAGCGTCAACATACGCCCTCCCTCGGCGGTCGCGTTGGGTCGCACCCCCTCGATGTTGTCGGCGATCCACTCGGGGATCTTCGACTGAAGGCCACACTCTTGGCGCACGTCCTTCGTCGACCCCGAGTCCTCGGCGAAGGTCACCGAGGCGACGGCCGTCTCAGGGATCGGCGCACTCGGAGCCCGAGAGCCCCCTCCCTTCCCGCACGACGCGAGCCCGAGGACAGCAACAACCAACACACCACAATTCTTGCTTGACTTGGACATCACAAGACTCCTTTTACGCACGACGTAACATTGCACTACACGGACGACGCCCTACCTCAAGCGCCGCACAATTGCATTGAACAGCGGCGTGAACGCGGGCTCGTAGCTCGGATCGCAGATCGACGCGAGGTTCTGCTCCCCATCAAGCGCGAACTGTTCGGCCAGCTCGCGCATGCGCACCGGCGGTACCGCCGGGCCTCCAACCGAGCGACAGCCGGGGCTCACCCCGAAGTCACGCACGAACAGATCGTCGGCCGGGTCGAGCTCGTAGACGACGCTGCCGTCAGCCTGCGCGCCGGCGATGACGGTCACCAGTGCCCCGTCGAGCCCGTCGAGCTGCTCGGCATAACGGGCTACCGGGTGGAGCACCGCGCGATCGGCAGCGTCCACCGGTGCTACGGGATTGCCCATGACGTCGTAATCAGCGCTGGCGCACTCGGCCCCGAAGCACTGCACGCCGGCATTCCAGCACACGGCCGAGGTGGGCGCCGGTAGGTCGAGATCGGACCAAAACACGCGCCCACCGTCGGGCATGAAGATCGTGTCGTACTCCATGTTGACCGAGCAGTCGGCCTCATCGGTCACGAGGATCACGGCCAGCAGCGCGCCCTGGGGCAAGAACCCCTCGTTGTCCCCGCCGGGCAGCTCGGTATGGGCGATCGCGCGGTGCATCGCCTCGAGCGGACTCTCGAACCCGCAGCCGTCGATCCCCTGCGGCGCCAGGCATGCGAAGGCATCGCCCACGGACAGGCCCGCGGGGAGGTTGGATGCGCCGTCGATGCTCTGGACCCAAGACCGCGAGGCTCGACCAACCACGCCGTCGATCGAGGTGGGGATGGTGGTGAAGTCAGACCACTGCGCAGGACAAGCGCTGGCGCATGTCTCGTTGTAGACGTCGATCGTCGTTGCCCCCGTAAAGTAGAACGCGTCGGGCCGGGAGCGACAGGACGTCAGCACGAGGTTCCCCGCCTCCGGCGTGGTGTTGTTGCACCAGGGGTTGCCGACGTCGGTGGTGGTGATCCCGATCCGCCAGTCGAGCTTCGCCTTAGTGAGCGCTTCGGCAACCCCCCCGAGGGCCCGCGCCAGCAACGCCTGCTCTTCGCCCATCGTTCCCGAATTGTCGAGCACCACCAGCACGCTGACCGAGGTCAGGGGGACCACGCCCTCGTCTCCCGGGCCGTCGTCCTGGTCGGGCCCACCGCTACCCGGGGTCGCCTCGGGATCGACGCAGAGATCGGAGAGGCACATCAAATCGCCGAGGCACTCGTCGTCGACGCAGGCCCCGGTCTCGCGCCCCGGCTCCACACCGGAGGGATCCGACGCTCCGCAGCCGACCGCGGCGACGAAGCTACCAAGAGCGACAAGAGATCGCTGGATCACACTCATGGACATGCTCGTGCTCCTCAGGCGCAGGTGGCCAGCTCCGCGCACTCGATGAGTCCGCGACTATCGGGCACCCCGCCGGCGCAGGTGAAGGTGTCGCGAATGCAATCGAAGTAGTCACTGATGTCGCAGGGATAGTCCGCATAGAGGCTGCACTGCAGCGTGCTAGAGAGATCGAAGCTCCCACACTCGAGCTCCGCGGCCAGAGCATTGCATGCGGCGACGTTGTCGGGTGACTCACCACTGTCGGCCCCATGCCCAGCCCCTTCACCTGCCCCGTCGCCTGCCCCGTCGCCTGCCCCGTCGCCGCCCGCATCGTCGTCCGTCGGCATCCACATCGGATCCACGCAGCGCCCGGACAGACAGCGCAGCCCTTCGAGGCAGACACTCTCCGAGCACGCGCAGCCCTCGTAGCCTGGCACGCACCCTCCTTCGTCTTCGTCGGCGCAAGACAGACCCAGCCCGAGCCCCACGGCCACCGCAGCCCCCCACCAGCGGGGTGACGAGCCAAGTGCTCGGCTCAGCAAGCCGAGGGGCCAGGGCGTGCCCATACGCGTCGTTCGAGGCCGCCCGGCGTCGCCGTGCAGATCCGACGCGGGGATCGGTGCGCTTGTCTTCATGCCCGGCTATAGGGTGGTGTCTGCGGAAGTCTCGACACCACGGCAGATCTTTTTGCTCTGGCACCGCGGCCTATAAAAGGAGCCCGGCAATTGCGTACATGGCGCAATTCTGCATTTCCAATGCTGTGTTCTTTCGAATCGTCGGTGAGCGTGTAGAGAACCCCCGTAGACGATCCCTATACCTGCCTGGATGCCGTTGATGGACAGCCGCACGGCGATGCCCCCAAAGCGCGACTCCCGCTCGATCCGCGGACCGAGCGGGAGTCGACGCACCGTGATGGCTTCTTGGGTCTACAGGCTGCCGATCTCGTCCATTTCGACGAGCACCCACTCGACGTCGGCCCAGGTCCAGTCGAGATCGGCCGTCACCACGAACTGGGCGGTCTGGCCGTCGGTGAGCAGCACGTCGTCGATCGGCACCTCCCGCACCTCGTCGAGGTCGGCCAACAAGACGGTGAGCACGATGTCTCCCACGAAGGTGGGGATGGCCTGGTCCTCGTACGTCACCGTGAGCACCGCGGTGGTGTCGTCGCTGCCGCTACCGGCGGCCGGGCGCTTGGTGGCGATCTTGCACCCCAGGCAGACCGGATCGGGGTACGCGACCGGATCGGAGGGCACGACCAACCGGGTGGGCACGTCCTCGAGCTCGGCGGTGGTCTGGCTAGCGGCGGCGCCTACGGGCGTCGCGCCCAGACCGACCAAGAGCCCAGCGATGGTGAGCCGACCGACGAATCGATGCCACGAAGAATGGAACGTCATGATGATTGCCTCTCGCTTCGCGCAGGGTGGGGGGATCCGGAGAGCCAGTGCGCGAGATCCTCGGCGACCCGGATGCGCCGGTAATCCCCGCCAGGGTGTCCGCCGACAGGGCGGAGCACCTCCGACCCCACGGGCCGTACTCGTCCGGGGGGCAGGCTCGCCGCCGCAGGGCGTCGAGCGGGCGGTGGTTTTCGAGGGGCGCACTCCTAGGTGCCGCGAGACGGGGGGGTGCTCTCGGCTCGTCGAAAAAAAAAACTCTTGGCGCGCTCGCGCCCCACCCGGCCCCCGCCTGGCGTCCTACCCTTGCCCTGTCGCCCCGAACGACGCGATGCAAGGGATCCCATGAGCCGCGCGCGCAATCCATGGAAGGAGTTACCCCCCCAGAAGATCGAGCGAGCCCTGCACGGCAGCCGCCGGGATCTCGACGCGCTGATCCGCTGGTACGGGCCCGTCGTGTGGGCGGCCGTAGCCGCGCGAGCGCGTCGAGTCCCCAAGCTCGCGGTCTCGATGGAAGACTTGGTCAGCGAGGTATGGCTGGAGCTGTGCCGCAACGACCTCAAGCGCCTGCGCTACTACGATCCAAAGCGCGGCGAGCTCGGGTACTTCATCCGCATGCAGGCGGCCCAGATCGCGTGGACGCTGATCGTCGCCCAGCTGCGACGACCCGAGCTGGCGGCGCCACCCAGCTCCGAGCCCGCCGACGATCGAAGCGAGCGGTTGCTGCTCAACCGTGACTTGCTCGAGCGGCTCGCCCAGCGGGCCAAGGCGCGCCTCGGGCCGAGCGACTGGACGCTGTTCGTCGCCACCTACGTCGAGGGGCTCAGCTCCGAGCAGGCGGCACAGCGAATGCAAAAGAAGGTCAAGACCGTCTACCAACAAAAGCACCGGCTGCGGTCCAAGCTCGACGCGATCGCGCGTGAGCTGCTCGGGGCCGACGACGCGGAACGACCTGCCGACGATGCAGTGGTCCAGCTGATGGTGGCGAGCCTGCTGGCGCTCGCCCCCGTGCTCTACCGTCCCTCGCCGCCGAGGCTCGCTCCGATGCCAACGAGCGCGGATGGAGCGGAACCAGAGCCCGCTCCCCAACCCGCTCCCCAGCCCGCTCGCCAACCCGCTCCCCAGCAAGGTCTTCCGTGATGGCCCCGCTCGATCCCATTGTTCCTCTGCTCGCTTCGCACGAGGCCCTCCGCTCGACCCCCGAGCTTTGGTTCGACGTCTCGCGAGGCTCGATCTCCGCCGAGCAGGCCGGCCAACAGCTGGCCGACATCGAGGAGCCCGCGCTGATCGAGCGCTCCCAAGCGCTGTTCGCCCCGCCTTCCCCGGAGCAAGAGCGTCGGATCCGGCAACGCGCCCTCGACAGCGTCGCTCCGTCCCGGCGCCCCTGGTGGTGGGTCACGGGGAGTCTGGCCATGGCGGCGGCGTTCCTGCTCGTGCTCGCCCTGCGCCCGGACGATCCCGCTCCCTACGCTCCGCTCGGGGTGGAGTACCGCGTGGAGCTATCGGCCGGCTGGGAGGCCACACGCAGTGAGGCAGACCGTGGGCCAACACCGGGCCCGACTCCCGCTGACTCACCCACCGACTCACCCACCTACCGACTCGACCAGCAGGTGGACTTCACCCTGCGCCCCAAGGTCGCACTCCACGACCCACAGCTCGAGGTCGTGATGCTCGCGTACGACGAGCAAGGTCGAAGCGTCCGGGTCGGACCCCGGCGTCGCCTGGCCACCCGGATGGGAACCGTGCACTTGTCGCAGACCCTTGGAGCGGCCGGGCTGACCCCCGGCACGTGGCAGCTGGTGTTCGTGATCGGCCGGCCCGGACAGATCCCCGAGCAACCCGAGCGCTTCGCACCAGGGGCGCCGCCACCGGATCCCTCGGTCGCGGTGGTCCGGCAGACGATCGAGCTGGTCGGCGTCGACGCGCCGCGAAGGGAATGAGCCCATGACGTCGCCGCCCCCACGTCGCCAGTCGGTCTCGCGGCTGGCCCTCGCGCTCGCTCTGCTCCCGAGCGCCCAGTGTGCCAAGTCGACGGATCGCTCCGCGCCCGAACTCGACGCGCCGCCGCCCTCGTCCATGTCCCCCGCCCCCACGCCGAGCGGCCCGCTGGTCGTCGACTTCGGGCCCTGCACCTCGATCCGCACCGACACCGCGGCCCCCAGATCGATCCGGTGCACCTTCGATCCTCAGCGAGAGTTTCGCCTGTGGCTGCGACCCCACCTGACCCAGCCGCCGGCGATCGTCGCCGACGGTCGCCGGCTCGCTGCCCGCTCCCTCGAGCCCGTCGACGGCCACAGCGAGGGATGGGGGCTCCGGCTGACCGATGATGCGAGCGAGCTCGAGGTCGTGTCCGCCTCCACAAACCAACGACCGGACGAGTCGTGGACACTCGCGCTGCGCTCGGAATCCCACGCCACGGCAAAGCCCGAGCCCACGGACTCGCTGGACGCGGTGGGCCCCTTCATCGAGCGGCTCTCGAGCACGGGGCTGCCAGAACACTGGGAGCAGCAGTTACATGAGATCGATCAGGGCCTGGCGCAACAGGGCTGGCTGGAGCAGCGGATCGGCCTGCATACCGCGGTGGCCCACATGCTCTCGCGCGAGCACCGATTCGAAGACGCGGTCGAGCTCCTCGACCGCATCGAGCCCCTAGCCCAGCCTGCCCCTCACCTGCTCGCGGTGCTCGCCTACGCTCGGGGCCTGGTGCAGTGGCGCCGCGGCCAGACCGACGACGCGCTGACCGATCTGCGCGCGGTGAGCCTCCACGCCACGCGGGTGGGCGAGCCCCAGATAGGAGCCGTCGCGCTGCCGATGTATGCGGAGCTGCTCGCCGAGCAGGGTTATGTCGATGCGGCCCTACGGTGGTCCCAGCGCGGCCTGGAGCTGACCCGCGAGCACGGGACCGCGTGCGATCTGGCGTCCACGCTCCGCACCGCGGCGTGGGTTCACCTGCTGCTTCAGCAGCAGGGGTCGTCCAATCACGATCCCGAGCCCATGCTCCGCGAGGCGCTGGCCCTGTTCGAGCCCGACGGTCACTGCCCCTCGACCGATCGCACGGGCGGCACCCGGCTGAGCCTGGCGACCGTGGCCCTGCGACGAGGACGACCGGGGGAGGCTCTGGATCTGCTGGGCCAGGTGCACGACTCGCCGCTGACGCCCGATGAGCGCGTGCGAGCCCTCGACGTGGAGCTCTCCGCCCGGCTGGCCCGAGGCCGGAATCGAGGGCTTGCGAGCATCGAGCCCGTGCTCGAACAACTGCGCACCGCGGTCAAGGACGACCAGACCCTCGAGGCCCGGTGGCGCCTCGCGGTTCGCCACGGCCAGTGGCTGGACGCCACCGGTGAGCCCGAGGCGGCGATCGAGGCCTACCGCGAGGCCGAGGAGCACCTGGACACGATGGCCCGACTGGCCGGGCTCGGGGTGGGGCGCAGCGCGGTCGGGATCCTGCACCGCGAGAGCAGCGAGCGACTGGTCGACGCCCTGCGGGCGCAGGGTCGGCTCGACGATGCCCTATGCGTGGCCCGACAGGCCGAGGCGCGACGGATCCAGTCGGCGACCCTCTCGCCCTCCTTGCCGGCCAAGCAGCGCGCGCTCCTCGAGCGTCAGGGTCGAGCCCTCGTCCGGGACCAAGCCCACTACGACGAGCTGCTCCGCATGCAGCACGACCTGCCCACCTCGGAGCTGGCGACCCTGCGCGCCCGGCTGGCCGAGCAGCAGCAGGCGCTGGTCCGCGAAGCCGACGAGCTACTCGACGCGATCGGACACCAGGTGGGGCGACCCGCCTGCGAGACCCTCTACCAGCCCGGGCCCGGCGAGCTGCTGCTGGGGCTGTTCGTCCACGGCGAGGGCTGGCTGCTGTTTGCCCACGACCGTCACGAGACCACGGTCAAGGCCCTCGAGCTGCGCGAGCTCGATCTGGCCCGCGCGCACGCTCGCCTCAGCGAGCTCTTGCTACGGCCAGTGGCCGAGCACCTGCACCGAGCAGGGCGGCTCCGGGTGCACGCGACGGGCCAGGCCCGGAGGATCGACGTGGACCAGCTGCCCTGGGAGGGCCAGCCCCTCATCGCCCAGATGCCGGTGGTCTATGGGATCGACGTGGTCGACCCCCCGCCGGACCGGCCGGTCGATGCTCCTCCGCGGGCCGTGCTGGTGGCCGATCCCACCGGCTCGCTGCCCGAGGCGGACCAGGAGATCCGCAGCGCGGCCGCGCAGCTCGAGGCGCTGGGCTGGGTCGTGCACTCGATCGCCCGTCGCGAGGCGCGGCCTCACCCAGTGGTGCAGTCCATGGCCGGGGCTACGCTGCTGCACTACGCCGGGCACGCGCGACACGACGACCGGCTCGACCCCCGGTGGTGGCCCCCCTATCCCGGCGGGACCCCCAGCTGGCCCGCGAGCCTGCAGCTGGCCGACGGCACTCGCCTGTCCGCGCCCGACATCCTGGTGCAGTCGGGTCGGATCCCGCCCCGGGTGATCCTCTCCGGGTGCCGCACCGGGGCGCTCGATGCTTCCGCGACCGGGATGAGCCTGGCGGTGGCCTTCTTGGTGGCGGGGGCCCAAGAGGTGCTGGCGACCTCGACGATCACCGCGGACACCGAAGCACGCCGCGTGGTGCAGGCGATCTATACCGAGCTGCAAGAGCGGCAAGAGCAACGGGAGCCGGGCGAGCCGGACGCCACCCACCCCCGGACGTGGTCGCTCGCGGAGGCCTTTGCCCGCGGCCAATCCCGCGGCCAATCCCGTGACCTGCCGGCGGAGCCGCCGGTCGGGCACTATCGGGTGTGGGTGCGATAATGTCCACGTACGACGACCACGACGACCTGGAGCTACTGCTGGAGTGGCGTGAGGGCGACCGCGAGGCGGGCAACGAGCTCATCCAGCGCCACTACCCCTTTGCCTACAAGCTCGCGCACAAGCTCCTCGGGGGGGACACCGATGGGGCCCAGGAGGTCTCCCAGCTCGCCTTCGAGACCCTGCTGCACAAGCGCGACGAGATCGAGAAGAACGTCAAGGGGTACCTGCGACGGGTGGTGATGCTCAAGGTGCTCTCGTACCGGCGGCGACGGCTTTCCGACGACACCGCCTCCGAGCTCCAGGCGGGCGGCCACGGGGTCGAGTCGGTGATGGCCTCTCGCGAGGAGATCAAGCTGATGGTCAAGGCCCTGCGCAGCCTGTCGCTGGGCGATCAGCTGCTGCTGGCCTGGGTCTACGGCGACGAGCGGACCCAGCACGAGATCGCCGAGAGCCTGGAGCTGGGGCTGGCCCAGTGCAACTCGCGGATCTCCCGAGCCCGGCAGCGGCTCAAGAGGCGGCTCGAGGAGTACCAACAGCTCGCGGCGTGGGAGTCGACCATGGGCGGGTTCGAGACCTGGCTGGCCTCGGTCCACGGGCGATGGAGGAACGAGGATCGGTAGCCCCAAGGGACCGCCGTGCCCCCCCGCGTCCGGCCGTAGGACCCCGCGTCCGGCCGTAGGACCCCGCGTCCGCCCTCAAGCGTCGCGTTCGCCCGTAAGACCCCGCGTTCGGCCTTGGACGTCGCGTCAGCACTACTTCGATCGGGCTCGAACGGTGTCACAGACCCCAACTTCTCATTTCTCGTTTCAAGTGTACAAAACTCGCCTCGATCCTGCGCGTTCTATACCATTTTATCGCTTGGAGCGGGATCAACCCACGCCCGGTTACAGTCACGGACACGGCAATCGAGCGGCCGGGAGCGGAAGCGGGACGGCTCGCTACCGCACGGGACGGCAAGCCGTCCGGCAGCCACGCTTGCGAAACTTGCATCAAGAATGGTATCCGTTATCGGGAACAAGTCAATCAGGATCTACCGATGACAGACATAGTGAAGCGCTCGCCAACCGACCTGGTTGACCCACAGGCACAAAGAATAGTCGATTTTCTTCAGCAGTTCGGCTTGCCATCCGATAACATCATTGCTGACCAAAAGGAGCGATCTATCATTGGCCAAAACCTTCCGAACTACATCAATTCCTTGCCGGACGATGTAAAACGCGATGCTCGCTACCTTTCCAAGTTCGTTGTTGGGGCCGGAATCGGTCTCTTCGACTATTCCCTAAATGCCATATGGAATGAGGTAGTGCTGGATCTTAGAAAGAAGGCCATTACGTATGGCATCGATATCTTCTTCGACTCCGCGGCCGGTGGAAAAGCCCGAGAATTCTACAAGACAGACGATGACCTTGTCTCATTGAAGGACGCAGTGCTCCTTGATACATGTCGCAAATTGGAGCTAATCGCAAATACGACATATAAGAAGCTCAAGCACATTCTTGAGATGAGGAATGATGTCGGAATCTCTCATCCGACGAACTACACGATCAATGCATTTGAACTACTTAGCTGGCTGCAAACGTGTGTACAGGATGTTCTCAACGACAAACCCACAGAAGCAGCACTCCAAGTTCAAGCCTTCATCAAAAACCTAAAGGACCATAAAGCACCGCTTGACGAACCAACAAGACGCACGATTGAGGGCAAGATTGGCGAACTCGCAACTCATCACGTCGCCAGCATCCTGAGAGCCACATTTGGGATCTTTGTATCCGCTGAAACTGATCCTCAGGTCCGCAAGAACATTTCGGAGATTGCGCCAGCCGTCTGGGCCAACTGCATGAATGAGCCGAAATTCAGGCTCGGCATTATCCTCGAAGGATATAACACCAACCTGCACCGTGACAAATATGAACTCGGCGAACAGTTCTTCCAGGCCGTAGGCGGAAATTCATTCCGATCACCTAACGAACGTGCATTGATAGTGGACACTCTGCTCGATCAGCTACTTGAAAAGCACAATGGTTGGGACAACTTCCACCATGAAGCCCCTGTTGCCTATTCGATCGCTTCATATGTGCAGGATCAAAAAGACATCCTGCCGAACTTTGCCGAAAAATTAGCTAAAGTGGTATGCATGTGCAGAATCGGCAGAGGTGTCAATTACTGCAACGGCGTATCCCCTCGGGGGAAAGCGTATTACGATCGCCTATTGCAGATGCTCGGAGACCAGTACGCGCCATACGCGATGACAGCACTAACCCACTACGAAGTCCAAAGAAAGTTAGGTTCTACCGTTGCGCGTCAGCAGGCCCGGACTGCGTTAGAGATTGTGAAGCAGAGCGTGGTCAACACCCGGCTAGTCGAATGCCTCGACTTCTTGATTGTTGGCATTGAAACAAATGGAAGATGTATATTTGACAGCCGATTCAAACAACTCTCTATGGGCTATATAAAATGGTGACGGGAGAAACCACCAGGGCTCGAGACTCGCCATACAACGATCGGCATCTTACACGGGGCCGCTCACCAACCCTATCCTGACCTTGCCCGAGACCAACTGCGCGGGTACCTCCGCGGCCCGACCAGGGCGGAACCATGCAACGCACAACCCCCACCACCATGCAAAAGGGGCGCCCGCCCCGGTCGAGGGCCGGACTACCCGGCGGAGGAATCGGCAAGCCACGTCAGGGTCGCCCGCCTAGTACTCCGTGCCGGAAGTGCGTGCCGGGTTGGGCACGGCACTACACCACGATGGCTGCGTTGCTCGTCAGTTACTTATGCCGATAAGCGCCTTCCTCGCGCCTTGCCCTCGCGGCGCAGCTCCGTACCCAACCCGGCACGCACTTCCGGCACGGAGTACTAGCCGCGCTCACCCGATCCGGCCCCGCTAACGCCGTGGGGCCCGACGTGCGTGCCCGTCTGGCACGCGCGTGGTAGTTTACCTCGGATGAATCCCCAGCGACCGATTTCGTCACCCAGTCGCTTGGCCGTCTGCTTCGGCTTCTTGATCGGTCTCGCAGTCTCCGATGGATGTGGCGGATCAGGTGGCGGATGTGGAGGTTGCGGCGTTTCGGACGAGGAGTTCTGCGAATCTCAATGCCTTCCTGGGGAGAACGTCTACGGCTGCGACGTCCCAACGTCCAGCAGTCGGATTTGTGCGATCGACGATGTAACCGCATCGGGTCTGTGCCCACCTGGCAGCAACGCCAAGCTGTTGGCGGTGTGTTCGAACACGCCAGGGACCGGCGGACAGGGCGGAGGTGACCCCGATGGAGCCCAAGGCGGCACGGCATCGACGTCGCCACCCGAGGCGGACGAGAGCGCGGGCGGCAGCACGGCGAAAGGTGAAAAGCCGTGAGTCTGGACCGTATCGGTGGCGTCGCCATTGCCGCCGCATTGACGTTCATCGGTGCCTGCGCCGAGCCGCTGCCACCCTTGCGCTACGAGACCGAGCAGGCGGTAGTCGGGACGGACTTTGGCGACCCGCTGTGTGGCTACGACCTGCCGTGGATCGACAAGCAGATCGAGTTCGTGGAGGGGATGCTTGATGCTGAGTCCTCCGACAAGATCGAGATCTATCTCTACGGTGATGCACCCGAGTTTTGCGGGCACGAGGCGATTAGCGGGTGCTATAACCCGGAGCGTGACATCGTGGTGTCCGCGTGGTGGGTCGTCGATCACGAGATCGTTCACGCCGTGGTGGATAGGTTCGCCGACTCCCGGCCATTCTGGGACGAAGGCATCGCCGAAGCCCTCCGGCTCCACCGGCCCACTCGCCGCGGCTGGGTGCCGATCGAGACCAACGCGATGGCCCGTGACGGGGTCGAGGTCGAGTACCTCGGGGCTGGGCATTTCACCCGCTGGCTCATCGAAAACCACGGAATCACGGCGCTCAAGCGCGTGCTCCGGGGCACTTCGACCGACGAGGCGTTCGGTGCGTCGCTCGAAACGCTCGCGGCTGCGTACGAGGCACAAGCCCCAGACGCGTACCCGAGTTGGGCTCCGTGCGACTACCCGCCACTGATGTCGTCGGGCCCCGAGCATTGGGAGGAAGAGGTCGAGGTTACCTGCGAGCGCTCGGACGTCACCCGCTTCTCGGAGCGCAAGCGCACCCTGCTTCGAAGCGTGGAACTTGCCGGCGGTCGCTACACGTTCGAGGTTCGCGGTACCGATACGTGGGGGCAGTTCCTCGGCTGCCTCACCGAGCCTCGGTACGAGCCCGTGGGATCGATGATGCACGGCGATACAATGAGCGAACTCGAACATTCGCTCACGGCTCCCGGCATCCGATTCGAGGCGGGTGTCGTCCACACCATCGAGCTCACCGCAGGTCTTTACAAGCTCGCGATCCCGGTCGAGGAAGACGGGGAGAGAGTCGAGGTATCGCTCGCCCGCATCGAGTGAGACCGCGGCTCGAAATGCACTCCACGGTGCTCCGGCCATCTCCCAAGGACACGCTCATCGGGGATGACAAGCCGCCCCCGCCGTGAGCCCCCCTTAGCCGCCGATGATCCCCCGCTGCTCGAGCAGCTGCACGACCGCGTCGACGCACTGCTCGATCGATTGCGTGCCTGCGTCGAGCGTAAGATCGGGCTCGGGCGGCGGCTCGTACTCGAACGACACCCCCGGCAGGCTGAAGACCTTGCCCTCGTCGGCCGCCTGGTAGAGGCCCTCGGTATCCCGCTCGCGGCACACGTCGATCGAGGTGCTGACGTGCACCACCAGCATGCGCTCGGGACCGACGAGCGCCGCCGCCTTGCGCCGCGTGGCTTCGACCGGGGCGACGAAGGCACCGATGCACAGGATCCCGTTGTCGTTGAGCAGCCGGGCCACCTCGCTGCTGCGCCGCAGGTTCTCCGAGCGCTCGTACGCGGAAAACCCCAGATCCTTGCTGATCCCGCGGCGCATCTCCGCGCCGTCGAGCACGACCACCGTCTGCCCGCGCTCGAACAGCCGGCGCTCCACGCCCCGGGCGATCGTGGTCTTGCCCGACCCGGAAAGCCCGGTGAGCAGGACGGTGGCCGGCGCCTGGCCGAAGCGAGCCTTCCGTTCTTGCGCGGTCACTCGGCTGTCGGCCGTGGCCAGATCGAAGCGCGGCGCGGCGTCCCAGCGGTCGGTCTGCTCCTGGTTGGTGCTGCGATCGATCATGCCGGCCCCCACGGTGCCGTTGGTGATCCGATCGATGATGATGAACGCCCCCGTGCTTCGGTTGCGCACATAGGCGTCGAAGATCACCGGCGCGCTCAGCTCGAAGCGGCACAGGCCGATCTCGTTGAGCTTCAGCGTAGGCGCGGCCTGCCGATCGAGGGTCTCGATGTCGATCCGGTGCCGCAGCGCGGCCACGTGACCGGCCACGACCTTGCTCCCGACCTTGAGCAAGTACTCCTTGCCGGGCACCATGGCCTCCTCGGCCATCCATACCACCGTGGCCTCGAGCTCGGAGGACACCTGCGGGACGTCGTCGGGCCGGACGATCATATCGCCGCGGCTGACGTCGATCTCGTCTTCGAGCACCAACGTCACCGCCTGCGGCGGGAAAGCCTCGTCGAGCTGTCCCTCGCGAACCACGATCGACTCGACCCGGCTACGCTTTTGCGAGGGCAGCACCACCACCTCGTCCCCCTTGCGAACGATCCCCGAGGCCACCGTGCCCGCGAACCCTCGAAAGTCGAGGCTGGGGCGGATCACGTACTGCACGGGAAAGCGCAGATCTTGCAAGTTGCGATCGGCCGCCACGTAGACCGTCTCGAGCAGCCCCATGAGGGTGAGCCCTCGGTACCAAGGCATCGACTCCGACAGCGACACCACGTTGTCCCCCCGCAGGGCCGACAGCGGGATGAAGTGCAGATCGCGGACCCCGAGCCGAGCGGCGAACACCTTGTAGTCGGCGACGATCTGATCGTAGCGGGCCTGGTCGAAGTCGACCAGATCCATCTTGTTGATCGCCACCACCACGTGGTCGATGCCCAGCAGCGACGCGATGAAGCTGTGGCGCTTGGTCTGGGGCAGCACCCCCTTGCGAGCGTCGACCAGGATCACGGCCAGATCGCAGTTGGAGGCCCCGGTGGCCATGTTGCGGGTGTACTGCTCGTGCCCCGGCGTGTCCGCGATGATGAACTTGCGCTTGTCGGTCGAGAAGTAGCGGTAGGCCACGTCGATGGTGATCCCCTGCTCCCGCTCGGCTCGCAGCCCGTCGGTGAGCAGCGCGGGGTCGAACTCCCCGTCGGCGTTGCCCACGGTGGCCGAGTCGCGCCGGATCGCGGCCAGCTGATCGTCGTAGATGAGCTTGCTGTCGTAGAGCAGGCGACCGATGAGCGTGCTCTTGCCGTCGTCGACCGAGCCACAGGTGAGCAAGCGCAAGAGCTCCTTGCGCTCGTGCCGGTCGAGGTAGGCGTGGATGTCCTCTTTGACGAGATCCGATCGATGCGACATAGGCCTGAAAACGCTGATGAAAGGGTAAAGGAGGTGAAGTCCGAGTGGAGGTGCGAGCGAACAAGCGCTAGAAGTAGCCCTCGCGCTTCTTTTGTTCCATGGAGCCGGACTGGTCGTAGTCGATCACCCGCCCCTGGCGCTCGGATTGCCGGGTGACCAGCATCTCCTGGATCACCTCGGGCAGGGTGGTCGCGGTGGACTCGACGGCCCCCGTCAGCGGGTAGCAACCCAGCGTGCGAAAGCGGACCATCTTGGTCTGTGGGACCTCGCCGTCACGCAGCGGGATCCGCTCGTCGTCGACCTTAATGAGCACCCCGTCGCGCTCCACCACTGGGCGGGGGGCGGACAGATAAAGCGGGACGATCGGGATCTTCTGCAGGTAGATGTACTGCCACACATCCAGCTCGGTCCAGTTGGACAGCGGAAACACTCGGATGCTCTGCCCCTTGTCGACTCGGGTGTTGTAGAGGTTCCACAGCTCGGGGCGCTGGTTCTTGGGATCCCAGCGGTGGTGCTCGTCGCGAAACGAGAACACCCGCTCCTTGGCCCGGGATTTCTCCTCATCCCGGCGGGCCCCGCCAAAGGCGGCGTCGAAGCGGTGCTTGTCGAGCGCCTGCCGCAGCGCCTGGGTCTTCATCACGTCGGTGTGGACGCGGCTGCCGTGGCTGAAGGGGCCGATCCCCTGGCGCACCCCCTCTTCGTTGATGTGGACGATGAGCTCCAGCCCCAGCTCGTCCCGCACGTAGCGGTCGCGGAACTCGATCATCTCCCGGAACTTCCAGGTGGTGTCGATGTGCATCAGGGGAAAGGGCGGCTTGGCCGGATGAAACGCCTTGAGCGCCAAGTGCAGCATCACCGCGGAGTCCTTGCCCACCGAGTAGAGCATTACCGGATGTTCGAACTCGGCGGCGACTTCGCGGATGATGTGGATGCTCTCGGCTTCGAGCTGCTGGAGGTGGGTGAGGTTGTGGGTCTTCATGATGGGACTCAAAAGGGCCAGATCGTCGGCACCACGGCCACGGTGACCATGCCGACCAGCACGGACAAAGGGCCGCCCAGCCGTAAGAAATCGATGCTGCGATAGCCTCCGGGCCCATAGACCATCAGGTTGGTCTGATAGCCCACGGGGGTGGCAAAGGCGGCAGCGGCGGCCACCACCAGGGTGATCGCAAAGGGCATGAAGTCGACCCCCAGCCCGGCGGCGGTGGCCAGCGCCACGGGGAACACCAGCACCGCGGCCGCCTTGGTGGTCACGAGGTTGGCGAGCACGGTGGTGACCCCGTAGATCGCCACCAGGGCCCCCACGGGGTGTTGGCCGACCATGCCCACCAGGTGGGTCGCGAGCAGCTCGGCGGCGCCGCTGCTCTCCAGCGCCGCGCCAATCCCCAGCCCCGCGCCGATCCCCAGCAAGACCCCCCAGTCGATCGCGCGCTTGGCCTGGGCCGGCCGCAAGCAGCCGGTGATCACCATGCCCAGGCCGGCCAGCGACGCGGCCACGAGCATCGTGGTGGCCTCGACCGCCACCAGGCCCACCATCAGCAGCAGCAAGCCGCGCGCGACAAAGGCCCGCTCGTGGACCACCGGCGTGGAGTCCTCCACCGGCGAGACGAGCAAGAAGTCGCGCGAGCCCCGGGCGCTGGTCACGAACGCGGGCGGCCCCTCGAGCAGCAAGGTGTCGCCCGCCTGCAGCCGGATGTCGCCGATCTTCTTGTGGATCCGCGCGCCGTCCCGGGCCACCGCGATGATGACCGCGCTATAGCGGGTGCGAAACGCCGACTCGCGCACCGTCACCCCCGCCAGCCGGCCGTGGCTCCCCACCACCGCTTCGATGAGGCACCGCTCCGACCGCGGATCCCGAAGCCGCAGCAATTGCTCGGTGGCCGGCACAAGGCCCGGGATCTTCTGCAGATCCACGACCGACTCGACCACGCCCACGAAGGTCAAGCGATCGCCGGCCTGGATCCGCGTGGCGGGCTCGGCCGCGACCACCGTGTAGGCGCCGCGCTGGATCTTCATCAGGTACATCCCCGGCAGGCTACGCAGCCCCGCCCCCTCGATCGTACGCCCGACCACGGGGCTACCCCGCGCCACCAACATCTCCACCACGTACTCCCGCGGATCGTCGAGCCGGTCGCGCGCCGGGGTCCGCCGCGGCAGCAACCAGCGGCTCGCCAGCGGCACATAGGCCAGCCCGACCACCGCCACCGGCACGCCCACCCACGCCAGCTCGAACATCGAGAGCCCGCGCTGCCCCGGCGTGGCCAGCAAGAGCCCATTGACGACCAGCGTAGTGCTGGTGCCCACCAGCGTGACCAACCCCCCCAGGATCGACGCATAGCTCAGCGGCAGCAGCAGCTGGGACAAGCTCAGGTTACGACGCCGGGCCCAGTCGTTGACCACCGGGATCATCATGGCCACCACCGGGGTGTTGTTGAGGAACGCGCTGAGCGCGGCCACCGGGGCCATCAGCCGCACCTGCGCCCGCGCCCGGGTGCGGGGCGCCCCGAGCACGCGCAGCCCGATGAACGAGATCCCGCCCGTCTGTCGCACGCCCTCGGCCACCACGAACAACGCAGCGATCGTCGCCAGCCCTTCGTTGGAAAACCCGCCCAGGGCATCGGCCGGCGACACCGCGCCGGTGACCACCAGCACCACCAAGCCTCCGAGCAGCACCATGTCGGGGCTCGTCGCGGTCAGCGTCAGCCCGACGATCACGAGCATCAGCACGACCAGCGAGATCCCCATGGCCACGGTCATACGCGCTCCAGCGTCTTCGCCACGGGGTACACGCAGGGCCAGGTGATCGTCGCGGTCATCGTCGCGGTCATCGTCGCGGTCATCGTCATAGCAGCTGACGCGCCGCCAGGATGTCCCATATATGCTGCGCGTGCGCCACCGGGTCACCGTCCTCGGGCGAAAGCCGCAGATCGGGCTGGACCGGCTCCTCGTAGGGCGCGTCGATGCCCGTAAATTGCCGGATCTGACCCGCTCGCGCCCGTGCATAGAGCCCCTTGACGTCGCGGGCCTCGCAGACGGACAGCGGGGTGGCGATGTGCACCAGCACAAATCGGTCCGCCCCGATCCGCTCCCGGGCCCGGCGCCGCATCGCCACGTAGGGCGAGATCGCCGACACGAGCGCGACCAGGCCGGCCTCGGCGAACAGCCGCGCGACCTCGGTGAAGCGGCGGATGTTCTCGTCGCGATCCTCGGGCCCAAAGCCCAGGCCACGGCTCAGCCCTCCGCGGAGCACGTCGCCGTCGAGCAGGGTGCTGTGCTTGCCCCGGTCGTGAAGCAGGCGCCCTAGCGCACGCGCCACGGTGGTCTTCCCCGAGCCGCTCAGGCCAGTGAACCAGACCACCGCCCCTCGATGACCGCACATCTGCTCGCGCTCGGCGAGCGTGGGCATCGACGCCCACCGAGGCCGCGGTGCGCTCCCGGCCTTGGGAAGCGGGTCGGGGCTCAGAGGGAGCTCGAGGGTTGGGTCGACGATCAAGTCGGACACAGACATCGCGGTGCTCCTAGGCGGCCTTGAATAGTTCGTCGTAGGGAAGATCCGAGCCGAGCAACCGCAACTGTTGGCGACACGCCCGATCCACCGCCGCCTGCTGCTGCGGGCTCAGGCGCTCCCCCGAGCCCCCGGCCGCCCCCCGACGCACCATCTTGGGCTTGGGCGCCGAGCCACGCAGCGGCATCAAGGGCGGCGCGAACTTCGACTCATTCGCCTTCATATAGGGCAGGCTCGCGCGGTGCACGACCTGGGCGTGTTCCGCCTCGGTCAGCGACACACCCATCATGTCCGCGAAGCGATCCACCGCCGCGGACAGATCGGCCTTCATTTGTGAGTATGTCTGCACCAGGACGTTGGGACGATCTCGCCACGCCCACAAGCTGGCCGAGTGCCGAGCCCAGGTTTCCGTCAGCAGTCCGGTATCGACGACCTGCGTGTACCACTCGTCGAACGACAGGTCGTCGAGCACCCCGAGTATGCCCCCGAGGAAGTAATAGGCGGAGACGCAAACCTCCTTGGGATCACGGATCACGGTGATGTACCGGGCCCGAGGCGAGTAGGGCACCAGGGCGGCCTCGAGGTGAGTCTTGATCACCCGCAGCCCCGTGGGAGAGCGCGGGCCCGGGCGATGCTCGACCAGCGGAGTCACCGGCAGGATCGAATCGGGCCAGGGCACCAGCTGGTGGATGTGCTCGAACTCGGCCTTGCCTCGGTGGGCGATCTGTAGGGCGATCTGCATGGCCCAGTTGGTCCCGCTCTTGGCAAAGGTGGCGATGAACACATCGCGCTCGGTGGCGGTGTATCCCCGCAGCTCTTTGGGAGCACGCTTGGCCGACAGCCCCTGGCGCATCATCATTTGCAAGGGGAACGCAGGGCGGCCCAGTGCGCGACAGAGGCGAACGAACGCCATCTTGGGGAGCATGGGACTGAGCAAGGGGACGGATGTGAAGGACGCATTCATGGGCGGAGGGGGCCGGCGACGAGCACTCGAACCCTCGCCGGCGCTCAAGAGTATGCCACCAAGGAAACCAAAAACAAGGAATTAGTTTCCATGGTACATAACTCGTCGACGGTCCACCCCCACGGTCCACCATGAGCATGAGCGAATCCGCGCCTTCCGAGGAGGACATCAAGGCCAAGCGACTCCAGGCGGTACTCGAGCAATGCGATGACCTGTTCTTCACCTATGGGTTCAAGCGGGTCTCGATGGACGAGGTCGTCCACCGCCTGGGGATGAGCAAGAAAACCCTCTACCAGCTGATCCCCAACAAGGATGCGCTTATCGAGGCCTTCGTGGAGCGGACGCTGAAGATCCGCCACGAAACGATGGCCCGGGTCCTCGAGGCCGAGCCCGACTTGATCACGGGCACCGCCAAGATGCTGGAGCTGTTCCAAAGCCAGACCTGGCGGGTCTCCGCGGCCATGACGATGGATCTGCAGCGCCACTGGCCGCACCTGTTCGAGCGGATCGAACAAGCCCGAAGGCAGGGTATCCGGCGCTACATCGAGCGACTGGCCGGGAAGAACGCGAACTACCTGCGTGACGATCTGCACCGGGACGTGCTCACGCACATGATCGAGGCCATGGTCATGCAGGTGGTGACCCCTCAGTTGCTGGTCGACCTCAACCTCTCGGTATCCCAGGCCATGCGTACCGTCTTGGAGGTCATGCTCGGGGGCATGCTCAACGACAAGGGCCGGCGCCGCCTGGCGCGCGCGCGCAAGAGTCCAGCCGGCTCATGACAAAGGGTCCAGCCTCGACAAGCACCCGTCCCGCGCGCTCCTCATCCTCGGGGGAGACCGCCCCACCCCGTGCGGGGCGCGTCACGGAGGAGCAGCATGACCGACTATGCCCACCCCGATGCCCTCGTCTCGACCCAGTGGCTCGCCGAGCACCTCGATGACCCCAACGTCCGCGTGGTCGAGGTCGACATGGATCCTCAGACCCACGCGGGGGCCCATATCCGGGGCGCGGCGTTTTGGAGCATCACCGGCGACGTGCTCCAGTCCGACATGCGGATCCACACCGACCCGGAGGTGATGGGGCGGCTGCTCGGCGCTACGGGGATCACCCCCGAGACCATGGTGGTGGCCTACGGCGGCTACCCCGGGACGGGCCCCTGGATCTACTGGCTGCTGCGGACCTTCGGGCACCGCAACGTACGGGTGCTCGACGGGGGGCACGGCAAGTGGGTGGCCGAGGGTCGCCCCGTGGCCCCGGAGTGCTCGACCTATCCGGCGGTGCCCTCCGCCGCCGCGCCCCCCGATCCCGCGCTGCGCGTGCTCCTGCCGCAGGTGCAGGCCGCGATCGAACACCCCGATCGCGTGCTCGTCGACGTGCGCTCGGCGCAAGAGTACCGCGGCGAGCACTTCATGATGGCCCCCCCCCAGAGCGACGAGCGGGGCGGCCACATCCCCGGGGCGATCCACGTCGAGCACCACCTCGCGCTGCGCGAGGATGGGACCTTCAAGCCGGCCGACGAGCTCCGGGCGCTGTACGAAGGCCGCGGGATCACCCCCGACAAGGAGATCCTGCCCTACTGCGCGGTCGGGGGCCGCTCGGGCTGCACCTGGTTCGTGCTCGAGGTCTTGCTCGGCTATCCCCGCGTCCGCAACTACGACGGCTCGTGGAACGAGTGGGGGCGCCGCGCCGACACCCCCGTAGAACGCTGACAAGAGGGTGATGGCCGAGCACGCGAAGGGGACGAGCACGACGGCATCTGCGCCTCGTCACCGCGCTGACCCACGCGACCGTCGCGGGCTCGCCACACCGATGGAGGCTCGCCAAAGTGCTTTCGAAAGGCGTGCGACAGCGCGCTGGCGCTGGCAAAGCCGCTCGACAGGGCCACGTCGAGCACCGAGCGCTCCGGCTGCGTCAGGAGCAGATCGGCGGCCGCCGGCAGGCGCCGCCCGTGGATCGTGGCCGCGATCGTGGTCCCCACCCGGGCGAAGGCACGATCCAGCGCCCGGCGGGAGATCTGCTGCGCATGTGCGACCTGCTGCGGATGCAGGCCCGGATCACAAAAGTGGGTCTCGATGTACAGCCTCGCTCGTCGTACCCGCACCGAGGGGCCCGGCGACGTCGACCCACGAGCGCCAAACGCCGACGAGCCGCGCAGCAGCCCCAGGGCCGCGGTCGCCAGACCGACCCGATCGCCCGGCCCCGCCGTGTGACCCAGCTCGGCGAGCGCCTCGAACAGCAGCCGGTCGACCGGGTGACCCCGACCCTCCAGCGTGCCCAGCCGAGGCTCGCCCAGGCCGGTGAGGGTGGCCCGCGGGACCACCAAGGCCACCTGACGAAACGCGGTGGTCATCCACAGGCGGCAGGTCATGCCCACGTCCAACAACACCAGGCCCCCGGGCGAGAGCTCCCAGCGGCCTCCGTCGTGACCGAGCGTCCCCTGCCCTTCGAGCTGGGCCATGATCGAGACCCAGTCGTCCGGACCCATCGAGTGCTCGGCAGCGCACACCTGCACCGCCTCGCCCGCGATGTCGAGCACCTCCACCGGGGGCAGCGGCGACGCACAGACCCGGCCTCGAGCGCCGGGCGACTGCTCGAGCGTGATCCGACCGTCGAACCGATGGTCCAACGCCTGTTGCCATAGGCCGGCGACCGACGCCCCCTCATCCTCGCGGGATCCACGACGCTTCATCGCCTCCCGAGGCTACCGCACCCTGCCCCCGCCGCTGCACGGTGCGCCCCTCACCGCCGCGCTCACCGGGGCGTGGACGGCCCCGTGCCCGGTCGAGCCATCGCCAGGGTCGCCTGCCCCACCCGCTCGGCGAGCGCGTCGACGTCCAGCCCCGCGTCCAGGCTCGGCAGCAGACCAT
Organism: Myxococcota bacterium; assembly: GCA_039194325.1. Taxonomy (GTDB): domain Bacteria; phylum Myxococcota_A; class Polyangia; order Nannocystales; family Nannocystaceae; genus Paraliomyxa. The sequence goes on from JBCCWC010000129.1 coordinate 35,756, forward strand.
CGATGGCGATCTGCACCGCCCCGTGGGCGAGCGACCACGCCACCACCGCACGACGGCGGAGCTCCTCGGGCGCCGCGCTCGGATCGAGCCCAGCCAGCGCATCGACGAGCGCGTCGAAGCGAGCGTTCGCTGCCTCGTAGAGCGCCGGCCCCTCGGGACTGCCCTGCAGGGACGCCGGCGCCACCCCGAACATCACCCGGTAGTGCGCCGCATGTGCACAGGCAAAGCGCACGTAGGTCGTCACCATGCCGTGCAGGTGCTCGGCGGGCGTCACGTCGCACGGCAGCGCATCCTGGGCCTCGCCCAGCTGTACGAAGCCCTCCCGCGCCACCGCGGCGAGCAGCGAGTCCTTGTCGGGGAAGTGGTGATAGGGGGCCGCCCGAGACACCCCCGCGCGCCGGGCCAGACGACGCAACGAAAGCTCGGCGCGATCGCCCTGCTCGACGGCCGCCAGCGCCGCCTCGATGAGCGCGCGCCGCAGATCGCCGTGGTGCTGCCCAACTCCCCGTGAAGGTCTCTTCACCCGGGATCTGTTTGACAGCGCTCAACTCGACCTTCAAGGTAAGCAGCGCTCAACATGAAGAAACGCGCCACAACGATAAATAACAACGTTTCAGAGGATCACCATCGGAGCCGAGGATGGCGGCGCGCCGCGCTCGGCATCAGCGCCACGCTCGCCGCGGTGGTCGTGGGCGGCGTGGTGCTCGCCTGCGCCTGGACCTCGCCCGCCCCCCCGGCCGATCCCGACACGCCCCGGCCGCAGCCGACCGTGGTCGAGCTGACCATCGACGGTCAGCCCGTGCGAGTGCACGCGCTGCCCACCGGGACGATCGGCATCAAGCGCTGCCACCACGACTTGTGCGTGCCCGAGTCGGCCCACTACCTGCGCCGCTTCGCCAGCATCCTGGCCGACGACGAGTTCGCCGAGCCCATGCCGATCTGGACCTACCTTGTCGAGCACCCGCAGGGTCGCTTCGTGATCGACACCGGCGGCACCGAGGACTGGGCCGATCCCGACGCCTGGGCCTGCGATCCGATCGCCGGTCGGGTCAGCCGAAGCATGGCCCAGGTCGACGTACGCCCCGGCGAAGCCCTCGTCGACCGGCTTGCCGCGCTCGACCTGCGGCCCGACGATCTCAACGCAGCCGTCATCACTCACCTGCACTTCGACCACACCGCGGGGATCGAGGATCTGGGCGTCACGACCTACGTGGGGCAAGGTGACCTCGACGCCGCGCGGATCATCGGCGCCACGCCATGTCGGTTCTTGCAGGGCGCCCCGCTGGTCCCCGTGGAGCCCCTCGCTGCCACCACCCCCACCCGCGCCGGCGATCCCGGCGACGAGGCCCTCGGGCCTGGGTTTTCGCTCACCGACGACGGGACCCTGCGGGTTTACCCCACGCCCGGGCACACCCCGGGCTCGCTGACGGTCCGGCTGCAGACCGACCAGGGCGACCTGTGGTTTGTCGGCGACACCACCTTCGACGATCAGGCCCTCGATCCCGCCGGGCCCACCGCGAGCATCCACGTGCGCTTCACCGAGGTCCGGGCACTACAAAAGACCCTCGATATGCTGAAGCAGCAGACCGGCGCGCTGCTCCTGCCCGCCCACGACGACGACGCTGGTGAGCGATTACAAGGTTTTGGGCGGAGCGCCGGCTGAACAACGCAAGGGCTCACCCGGCCACTCTCGCCGCCCCATTCAACCCCCCACCCCAGGATCTCATCGACGTGATGACGCATCACCGATGAATAACCCGCAAGGAGGTCAGGACTCCCCCCATGAGCCTCCATGCCCCGATCCATCGCGCGACTTGTCCACAGCGGAGCCCTCCTGCTGGCCGGACTCACGGGGTGCACGTACCCCAACCCCGAGTTCGACCCTAGCGACCCCGCCGCCGACGCATCGTCGAGCGACGCCCTCGACCCATCCTCAGGAGCACTACCCGCCCCGGAGAGCCGGATCACCGCCGACACGGGGGAAGATTCCGAGACCGATGATCCCCTCTCACTCGACACCACGTCGGGAACCGAGACGGACGACGTCGACTCGACCGGCCAGCCCGGCGAGCCCCCGACGCGGTTGTTCGTCAACTTCTCCGGCCCCATGATCGTGTTCGGGGACGACGACGCCGCCCTCGACCAGTCCGAGCTCGCCGAGGTCTTCGAGGGACGACCCCTGTTGCCCTACGGCAACGGCCCCAAGCGGGCAAACATCATGCAGGCGCTGCACGAGCACTGGGCCCCCTTCGACGTGGAGGTCACCGACCAACGACCCGCGCAGGGTGACTATGGGATGGTCGTGGTGACCCCGACCAACCCCGTCGGCGACGTGCTGGGGATCTCCCACCGAGATTGCGACGACGCGAACCCGCGCAGCGTGGGATTCGTGTTCGCGAGCATCAACGACGGCGTCAACGCCCAGACCACCGCCACCGCCATCAGTCACACCGCCGGTCGCGGCTATGGCCTCGAAGGGGTGACGGGGCCCGACATCATGAACCCGGGCATCACCGCTCAGTCCGAGTTCGTGGACGAGTGCATGCCACTGACGGAGACCCCGATGTGCATGCACTCCGACGCCTGCCCCTACGGCTACCAGAACTCTTTTACGGAGCTACTGGAGCGCTTTGGGCCGCCCTGAGCCGGCGGGCCTACTTGCCGCTCTTTTGGGGGTTGCTCACGGTCGCATCACGGGGCGGGCCGGCATGGGCCCGCCCGCCCCCGTCACGCGGGCAGTAGCGCCATGCGGACCGCGAGCGCCACCAGCTCGTTCACCTGCTGCTGCGGCGTGGGCACCCCCTTGACCGAGCCGTCCAGGCGCAGGATCGCATAGCCGTGAACCATGGACCAAAGGCCGATTCCCCGAGCCTTGAGCACCGCAGGATCGCAGCCCACCGCGCCCGAGCGAGCAATGCGATCGATGACGCCGCCCATCGCTCGGGCGCGTAGATCATCGAGCTCATGGTAGCGCTCCACGTCGTAGAACAGCCGTGACATCATCAGGCGGTAGCACCCAGCATTGTCCAGCGCGTAGCCGAGGTACGCCTCGGCGCTTTGGGTAAGCTGCTGCTCGACCGAACACTCGTGACCGACCGCTTCGAGGCGCTCGATGAGCGCCTCCCACCCCACCCTCGCGCACGCAGCCAGCAGACCGGGCTTGTCGCCAAAGTGGTGGTACGGGGCGCCCGACGACACCCCCGCACGCCGGGCGACCTCGCGGATCGATAGATCTTCGGGATGGTCGCGATGCAGCAGCTCTAGCGCGCACTCCACGAGCTGCGCGCGAGCATCACCGCGGGCTGGCCTGGCGGACACCCTTCGAGAGTCTGCCGGAATTCGCGCGCGTCAAGGACGGATTGCTGCGTCGTCGAAATTGAGCTAAGCAGTGCTTAGCTCGTACTAAGCAGTGCTTAGTACGAGCGAACTCCTTGATCCGCGCAGGTACCGCGACACGGTGATCCCGACGACGTTTCCGCCCCACCGCCCCGGCACGACCCGCTGCCCATGAACAGCCGGCCACATCCTGATCCGATCGAGCGCAAAGTCGCGGCGAGCCCGTCCGTGGGCTCGAGTCCCTCGATGTCGAGATCGACACACTCAGATCGGAACATTCCTACGGCTTTCCCGTACACGACCGACTCGTTCCAGTATTTCGATCTCTGTACGGCGAGTTCTCGCGCGATCGCGTGATCCGATTGCGACGATCTGGGAACTAGGTCGACATGGCCCACCTCCATTTTGGGGGGGGGACCACGAACACTATGCGACAAACGAACCAGGAGCAGGGTCGAGGTCGAGGTCGGGTTCGAGAGGATCTAGTCCAGCTAGCCGGAATCATCACCGGACTCATGGAGCGTCGAACAACGTGATCCGAGTCACGCCAATTGCATGGATCACTCCATGGTCGGACAACGACTTGGCTCGACACAATGTCCCGACAACTCCGTCCCCCTCATGTCGTCGTCCTCCTCTCCAGCTTGCTCCCGGGTTGTATCGTCAACTCGATGACCCAGACGGTCTCCGAATCCGGGGCCGACGACGAAGAAACCACCGGCCCCGCGGCCACCACCGGCGAGTCGGACACCGAATCCGACGGCGAGTCGGGCACCGAATCCGACGGCGAGTCGGAAACGGACACCGGCACCGGCACCAGCACCAGCGGCGACTCGGGAGACCCCGAGCCCATGTGTGGCGACGCAATGGTGGATGAAGGCGAGGACTGTGACGACATGGGTGAATCGGCCCAGTGCAACGATGATTGCACTTTCGCGGTCTGCGGCGACGGCCTGGTCAACATGGCCGCCGCCGAACAATGCGACGACATGGGAGAGTCGGCCACCTGCAACACCGACTGCACCAACGCCGCCTGCGGTGACAACGTGCTCAACACCAGCGCCGGCGAGGATTGCGACGGGATCGATCTGGCGGGCACCACCTGCATGGATCTCGGCTTCACCGGCGGCATGCTGGCCTGCGACGGCGGGTGCACCCTCGATCCGAGCGGATGCTCCAACGAAGCACCGGCGGCCCCCGCCCTCGCGCTCGGGTTCTCGCCGATCAAGCAATTCGACTTCACCTGGCCCGCGGTCCCCAACGCCGACTACTACCAGCTCCAGCAGAGCGCATCGTTCGGCGAGCCCTTCGTGCCGGCCAGCGGCGACATCGTGGGTGAGTCATTCTCGCTGACGGTCCCCCTGCACTTCCGCCACGAGTCCAGCTACCGCCTGCTGGCCTGCAACCAGGCGGGGTGCACCAACGGGGCCCCAGTCAGCGTGATCGGGACGCTCGCCGAGGCGATCGGCTACTTCAAGGCGTCGAACACCGAAGCGGGCGACTCTTTTGGCTACGACGTCGCGCTCAGCGACGACGGCAACACGCTGGCCGTTGGCGCCCTCAACGAGGACGGCAGCGCGGTCGGCATCAACGGCAACGAGGCCACCAACTCCGCCTTCAACTCCGGCGCCGTCTACGTGTTCGCGCGTGACGACATGGGCCAATGGTCCCAGCAGGCGTACATCAAGGCTTCGGTTCCCGACCCCGACGACGGGTTCGGGGTCAGCATCGCCCTAAACGCCGACGGCAACACCCTCGCCGTGGGCGCCGTGGAGGAAGACAGCGATGCGACGGGGATCGATGGGGACCCGCAGAGCAACGCCGCCCCCAACTCCGGCGCGACCTATGTATTCGTGCGCGACGACGTGGGCCAGTGGTCCCAGCAGGCTTACCTCAAGGCCGCCAATGCCGGCAGCAACGACGAGTTTGGCGTCAGCGTGGCGTTGAGCGCGGATGGTGACACCCTCGCCGTAGGTGCGACCGGCGAGGACAGCAACGCCATCGGCATCGACGGCGACGCCACCAACAACTCGACCTCCAACTCCGGCGCGACCTATGTGTTCGTGCGCGACGGCATGGGCCAGTGGTCCCAGCAGGCCTACGTCAAGGCCTCCAACACCGCCAACAGCGACGCCTTTGGGGACAACGTAACCCTCAGCGGCTCCGGCGATCTGCTCGCCGTCGCCGCCACAGGCGAAGACAGCAACGCCACCGGCATCGACGGCGACCAACTCAACAACTCCGCGTCCGCTTCTGGTGCCGTCTATGTGTTCGTGCGCGACGGCATGGGCCTTTGGTCCCAGCAGGCCTACGTCAAGGCCTCCAACACCGGCTCGAGCGACACGTTTGGCAGCAGCTTGGCGCTGAGCGCCGACGCCAGCACCCTCGCCGTCGGCGCGACCGGGGAAGACAGCAGCGTCACCGGCATCAACGGCAACGGCGTCAGCAACTCGACCAGCAGCTCCGGTGCCGTCTATGTGTTCGTGGACGACGGCATGGGCATTTGGTCTCAGCAGGCCTACGTCAAGGCCTCCAACACCGGCAACGGCGACTTCTTCGGTACCGACGTGACGCTCAGCGGAGGCGGCAACACCCTCGCCGTGGGCGCTCGTGCAGAAGACAGCAACGCCACCGGCATCAACGGCGCCCAGGTCAACAGCAACGGGACCAACAGCGGTGCGGCCTACGTGTTCGAGCGTGAAGGCATGGGGCAGTGGTCTCAGCAAGCCTACGTCAAGGCGTCCGACGTCTTTTTGGACGACTTCGGCTGGGCAATGGCACTCAGCGCCAACGGCGAGACGCTCGCCATTGGCGGGCGCCAAGAGCAGAGCAACGCCACCGGCATAGGCGGCGACTCATCCAACAACCTCGCCAGCGCCTCCGGCGCGGTCTATCTGTACTGACGAGCACTGGAGCGCCCGAGCCGGTGAGGCCCCGTGCGTCC
>JBCCWC010000130.1:0-42022 GCA_039194325.1 Myxococcota bacterium
CCCCGGACGCCGCACCCCCGGACGCCGCACCCCCGGACGCCGCACCCCCGGACGCCGCCGCACCCCCGGACGCCGCCGCACCCCCAATGCCAGGCGCACCTCCAGTGCCAGGCGCACCTCCAATGCCAGGCGCACCTCCAATGCCAGGCGCACCCGCAGCACCGAGCGGACTCGAGGCCATGGGCCAACTCGCAACCGCGCTCGGCACGGCAGCGAGTCAAATGGCCGCCGCGAGCGGGCTGGCCGCACCTGGCAACCCCGATGCACCGGGTGCACCCGCAGCACCGGGCACCCCCCCGTCACCATCACCGGGCGCCCCCCCGGCACCGGGCGCCCCCCCGGCACCGAGCGCTTCCCCGGCACCGGGCGCACCGGCGCCGGGCGCCTCCGCGTCACCGGGCATGCCTGCCTTCCCGAGCATCGGGCAGTGGATGGAGCACGGCGCCGCGATCCCTCCGATGGTCGTGGACTTGGGGAAGCAAAAGAAGAAACGATTCAAAGACTTCTCCAAGGACCGAGGATCCCTGCGCGAGGCGGTCGACAACGTAGCGATGGGCGTGGCGGCGAACTCCACGGGCGAGGACGTCCTCGTCTTGCCCGTGGTGGTCGTCTACAAGAGGAAGCAGAAGAAGAAAAAGCGGCGGCGGTGGAACAGACCGCAGACGTTTGGGTGGGGTGACTGGACCTGACGCCTCGGCGCCAAGGTCAGCCCTTCCACCAGACTCGACGAACGCCGTCGTCCTTTACTCCACCGGCTACTCCACCGGCTACTCCACCGGCTACTCCACCGGCGTGAACCCGGGCAGCTCGTTGTGGCTGACCGTCAGTGCAAAGGTGGTCCGGCTGGGCGCCGTCTCGGTGTTGTTGTCGCACGGCGTGAGCGCGGGCGCCCCGGGCGAAGGCCCGCAGTTACCGTCAGCACACCCGGAGGTTCCCACGAGCTGCTCGACGCTCACCAGCTCGAGCCCCCGCGAGAAGCCACCGGAGAACTCCACCGCATCGGACGTGCTGCCGCTGATGAAGTTGAACCCGGAGGTCACGTCGGCCGTGAGCCGGAAGGTGATCTCGTAGGTGGAGCCCTCGTCCAGGTGCCAGGTATCGGTCGCAGAGTCGTAGAAGTCGTCGTTGCACTGGCCCGAGCCGGGCTCGTAGACGGTGAACGAGACGTAGTAGATCTCGACGCCGTCGATCGCGAGGTCGACCGTGCCGTCGCCGTCGGTGTCTTCGCCGACCCCGGTCACGAAGATCCGAGGCGCACGGATCGGACGAGCCGCCCGCGAGAAGTTACGCACCTCCACCAGCTCGGAGCCGCCGTCGTAGGGAGTGACCCGCCGCTCGCGCTCGATGTCCGACAGGGCGATCCGCATGTAGCTGGCCGCGTCACCCGGATCGACCTTGCCGCCCCCGGCGGGGATCGTAAAGCCAGCGCCCGGATCCCCGGTGCTGTGATCGTCCACCAGCAGATAGATGCTGCTGTGGAACTCGTTGCCCTCGAGGCCGTGGTCGAGGGTGTCTTCGTAGGGGCTGCCGCTGATGAGCGCCACCAGGAACTGATCGACCCCCTCGGGAAGCTCACCGGCCGCAGCCGACGAGAAGTCGTCGATCCGATCGTTGGCACTGATCGCCGCGGGATAGATGAACACGTCGCCGGGATTGCTCCCGTCGACGACGCAGGTCGCGAGCCCCTCGCAGGCACGGAAGGTGAAGGCCGGCGTGGCCACACCTCCCCAGGCACCTCCGCTGTCGGCTACGTGGGCGGTGTCGCGGCCTTGATCCCAGCGGAACAAGCGACCGGCCGGATCGGCGACGTAGACCTCCTGTATCTCGGCCCAGTAGCGCGAGATGCAGTGGCTCCCCACCGCCGGATCGACCAGGGCTCCGAACTCGGGCTCGTAGACGGGGTGGTTGATGTCGGGTAGCTGCGCGGCCTCGATGACCTCGCCGGTGAGGGCGTCGGCGCGGATCAGGGTGCGCCCTTGATCGGAGGTTCCTCCTTCGGGCTGATAGCCGCCGCCAAAGATGAAGAAGGCATCGGGCTCCGAGGTGATCTGATCGTTGTCGACGTAGTACCCCAGCGCGGGCCGAGCCCAGGTCTCCCCGTTGTAGGTGGAGTAGTCGGGGGCCAGGTTTGGATCCTCGGTGGTCCACAGCACCTCGAGCGGCTCCCGGGGCGACTCCGGGCTCATATGCGACAGATCGACGGCGACATAGTGAGTACCGCCCGGGCCCATGCCGATCACCCCCAGGTGACGCCATTGGGGATTGTCAGTATCGGTGTCGTCGAGCACCCAGCCGTGGTTGAGGGTGGCGGCCAAGCCATAGATGTGATCGTCGAGTTCCTCGGGCTGCCCCATCCTCTCGGGGCCCCGCGCGGCCTGGGCCGCGAGGTTCTCCAGCGCGAACTGAGGAATGAAGCCGAACAGCTCGTTGCCGCTGTCGAGCTGGAAGGCGTGGAGCATCCCCATGTCGTCACCCACGAGGACCGCTTCTTGGTACTCGTAGTGCTCGTCGGCCCCGGCCCCCAGCAGGTTGTCCTCGTCCCAGGCGTCCTGGGCGAACTGCAAGAGGCTGTCGGGCAGCGCCCCGGACTCGATGTCGCTCAGCAAGCGACCGGCGCAGTGGGGATCGCGAATGGAGACCTCGGGCACGCGATCGGGCCGGTACGGCGGGACGCGACGCACGACGATCGGCGCCGAGCCAGACAGCCCGGGCAGCTTCCACCCATCGGGCGCCGCCTCGCCCAGGACGAAGGAGACGATCGCGTCGGCCTGGTCCTGGGCCGGCTCGGGCCCGCTGAGCAACCCCCGGTTTTGAAGGATCGTGACGAAGTCACCGCTGGCGGTGCCGTCGTCGTTGCTGATCCGCACCAACCGGTGGTTGGGCACGCCACCGCCCGGATCGGGATCGTAGGCGTTGGTGTAGATCCGGCGCTCGTTCCACGTCGTGCTCTGCAAGCACTCCCCCGCGTCCCACTCCCGGTCTTGCGGGCAGGGGCCAAAGCTGGGCCGCACCTCGTCGAAGACGTTCAAGGCGGGATCACAGTGCGGCATCAGCTGCCCGGGGAAATCGGGGTCATCGTCCGGATAGCGATCCTCACACAGGGCACGGGTCAGGTGGCCCCGCCAGCCCGGCCACTCGGTGAACGAGTCGAACTTGGTCTGGAGGGTCTGCCCGCCCGGCTCGCCGCCGGTGCCGACCCCGAAGTCGTTGATCGCAGAGCCGGGACCCGAAGGAAGATCGAGATCGATCGCCTGATCGATGATCTCGTTGATGACGACCTGAAGCTCACTGGCCGAGTTGGCCAAGTAGGCACAGTTGGCCGGATCGTCCGGATCGGCGCAGGTGTCCCAGTCGTGGGGTGAGAGGTTGCTGCAGGGCTCCGAGCAAGAACCGCCGTTGCACGCCCCGTTGGCCGCACAGGCCATCTGGTTGATCTCGTTGGCATCGACGAAGAAGCCCACCACGTAGGTCGGCACGCCGAGATCGTTGCGGAGCGCCGAGAGCCGATTGTAGAGGGTCGCGCCCCCCTCTCCGGGGGTGGGCTCACCGTCGGTCAGCACCACCACCGAGGTCGGCGCACAATAATCGCTGATGTCGGTGGAGGTTACGAAGCTCAGGTACGACGCCACCGTGGAGTGGGAGAAGGCTCGGTTGTCGAAGGTGGGCGTGGCAGGGATCTCCCCGATTACGCTGGCCCAGGGGGTCTGACCGGTCAGATCGACCCCTCCCTCGATGAGCGGCGCGGTCACCCCACGCACCAGCGCGCGGCTGTCTTCGCGGGTGGCGGGGCCGCGGGCATCCGCGGGAACCACCGGAACATCCGCGAGATCGAGGTAGAAGGGCGCATAGAGCTGAGCCGAGTCGACGTCGTGGGGGTTTTGCGACGAGACCCCGGCCTGGCCCCGAACGGGCTCGGCCGTGTCGTAGGGCAAGGTGCTCATCGAGCCATAGCCGGGGAAGCCGTCGACGTAGGGCCAGTAGTAGAAGTCGTGGCCCTGCACCTGGCTGGCCCGCGAGCCCGCGTCGTCGGCATAGTCGCCCCAGGTGTCGTCGAGCACCTCGTTGTCGGCGGGGTTGTTCTCCAGGTGCACCCGCACGCCCATGAAGCGGGGGAACCACTGCACGCGACGCATGGCGTTGGCGGGGTTCTCGAAGTCTCCGGAGGCGGGGTCGAGCAGCGGGGACGGCGGGACCGCGCCCGTCTCCTGCTGGCTGACGGTCACCGCGCCCACCCCCAGCTCATCCCAGCGCAGGTAGGGGTACGGCCGCTTGATCTCCCCCTGACACAGGCGCCACATACCGCCCGAGTGGTTTTGGATCGGGATGTCGTTGTTGGGCCAGATCTGTCGCGAGAACGAGGTGAACTCGAACACCCACTCGAAGCGAACCCCACCGGGGCACGTGGGGGGAACCGCGGTGGGCGGCCGCGGCTGCTCGAAGGTCATCAGCGAGAACGAGGCGGCCTCGGAGGCGTCGATCACCTGACGCATGGCCCGACGGGCCGCGGAGATCCGACTCTCTTCGACCTGTCCCAGGGCAATCTCGCACTCGTCCCACTGACACCCGAGGAACGGAGCCAGCAGGGCGGTGGCGTCCGAGCGCCAGCCCATCGAGCCCGAGGTGTCGAGCACGAACAGGACCCGAGGCTGGATCTGACCGAAGCTGGCCCCCCGCAGCACGTAGTAGGGCTGGACTCGGGCCTGACTCGAGCGAGACGGCCCCCAGGCCAGAAGGCACAGCACCACCAGGCCCACCCAGCGCACCAGTCGACGCGCTAGACCGCCGAAGACCGTGGTGGTCGTGGTGGTCGTGGTCGTGGTCGTGGTCGTGCGTCGTTTCCGTTGCATCCTCATCGACTCCTCAGCGCCTTGCCCCAAGATCCCAAGTTCAGGTCGCGCGTCCGCCAGGTTTGCGCGTCAGTGAGTATCGCGCGTTCTCCCCGAGCCCTCACTGTGCAAAAGATGCAGACCGCGGATACCGAAGTGCACAGCGGACGGTCCTCGATGACCTCGCTCGACGCGCCAAACAAGCGCCAACGAAGCGCCAACGAAGCGTTATGGACCGCAAGAGCGGGGGGTAGGTCTTCGTGCTGAAGCACCATCCCGGTCCTATCGCAAGATCCGTGCCCGAGCGCCGGCCCCCTGCCGGCGGTCAACGCACCCGCCAGTGCGGCAGCGAGCCATGGGGCGAGATGAAGTACTTGGAGGGCGACACATAGCGAAAGTTGCTCACCCGGCTGGTGTAGATGCAGGCAGTACTCCACCTGGGAGCCAAAGCGGCTGGTGTCGTGCCGCTCGGCGAAACTGCTGCCCCAGTAGGGGTTGAAGGCCTCGTCGACCTCGAGGCTGCGCCGCTCGAGGGTCTGCGCAGTCTCGTCTTCGTAGGCCCGCAGCCGCTCCACGTCGCGCCGTACGGCGGCCCGTGTCTGCTCGAGCATCTGTTCGGCCAGCGGCGGCGACATGCCGTGGTGCTCGACCAACGGATCGACGGTCAGCCGGGCGAGCATGCGCGACAGGTGGCGCTGGGCCGACACCTCCGAGGCGATCCGGGCCCTCAGAGTATAGAGCGCCTCGATCTCCTGCACGGCGATCGCCCGCTCGCGGCGAACGGCCAGCTCGTGCTGGAGCTCCTGCACCACCAGCGCGGTGCGCCAGCCCGAGCTCTTCTTGCTGCGCACGATGTCGCCGTAGATGTGATCACCCACATAGAGCACCTCGTCGGGGTGAACCCCGAACGACTGCTGGAGCCCGGCCTGGTTGCCCCCCTGGTAGAACTTGCCGCGCTGGACATCGTGACGCGGCGACCCCACCCGCTCGCCGGTCCGCGACAGCTCCTGGAAGGGCCGCCCCTCGACGAAGAACCCCGGCTTGCCCGACCCCACCACCACCCAGTCGAAGTAGGCGGTCCAGTCGGCGTAGGAGGGCGAGGCGTTGCCCAGCAGGTAGGTCATCACCGCGTCGGTGTAGGGAAAGAAGCTATTGGTAAGCACAAACAGCTTCTTGCCCGCCGAGCGAAACTTGTGGAGCGTCTCGGGCAGATCGGGGTCGCGCTCGATGTAGCGCTCGGGCGCCTCGCGCACCAGATCCTTGATGGAACCATCGCGGTGGGACTCGTCGATGCACTCACGCACGTCCTGCCACGCCTCGGGGTAGCCCGGAGGCGAGCTGCCGGGCCACCACTCGGGGTGCTGGTCGATGAGCTCGACCAGTTGGGCAAAGAGCGTGACCTCGGGCAGCTCGAACAGAGTGTCGACCGGGGCGAAGCGCTCGCGCTCCTTGCCCAGCCGCTGGAAGCGATAGACCGCCCTGCGCTCCTCCGAGGTCAGCCGCCGCCGCCCGTGGTAGGCGCGACCCACGTAGCCGTGACGATCCATCTTCATCACGTTGCCCAGGCGCTTGTCGACCATCAGCCCCCGAATCGCGAAGCGCGGATCGGCGTCGGTGCGGCGCAACGCCTCGGGGTAGCCCCGGGCGACAAGCTTGTCGATCGTGCAGCGCAGCGAGAGCGCTTCGATCGCGTCCTGACGATAGATCGCCAGGGTGTAGTCCATGTCGAAACCGACCAGCGGGATCCTGTCGAGGTTGAGATCGCGGTTGGTGAAGATCCGCCGCTCGGGGGGAGGATCGAGCTCGAGGCCCCCCTCGGCCAGGAGCCGGCGGATCGGCAGGGGAAGCTTGGAATCGGGCACGGGACGTGACAAGCGTACCGTGGGACCGGACCGAGCGCCCAGGGTGCCGGGGCGACCTCGGGGGCAGCCTCGGGGGCGGCCTCAGGGCAGGGCGCCGGGAGCCGCCGCCACGTAGTCGTCGACGCAGACGGAGACGGCGGAATTGTCGTTGTTATGACCGCCGCCGTACCCCTCGTCGGGGCTCTGGGGCAGCATGGTGGTGGGGCCGGTATTGAGCGACAGCAGCATCTCTTGCTCGATGGCCACGGTGGTGTTGCGCACGGTGGCCATCGCGGTCAGCACGATCCGGCCGTCGGAATCCTGCGTCCAGCTCTGGGAGCTGCCGGTGCTGGCCAGCGCGTCGGCGCTGTTGTTGCGCAGCCAGATCGAGACCCGCGCCTCCGGGTCGCCCCCTTCGACCAGATCGCGCATAGGAACATCGCACCAGTAGGTATCGGCGTTGCCGCGATCGCGCAGCTGGACCACCGCCCCCTGGCGCAGGCACGGGCGACCCCCGCAGGAGACCAGCTCGCCGTTGGCGAGGATCTCGTTGCGCTGACCGGTGACGATGTTGGCCGCATCGGGGATGCAGTCGCTGCATGGGTCGATGCAGTTGTTGCTCTGCGGCCGCGTCCCCACCAGCGCGGCATTGACCTCGTCCTCGCCCATGGTCACGTACTGCGCGGCCGCGAGATCGAGGGTGGCCTGCGCGGCCATCAGCGCGCGCTCGCGGGCCACCAGCTGACCGGCCTGGGTAACCTCGCGCGAGGAGCTGCGCACCACCAACAGGCCCAAGGTCATCAGCGAGACGGTCAGCATCATCACGCTGACCATGGTGGCTCCACGCTGGGCCGCAGGATTGACGAGGAAAGCGCGCGTGTTCATCGGCTCGGCCTTCGCGGGATTGGTGACGGGGTACGCAGACGGTTGGAGTACCGGCTAGAGCACCGGATGGTTAGAGTACGGTGGGGTCTCGCCACCGCAAGTTCTTCGGGGTGAAGACCTCGGTGAGGGTGAAGCGCTGCCGGAATCCCACCGGTGAGGCCATCGGCACGCGATCCTCGACCGCGAGCACGGTTTCGGTGGACAGCCCTCCGGCGCCCTCTTCGGCCTCGGAGGAGCCGACCAGGGTAATCCGAATGCTCTGGGGGCTCATGCGAAACGCCGGGGGTGGGTTGGAGGGCCCCTCGACCACGGCCCAGTCGATGGCGCGATACTCCCCGGTCCCGTAGTAGACGCAATCGGGCGCCTCGGCCTCCGCGCGCGCGTTGCCGAGCCACTCGTCCTCGACGCGGCCGTTGTCCGGGGGGTTTTCATCGATCTGAAAGTTGGGCTGGTTGGCGGTCACCCCCAGGGCGGGCCCGACCTCCTCGAAGCCGACGTCGGGGGCAGGGATCGGCGACGCGGCCGCGCCGGCCCCCAAGGCGGTGTAGCCGTCGCACCCTACCGCCACCTGCATGTCCTCGATCATCGGACCCACCGCCACGGCGATCGGATCTTCGTCTTGACGCGGCAGGTGCAGCTGTGGAGCCCGGCACTCCCCCGCCTGACAGTGGGGATAGTCGAAGGCCCCGAGGTTCCCCGGATCGACGCCCTCGCGATATCCGATGATGTCGTTGCGCACCAGGTAGGGCAAGGTGGAGATCGTGTAGTCGATCTCGTAGCGGGACCAGCGAAGCCGCCCCAGCGGGATGACGCTCGAGTCGATCACGCCGTCCTGGGCCGGGCGCCAGTCGGGGGCGTCGATGCTGGTGTCGAACAACTGGGCCAGATCGGCGTCGAACCCGGAGATCGTCCCGTCGACCGGCAGCCACCAAAGCTGCGGATCGTTCGGATCGCCGAACACGTCGGTGGTGATCTGCAAGAGCGGACACTGCCCGTGGGTCTCGGGCAAGAAGGGGTTGACCGCGACCCCGGGGGACCGGGCCACGAGGAAGAAGGTGCCCGGCGGGAACAGCTGCCGCATCTGCTCTTGATGCGCCGGGTTGGTGTTGTCCAGCAGCGCCGAGGTCCGCACCCCGACCAGCGGGATCGCCGGATCGACCGGGGCGTTGAGCCGAAACACCCCGTAGGTGCCCACGTAGTCGCTGTCGGCCAGGATTACGTCGAAGGCGTCGGCGGCCGAGAGCGGCGAGGACGAGCGCTCCACGTCCCCCACGAAATCGGGGTCGCCGGTGCTGTTCCAGTGGGCCTGCAGGCCGTCGCGCAGCACCCAGTAGGCCGACCCGGTGATCTCGTCGGTGGCGGCATTGACGGGGGTCGCGACCGCGCCGGGGTTGATCACCTGGTTGGTGGCCGCGTCGTAGACCCGCAGCTCGGAGCACGAGCGGGCGAAGCCCAGCCCGGCCATGCGCACGTCTTGGGCCATGGTCCACATGGCCCCCTCGAGGGCCTGCTGCACCCGGACGTTGCGCTGGTGCAGGGTGGCGGTGGACTGCTGGATCGTCGAAAAGGCATAGACCCCCAGCACCACGATGGCGGAGACGACCATGGCGACCATCAGCTCGATGAGGGTGAAGCCCGCCTCGCCACGCCGGGCACTCCTGCGAGCGCTGCGGCCCGGCACGCCGGCACGACGAACGAGCAGAACGACGCGGGTCATGGGCCCGTCCCTCCGGCACTGAACAGCACGATGTCGTTGACCCGAACCGTGCGCAGGCGGACGTTGCCCACGTAGGGCCGAAAGTCCGGCTCCTCGGGATCGGTCATCTCGGGGATCAGATCCACCACCTGCAGATCCGCGGGCGGGGGATAGGCGGGGTTGGTCTTGTCGATCCACATCACGAGCACCTCGAGCGTAAGCCCGTGGATGAAGCCGATGTCGTTGGGATCGGTGGTGGGATCGGCATTGGGGGGGTTGTTGGGCACCGCGAGGGGATCGACGATCCAGTCGACTTGCTGAAATACCACGAAGGTGCCTCGCACCGAGCCCACCACGTTGTCGTCCAGCGGCACGTCGGCCGGCGGTCGGTTCATGTCGCGCAGGCGCTGCTCGGGGTCCACCAGCTGGTCGTCGTAGGGAAACGATGGGTTGGGCTGGCCCTGAAAGTCCTGCTGGAGCAGCTGCAAGAAGCCCCGACCGCGCAGATCGGCCATGACTTCTTGGGCGATCCGCTCGGCCTCGCGGATCTCCCGAGAGGCCCGGTGCGACTCGATGCTACGAGCCTCGAGCGCGACCAGGCCGACCACGGAGATCGCGAACACGGCCAGGGCGACCAGCACCTCCATGAGGGTGAAGCCCGCCTGCGCGCGCCGACCCCGATGAACACGAGCACGATCATGATCACGAACACGTGCGCGACCGAAGGCGGCCATCAGCTCACCCCCTCGATCGTGCGGATCAGGCCCCCGGGGAAGACCTGAACGAGGCTGTACTCCACCTGCCCCGGGGTGCTGCGATCCCCGATCCAAAGGGTGACGCCCGCGTTCGGGATGGCGGAGAAGGTGTTGCCCGGATCGCTGAAGGTCCCGTCGGGCTCGAAGCGAAGGCGCTGTGAGATCTCCATGCACTCGCTGGGCGGCAACACGGCCACCGCTTGCGAGGGCGTCTGCACCCCGGTGCCCAGGCCGAAGATGCAGACCGTGTCGTCGGCGAGCAACAACGCGTCCTTGGAGTTGGTCATGGCCACGCGCTCGAACAAGTTCCAGGTCTCGGTGACCGGGTCGAAGGCGGTGAGGGTCATCGAGGTGGCGTCGACGTCGACCCGCACCGGCGTCTGCTCGTCGATGGCGAAGTTGCGAGCCTGGGTGATCGCACCGCCCACCGCCGCGACGAAGCGACGGGCTTGCCCGTCTTGTTCGTTGCGCCGAAACCCCGCGAAGGCGACCGTGGCCACCGCGACGAGCACGGCCAGGGTGACCATCAGCTCGATCATCGAAAAGCCTCGCTGCGACCTATGACCACCATGCCTCACCTCGCAGACGATCGGGTCGCTATGAAAATCTTGCGGAGCCCGATGACGCGCCAGACGGGATTCCCCGGGGCAAGATCGCGTGGAAGGGTTTGGAATCATTGGTGTCGAGATCCTCGAGAGCCCGGCCGCTCGCCGACGTGACGCCAGGAGATCGAACCGCACTGGCCGTCACTGCAACCTTCGTACCGCCCCGATGCCCGGCTCGAGATCGACCCGAGATGACGGATTTTCGGGCTTGTCATCCAGCTCACAGCATTGCTCCAGTTCGTGATCTCGCGTACATTTCCCGCCCAGATGGCCCGTTCTTCGCAAGACGCCTCGGCAAAAGATGAAAAACGCGCGCTTTGGTACCTGCGCAAGATTCCCCTCCTCGAGGGCGTGCCGGGCGAAAAGCTCGGCGAGCTCGCCGCGGCGGTGGAGATCCGGGAGATCCCCAGACGGCAGGTGATCTACCTGCCCGGTGATCCAGGCGATCGGGTGTTCTTCATCAATGGCGGACGGGTCAAGTGCAGCAAGGTCACCCGCGATGGCAAGGAGCTGACGCTGGCCTACCGCGGGGCAGGGCACATCTTCGGCGAGCTATGTGTCATGGACGGGACACCACGCGACGAGATGGCCGAGGCGATGAAGAACGCGATCATCACCGAGCTTCCCCGCGAGGTGTTCCAGGAGCTGCTGCTGTCGGACCCCAAGCTCGCCTTCACCTTCGCGTGCATCGTGGGGGAGCGCCGGCGACAGATCGAGACCAAGCTCGAGCACCTGGTGTTCCGCGATGTGCAGGCCAAGCTCGCCGCGCTGCTGCTCGAGCTAGGCGGTGAGTACGGGGTGGAGCACGAGGATGGTCTGCAGATCGGCCTGAAGATCACCCACCAGGAGATGGCCAACCTGATAGGCTCCACGCGCGAGACGATCTCGCTGACGCTGGCCCAGTTCAAGAAGAAGGGGCTGCTCGATCTCAACGGGCGCACGGTGATCCTCAAGGATCAAAGCGGGCTCGGGGCTATGACCTAGCGGCCCCCGAAAGCTTGCGCTCACCACAGCGAGCGCGCCGGCCGGGGAACCTCAGCGAGGCGCATCGGCCAGCCGACCAGGCAGCGAGTGAGCCCAGCGGCCCAGCTCTCGCAGGCTGACCTCGGCAACCTCCCCGCGCCGACTGCATGGAGGTCCCGCCGGCGGTCCGGCTGCACGAGTTCGCCGACTCGTTCTTGCCTGCGCAGGTGCAGACCACCAGCCTCTGCGCCGATCCGTCCGAGCTGGCCCAGGCGTTTCGCGTGACGTTCGAGCAACTCGTCCCCGAGGCGTGCCGTCCTTAGGAGGTAGCACGGCCCCCGCCCCCGTCCGTGGCGACGTCATCGGCGCCGAGCCCCAGCCGCGACGGCGAGCTCCAGCCGCGACGGCCACCGATCGAACGCACGCACCGTGCCCCTGCGCTCCCCAAAAGACCACCGACCCGGCGGCTGCAAATGAAGCGGCGGGGTTCACGGCTCGGCGGCTCGCACTCCTGGGGACTGCGGTACCCTTACAGTCTTTTTGAAGATGAAACGACCTCGTACGTGATCAGGGTAAAGGCACGACCGGCGACGGCCGTCGGCCGACGGCCCCGGCCGTCGGCGATGGCCTCGACGGCCGCTGTCCCTACGGCTGAGGAGGACACGTCACATGGGCATCGGACGGGGATTGTTGCAGCGGATCTCGGCGCCAGAGGAACGCCACCGCGCCGGGGACGTCAGCGAGGCGATCCTGGTCAACCTGACGTCGATCCTCAACACCCACGAGGGGGACGGCTTTACCTGCCCCGACATGGGGTGTGACTTCGTGGAGCTGATGTCCCGGTGGCCCACGTCCGAGATGGACGTCATCACCGCGGTCCAGCGCTCCATCTCGCGCTACGAGACTCGCCTCGAGCACGTGCAGGTACGCCGGATCAACCGCGACTCCCCGCGGATCGAGCTGGAGATCACCGGCCGGATCCGGGATCCCGCCGCGCGGGCCGATCGGGTGCGCCTTCAGACCGAGCTCACCCGCTCGGGCCACGTGAACATCGTCTGAGCGCGCGCCACCCCGAGACGACGACAGCGACTGGGACAAGGGGCCGCCATGGCCTCGAGCGTCGGATGCACGTCAGGGCGTACGCTCGGCGAGCCATCGCTCAGCATCGTCGAGACTGGCGCTGAAGGTCGGGCCGGCCTCACGCAAGACCTCCAGGGCCTGGTTGGCCAGTGCGCGAGCGCGGTCCGGTTGCTCGCCGCGCATCCACAGGATCTTGGCCAGATCCATCCGTGCGCCGGCCAACGTGCCGGGAGGCACGTTCGCGTCCTCATAGATCTCCATCGCGCGCTCGCTCGCTCCGTGCGCCTCCGATAGCATCCCGACGTCTCGATAGATCGTGGCCACGAGTCCATACGCGAGGGCCAGATCCGGGTGCCTCGACGGGAGCGTGTCTCGTCGTATCTCGACAACCTCCAGGGCGATCCCCAGCGCATCTTCATGCCCTAGCTCGTGCTTGGCACGAGCCAAGGCGTGCATGATGGCAACGGAGATGGCAGACCCCAAAGGGTAGTGCTCCTCGGCGATCATGAGCGCACGCTCGAGCGTGACGACGGCCTGAGCCAACCGCCCCAGCTCGATGAGCGGACACGCCATGTTGAGCAGCACGATGGCCACCTCGGCGTGATCTTCACCGCGGGTCTCGATGGTCCGGGCCAAGACCTCCTGCAGCTGTCCGAGTGCATACTCATGGTCTCCCTTGGACACGTAGCTCACCGCGAGATGGGCTCGGATCGCACGCAGGTAGACGTGCGTGGGATCCAGCGTGGCCTCACCTATCGACCGCGCTCGCTCGAGCGTGGCAATGGCGTCGTCGTGCTCTCCCCGTTGTTGCTGCGCCAACCCCAGGTTGCTCAGGACCGCCGCGAGCGTGGGATGGTGGGCACCGAGCCACTGCTCGTAGAGCACAGCGGAGCGTTCGAGCACCTCGATGGCCTCGTCGGTCTCCCCCATGGCCAGGAGCGCCTCGGCCAGGCTGTCTCGATATCGGAGCACCCGGGGATCGTCGTCCCCAAAGAGCCCGCGGGCCTCCGCCAAGGCCGCACGATAGCCAACGAGGGCGTCTGGGTAGCGCCTCCGGGCCAGGTCGACGTCGGCGATGACCTGAGTGAGGCGGGGAACCGGCATCAGAGGATCGTGTCGTTTCGCGAGGGCACGCGCGTGCTCGACCCAGGCATCCGCCTCGGAGAGCTGGTGCTTCCAGTGCCCGTACTGGTAGACCAGCTCCGTGGCGATCGTGCTCGCCAAGAGGTTCATCTGCTGCCCCTGCGCCTCGAAGAAGGCATCGCGGAGGACGTCGATGACCTCGGGCGGGTTGCCGTCGGCGATGAGGGCCTTGGCCAGCTGCCACTTGGCCTCGGCGACCAGGAGCCTATCGTCATGGGGTTCGGCCCGCCTCACGACATCCGCGGCGAGCTCGCGAGCGGCAGCGTAGTGGCCCAATTTCCGGCGAGCGATCACCGTGCCGAGATCCGCGAGCAATGCATTGTGCGCGGATGGATCCACTGAGCTCGGGCGAGACCTCGATCGCCCCGGGTCCGGGTTGGTGCACAACCGAGGATCGGGCAGCTGCGAGGCGGCGGCGAGGGCATGCTCGACGGTCGAGGGATCGGCCCGGGTGAGCACATCCACCAGCGCGGTGAACTGCTGGCGGTGATCGTCCAAGCAGTCCGTGCGCGCGTCGGTCGAAGGAGCAACGAACCCAGAGTCATGGGTGAGTGCCTGGCAGGTTGCCTCATGGTGCTCCTGCCACCGCGCACCGTAGTCGTCGAGGGCCAAGAGGGTGCGGGAGCGCGTGTCCTCGGCGTAGGGGACGGTCGCCGTTCCGAGCGCATGCGACACAGCGTCGCGTCGCTGTGGCGTCCAGGTGCTAGCCCACGCCGTCGTGCCCGAGCAAGGAGCGGCCGGAAATTGGAGCACCCCGATCCCGGCCGCGATCGCCAGGCCGGTCCCGACGACCCACTGCACCCGACGACGATTGCAACAGGAAGCATCGAGCGCCGACAGCAGGGCCGAGATCGACGCAAATCGCTTCTCGGGCTCGGCCTCCAGCCCTCGGCGCAGAATCCGGAGCAGCCATGGGGGCGACGACTCCGCCCGCGGAGGGACGGTGATGCGCCCCTTGGTCATCGCCATGAACTGAGCGGATCTGGAGGCGCCCTGAAATGGTCGCTGGCCGTAGAGCCCCTCGAATAGGGCCACGCAGAATGCGAACTGGTCGGTGCGTTCATCGAAGGTCCGATGCACGAACTGCTCGGGGGCCATGTAGGCCGGGGTCCCCATGGCCACGCCCACGGAGGTGATCGTATCCACGCTACAATCGGCAATCTCAATGGGCGCCGTGATGCTGCCGTCGTGGCGATGGCGGGCCAGCCCAAAGTCGACCAGACGAACCCGACCATCATCTCCCACCAAGACGTTGTCGGGCTTGAAATCGCGATGCACGAGGCCCGCGGCATGAACGGCGGCCAGGCCCGCAGCCGCTTGGTGATACATACCGAGCACATGGCGCCAATCGCGCTCACCGGAGCGCTGCCAGCGGCGCAAGGTCGTGCCCTTGACGTACTCCATGGCGATGTACAAGACCCCCAGCGCTTCGCCGATCTCGAACACTTGCACCACGTTGGGATGGGAGACAGCGGCCAAGGCACGGGCTTCGCGACGCAAGCGAGCTCGAGCTTGATGGCTCAATTGATCGAGCTTGATCACCTTGAGCGCCAGATCTCGCCCGAGGCGAGCGTCGCGGGCCCGATAGACGATCCCCATGCCTCCGCGGCCCAGCTCGTACTGGATCTGAAAGTGTCCGATCTGAGCACAGGTGGACGACGACGACGCGGGACGCTCGCGATCGTCCATGAGCACGACCGGTCGAGGACATGGAACGACGTAGTCGGGCGGAACATCAGCGGTCGTACATAGAGCCAGCTCCTCGGGCGCATCGCTCGTGGGTCGAAGCACACCGCGGCCAACCGCGCGCAATGGTTGCGTTCGTCGTTCCGGCGTTGCGCCGGGACTCGCTGCACCGTGGCTCGATGAACGACACGTAGTCTCCCTCACACCATAGCCGTCCCGCTAGCCGGGCCCCTTGATTGCGCAAGTCGACGGTTGACTCGTACTGCCCCTCGCAGCGCCAGTGCCATCCCGGGGCTTCGAGCAAAAAAAGATCGCGCCAACGGCTGATCCTCGCAATCAAAACCCGCCGGTCGTCGGACAGCGTCACGAGGCCCGCGCGGGCGAGCCCTTCAGCCCCGGAGCGCACGCCACCATCGGCTCCAGCGACCTGCTCCGGTCGACTTCTTCACGGCCGTGGCGAGCTCCTGGTGCAGCGCGCCGACCGAGGCATGGCGTCGCTCTGGCTCGGTCCGCAACCCCTGGAGCACCAGCGCCGTCACGCGGGAAGGCACGGCGTGCCCGGCGGGCGGCGGCTGGACCTTCCCGCTCAGGACCGCGAGCCCCACCTCTTCGGCCGACTCACCCGCGAACGGAGGCTGACCAAAGAGCGCCTCGTAGAGCACCACGCACATGGAGAACTGATCGCTACGGGCGTCGAGCGGGTCGCCGAGCAGGTGCTCGGGCGCCACGTAGCCCACGGTACCCATCAGCGACCCCGGCCGGGTGAGCGGCTGACGCAAGGTGCTGGCCCGCTCGACGACGCTGTCGGGCAGGGGCTTGGCCAGCCCGAAGTCGAGCAACCAGGCGTGCTCTTGGTGGTCCACCCGGAGATTGCCCGGCTTGAGATCGCGATGGAGAACCCCGTGCCGATGGGCCGAGGCCAGGCCATCGATCGCCGAGCTCAAGCAAGTCAGCGTGGCTCGCCAACCTCGGGGAGTCGCCAGCCAGTCGGTCAGCGTGGTGCCATCGATACAGTCCATCACCACGTAGGTCCCCTCATCGCAGACACCGACGTCGTGGACCTTCGCCACGTAGGGATGGTCGAGCGCCGCGAGCAGCCGCCCCTCTCGGCGTAGCCGCTTGATCGCGCGGGGCGAGCTGGACTCGACGAGCTTGAGCGCCAGTCGCCGCTCGTCGCCAGGCCGACAGACAGCATAGACCGACCCCATGCCGCCCTGGCCCAGCGGGTGCAAGACCTCGTATCCTGCGATCTGGACCCGAGCCCGCGGCCTCCCGAACAACCGGGCGCGCAGCTCTTCGTGCAATCGCCGCTGCTCGATCGGTCCTACCGGGTCGGGCCGATCCCGCTGCCCTTGCCCTATGGTTCGGCAGGGGCGATCGGAGGTCATGGCTGCACCTTGCGGACGTCTCGCGCCCAGCCATCCAGATTTTCGAGGGTCCGCGCGAGCAGCCGCGAGTCGTAGCTGAGCTTGGACAGCGCGCTCTCTAGAAGCTGCCGTGCACGGCGCAGCCGGGTTCGTATGGTCCCATGGGGAGACCCGAGCGCCGTGGCGATGTCCGCCGAGGTCATGTCTTCCCAGTAGAACAGCTCCAGGACGACCTGTAGATCCACCGGGATCCGGCGTAGCGCCTCGAGCAGCAGGCGATGCTCGTCGCGGGTGGCAACCATCGTGACCGGCCCGGGGCATAGGTCGGCCACGCTCATGCTGGACGGCTCGAACCGAGCGTCGTGCCGACGAAGGCGCTCGTAGTGCCGGCGCAGCACATTGTAGGCCACCCCGAACAGGAACGAGCGAAAATCATCGCCATGGCGCACGCGGTCCCGGCTGCGAATACACTCCTCGAAGGTCTCTTGGATGAGGTCGGCCGAATCTCCAACCACCTTGTTGCCGAAGAAGCGCACGACTGCGGCGTAGTAGCGCTCGAACAGCAACTCGCCCGCCTCGAGGTCTCCCTGGCGCCAAGACCCCAACAGATCCGCATCTTCACGCGACATTGGGAGGCATCGAGCATAGCATGACATCGGAAGTCGTATCCTCGCCCGTGACAGGCGACGAGCAGAGGCCACCCGCGGCTAGATCTGTGGCTAGATCCGCGGCTAGATCCGTCGGGATCTGAGGCTCTGCTCCACCCGGACGGACTACATTGTGGGTTCTCGCCCCGACGGTTCGAAGCGGTGAGCGTCCGTGGGCTCAAGGGCCACGACGCGAGCGAGCCAAGTGCAATCAAGAGTCCCGCGCGGTCGGACGGCTCGGGCAGGGCCCATATTTAGACCGCCATCGAATCAGGACTCATCGACCATGGTGCACCACGACTTCATCACGACGCACTCGCTCGTCTTGTCCCTAGCAGCCACGGAGACTACGGTACACGGCGCTCGGCGAGCCACCGCTCGATCTCCACCAGGGCGTCGTGTCGACCGAGATCGACCAGGGTGTCTTTGGCCTGCTCGACGAGCGCATCGGCCCGAGAACGCCGAGCGGGATCCGGCCAAAGAGCACGCGCGAGCGTGAAACGAGCGTGCGCGAGCTGCTCGGGAGCCCCCTGGGCGGCCTCCCAGTGCGTGAAGGCACGCTCGGCGTGCTCGCGCGCCACGTCGAAGTCTTGCTGCTCGAGCTCGACATCGGCCAACCCCGACAGCAGGTAGGCCACCGTCGTGCCGTCATGCTCCGACTCGCCCTGCTCGATCTCCAACGCTCGTCGGTAGTGATGCCGGGCCTGCTCGTACCGGCCCTGTTCGGAGTACAGATCCCCGAGGCTGGCCAGGACCCTCACCAAGCGGCCGTGGTGGGGACCAAACGCCTGCTCCCAGATCAGCAGCGCCCGACGATACCGCAGCTCGGCTTGCTCGTGTCGCTGTCGGACATGGAGCACGTATCCCAGGTTGTAGACGCCCTCGGCCACTTCGGGATGGTCGGCCCCCAGCGCTCGCTCGAGCACCGGGAGCGCCTGGCGAAATCGGCGCTCGGCTCGTTCGTGTTTGCCCTGGCCATGGAGCACGGCTCCCAGATGGCCCAGGATCGTGGCCACGCGCACGTGGTCGGTCCCCAGCGACCGCTCCGCTGTCGCCAGCGCTCGCCCAAACAGCTGCTCCGCCTCCTCGAGCCTCCCCTCCACCAAGAACGTGGCCCCCAGGTTGTCCACGCTCATGGAGACGTCTGGGTGGTCCATCCCCAGGGTATTCTCGTAGATCTTCAGCGCTCGTCGGTGCATCACCTCGGACGCCTCGTAGAGCCCCTGATCGTGTAGCGCGTTGCCCAGATTGTTGGCGGCCGTGGCAACCTGCGGATGGTCGGGCCCCAGCGCGTGCTCCCGCAGCTGCAGCGCTCGTCGAAACCGCTGCTCCGCCTCCTCAGGCTTGCCTTGCGCCCGCAGCACGACTCCCAGGTGATTCAAGCCATCGGCCACCAGCGTCTCGTCGCCGATCCGCCGGGCCAGTGGGAGGAACGTCCGACCCCACATCAACCCCTCGGCGTGTCGCGCTTGCCGGTAGCCCACGGCATAGACCAGCTCGATGGCCGCGTCGAGCACCACCTGGTCGTGCCCGTGCTCGAACGCCAATGCATGCGCCTGCGTCAGGTCCTGCTCCGCCTCGGCATACCGACCCGCACCCAGATGCGCTCTGCCCCGCTGCAACCGGGCCTCGGCCAGCAGGGGCACGTAGCCCAGTGCTTCGGCGCGCTGCACCACGGGCTCGGCTCGCTCGAGCGCCCGGGCGTACTGACCCGCACGGTGCTGCACCTCGAGCTCCGCGAGCTGCTCCCGTAACCCCTCCACCTGTTGCGCCACCTGTGGATCTTCGGGTGGGGGAACCCGCTGCTGTTGCTGCCGAAGGACAATCGTGTCGTCGCAACGCGCCAACCCCGGCAGGTCCGTGACCACGAACACCGCCTTGTCGACCGCCTGGGTATCGGCGCGGAGCAGCAACTTCACCGCCGCATGCAGAGCCTCCTTGCGCTTGCGCAGGCAGTCCATGCGCAGCTCCATCACCTCCTCGCTCTGCTCCTCGGTGACCCGCGTCGCCTCGCACACCTCCGTGTGCTTGTCGACCCACGCCCGCGCGTATGTATCGAGCCCCTGGCGCACTCGCTCGGACGTGTTCGCCGCATACGGCAGCTGCGTCTCCATGATGGCGTCGCTCACCTGCCGCCGGCGCGCCTCGTCCCAGATCCCCTGGAGCTGGTCCGACGCTCCCGTGCAGGGCCTGTCCCCTCCGCCCTGATAGACCATCCCAGCCCAAAGTAGCCCGGTCCCGACCACCATCGCGGCCCCCAGCCCCAACAACCTTCGTCGTCGCCGAGCGGGATCGTAGGCCAGCGCAACGAGCAACGCGTCCATGCTCGGCCATCGGTCCGCGGGGTCGGGCGACAACCCCCGACGCAGCGCCTCGATGATCCGCCGGGGTACCTCCGAGCCGGACAAGGGCCAGGTCGGAGGGCCCTGGAGCTTGACCACCGCCAGCACCCCCGAAAATGGCGACTTCCCGGTCAACATCTCCCACAGCGCCACGCACAGCGAATATTGATCGGCGGCGGCCGTCAATACGCAGCCGCGGTGCTGCTCAGGCGCCATGTACCGGGGGGTGCCCATGATGGTACCCGTGACCGTTAGGCTCTCCGAGGTCGTCCTCAGGCCGTCCGACGCCGAGCGGGGACCGACCACATCGGTGGACCCATCGATCTTGGCCAGGCCGAAGTCGGTGACCTTGACCGCATCGGCGGCGACCAACACGTTGCTTGGTTTGAAGTCGCGGTGCAGCAATCCCGCGGCATGGGCGGCCTGCAACCCGCGACCGGCTTCGATGAACCGGTCCACCACTGCTCGCCAGTCGCGAGGTTGCTCGTTGGCCCAGGCCCGCAAGGTCGGACCGGGCACGTACTCCATCACCAAGACGTATCCCCCGTCGCCGACCTGCACCACATCGTGCACAGCCACCACGTTGGGATGGGACAGCCGGGCCATCGCTTGGGCCTCGGCGACCAGGCGCTGCTCGGCGCGCTCGTCTCGTACCTCTGGTCGAAGCTCTTTGAGCGCAACCTCCCGCTGGAGCTTGGGATCGTAGGCTCGCACCACCCGCCCCATACCGCCGCTCCCGATCTCTTCGACCACGAGGTAGCGACCCAAGCTCTGACCGAGGGAACAACCGCCCCGCGGCCAGGCCCCGGCCGAGGGCTCCGGCCCCCTCGACACGGGTTCGAGCTCGAGGGCCTGCTGCATGCGGGTCGGGCTTCGGCTCATGGGGCTCGTGCTCGTCCTCGTCCTCGTCCTCGTCCTCGTCCTCGATTTTGGAGCCATCGAGCAGGCGAAGTGCCCCTCATCTTACCGTTCGCCGAAAGCTGGCGGGTCTTTGCGGTGCGCAATCGTCACCGAACGTTTTCGCGCTGGCTGAGGGGTCGATCCGTGACGCAGCAGGAGGCTGTCCGTACCGCGAGGTGGTTTGATTGCATCTTTTGTCGAGAATCATCACACCGTCGGCGCTACGGCCGACGCCGGGTATATCGACTAGCGATCGAGTCCCTTCGTAGTCGACTGAGCCGCGGCAGTTATCGGGTCCCCGCGAGCACCTCGGCCAGATAGCGCGCGGTGTGACTTTCGGGATGGCGAGCAACCTGCTCGGGCGTCCCCTCCACCACGATCGTCCCGCCGCCCTCCCCTCCTTCGGGCCCCAAGTCGATCACGTGATCGGCCTGCTTGATCACGTCCAGATCGTGCTCGATCACCAGCACGGTGTTGCCCTCGTCGACCAACCGCTGAAGCACGTGCAGCAGCTTGTCGATGTCCGACATGTGCAGGCCGGTGGTGGGCTCGTCGAGCACGAACAGGGTGCACCCGGTCGACTTGCGCGCCAGCTCGCGCGCCAGCTTGATCCGCTGGGCCTCGCCGCCCGACAGCGTGGTGGCGCTCTGACCCAGCGCCAGGTAGCCCAAGCCCACGTCGCGCAAGACCTCCAGCTTGGCGCGAATCGCCGGGTGGGCCACGAAGAACTCGCAAGCCTGCGCCACGCTCATGGCCAGCACGTCGGCAATAGTCTTGCCCCGCAGCGCGATCGCCAGGGTCTCGCGGCCGAAGCGAGTCCCCTCGCAGGTTCGACACGTCACGAACAAGTCGGGCAAGAAGTGCATCTCGATCCGACGCACGCCCTCGCCCTGGCAGGTCTCGCAGCGCCCCCCCTTGACGTTGAAGGAGAAGCGCGCGGGGCCATAGCCGCGGATCTTGGCCTCGGGCAGCCGCGCGAACACCTGGCGGATCTCGGCGAAGAGCCCGGTATAGGTGGCCGGGTTGCTCCGCGCCGAGCGACCGATCGGCGCTTGATCGACGAAGATCACCTTGTCGAGCTGGTCCAGACCCCGCAGCGAGTCATGGGGCAGGCCATAGCCGAGCGCGCCGCCCAGCACACGGCGCGCCTCCGGCAGCAGGGTGTCGATGACCAGCGAGGACTTGCCCGAGCCGCTGACCCCGGTCACGCAAGTCAGCACCCCCAGGGGTACGCGCAGATCGACCCCGCGCAGGTTGTGCCCACGAGCCCCCCGCAGCAGCAGCGAGCCCCCCGTGGGCCGCCGCCGTCGGGCCGGCACCGCGACCCGTCGCGCTCCGGACAGGTAGGCCCCGGTCAGCGAGTCGGGATCGGCGAGGATCTCGGCCGGCGTTCCCTGGGCCACCACCCGCCCGCCGCCCTGCCCGGCGCCCGGGCCCATGTCCACGATCTGATCGGCCGCGCGCATGGTGTCGGCGTCGTGCTCCACCACCAGCACCGTGTTGCCCAGATCCCGTAGGCGCAGCAGCGTGCGGACGAGTCGATCATTGTCCCGCTGGTGCAGCCCTACGCTGGGCTCGTCGAGGATGTAGGTCACGCCCACCAGCGCCGCCCCGACCTGGGTGGCCAGGCGAATGCGCTGCCCTTCGCCGCCCGACAGGGTCATCATGGGGCGATCGAGCGACAGGTAGCCCAACCCCACCTCGTGGAGAAAGGCCAGCCGCTGGAGCACGCGGTCGAGCACCGTACTGGCGATCTCCTCGTCCTCGGGAGCCTCCCACCGGAGCGTCTCCAGGGTGGTCCGCAGCTGGTGCAGCGGCATGGCACAAAGCGCATGGATCCCATGCTCGCCCACCCGCACCATACGGGCCTCGAGCCGTAGCCGCTGCCCCTCGCACTCCTCGCAGGTCTGCAGCTGGGTGTAGGCCATCAGCTCGTCGAGCCCCGCGGGCGCCTCGTCGTCGTCGGGCCGGCGCTCGACCTTGGCCTGGGCCTCGGCGATCTTCCGCTCGACCCACGGCCGCACGCCTTCGAAGGGCGCCGTGGTGCCGGGCAGCGGCTGCGAGCCGCTTCCCTCCATCACGGTGATCCGCACCTCGGCCGGCAGGGCGTCCCAGGGGGTCTGCAGCGAGATCCCCTGGGCCCGAGCGGCCGCGGCCAGGCTCTTGGCGACCGCGCCCCGGCCTCGACCCGACCACGGATGGATCGCGTCCCGCAGCGGCTTGCGCCCGTCGGGAACCACGCGCGCGGGGTCGACCACTCGTCGTCGTCCCAAGCCCCCACAGCGCGGGCATGCACCGTCAGGCGAATTGAACGAGAACAGCGAAGGGGTGATCTCGGGGTAGGTGATCCCGTGATCGAGCTCGGCGTAGCGCTGCGAGAAGTCCATGGCCTCGCCGTCGAGCGGCAGGATCCGCACCTGTCCTCCGGACAATTCCGCCGCGGTCTCGATCGAGTCGGCCACGCGCCCTCGGATCCCCTCCTTGAGCTTGAGACGATCGACATAGACCTCGATAGTGTGGCGCTGGAGGGGATCGAGATCGATCTCTTCGCCCAGGTCACGGACCTCGTCGTCGATCGCCACCCGCACGAAGCCCCGGCGGCGCAGCTGGTCGAGCAGATCGCGATGATCGCCCGGCGCATCGCGGGCCACCGGCGCCAAGATCGAAAACCGCGTGCCCGCGGGGAGCAAGAGCGTCGCGCTCACCATGTCCTCGATGCCGTGCCGACGCATGGGCTGGCCGGTGCGGTGGCTATAGACCGTGCCCACGCGGGCGAATAGCAGCCGCAGATAGTCGTAGATCTCGGTGGCCGTGCCGACGGTGGAGCGAGGGTTGCGCCCCGGCGGATCCTGGGCGATCGCGACCGCGGGGCTGAGCCCCTCGATGAGATCGGCATCGGGCTTGGGAAGCTGGGCCAGGAACTGCCGCGCGGAGACGCTCAGGCTCTCCACGTAGCGCCGCTGTCCCTCGGCGAAGATCGTGTCGAACGCCAGGCTGCTCTTGCCCGAGCCCGAGGGTCCGGTGATCACCACCAAGCGACCGCGCGGCAGATCGATGTCGACATCGTGGAGGTTGTGGGTGCGCGCGCCTCGAATACGGATCGCGGTGGGCTCGACCAGAGGGGGCAGGTCATTGTCGAGCGAGGGATCGAACGGTGTGTTCTTGACGCTCGCTTTCTTCTTGCTCGCTTTTTTCTTGCTCGCTTTTTTCTTGCTCGCTTGCTTCGTGCTCGCCTTGTTCGCGCTCGCCGGTACACGGCTCTTGTCGTCGGCCGGACCGCCGTCGACCGTTCCCTCGGCTGATGCCTTCGACCGCCCTCCCCGCTTGCGTGCTGCCGGCGCGGGCACGGGCCGGCTCACGGCAGCCCTCCGCGCGCGATCCTCATCGCCGCCTGCATGCTGGCCACATCGGCGATCCCCTGGCCGGCGATGTCGAGGGCGGTGCCGTGGTCAGGCGAGGTCCGCACGAAGGGCAACCCCAGCGTCATGTTCACGCCGTCGGTAAAGTGCACCAGCTTGAAGGGCCCTAGCCCCTGGTCGTGGTACATCGCGAGCACCGCGTCGTAGCGACCGCGGTCGTGGGCGGGGAAGGCAGCATCGGCGGGGATCGGACCGGTGAACACCGCCCCCAGATCGTCTCGTTGCAAGCGATCCACCGCCGGCTCGATGATCCGCGGCTCCTCGTCTCCGAGCAGCCCCTGCTCGCCCGCGTGGGGATTGAGCCCGAGCACGGCAACCCGTGGTCGTACGATCCCAAACCGATCGCGCAGGGCCGCGGTCAACAGCCGCCCCGCCCGCACCACCGCATCGGTACTCAGCCGTCCCGCAACCTCACGAAGCGGCACGTGGATCGTCACCGGCACCACCCGCAGCCGCGCACCGACCATCAGCATGGCCACGTCCACGTCACCCGCGCGATGCGCGAGGTACTCGGTGTGCCCGGGGAACGAAAACCCGGCATCATGACAGGCACGCTTGTCGATCGGCGCGGTCACCAGCGCCGTCCCCGGACGCTCCAGCACCAGATCGACGGCCCGGGCGAGCGCCTGGACCTGCGCCCGACCCGGGGCTCGGGCCTCGATGGGATCGAGGCGATCCCGAAGCTGCGCCCACCCCGCCGGTGCCCAGGGTCCCGGTAGCCGATCGGCCCACGCTTCGAGGATCTGCGGAGTAGCCACCACCACGTCCCGATCGCGCAGTTGTCCATCGGCGGCCAGCCGCAGCAGGAGTTCGGGACCGATCCCTCGTGGATCGCCCTGGGTCAGCACCAACGGGGTCTCGCCGGTCGGGTCCATGGCGGAACGGAGTCGGGCATCTTACCATTGGGTCCTGGTGGCTCGGTCCATGTCGCAGCCCGGGACTCGGCCCAGCCGTCCGCTCCGTCCGCTCCGTCCGCTCCGTGCCGGCCTCGCCGGCCTCGTGCTCGCCACGCTGGCCATGCTGGGGTGGGCGCCCGCCGATCCCGACCCCTCCGCCGAAGGGTCCACCGACACGCGGCGTCGTCCCCGGGTCTCGGTGCGCAGCGCCGGACCGGCTCCGCGCGCCGTCGGGCCCGCTCGCGACGCCAGCGCCATGCCGACCCTGCGCACGCCGCCGGTGGTCAGCACCACCCGGGTTCCCCCCGGGGCCAAGCCACGACCGCAGCCCCGGGGCCTGGCGGGCTGGAGCGAGGCTCTGGCCGCGCCGCCGATGGTCGACCGCCGCCGGCGAGCGGCCCGCACCCAGCGACCGATCGACTTTGGTCAGACCCTCGCGATCGGCGAGAGCTTCCGTTTCGACGTGTCGTTTGCCGGCAACCCGGCGGGCCTGGCCGAGGCCTCGATCATCGCGATCGAGGCGGATCCACGGGGGCCGCTGCCCGCCGGGGCCCCGATGATCCGCATGGAGGGCAATGCCCGAACGAGCGGGGTGGTCTCGCTGTTGGCCACCGTGACCGACGAGATGGTCTCCTACCTCGACGCGCGCACCGGGGCGGCGATCTCCAGCCACAACGTCCTGCACTACTCGGGGTTGTCCCCCCGCAAGTATAAGCACCGCGACACCAAGCACGCCTACGAGGGTCGGGGGCAGGTGCGGATCGTCGACACCAAAGACGACAAGGTCAAAAAGAAGCTCCACCACGTCCCCAATGACACCTACGACCCCCTGTCGGTCATGGCCTGGGTTCGCTCGCTGCGGCTGGACGATGGCGAGCGAGCCAAGGCGCACGTGGTCGACGGTCTGACCTTGATGCGCGTAGAGATCGCCTCGCACGGGCGTGACCGGCTCGATCCGGTCCCCAGCATGGCCACCGCGCTGGGCCTTACGGCCGACGACTTCGTCCGCATCGACGGCACCATGACCCGGGTCGACGAGTATGGAGCGGCGATCCCCGGCAAGAAGGCGTTCTCCATGCGGGCGTGGCTTTCGGCGGACGAGCGCCGGATCCCCGTGGTGATGGAGAGTGACCTTTGGGTCGGCTCGATCCGACTCGTGCTCAGTGGATACGATCCCCCCACCGACTCGGCCAACTCCGGGAGGTCCACGCCTCCCTCGAGCCGCCCCTGAGCGGGCGGGCTCCTAGGCCGCCCCCGAGGGGTTTTCTCGACGGATCGGCCCGTCGGATCGTCCCGTCGGGCCTGCCCGTCCGGTCTGACCCCTTGGCTCCCACCTCGCCACACCCAGCGGGATCGTGAGCGGGATCGTGACGGGCGCGATCGGTGGGCCGGGTCTACCCCTGGACCACGAACGCGGCTTGAGGCATGCTTCCGGCCGCATTCCGGGCGTTTTGGCGCCCAGCCAGCGACCCGACCAGGGTACACTCCTCCGCGGTCGACGACGCCTTCGACCACCGCCCGTCCACGATCCCGATCCCCATCATGTCGGAGCGCTACCGCCCACTGTTCAAGCTCGATTCCGGAGGCATGGCCGAGGTCTATGTCGCCGAAGCCGAGTCGATGGCGGGTTTCAAGAAGAAGGTCGCGATCAAGCGCATCCTTCCCAGCCTGCTCAAGGACGAGCGGTTCGTCCGCATGTTCCTCGACGAGGCTCGTCTGAGCCTCCACCTGAGCCACGCCAACATCGTCACCGTCTTCGACATCGGCAAGAGCTCGTCGACGTACTTCATCGTCATGGAGTACGTCGAGGGGATCAACCTCAAGGGGATCCTCCAAGAGTTTGCCCGGCGGGGGGTGACCTTCCCGGTCCACCTAGCGGTGTGGCTGCTCAACGAGGTGCTCAAGGGCCTGGACTACGCCCATAACCTCCGCGACCCCGAGTCCGGGCGGCTTTTGGGGATCGTGCACCGCGACATCTCACCGCCCAACATCCTGGTGTCGTGGAACGGCGAAGTGAAGCTGGTGGACTTCGGCCTGGCCAAGGCCTCCACCCAGCTCGAGTCCACCGATCCAGGCGTGGTCAAGGGCAAGTTCTCGTACCTGTCGCCCGAGGCGGCCAGCGGTCTGGAGGTAGATGCGCGGGCCGATATCTTCGCGGTGGGGATCCTCGCCTACGAGATGCTCACCGGCCGTCGGCTCTTCTTGGGCGAGACGGACTACCAGACCGTACAGATGGTGCGGGGCGCCGATGTCCCCAGCATTACCGCCCAAAACCCCGAGGTCACCGGCGAGCTCGAGGCCATCATCCGCAAGGCGCTGGCCCGCGACGC
Source organism: Myxococcota bacterium (assembly GCA_039194325.1). GTDB lineage: Bacteria > Myxococcota_A > Polyangia > Nannocystales > Nannocystaceae > Paraliomyxa. The sequence continues at coordinate 27,382 of JBCCWC010000130.1, forward strand.
CGACCAGCGCTACCAAAAGGCCAGCGAGTTCGCCGACGATCTGCTGGGCTTCTTGTTCTCGCGCAGCCTCAAGGTCTCCGCGCGAGATCTGCGGGAGCTCATCGCCGAGCTTCGCAAGAAACGGGGGCCCCGCAAGGAGCCCAAGCCCAACGAGTCCAACGTCATCCTCAAGCTCATCGAGGACGAGTTCGCCGACTTTCGGTCGATCGATCAGGCCGACAACGGCCCGCCCACCGGCTCGCTACCCCTGACCTCGCTGACCGACTACGACCCCTCGTCCCCCCTGCCGCTGGGTGACTTCGACGCGGGCGACCTCTCGCCCGCCCCCTCGCGACCGGGCGAGGCCGAGACCACCCCGCCTCCCGCCCCCGGGTCTGCGCCCATGCGCATGGACGACCGCGAGGACAGCCGCCCTCAGGCGGGGAGCAGCGGCAAGAGCATGAAGAGCCCGGCCCCCAAGCGAGGCCTGGGTCCGCTGCCTTGGGTCTTGCTGCTGTTGCTCGTCGCCGGCGGGGGCGGGGCCTACTACTGGTTTTTCGTGCTCGGCAATATGTAGCGGCCGGGCCCGCCCTTCCCGTCTCGAATGTGTCGCCGCCGAACGGAGCGGACTGGCCCGCCGGGCCCGCCCGGCCCGGCCCGCCTCGAGTGAGCCGCCGCCACTCGGCCCGATGCTACGGGGTGGGGGTCGGAGCGCCGGGTACTCCGATCTCCACGCGATAGACGCCCCCGGGCACGCCCGCCGCATAGAGGCTCATCTCGTCCCACCCCTCGCCAACCCCGAAGATCGCATTGGCCACGTTGGCCGGGAACGGGTCGACGAGCGACTCGGGATCGCCGACCGGCGCGCCCGTGGGGTCTAAGAACACCCGGTAGAGGGCATCGTTGCCCTGATCGACGACGTAGAGGTTCCCGCAGGCATCCATGCTCAGGCCGTCGAGACTGGCCCCGGGAATCGAGGCCACCATCGAGATCGTACCGGGGTTGCCGTCCCCGTCGATCTCGACCGAGCGAATGAGACCCGGCCCATAGTTGGTGTAGTAGAGCAGCCCCCGGTCGGGATCGAACACCACGCCGTTGGCGGTATTGCCGTCGCCGCCGGTCACGATCGAGTCGACGCTGTCGTCGGGATTGACTCGCTGCACGGCCGAGAAGTTGGTGAACCAGATGTTGCCGTCGAAGTCGGGGTAGAGCCCGTTGACGCTGCCGATCTCACCGACCAAGGTGTCACCGCTCTGTACGATCCGGATCTGGTTGTTCCCGACCTTGGCCGCGAGCAGGTCGCCGTTGGACCGGTAGCGCAGGCCAAAGGTGTTGCCACCGTCGGGCCAGCTGTCGGCCTCGGCGCCCATCGCGTCCACCGCGACGATCTGCCCGCCGCTCTTGCCGACGATGTTGCCCTGGCCATCGAACGCGATGTCCTCGCTGCCATCGAAGACCACCCCGGGCTCGAACACCACGTCGAATGCCAGGGGACCGGGCGGGATCTGGTCACAGTCGACCCCGGCGGTGTCCGTGTCGGTATCCGTATCGGTGCCGCTCGAGCTATCGACCATACCCGGGCCAGTGCTGCCCGAGCCGGTCATTGGACCCGGGCCGCTGGAGGTGCCCGGCTCGGTGGTCGTCTCGGACGGCATCATGGTGGTGGTGGGATCAGAGCCCGTGCTGCCGGTCGAGGAGGCCGTTCCCTCGCTGGAGGCGTCGTCTCCACACGCCGGACTGAGCATCACACCGAAGAGGATCATCGCAATCGAAGGCCGGGTCATGGCCGGGACGCTACGCCACAGGGGCGCTCGGCTCAATGAATGAACGGAGGATCACTGCCGGGCGCCTACGCGAGGCTCAACGCGCCCGTGAGGCCAGCGTGGGCGACCAAGGCAGCTCGCGCTCGGCCCACAGCGCCATGATCGTAGCCTGATACCGCTGGGTCTGCTCGGGCAACGGCACCTTGGTGCGCACCCAAGCGTTCACCGCCCCCGGCCCGGCATTGTAGGCCGCCAGGGCCAGCGGCAGTTCCTGGTAGCGCTCGAGTTGTTGGGCCAGGTACCACGCCCCCAGATCGAGGTTGTAGGCCGGCTGTTCGAGTCGCCGGGGCGTGGGCTCGGGCAGCCCTCGTCGCTGGGCAATGGCGGCGGCCGTGGAAGGCATCAGCTGCATCAAGCCTCGAGCTCCGGCCGAGCTGCGGGCCTCGGGGCGACCTCGTGATTCAGCCCAGACCATGATCGCCAACAGCCCCGGGTCGAGCCCATGGAGCGAGGCCGCTCGGGCGATTTCGTCCTGATGCTGCCGGACCTCGGCTGGCAGCCACGCCACCCTGAGCGGGTCGTTGACCGAACTGGGGGGCGACGGCTCGGGCAGCGACGGCTCAGGCGGCGAGGACCGCACGACCGCGACGACGACCGCGGCCAGGAGCACCACCAACAAGAGCCGCGCGCCCCACCGCGGGGCCGGACCGAGGGTGCGCGGCCGTACGAGATGCAGCACTCGCCGGCGCAAGCTCGGACCTCCCAAACCCAGGGTGAGCGCCGGCGCGGGGCGCTGACGCCAGGCTTCCAGATCCACGAGCGCCCGGGCGTATGACCGCGCGGGCTGGGCTCGCGCGGCGATCACGGCCTCGTCGCACGCATGCTCCCGCTCGACGCCCATGCGCCACGACATCCACCACACCGCCGGGTTGAAGAATAACACGATCTCGATGCCCACCTGGGCCGCATGCAGCCAGGGATCGAGGCGACGCAGGTGCATCAGCTCGTGGGCCAACGCTGCCTCGACCACCTCGGGCGTGACCCCGTGGAGCAGACCGGCCGGGAGCACGACGCACGGGCGCAACACCCCGAGGACCAGCGGGACGTCGCACGCGGAGGACTGGACGACCGCGGGCGACCGCACGCCCAGCGCTCGCGCCAGAGCATCCACCCGCCGACGCCAGGGCTCCGGCAGCGGCTGCGCCGTGCGTCGTAGCCCCCGTACGGTTCGCCACTGACCGGCCGCCCGCAGGCTCATCGCGACCACGCCGCAGGCCCAGCCCACCAGCACCCCCTGGACCCACGGGGCTGCGACGACCTCGGGCTCGATGCCCGAGGGCGGGGCCCCGAGCCAAGGAGTTGGCGCCCAGAGGCTCGGGCCCACGCTCAATGCGGTGGCGACCATCCAAAGCGGGGTGATCATCAACGCCATCGTTCGAATCGCATGGCGCGTAGTGGATCGTCTCGCGAAGGCCCACTCGACCAATCCGGCGAGCACGGCCACGATGGGCGCTTGCCAAAAAGAGGCCACCAGCGCGTCGGCCCACGCCGTGGCGCTCATCGGTCACCTCCAGGCTCCGTATCCTCGCGCTCGAGCTCGTCGAGTAAGGCGCGGATCTCCGCCAACTCCCCCGGGGATGCGCGCTTGCTCGAGAGCGCCCGTAGCACCAACGCCGACGTCGACCCACCGAATGCACGATCGAGCAGCTCGTCGACCCAGCGACGCTGCATCATCGTGCGCTCCACCGCGGGCCGATAGACGTGGCTGCGCCGCGATTCGTCCCGAAGTAGCAAGCCCTTGTGCGCCATGATCTGCATCAGCTTGAGGACTGTCGTGTACCCGGTACCCCGCTGCGAGAGCGCTTCGTGCACCTGACGCACCGTGCTCGGACCGCGCGACCACAAAACGGAGAGGATCTCGGTCTCGGCCTCGGTCGGACGGGGGGGCGCGGGCATGGTGGGGTGACAGGGGGTGGAGGCGGGCGAGCGTGGAGGTCGGTGGGGACCAGGAGTCGGTCGGTAGGATCGGGTGCGCAGGAGTGGGGTGAGGGTGGCGGAATCGCGCTCGGGGGTTATTGTACGACGTTTATCGTACTTTGAATCGCGCACTGCACGCCGACCATCATCGGCGCAATTCACGCATTTTCAGAGCAGGGTTTCAATAATAGTTACGGATACTTAAATCAAAATCCCGTTGCATCGACCGCTGATGCAACGAAATCGGATCGTGGTCGATGAAGGGGGGCGATGAGTTTTTTGCCTCGTGTTCGAATTTCTTCGTCAGGTTCCGATTCCGCCGACCCTACTCAAGACCGGACGATCATGATGACCCAGCATCTCTCCCGAACCTCCGTGGCCCCCGGGGCCCTCCTGCTCCTGTGCACCGCGTGCTTCGACCCCATCGTCACGGGCGCTCTTGACGGCGGCACCGGCGAATCCGACTCCGAGGGCTCCGATAGCGCACTCTCCGCTTCGACCGGGCTCGACGAGAGCGGCGACACCGCGACTCCGGTCTGCGGCGATGGCCTGGTCGAGGGCGACGAAGTCTGCGACGACGGCATCAACAACGGCAGCTACGGCGGCTGCGCCCCCAACTGCAATGCCCTCGGCCCCTCGTGCGGCGACGGCATCGTCAACGGCACCGAAGCCTGCGACGACGGCGACGAGATCAACGGAAACGGCTGCAACATCGACTGCGTGGTGTCGGGCTCGGTGCTGTGGACGGTGACGTATGATGGACCGGGGAATAGCTTCGATGGAGGCGGAGGGATTGTCGTTGATTCCGACGACAACGTCATCGTTAGTGGTACGGTCGCTATGCAAGATGAACGACTCTCTGCATGGCTTAGAAAGTATAATCCAGACGGCGCCGCAATCTGGACGGAGTTCTACGAAAGCGAGGAAGGTGATTCAGTCGCAGGCCCTTTACTCGCTCTTGATGATGACTCGATAGTCTTCGGTGGCACTTTCGACACAGAAGACAGCAGTAACGATGCATGGGCACATAGAATCACGACCGATGGAGAACCCATCTGGTCCGTGACGCATGGGAGCGCCTCGGGAGGCTATGACTACACGATTGACATCGAGCGGGACGCAAGTGGAGCAATATACGCAATATTCGATGAGCAAATAGCTCCAACGGATAGCGGCAGGCGCACAATCCTACGTAAGTATTCGCCTGAAGGATCAGAACTATGGACAGTCACTCTACAGGATGGGACCTATGGTCATAGCCTGGCAGTTGACCCCAACGGCACCTGCATCACTACGGGAGGCATATCTAGCAGCGATTTTTTCGTGCCATATTTCGAAACAATTACAAGCGACGGCGACAGAGCCACAGTGCTCGAGTTTCCCTCGTATGGGCATGCATCCTTTGGCACCGCAAGCATCGACTCTCAGAACAACCTAGCTGTCATTTTATCCATTGTGGATTCTGGACATCGAATTATTGTCTTCGATGAAAAACGCGAGATAAAAAGCGAGATTTTTCCTCACCCCAGTTCACTTACCATTCTATACACGCTGCGTTTCAGTGCGGACGAGGCTATAGTCGCAGGCGGAATGAGAGGTGACACCAATGAGCTATGGATAAGCAAATATGACCAGGCGGGGTCAGAGCTCTGGACAAACTCCTACAACGGAGAAGACTGGGCATACGGCACTGACGTAGCCATAGATATCACTGTTGACTCACAGCAAAATGTGCTCGCGATCGGCAGCATCCAAGAGAATCGCTCATCTCTCCAAGATATCTGGATCGGTAAATTTGCCCCATAGACAGATCAGAAACGCGCGAAAACAATCCGCCTCAACACGGTCCGGGATCGTCAGAGCAGACCCAGGATCATACAATGATGAGGCAGATTCAAACAAAATTACTCAAAGGCAAATGTTGCAATTTGCCAAGGTACAGGCACCAATCTGGCCAGTCGCAGACATCATATCTAGAGGATTAACCTCACAATCACGGGAACAGTTGCCAAGGGGATCGCCCCCCGCCTGCACGCACTCCTGAAAGCACACGCAGCCGGTCATGGCGTCGCCGTCGGCGAGACATAGCTCAAGCTCCGGACAGCACGATTCCTTGATGCATGCGGCGCAGTCGTCGTCGGCTGGGTCGGGGGCGCAGGCCATGCTCTGGCCGCCGCTGGACGAACTGCCTTCGGTTTCCATAGGCTCACCGGTCGTCGGATCCGGCTCGCCGGTCGTCGTGCCCGGATCCCCCGTCGACGGATCCGGCTCTCCGGTCGACTGGGCCGCGGTGGTGTCAACGCCGGAGGGCATGGTGGTCGTCGGCATCGTCATCGTCGTCGAGCTACCCGCCGAGCTCGAGCTGCTCTCCGAACCCGCCGGCGGGCTGTCGTCACTCGGACAACCGGCCAGGGTCAAGAGGAAACCAAAGGTCAGAGTTGAAGGAATACGGTGCATCTGAAGCTCTCCACAGTGAGGAAAGAGGAAGAAGAGCGGCGAGAATCGCATGGGTCAATAGGGACCAGCAATCAATCGCCGAACCGGCACGAGCACTGCACAGCGAGGCCCAAGGACTACCAATCCACCCAGAACACCCACCATACCGAGCACCAAGCGCGCAATTGGTTGCACACCCTCACCGATCAATCAGAGCCCTACCTCAACCTCGATCGAGAAGCTTGAGCCGAGCCTCGGCTCAGCAGCAGGCGAGTTCTTTCGATGCCTCACATCCACTGGAGCGAGGAACTGGCCGCCTCCTCTGCGCCCACTCAACGACGCACGACCTCCTCGATCCCTCACACCTATCAGACAGAGGCGCAAACGCCCTCCCCTGAGCCCCGCCTCAACTACGGACAAAATCCTCGGATCCCTCACATCCATCACAGACGGGACGCCCTTCTCTGCCTCCCCGCTCCACGACGCACGACCTCCTTCGATCCCTTACACTGACCGGAGCAGAGCAACCAGCCCGCCTCTCTCACCTACGAACGACCTGCTCGATCCCTCCACATCCATCCGATCAGCGCGGCACCACGCGCACGGACCACCCGCCACGGATAAACCTCGAACTTCGTTCCGGGCCTATTTCTCCGATAGATAGAGGCAGGGACCCCCACCACCCTCTACCCCGCACCGCTCAGCCGCAAGCAAGATCCTCGAATTCCCCGCATCCACACGTGTCGAGGCGATAGAACTCACCGCTGGTGTGATTACACCACTGGCACTGGCCGGCCGCCGGCGAACGACAGGTCGAGCAATCCATGCAATAGAAACTGCCAAAGTTGGTCGCATCGGGATTCGCCGAATTTCCACAGTAAGCAGTCCAACACCCGGTGGTCGGGTTAATGCCCTGGGCGTCGCACTGGTGAGGAACCCCAACGGGGATCTCACAGCCGTTGAGCCAGTCGCCGTCGCAATTGTCAAAGGGCGCCTGGCACTGGTAATCGCAGACGCCGGCGTTGCAGCTGGCGCTGGCGTTGTCCCCCGCAAGGCATGCGTCACCACAACCGCCGCAGTCGGAATCGGTGCCCAGCATAACCTCGCAGCCATCACCCGCGTCACCATTGCAGTCGGCAAACCCGAGGGGACACTCCGGGTCGATGCACTCGCCGTCAACGCACTCACCCCCGCCGCAGTCGAGGACAACGCCGACACAGACCCCCTCGGCATCACAGGAATCCGACACGGTACACGGCTCACCATCATCACAGGCTACACCGCGATCCGCCGCCCCGTGCTCGCACACCCCCAGCTCACAACGACCCTGGACCTCCAAACACATCCCCTCCGGCACGATGCAATCGCTGTCATCCTGGCACGCGCCCATGTCGAGCACACCAGGCCGACCGCTGGAATCGGGATCCTCGGCCCCGCTCTCGTCTGGACCCAACCCCCCCGTCGTGATCGAGCCGGTGGCCCCATCAACCGCCGAGGTCGGCATCACGCCACCATCAAAGGCCTGACTGGTCAGCTCTGGACCGCCACCACTCGCGCAACCTCCCAGCAGGACCATCGCCAAGAACCCACCGGACCCGCGCACCGCCATCATCCCCTCCATTGCCCTCCATGGTAGCGCACCCCGCCCGACCGGGGTGGGCCGACCGCAGCACCACGATCCCCAGCCACGTCGCGTGCGTCGCGTACCTCGTGCGTCGTGCGTCACGTCGCGTCACGTCGCGTCGCGTCGCGTCGCGTCGCGTCGCGTCGCGTCGCGTCGCGTCGCGTGCGTATAACCGCGTATGATCGAGGCAACGTGCCCTACCCTGCCCGCTTCTACGCCGCGATTCATCGCGGCACCCCCGGCGATCTAGAACACTATCAACGCATGTGCCAAAACGCATCGTCGGTGCTGGAACTCGGGTGCGGCTACGGCAGAGTCGTCGCCGCCCTCGCAGCCCCCGCGCGCCAAGTCGTGGGCGTGGACAACGATCCCGACCGGCTAGCGATGGCCGCCAAGACCGTGGCCACGCTTGCACCCGATCATCGCGCAGGTGTGGAACTGGTCGAGGGCGACATGCGAACGGTGGATCTCGGGCACCGCTTCGATCGCATCCTGCTGCCCTTCGGCGGCCTCTACTGCCTGCTCGACGATGCCGATCTCCACGCAACCCTGACCACCGTGGCCCGACACCTCGCTCCGGGAGGCCGCGTAGGACTCGACGTCTACCGAGCGGACGAATTCCACCACGACTCGGAACCCGACGATCTCCCCGAGGATGCACACACCACCCTGGGCCGGATCGAGGTCGACGGGATCGCGTACGAGGTGCTCGAACGCAGCACCTGGGACAAGACCCGGCAGCGGATCGACGCGTCCTACCTCCACGTGGACGAGACCGGACACGCCATCGAGGGAACGATCGCCCAGCGCTACCTACTCGAAGACCAACTCCGCGCCGCCCTGGCCCGAGCCGGACTGACCATCACCCGCCTGTCCGGTGCGTTCGACACCTCACCACCCGGTCAGCTCACCCCAAACCGCAGAGGCGACGACACGGCCGCCGATGCAGCACCGGTGCACAGCTCCCCATCCCAGGCCGCTCCCGAAGACCACGCCCCCGACGACGCCGATCCCACGACCCAGAGCGAACTGATGGTGGTCGAGGCCGCAGCCACAAAGACCGCCATCGACCAAGGGGGAGGGTGAGACGGTCGAGTGGGGTCGTAAGCCGGGTTCTGTCCCCGGTTCGATCGCTCTTACCGGGTGATGATCATTCCTCTGTGCAGCACTACCCGAGACGGGACGGGCCGCCCCTTGCTCGATCAGGGATCGAGCGTGTCTCTGCTCGGCCTTGCTCCGGGTGGGGTTTACCGTGCGACCCCTGTCACCAGCGGCCCGGTGCGCTCTTACCGCACCCTTTCACCCTTACTCGCGTGAACACGAGCGGTTTGCTTTCTGTGGCACTTTCCTTCAGGTCACCCTGACTGGCCTGCGCCAGCACCCTGCCCGATGGAGCCCGGACTTTCCTCGACGATCTGCGGGCCGAAGGCCCACGTCGCCGCGATCACCTTGTCCCCCTCGGCCGTCTCACCTCCCAGCCCCTACCTCTAACAAGGGACCGGGCAGACCTCAACGCCCTTCCGCCCAAACGCCTCCATCGCAACGCTTGTCGGGCCCAAAGGGCATCCCTATGCTGCCCCAACGATGTCTCGGCACCGGGCCAGGGACCGACGGATCCGCACAATCCTGGGCGCCATGGGACTGGCGGGCTCGCTGAGCACGGCGCCTCCCACGTGGGCCGCTCCAGGCCCCGCGGCCCAGCCAACCTCGCGCCCCACCACCCCGCCAACCTCGCGCCCCACCACCCCGCCAACCTCGCGCCCCACCGCCCCGCCAACCTCGGACCCAACCGCCCTGCCGACTTCGGGCCCCCTCGCGACCCAGCCACTCTTGAGCCCCACCACCACCCGGTCCGCCTCACCGCCCTCCGCCTCACCGCACAATCCCCCCGCCTCCCCGCACAATCCCCCCGCCTCCCCGCACGACCCCCCCGCATCACCGCAAGACCCGACCGCCTCGACCGAAGCGCTGCTCGACCAGGCCCGGGCTCGGCGAACCACGGGAGATCCGACGTCGATGCTCGGCCCACTCGAGGCAGCGCTCGATGATCTGGACCCCGCCACGGTACGCCGAGATCCCGACCTGCGCGCCGCGCTGCTGCTGGAGCTGGCACTCGCCCACGACGGATCCTTCGCCTACGACGTGAACGTCGAGCACCTGCGACTGGCCCGGGCCCTGCTCGACCGTCTCGTGGCCGAGACCGAACAGCACGGATACGCCGCCTCGCTGGTCGACCAAGCCCTCGCCATGCGCGATCGGATCGACGACCGCTTGCTGAACACCGAAGCGGCCGAGGACGGAGCGACCGTCCCGCCGACGAACAACCCGAGATCCTCACTCCCCCCAACATCGGCAACCACGGTAGGCCGCGGCTGGTGGATCGCAGGCTGGACGCTGAGCGGGCTGAGCCTGGGCCTGGCCGCGACCTCGGCCGCCGGGCTGGGGCTGGGCGCCGCCGCGCACACACAGGTGCGCGATACCAGGCGACCCCAGGACGAACCAACGCGGATCACGGCGATCGAGCGCGGCCGACGAAGCAACCAACTCGCGCTGGGGGCCGGCATCGCCGCGAGCGCCCTGCTGGTGGGCGGCGTGACCGCGCTGGTGGTCGGCACGCTCCTCCGACGCCGAGCCCGACGGGAGCGAACCACTCGGGGCGAAGGGTGGAGCCCCTTGGTCGGAACGGAAGGTCGGGTATGAACGTGCACCCGAACACGGTGCGCTCGAAGAGCACCCGCCCCCATCAAGCCCCCATGCTCCCCCTCCCCCGTTCGACCCTGCTGCTGCTGCTGGCCGCGAGCGGCTGCTACGCGGACTCAGCCGTCGAGGGCCTGCCCTGTACCGACGATCGCAGCTGCGGACCCGAGCACGTCTGCACATTGGGCTACTGCCGCGACCAACCCGAGGATGCCCTGGCCGGCTGTGGAGACGGCACCCTCGCCGTCGGCGAGTGGTGCTACCCGCTGTCGCGCCGCCTCGAGCTGCCGCTGGGCGACACTGCCGAGCTCCGCGATCTGGCGTGGGCCGACCTCGACGGCAATGGCCTCGATGACGCCCTGGTCATCACCGCCGTAGCAACCGCCGCGTACCTCAACCTCGGTGGCGCCTTCAATGCCAATCTGCTGGAGGTACGGCTGACTCCGGAATCGCTGGCCTCCCTGCCCCTGCCCGAGGCCGCGGCCGAGCTCACGGTCCCCGTCCAACCTCGTCGGCTCACCACGGGCGACTTCGTCGGCGACGCCCTCCCCGACATGGTCTTCGCGCTCGAGGTCACCGCCGAGGTCTCCCCGATGTTCGACCCGCTGCGCGAGATCATCGAAGCGCCCTTGTGGATCGCGAACAATCAAGGGGACTCGCTGTCCGCCCCGCTACCGATCCCCGCGACCGATCCCCTGGGCCTGGCCGAGCTCCCCGAGGGCGGACTGCAGACCGGTGATTTCGATGGCGATGGCCGCGTCGATCTGGTCGTGGTGACGACCGACGACCAAGGCACAACGATCCGCTGGCTTCGCGGCAGCCCCCAAGGCCCAACGTCCCCTCAAGTGGTCCCCCTGGACGGGGCCGCCCGCGTCATGGTGGCCGACATCGACGAAGACGGACGTGACGATCTGATCGGCCTGCGTCGTACGATGGGCATGATCTCATGGCTCCGAGGTCCCCTCGACGCAACCACGCCCGAGCGACTCGACCTCGGCGCGCCCGTCACCGCGATCCACGTGGGTCCCCTTGACGACGCTCCCGGGCAGGATCTGGCCGTGCTCGGACAAGATCCCGCGACCCGCACCCTATGGTCGTGGACGGGCGAAAGCTTCGCCGAGGCAACCTCGCGCGAAGGCCCCGAGGCGCTCGACATCGCAGGAGGCGACGTCGATGGAGACCTCGTCCCGGATCTGCTGACCGTCGGCCCCGAGGGCGTGATGGTCCAGTCGGGCTTCACCGGCCCCCAGCTCGGCGCCGCATTAGTCATCGTCGACGAGGCGGCCACGACCATCGAGGCACGATCCCTCGACGACGACGCGGCGCCCGATCTGGTGCTCACGGACACGCGCTGCGTGATCGTGCGGCTGGCCAACCCGTGAGCGGCGAGCCGAGCGGGCTCGAACACCACCGCCACCGCTCGAGCGCACTCGGCCGCGCCCGCCGTCAATCCTGCTGACCCTGGACCACGCGGAACATCGTGGCCGGCGCATCCCCGAACTCGAGGTTGACGCAGCCCCCGCTGGCTACCCCGTAGACATAGCCATCGGGCCCGATGTCCCAGGCGACGGCGTGCTCGAGATGCCCGGCGTGATGATCGTAGACGACCTCACCGGTCGCATCGAGCCCGAGCGTACGCACCCAGCCTACGCACATATCACCAAAGAACATGCGCTCGGTCAGCAGACCAGAGTAGCGATCCATCCCCGGCGGCGGGTCGTAAAAAGGGCCGACCCACACCACCCACCGAGCGGTGGGCACGGCCATGGGATCCTCGGCCGCGTACTCGTTGGTCGCGTGACGCCAGGCGATGACGGGATCGGTCAGCCCGTCGCAATCGTCCTCACAGGGCCCCTCGGCCCGATCCCACCCGAAGTTGAGCCCCGGTCCGTCGATCAGGTTGATCTCTTCCCAGTCCACCGCGCCCACATCGGCCACGATGAGCCGCTCGAGGTTGTCCATGGTCGTCCGGAAGGGCACCCGCAGCCCGTAGGCCCAGATGTCGGGGCTGCCAGGGAAGGGATTGCCGGGGAAGGGCTCGTAGCCCCCAGGACCCGCGGGATCGCGATCGGGCAGCACCCGCAGCATGGTGGCGAGGTTGGTCCCCAGATCCTGCCCGTTGGCGTCGACGGTCTTGTCGCCAAAGCCGATCCACATGGACTCGTCGGGGAAGAATCCGATCGAGCCCACGTTGTGCCACGGCCACTCGGCGCCGGTGTCCCCCTCGGTGATGATGAGGACCCGAGATCCCACGACCGCGTCATAGTCGTCGGGATCCCACTGGAGCCGATAGACCGCAGAAAAATCGTGATTGACGCAGGCCCCCGCGTAAAAGAGGTTGTTGTCGTCGAAATCCGGATCGAAGGCGACCGAGAGCAACCCGCAATCGTTGTTGGGAAAGGTATCGGCGAGCGCAAAGGAGCCGATCTCGACCATCATGTCGCCGACCAACTCGTAGTGGTACACGATGCCGGGCTTGCTGAGCAGCAGTAGCTCGCTTGAGCCGGGCAAGAAGCGCATCTCGGTGATCTCGAAGGGCGCCTGCACCGACCAGGGGATCTCCACGAAGTCGACGGAGAGGATCTCGGGCTGTGGCTCCCCGGTGGTTTCGTCGGCTCCGGTCGACCCGTCGACCCCGGCCGTCGACCCCACGGTCGATGACTCGGTCATGCTCGCAGTGCCCGAGGTCGCGTCGCTCGACCCCTCGGTCCCCTCGGCCTCCGAGCCGCCGTTGCACGTGGATAGGACCAGCAGACTCAGCACGCTCAGTCGCCAGGTACCGCGCTTCATTCCCGCTGTGCGCTTCATTCCAGACCCTCGATCCATTGCCGGACCAGGGCGATCGAGACCTCGTCTCGTGCATCGACCCCGAACGGAGGCATCACCTTGACCTCGGCATCGTCACCCTGCCCCGAGATTGCACGAAACAGCAGGCTCCCCTCGGGATCGCCGGGGATCACCCGGATCCCACCCGCCGAGCCCGAGCTGTCGGACTCGGCCCCGACGAGGTTGGTCAGGGCCACGTCGGCCCGAAGATCGTAGCTCGACGAGGGGCCGTCGGAGCCATTGTGGCAGTGCACACAATCGGCGTGCAGCCACCCCAAGATCCGCCGGGTGGTGTCGTCCTCGTGCTCGATGGTCGCCGGGATCGCCGGCGGTGCGATCGCGAGCGCGCCCTGCTCGTCGAGCGCATCGAGCATCGGCGCAAGCTGGAGCTCGCTGACCCCCAAGACCGCCGAGTCCGACGACTCGTGACAGCTGCGGCAATCGAGACGCGCGGGGATCGTGTGGGTGCCGATGGGCGCATCGACCGGTACGGGCAGCGTGATGTCCACCAAAGTCGCGTCCAAGCCATCATCGGCCCAGGCGTAGACCTCGTACTCCCACTCACCGATCGCGATCTGGCGCATCAACCGGGTCTCGACGGGCCAATCGTCGTAGGTGAAGGTCTTGAACAACAAAGTGCCCACCGGAAGCACCCAGGGCACGACACGATTGTCGATGACTTCGCCCTCGGGAAGGACCACGAAGCGCTGCTTGTCACTGCCGCTGCTCCACAGCGGCCACACCGGCTCGTACGGAAGCGCGACATCGGGCACCTGTTCCCGCTCGGGCAGCGCGAGGTAGAGGCCCACCTCCGACAGACGCGCGGGCAAGGGCTGCAGGGGCTCACGCAACAGCGAGCCTTCCGGCGCCAGGATCGGCGGCGAAGGCTGGATCTGTTCGAGCTCCCCCAGGTACCCGGTGAGGGAATCGGACTGTTGGCAGCCCCCGACGAGACCAAGCACAAGGCCAAGCGTGGAGACGAGCCCGCAGCGCAACGCAGGGCCTGACGCGGGGCCCGACGCGGGGCCTGACGCGGGCCCTACGGTGGACGCGGGACCGGACGGTCCGCCGCTCGCGTTCCCGTCGGCGCGCGGCGCCGGGGCCTACGCGATCGGAGGCCGCGGCGGTCGGGTGCTGCGCGTGACCACGCTCGCCAACCAGGGCCCCGGCAGCCTTCGCGAGGCGCTCACCGCCAGTGGGCCACGCACGATCGTCTTTGCCGTGTCCGGCACCATCGTCGTCACCAGCACCATCGTCGTGGAAGACGGGGACTTCACACTCGCGGGGCAGACGGCGCCCGCGGGCGGCATCACGGTCACCGGCGGCAGTCGTCTGCTCG
>JBCCWC010000131.1:0-42010 GCA_039194325.1 Myxococcota bacterium
CTGGCCGCGGCTCATGCGGCTGGGCTCGTGCATCGGGACTTCAAGCCCGACAACGTGATCGTCGACCAGCAGCAGCGGCCTCGGGTCCTCGATTTCGGGCTCGCGTGCGCGACCGAGGAGAGCGAGGCTTTCGGGGACGTGTGGTCGCGTGACTCGGGAGCGATCGAGCGATCGGTGCTGGAGCGACTGACGGCCACGGGGATATTGCTAGGGACTCCCGCCTATATGGCGCCCGAGGTCCTTGCCAACAAGCCGGCGACGGTGCAAAGCGACCAGTTCAGCTTTTGCGTGGCCCTCTACGAGGCCCTCTATGGCCACCGGCCCTTCCCGGGGAAGACCCCCGAGGCATGGTTCATGGCGATGCACGACGGCCGGCTCCGGTCTCCGCCCGCCGATCGGCCCGCGATCCCGCGGTGGCTGTTTCGTGTGCTGCAACAGGGGCTGAGCTTGTGGCCTCAGGATCGCTTCCCGTCGATGACGGCATTGCTGACCGCGCTGGAGCGCGATCGCCGGTTTCGCTGGTCTCCGGTGCTCAGGCGTCTAGGCATGGTCGGAGGGGTGGTGGGTTTGATCCTCAGTTTAGGTTGGTGGAGTTTGCGAGAAGAGCCGCCTATGGAAGTTGCGAAACCCGAGCTAATGCCGGATGTTGGCACGTATCAGCGCTGTACTTTGCCGGTCCGGGAATTGCGTATTCACTGGGACTCTGTACGGGACGACTGGTTACGTTGGCATGGTGACGGTGACGCTGATGCGATCGAGCGCTGGGGAAATAATGAGGTGGACGCCTTTGTAGAGAGTTGGCAGTCGTCCTGTGAGGACGATCCTGAGGGGAAGTTCGATTCTTGTCGCGAACAGGCGGCTGCGGATTTTCGTCAGTTGCTCGACATGGCCCGGAGTGACTCCCCGCCCTCTGGTATGTTCTCTACGCTCGACCACAAACTGGAGCTATGCTTGGAGTCGCGCCTGTTGGGCTCTTGCCAGTCACGGAGCCTCGAGTCCGAAGCGTCGAGGCTGCTTGCCGAAGGCCGCGGCTGGGCTTTGTATGGGTGGCTCGACCTAGCGCGAGAGAAGGCCGAACGGAGCCTAAAACTTGCCAGGCAGAGCGGAGACCAGTTGATCCAGGTCCGGGCGCAGGTACTTCTTGGCGGGATCGAGCAGCAATCAGGGGCCATCGAGACGGCACGGACCCGGCTCGACGAGGCCGCCGCCTTGGCGATGGCATGTCACGACGACGTCTTGCTCGTCGACGTGGAACTTGAACGGGCCGAGGTCGAGGTGCTACACGGTGGCTGGCCGGAGGACGCTCGGCGTGCGCTGAGGACGGTCAGGAAGCTGCTTGAGCGGCCCACGATGCGGGACATGAACCATCGTCGGGTGCAGTTAATGGAGAGTGAAGGGGGTGTTGCCTTCTACCTCGAGCGTCATTGCGAGCGGGCACTGACATATTTCGAGGATGGCTTGAAGCTGACGGAGGCTGAGGTCCAGGCCCGGGTTACAAGAGGCGAGCCCGTGAAGTTCCTCTTGCGGCGGCTGTCAGCCGCTCGACTCAATCGCGCAAGTGCCCTGACGGAGTGCGGAGGCCGATCCCCCGATGAGGTCATCGCGGAGTTCGAGTCCGCACGGAACGAATTCTTTGCGGCGGTTGGTAATGCTGACCACCCCGCGGGAACCGAGTACGAATTCAACCTAGGGGTCGTCCAATCCATGTTCGGTCGGTACGAGGAAGCGCTTGAGCATTTCCAACACGCGTTGCAGATCTATATTCTGCATCATGGTCCGGACAATCCCCGGGTGGGTGACGCCCATCGTGCGCTGGCGGAGTCATTGCGAAAACTCGACCGGCTCGACGACGCTCGGTACCACGCCCAAGCCAACCTGGAGATCCGCCTTATGGCGGAAAGGTGGGAGGGAGTACCGCTTAGGCTCGCAGAAGCCTACGATATGTTAGGAGTTATTGAGGCAGGGCGCGGATACTTCGATGAGGCGGTTCAGCTTCATCAGCAGGCCATCGAGGTGCTTGATTCCTCGTCGCGGACGCAGCGGCACACGGCGATCGAGGTGCGGCAACTCGTGGTGAGCTACACCAATCTCTCCGTCGCCTGGTGGGGGTTGGTACAGCGTAGAGATCCTCGTGCTGACGAGGAGGCCAGGGATGCGATCCGGGGCGCTCGGCGCTGGCTAGCCTCCATCCCCGATGAGCCGCCATTGGCCATGCTGGTCTTGATGGAAGCTCGCTTGCTCGACCAACAGGGAGATTCGCGACAGGCATGCAGGCACGCCAAGTCCTTCTTCGAGGTCGATGGAACTAGCAATGAGATGGACGTTGGTCAGCCCCTTCGACACTGGATCGACACACACTGCTCGAATAGATGACAAAACAAGTGCGCGCTGACGGATCTAAATCACGGTGGAGGATTACCGGCCCCTATTTGAAGGGCATCGTTTGTCTGGAACCGGTTGCGAGCGGGAGGCAATCCGCCCGCAGATTGCTATCGTTCCTTCATGCCCTCGCGCACCGTCGTCGACTCGGTACCACTCGCGTCCGGACCCCCTGCCGAGCTCGAGACGATCGAGGCCCGGCTGCAGGCGCTCCGTGAGCGTTTCCCGGGAGTGATCCTCGGGCGCTATCTCGATCGCACGCCGACCATCAGCGACGACGTACACATTGCTCCGGGGGCGTCCATCGTGGGGGACGTGATGCTGGGCTCGCAGGTCAGCGTGTGGTTTGGCTGTGTGCTGCGTGGTGACGTCAATCGCATCGAGATCCGCGAGCGCAGCAACCTCCAAGACGGCACGGTGGTCCATCTGGGCGACGACGATCCCACTGTGGTGGCCGAGGAAGTGGTGGTGGGACATCGCGCGGTGATCCATGGCTGCACGATCGGTGGCGGCACTCTTGTCGGGATCGGGGCGATCGTCCTCGATGGGGTGACGATCGGCGAGGGATCGATCATCGGCGCGGGTGCGCTCGTGCCCGCGGGGCGAGAGATCCCCGCGCGGAGCTTGGTGCTGGGCACTCCCGGAAAGGTCATTCGCACCCTCACCGCGGCCGACGAGCAGTTTCACCGCAAGCTCGCGGGCAAGTACACTCGCCTCGCCCACAATTATCGCGAGGGTTGACTTGGTTCGGGGTTGGTTCAGGTCGTGCTGTCGGTGCCCGAGCTCCCGCCGGTGCCCGAGCCGCCGCCGGTGCTCGAGCTACTACCGCCGGTGCCCGAGCTGCTGCTGCTCCCCTCGGTGCCCGAGCTGCTCCCCCCGCTGCTGCTCCCCGACCCTCCGGTGGTCCCGGTGGTCCCGGTGGTCCCCGTCTCGTCCCCTGAGCTCGTGCCATCCTCGGTCTCCCCGAGCGGCTCGCAGAACCCATCGACCACATTGCACCGCAGCTCACCGCAGCACCCGGCATCGTCGAAGCACCACCGCGTCAGATCATCGGCTTCGATGCAGACCTCGATGCAGGCCCCGGGCCCTACGGGTGGGTCGCTGCCGGGATCGTAGGGCGCGACGCAGCGGAGTGGTTCACCTTCGCACTCGTCGCTCGAGGTGCAGGCGTCGGGGGTGGTGAAGGTAGTCTCGATGGGGCCGGTGGAGGCGGATGTGCCCGAGGAGGTGGTGTCGTCGTCTGCGGATGGTTCCGTTGCGGGACGGCACGCCGGGGCCACGACCAAGATCAGGACCATGAGGAGGTCGAGGACCGTCGAGGCTGGGGGGAGGGGACGGTGGGGCAAGGCGTTCGCAGGGTAGCAGAACCTGGCCTGATGTACGGGCAGGCGAGGTCGGCGGGGAATCTCGGGCAGGGGCCTCGATTCGTCTTATGCTCGGCGCGTGAGCGCTGTGCGACCTCCGCGCTCGGCTCACCGGGCCACGCTGCCCGGCTTGCCGCGATCGCTGCGGGACTATGGGGGCAGGAGCTTGGATTCGGTCACCGAGCTGCCGGCTGGCTCGCAGCTTCTGCACAGCAAGAGCTTCGAGATCGTCAGCCGGGTGGGTGAGGGCGGGATGGGCAAGGTCTATCGCGCCTACGACCCTCGCATGGATCGCTACGTGGCGCTCAAGGTGCTCAAGCTCGACGTGCCCGAGGCGGCGAAGCGTCGCTTTGCCCGGGAGGCTCTCATCGCGGCCAACTTCTCGCACCCCAACCTCCCCCGCGTGCTCGACGTGGGCCACTCGGAGACCCTGGGGATCGACTGGCTGACCATGGAGTACCTGCGTGGGCGCGATCTAGGCGAGATCATCGACCGCGGTCGGCCGGTCACCGTGCCGCTGATGGTCGACATGATAAGCCAAGTGCTCGATGCTCTCGATTACATCCACATCCGCAAGATCGTTCATTGTGACGTCAAGCCGGACAACATCTTCATCACGCGCGACCCCTACAACCGGGGCTTGGTGATCGTCAAGCTCATCGACTTTGGGATCAGCCGCACGCTCGATCCTCCCGAGGAGCTCACCGAGCTCAGCGGCGATCCGCGCTACATGGCGCCGGAGCAGGCGGTGCTCCATGGTCCGTTCGACCACCGTGCCGACTTCTACTCGCTGGGGGTCACCCTCTACGAGATGATCACCGGGCAGCACCCCTTTGAGGAGCATCTGGACGAGGATCCGCAGGTCCTGATGGAGATGCAGTGCGACGAGGATATACCTGCGCCCAGCGCATTGCTCGGGCCGAACGTGCCGCCCCGATTGCTCAACGCCATGGACGCGCTGGTGGCTCGGGCCACCGCCAAGGAGCCTGCGGATCGCTTCGAGAATGCCATGCAGATGAAGCAGGCCCTGCGGGGCCTGCTCGATCCAGGCTGAGGGGGTGGCCGGCGGGTCGACAAGCGGCGGTCTGGTCGAGTCGGGCGGAGCGTGCAGTGGCGCGGAGGAACGAGGCACTGGCTGGTGCAGGGGTGGAGTTGGGGTGGTGCAGGGGTGGAGCAGGGTTGGAGCAGGGGTGGAGCAGGGGTGGAGCAGGGTTAGAGCAGGGGTGGAGCAGGGGTGGAGCAGGGGTGGAGCTGGAGCGCGCTGAACCGAGTGGCTGGCGGTGGGGTGGTATGGTCGTGTGAGCCGGACGGAGCGTTGATGCCGGTGGTGCCTTCGCGGCGGTGCCGGTCGTCGTCTATCATCGCCTCGCGTGTCCGGCTCTGACTTCGAGCACATCGTGCTTCCCGAGATCGCGCTTGTGCTCGACGTGCAGCACTTCCCGGTGCTCATCGTGACGTGGTTTGGCGTGCCCGTGCCGGCGCTCGTACCTCGCTACACCGACTGGTTGATGCGGATCGTGGCCCGCGCCGAGACCGAGTCGACCCGTCTGGTGCTCATCGACGACGTGGTCGGCCTTACGGAGCGGCCCGACCCCGAGGCGAGGCGGACCATGGCCCAGGCGCTCAAGAGCGTGAGCGACGAGCATGCCGAGCGGCTGCTGGGTGCCTCGGTGGTGGTGAGCAATCCCTTCGTCCGAGCGGCGATTACGGTGGTGATGTCGCTGACTCGCCGGCCTTTCGATATCAAGCCGGCCCGGGACATGGAGCAGGCGCTCGCGCACGCTCGGAGGATGCTCGAGCAAGCGGGGCTGACGTGGCCCGAGGGGCTGGATGCGAAGAGCTATCGCCGGCCGGATCGGCCGGCTTAGGGGCGGCGATGTTGGAGATGCGACCCAACTGTGAGGCGTGTGACCGCGACCTGGACCCCAGCGGGCACGAGGCCACGATCTGCTCGTTCGAGTGCACGTTTTGCTCCGATTGTGCCGCTCGCATCCGACAACGAAGACTCTATCGATCGTAGGTGAGTCCTCGACGTGGGTGTGTCCGATTATGCCGTGGTGCTCGGCCAGCTTCGCGCGGCCGATCGGTCGCGCGTGGGCGGTAAGGCGGCGTCGCTAGGCGAGATGCTCGCCGCGGGTCTGCCGGTGCCGAACGGGTTTTGTGTGACGACCGCGGCCTTCGACCAGGTGCGGGCCGCTTGTCCCAGTGTGGCCTCGAGCATGGCAAAGCTCGACGCGCTTGCCCCGGACGATCTCGATGCTGTGCGTTGCTTGGGTGCACAGATCCGAGACGCACTGACGAGTACGCCGATCCCGACGCCGGTCGAGACCTCAATCCGTCGCGCGTTTGCGCGGGCGCAGCACCAGACAGGTGTATCCGCTCGCTGGGCGGTGCGATCCTCGGCAATCGACGAGGATCAGGTCGAGAGTTCGTTTGCGGGTCAGCACGACACGTACCTGGGGGTCGATGGAATCGAGGCGTTGCTCGATCGGATCCAGGCTTGCTGGGCGAGCTTATTCACTGACCGGGCGCTCGCCTACCGGCGTCGGCCGGCTGGCTGGCTCGCAGTCGTGGTCCAGCGCATGCTCGGGCCCGAGGTCTCCGGGGTCTTGTTCACCGCCGATCCGGTCACCGGACACCGCGGCGTGGCCTGCATCGATGCTAGCTGGGGTTTGGGCGAGGCGGTGGTCTCGGGGATCGTGCAGGCCGATCACTACCGGATCGATCGCGCCACCGGCCAGCGGCTAGAGCGACGCCTCGGTCGCAAGGCGGTGGAGATCGTCGCGAGCCCGGCGGGCACCGAGCAGCGCGAGGTCGAGCCGCAGCGCCGCGCCCGATGGACCTTGAGCGACGCTGATCTCGCTACGCTGCTGCAGCTCGCCGCACGGGTCGAGGCCCATTTTGGCCAGCCTCAAGACATCGAGTGGTGCATCGAGCACGGTCGGCCGTGGTTACTCCAGGCGCGTCCGATCACCACCCTGTTCCCCGTCCCTAAGGGCCCCGAGGACCGCGGACGTCATGTCTACGTTAGCTTCGGGCACATGCAGGGCATGACGCGGGCGATCCGACCGCTGGGGATCGACACGCTGCGTCTGCAATTTCCGATCGGCAAGCGCCATGACCTCGATCCCTGTCCTGTCGTGCGTTCGGCCGGCGGCCGGATCTTCCTCGACGTGACCCCAGCGATGCTGCGCTGGCCCACCCGGGCAGCGATCCCTGCCGCGCTGGCGCAGCTGGATCCGAGGCTGGCGGCGATGCTCCGGGCAGTCGTCGGCCGCGCGGAGCTCTTGGCCGATGATGGACGGCCTCGCGCCGATCTGTGGCTGTTCACCCAGCGGATGTTCGCGCCGCTGTTGCGGCAGCTGATCCCGAGCCTGCTGTGGCGGGCTCCGTCGGCCAACCGCGCCCGCTTCGAGCGCTTCGTCGACGACTGGATCGCGCGCTGGGCCGAGCGCCTGGCACAGACCAAGGATCCTCGTGTCCGCTTGGCGGTGGTGCGGGCGCTGCTTGGAGAGTCGATGCAGGTCGTTTTTTGCGAGTTGGTCCACGTGATCGCCACCGGGATCATCTCGTGGCGCGTGCTCGAGCGGCTCTATCGGGACGACCCTCGGATCGAGGATCTGACCCGAGGTTTGCCGGGCAACGTGACCACTCAAATGGATCTCGAGCTGGGGGACATCGCCGACTTGGTGCGGGGTCATCCCGCGCTGTTGGCTCGGCTGCGTGCGCAGATCGACGTGATCGACACGCCCGGAGCGCTCGACGATCTGGAGGGCGGCCCTGCACTCCAGGCCGCCTGGCGGCGGTTCTTGGCGGCGTATGGCCATCGTGCCGCCTTCGAGATCGATCTGTGTACGCCGCGCTGGGCCGAGGATCCTTGCAGCTTGCAGCTGTCGTTGGCGGGCATGCTGCACGATCCCACTATAGGTGGTCATCGTCAGCAGTACCGTCAGGCGGCCCGCCAGGCCGAGGCGTCGGCCCGCGCCTTGATCGCCGAGGCGCCGTGGCCTCTTCGCCGGCTGGTCCGGGGGCTCATCACCCGCATGCGCACGGGCCTGGGCCTTCGGGAGCACCCCAAGTTCATGGTGGTCCAGGGGAGTGCCATGGCCCGTGGTGCGCTCGTCGAGATCGGGCAGCACCTGGTGGACACGGGGTGCCTGGGTCGAGTCGACGATCTGTGGTGGCTCGACTACGAGCAGCTCGCGCGCGGGCTCGCGGGGGAACCGCTGCATGCCCTGGTGAAGATGCGTCGAGCCGAGTATGCGCAACACGAGGCGCGCGCTGTGCCGCGGGTGATCACCAGCGACGGAGAGATCCCTCGGTTGCCCGACCATTCTTCGACCTCGGCGGGAACTCTAGAGGGATTGTCGGTCTCGTCCGGGATCGCCGAGGGGGTCGCCCGCGTGATCCTGGATCCGAGCACCGAGGAGCTTCGGCCGGGCGAGATCCTGATCGCCCCTTTCACCGACCCGGGCTGGACCCCGCTGTTCATTCACGCCGCGGCCTTGGTCATGGAGATCGGCGGCATGATGTCCCACGGCTCGGTAGTGGCCCGCGAGTACGGGATCCCGGCCGTGGTGGGGGTGGTGGACGCGACCCGGGCGATCCGCACCGGACAGCAGATCCGGGTCGATGCCGACGCCGGGCGGGTCACACTGCTCGCTTCCCTCGAAGGGTGACCCGCGGCCCAGCTGGTCGTCGGCTCGGGCGGTCGACTCAGACACTTGAGGTCCTACTGTCCGCCCAGCGGGTACGACCCCTGGCCCCGCCAAAAATCATCGAGTCGCAGTACCTTCGTCTGAGTGCGCCAGGTGCCGTCGTCGTCGCGGACCAGGTGATCTTCATAGCGGGCGGTCACCAAGTCGACGGTGGGCTCGACCGCGGCCGGATCCACCGGCTGGATGAAGTGAGGCGTGGCGGTGGCGCTGACCATGAACGCGGTGTCGTCCTCGTGCAGTTCGATCTGTACGTCGCCGACCACGTTGCGGGCGCTGGTGTAGCCGGTATCGATGGCGAACTGCTCGATGAAGCCCACGAGCTCTACGAGGCCGTCGAGCGAGGCCACGGGCAGGGGGTCGTCGAAGAAGTACACGTCGGTGTGCACGTCGGGCGTAAAGCAGGTGCTCAGGATGTCGAAGGCCTCGGTCTTGGGGCCACCCAGGTCGGTGAAGATCACGTCGTGGCCTCGGCCGTAGCAGGCGGCGACCTCTCGGATCGCGTCGCGATCCTCGAGCGCTTGCAGGCGATCGGCATACTCCTCGGCGAGAGCAAAGATGTGGTCGCCGTCGCCGCCGTCGCCGCCGTTGTCGGCGGGTAGATCGCAGCCCGGCAGGCACAGGGCGGCCAGGGCAACGGCGAGGTGGCTATGGCGGGTACGAGCAAAGATGGAGGTGTGCATGGCGTGGTCGTCTGTCGGTGTCGTGGGCCCGCAGCATCGAGCTCGCGGGCGGTTGATGACCTCAAGCTAGGGGGCCGAGGGCATCGCGGAAACGTGGAGCCATGAACAACATTCGTGCGAAATGTGCACGAATCAATCCGCCAAACGATGAATGGTGCGAAAGTCGCATTCGATCGTTTGTCGTCTCGAACAGAGGTTCGGCGGAGAGGCTCGGTGGGTCGTCGAGGCGGTTCTGGGTCCAAGGGATCGACGTGCCGTGCAAGGCGTTGCGCGGTGGTGCGATCGCGCCGCTCGTCGTGCGCACAAAGGGGTCGCTTCGTGACGCGAGTTGGGCGACGTCTCGGGGGGAACTGCTAAGCTGGCCTTCACATGCGACGCATGGCCTCGATCACCTGGGCACTGGGTCTGCTGGCGTTCGGCTGTAGCGACAGCGCGGGCAGCAGCAGCGAGAGCGGGAGCAACAACGACACGGGGACCACCGGGGGCACCTTCGATCCGAGCAGCATGACCCCCACCTCCAACGGCGACGCGACCGAGTCGGTCGACGAGAGCGGCCCTCCGCCTGGGCCCGGGGGCGAGTGCATCCTCGAGGCCAACGATTGCAGCGATCCCGCCGAGAAGTGCATGCCCTGGTCCGAGAACGCGGATCGGATCCCCGACCGGGCTCGCTGCTGTCCGCTGCAGGACAACCCCGACCTCGACGGCGAGGCCTGCACCGTCACGGACTACGACGGTAGCTGCCTCGACAGCTGCGACGAGAACAGCATGTGTCTGGTGGATCAGGCCGACACCCTTGAAGGGTTGTGTCGCTCGTTCTGCGACCCGGCGATCCCCAACTGCAACGGAGGCGAGGGCACCTGCAAGTCGTTCTTCGAGCTGGTCCCGGGGTCGCTGACCGTGCCGCTGTGCGTCGATAAGTGCGACCCGCTGCTGCAAGACTGCTCCCCGTCGAGCTGGTTTTGCATCCCCGACAACCCCACGGCGTCGGGGCAGAGCGATTTCATCTGCGTGCCGCCGCCCCCCGAGGAGCCGCTGGGGCCCTTCGATGCCTGCGGTCTGGCCAACGACTGCCAAAAGGGCCTGGTGTGCGTCTCGGGCGACCGGATCCCCGGCTGCGACGCGCTGGCCTGCTGCACGGCCTATTGCAGCCTCTCGGAGGGTGACGGGCCTTGTCAGGAGATCGACGGCGATTTCGTCTGCGTAGACTGGATGGCGCCCGATCCCGGGCTGTCCGATGTGGGCGTGTGCGCGTTGCCGTCGTAGGTGAGGACCGTCGAAGGGTCGACCCGTGACGCGACCTCTACGCCGGGACCGTACGTTGACAATTCGTGAGGTTTTCCATAGTTTGGCGAGCATCGAGGGGGATGGGTACTTTGTGCCCATGCCGCGCGTCGACTAGGTCAGGAGGAACACCGCACATGAAGACAGGAACGTACATCGTCGAGCCAGAGATCACATTGTCCCCGGATCTGGCGGACTACATCAAGGATGCCAAGCGAGCCACCATGTCATCGGCCTCATCGGCCAGGCTCATGAAGAGCACCGCGCAGGGTCCTTGCGCCGGTACGTTCACGACGTTCACGAGCTTCACGACGTTCACGAGCTTCACGACGTTCACGACGTTCACGAACTTCACTGGCCGCTGAAGATACGACTGGCAGGCCTATCGAGTTGTGCACGACGAGGCGATCATGCCGAGCAGCCGACTGGCCGAGCTGGCCAGGATGGCGCCCTCCGGCGAGCGTCTCGTCGTCGACCGATCCCTCATCGCCGCGCTGGTTGTGGCGGCGCGCTCTGGCATCCACGACCTGCTGCGCGAGCTGATGCGTCGGCCTGTAGATCGGGATAGTGTATTGGATCCCGCGTTCAGCACGGCCGGCAACGAGCTCTACCTCGATCGCCAAGCCGCGTTGAGCGTGAAGATGGCCGTTGGGCGCTCGTCTCGATTTGCCACGGTGGCGTGTCGGTCGCTGTTCGTGAGCCTTCGGGGGGGCGTGATGACGGTCGAGTGCTTCGCGGTCGACCAGCAGCGTGCGCGGTACACTCATACTGTAGAGATCGCCCCGGGTGAGGGCATCTACTGTACGGATCCAAGCTGCGCCTATCGCTTCTCGGCGCTGGGGGAGCCGGCGGTGCTGGCCAAGCAACAGTTCGACCGCGAGCGTCCACTGCGAGACTACCACCACGTATTCGAGATGGGCGAAGACCACGCCGCATATCAAGCCACGATTCCGTTCGATTTCGGCACGTACAAGGCCGTCTATGGCCTCGGCATGGCCGAGAGTCTCGGTCGACTGACGCCCGTCCTGGCCCGCCATCGGCGTACGCTCCTGGCTGGCCCGACGCCCTTCTTGTGGGAAGCTGCCAAGCTGCTGATCCGGGCCCGCAATGCCTCGTGCTACGAATTTCTCGACGCGTTGATCGCCCGCGAAGATGAGAACTTCGATCGCGCGGCTCGCATGACTCGGGACAATATCGCCGAGGTGATTCCGCGTGCGAATTGAGCCAGGCAAAGCTCCTGCTCGATCGCTCGAGCTGCCCGAATTCTACGAACTCGTGCAAGACAAACTGTCCGCGGAAGCGACGCCTTGGGACTGTCGCGACGAGCTGCGACAGCTCGGTCACAACAAGGACGTGCTGTTGGAGCGAGTGCACCATGACCTGGCGGCACTGTGGAACTGTGACTATCATAGTGGTGCTGGGGGCGCGTCGTTGCTCTTGCTCGATAAGCGTGAATATGCGCCCGGGCGATACTTCCAGGTACGTTTCGTGTTCTGGGAAGAGTCGCGGCACCTCGGCGAGCGAAACAAGATCTTCCTCTATGACGATGTGCCCCACGACCACAACTTCGAACTGTTGACCGTGGGCTATGCTGGCCCCGGGTATTGCACCTCTTTGTGGCAATACGATGGGGCGAGCGTCCTGGGCTACGCCGGCGAGAAGGTGGCGCTGACGAGCCTCGGGAGGTTCAATTTGGCGCCGAACACGGTGCTGTGGCTGCAACAAAACCGCGACATCCACATACAGCACAGCCCGGCGGCGCCGTCGGTGTCCCTGAACCTCATCACCTGGGCCGAGCCTCAGCCCAGGCAGTACTTCTTCGACATACCACGGCAACGGGTACGCCACGTCGTACCGCGTGTCCCGACGAGGCGCGAGCCGCTGTTTCAGCTCGCCGCCGCGCTCGGTGACCAGAACACCCTGGATCTCTTGACCGATCTTCTCGCCGAGCAGACCCTCGATCCGGACCTGGAACGAGCGGCCATGGCCGCAGCGACGCACGTCTATCATACAGCGGTCGCCGGTGAGGTCGACGAGTGAAGAGTGAAGAGTGAAGAGCGAAGAGCGAAGAGCGATCAAACGTTCGCCGCTGTCGGCTCCTCGGTCGGGCCGGCCCGATTGGCCGGTTCGTCGGTTGGGGCGCACCAGCCTCGCGCTTCGTGCTTGGCCCACCAAAGGCGCTCGAGGCTGACCACCTCGGCGTCGCTTTGGGCCAGGGCCTCGATCATCGCCCGCAAGCCCCGGGCTGCGAGCCGATCGTGGGCCACGTAGATCCCGCCGCGCCGGGCCGCCTTGCGGATCGTCTTGGTGATCCGCTCGGGATCCATGCGCTCGCGGGGAGACAGGTGCGGATCGGAGTCACCGCTGCCGCCGTTCCACATCACCAGCGTTAGATCCATGCGCCCCAAGACCCGGGCGAAGGCGCTGCGCTCCCGCGCCGAGTATCGACCCAGGTAGGGGCGGCCACCGGGGGGGCGGGCCCAGCGTAGCGCTACCGGGCGGTCGCCCGCCTCGAACCCTCGCTCCTTGAGGAGGGCCTGGTGGCGCTCGCGCAGCTCGGGCATGGCGTCGAGCTGACGCTGGCGGCTGCGCCCGCGATGGAGGCGTCCAAAGACCCGCTGGTCCATCGCGGCAAAGTCCTCGGCGTCGTCGGCCATCATGGCCAAGTCCACTCGGATCTGCGTCAGCTCGAGCTCGGCCTCGATGTAGGCCTCGAGGTCGTCGAGCCCGTCGATCTGGTCGGCCATGTGGATGTCGTGACGCCAGCCGTGGTTGGCGAGTGCGTGACCCTGCTCCACCATTTGCTGCACCAGGTGGTAGGTCGAGGAGCGAATGGCGAAACCGGTGAGGAAGAAGGTGGCGTGCAGATCATGTTTGGCGAGCAGCTCGAGGACCACCGGGGTGCGGGTGAGGTGGGGTCCATCGTCGAAGGTCAGCGCCAGCCAGCCTTCGGGGTAGCGCTCACGCGCCGGGTACAAGCCGGCCGCCCATTGGTCTTCGTGATCGCGACCCTGCCAGTGCCCGGTGGGTTGGTGGACGACGCAGTGGCGTGTGGGTTCGGTGGTGGTGGTGGTAATGACGGCCAGGTCGGCAGTGGGCGGGGGGGTGGTGGTCGAGTCGGCGGCGACCGGATCGGTGGTGGCCGGGGTGTCGGTGGCCGGGGTGTTGGCGGCCGGGGTGTTGGCGGCCGGGGTGTTGGCGGTCGCGGTGTTAGTGGTCGCGGTGAGGGGGGCCAGATCGACGGTGGCATGGACGGTGGTGGCCGGCGATGCCACCAGCAGGCTCGCGCCGAGGGCGAGGCCGGTGGTCAGGCCGGTGATCAGGGGGCCGGTAAGCAGGGGGCCGGTGGCGTGCAGGCGAGCGCGGTCGAGCAGGGCGCGCCCGCGCCAGGGACGACGAATGATGGACATCGCGGATTCCTCCGCGACGGCCGTGAGCGTGCCCCAGCGAGGTCTACGCCGAGCGTTGGCCCCTCGAAGGGCCGAGCCGTGGCGTGTGGCCGGGAGCGGTCATGGCCGCCGCACTGGGACGTCCATCGAGCGCGGCCAAACGGATCATGATCGGATCAACTTTTTTGATACTCGGTCCCCAAGCGGTTGCCGAGGGCCTCGTCGTCGGCCGTGGTGCCCAGGTCCTGGCGCAGGGCCGCGAGCCCGTCGCGCAAGTAGCGCTTGATCTGCCCCACGCTCTTGCCCATGGCCTCGGAGACCTCGGTCAGCTTGAGCTCCTCGCCATACCGGAGCTCCAGAGCCATCTGCTGCTCGAGGGGCAGCTGCTGCAGGCCCTCGATGATCCGGGTGCTGCGATCCAGCCGGGTCCCCAGGGTCGTCGACAGACGACGCACGGAGTAGTGCTGGCTGTCGAAGGGCTGGCCGGGGCGCAGGCGACCAAAGTGTTGCAGCAGCTTGTTGCGGGCGATCCCGAACAAGAAACGCCGCGGGTCGTCCATGGTGGCCACGTCCTTTTCGAGGAAGGTCAAGAGCGTAGCCTGGGTCAGGTCGTGGGCCTCGGCCGGCGGCACCTTGTTGGTGAAGAAGCGCCGCAGCCGGGGGTAGCTTTGGGTGACGACGGCGGCCACCTCGGGGGAAGGTCGGGTCGAGGAGGTCATGGATCGAGTCGATGAGCGCGCAGGCGGTGCATGGGATCGGCCGCGTCTACGCCGAACGCGGGGGCATGGGGACCGACGCCGACCAGGATCATGGGCTCGGGAAACCAAGGAGCCGGGGTGACGGGGGTGAGCACCCAGCTGCCTGCATAGGTGACCTCGCCGGTGACCTCGACGGCGGGCTCGGCGGGCTCGGTGGGCTCGGCGGCGGACTCGACGGGCTCGACGGGCTCGAGCCGCTGCTCCGGCCCCGGAAGCGGATCGACCCGGGCGGTGCCCGACAAGGCGCAACCCTCGGCCGAGATCTCGACGGTGATCCGGGTGGCGGTGGCTTGGGGACCTTTGGGGATCCGCCACACCGCCCATCGTCCGGCGAGGGCGCGGCCATGATCGGCGCAGGTGGCCAGCTGTTGCGCTCGATCGCCACGGGCCAGACCGCGGGCCAGGGGGCTGTTGCCCGAGCGCACGGTCGAGCGGGTGGCCCGGGCTCGCAGCGGAGGGAGGAAGTCGAAGCTGGGGGGTCCGCAGATGTCGCGGGGATCGCCCGACCAGTTGGTGCAGCCGCGCTCGCGACAGCCCTGCTCGCTACGCTCACCCCCGCACTGCACCCGGCAGCGAGCGGGGCACGGCAGCTCGTCGACGTCGATCGACCGAGGGGACGGGGCGAGGTGGCGATCGCCCTGCAAGAGCCCGCTGCGCAGCACGTAGCCCTTGGCGTTGGCCTTGCGGAACGCTCCTCGCAAGCGAGGCGCGCCGTCCGGATCGTGATCGAGCAACAGCTCGGTCTGGTAGTGCTCGGCCAGTTCGTAGGTTCGGGTGTCGCCCTCGAAGTCCAGGCGCAGCGGGATCCTCCACTGCCGCGGTGGATCGAGGATCGCCTCGGAGCGGGCGGTGCTGGCGGTCGGCTCTCCCCGCGGTTGCCCCTCGATGCGGGGCGGATACTTGAGCACGTCGACCGCGATCGCACAGCGAGGCTCCACCGTTAGCGTCAGCGTGTAGTCGATGTGAGCATCGAGCTGATAGGCATACTCGGTCCACAGCACGCGGGTGCCCACCTGCCAGGTGCCGGCCCAAGCCTCGAGGTCGGCACATGAGGGCGGCGGCTGGTCGGGCGCGGCGGGCTGGGGCGGTGGGGGGCGGTCGGCCGGTGCGGGGGCTTGGGGCTCAGCCGCCGCGGCGCGAGGGGAGGGGGGCTCGGCCACGGTCTGGGTCGCCGGAGACGAAGGGGGGGCGTCATCGGGCGGGGCCGAGGCTCGGCGCGGGGCCGAGGCTTGGCGCGGGGCCGAGCGGACCTGGTCTTCTTCACGAGCACTCAAGTCGTCACCGGGGGGCCAGAGCCACTGGCCCAGGCCCCCGGCGGCCAGCACCCCGGCCAGCCCGATCGCCGCGGCGACGCGAGGCCACCGGCGGGGCGCCAGCGCACCTTCGATCGCGTCGCAGAACGCATTGATGCTCGCAAAGCGATCCTCGGGAGCCACCGCCATGGCGCGATCGAGGATCGGTCGCAGTCGCTCGTAGGTCGCCGCCCCCTCGGTCGGCGGGTCGCCCGTGAGGCGTGTTCCGGCCACAAAGGGGTGCTGTCCGGTGAGGGCCTCGCGGAGCACCACGGCCAGGGCGAACTGATCGCTGGCCGCCTGCGGCAGGCCCTGGGTGGCCTCGGGAGCCATGTAGCCGGGGGTGCCGCGGACCAGGCCGGTGCCCGTGGCTCGGGTGCCGAGGGCGTCGGCGTGGCCTCGCCCGTCGCTCGGCGCGGCGTTGTCCGCCGCGGGATCGGTGGCCAGCGCCAGCCCGAAGTCGATCACTCGAGCCCGCCCCGCGGTGTCGACCATCACGTTGTCGGGCTTGAAGTCGCGGTGGAGCACGCCCTGGCCGTGGGCGTGGGCCAGGGCTCGCCCCGCCTCGACCAGCACCTGCACCACCTGCGCTGCGGAGCGGGGCTGCGCGGCGAGCCACAGATGGAAGGTCTGGCCCTCGACCAGCTGCATCTCCACGTAGGCGCAGGGCAGCCGCTCGGCCTCGGTCACCAGATCGGACTCGCCCGCGGCGTGGACGTCGACGATCCCCGGGTGTTCGAGGCGAGCCAGCGAGCGGGCCTCGCGGAGCGCATCGCGGACGCCCCCGTCGGCCTCGCCACCCAGGGGGTAGATCTTGAGCGCCACCGTGCGCTGCAAGGAGCGCTGGGTGGCCCGGCAGATCAGCCCAAACCCCCCGGCGCCCACGATCTGCTCGAGATCGTAGTCGGATCCGACCCGCGGGGGATCACCGCCCAGGCCGTGGAGCACCAGCTGGGCCCCTACGGCGTCGCGCAGCCGCGGGGCGCGTGGGGTTGCCCTATCCACTGTCGGCGGCCTCGGGCGTCCACAGGCCCTCGGAGCGGGCGATGAAGGCAGAGGCGGTCAGATCGCCCACGACGTTGACGGTGGTGCGGGCCATGTCGAGGATCCGATCGACGCCGAAGACGATGGCGATGAGCTCGCCGGGGACCCCGAACATCACGAGGATGCTGACCATCAGCGGCAGCGAGCCGCCGGGGACGGCGGCCGCACCCACCGCGGTGATGACCGACATGGTCATGATGATGGCCATCTGTCCGGGGGTCAGGTCCTTGCCATAGACCTGGGCCAGGAAGATCACGGTGATCCCCTCGAACAGCGAGGTGCCGTTCATGCACATGGTGGCGCCCAGGGGCAGCACGAATCCGGCCACCCGCGGCGGGATCTTGAGGCGCTCGGTGGCCACCGTCAGGTTGGTGGGCAGAGTGGCCGCGCTCGACGAGGTGGAGAACGCGGTGACCAGCGAGGCCCGCACCAGCGAGAAGAAGCGCAGGGGGCCCATGCCGATCCCGAAACGGATGATGAGCGACATGGTGATCGCCACGTGCAGCGCCAGAGCGCCGAGCACCACGCCCACGTAGACGGCCAGGGGCTCGAGCAGCTCCAGGCCGAAGCGGGAGGTGACGCCGAAGATCAGCCCCGCCACGCCGTAGGGGGCCAGCTTCATGGCGAGGTTGATGATCGTGGTGACCACGTCGCTCAGCGACTCGAGCACCGCGATCATCGGCTTGGCGCGCTCCTTGTCGATGAGGGTCAGCGCGGCCCCGAACATTAGCGCGAAGAAGATCACGCCCAGCAGGTCACCCTCCACGGCTGACTTGAGCGGGTTACGGGTGACGATGTTCAAGAACGTGTCGATCCCGAACTCCACGCTGCCCCCGGCGTCGATGGTGGCGCTGGCGTCCTTGGCATAGGTGGTCTTGAGCTCGTCGCGGACGTCCGCGGGGATCCGGGCGCCGGGCTGGATCGGATAGACCAGCAGGATGCCCATCCCGGTGGCCAGCGCGGTCGTGCCCAAGAAGTAGGCCAGGGTCTTGCCGCCGATCCGGCCCACTCGGCGCACGTCGCCGATTCCGGTCACCCCCAGCGCAATGGACGCGAAGACCAGGGGCATGACCACCATGAACAGCATGTTCAAGAAGATCTTGCCCACCGGTCCGGCGAGGTATTCGTTGATCGTCTGGACCGCGGAGTGGTCACCTCCGAGGGTGGCGTTGACGACGATGCCGAGCACGCCGCCCCCCAATAGACCGAGCAGGATCTTGGTGTGCAACGCCATGGATGGACCGCACCCTACACGGCGGACGCGCGCCCCGTCGAGTCGCCAGACGAGTCACCGGTCGAGTTACCGGGCGAGTCACCGGTCGAGTCACCGGTCGAGTCACCGGTCGAGTTGCCGGGCGAGTCGCCGGACGAGTCGCCGGGCGAGTCACGTTGCGCGAACCAGGGGGTCGCGGCACGCTGCGGTGGTGAGCGCCGATTCAGATCCAGCGCAATCCCGGCCAGTGAACCCTGACTCGGAGGGGGCGGGCCCCGTGGTGCGGACGATCGTGGCGCTGGGTCGCGAGGGGCCCGACGCGGTGGTGCTCGAGCTCGATTGCGGCCACCGTCGCCACGTACGGCATCGACCGCCGCTGTCCGATGCGCCGTGGGTCGCCGACGAGCAGGCGGCCTGGTCACGCGTGGGTCAGTCGATCGAGTGTCTGCGCTGCGAGCAGCGTCAGCTGCCCGAGGGCTGGGTGGTCCATCGGCGTACCGCGGATTTCGACGAGCACCGCACGCCCGAGGGCCTGCGGCGCTCGCATCGGATCCGGGCGGGGGTGTGGGGTCGACTGGTGGTCACCCGAGGCGCGCTGCGGCTGTGCTTCGAGCCTCCGCGGGGCGAGGTGGTCCTGGCGACACCGGGTGACCCGGTGGTGATTCCGACCGGTCTGCCCCACCATGTGCAGCTTATGGGCCCGGTGTGCTTCTACGTGGAGTTCTTGCGACCCCCGGGACCGGACGGTTGACGCGCGGGGGGCCTTTGCGCCATCACCATGGCATGCTCGGCGAGCGCTGGCTCAACCTCGAGCTTCGCGACAGCACCGGCGCCCCGCTGGGCGACCGGCCGTATGTGCTGGTGCTCGCCGACGGAACTCGGCGCGAGGGCACCCTGTCCCCCGAGGGGAAGCTGCACGAGGCGGTGCCTCGGGACACCGAGCGCCTGCGCCTTTATGTCGCCGAGCGCTGCTTCGAGCTTAGGGTGGGGCTGCCCCCGGTCGACTCTGTTGCGGGGGCGCAGGAGCGACTCAACCATCTCCACTACTTCGTGGGCCAGATCGACGGCGACGCGGGGCGCTTTACGGCGGGAGCCCTGGAGCGATTCCAGCGCGACCAGGGCCTGCCGGTCACCGGGCAGCTCGACGCGGCTACGGTCCGGGCGCTGCGGGAGGTCCACGGCTCGTGAGCACCGAGGTTCCCCTTTCGGTGGTGTCCTTCACGGTCGAGCTGGCCGAGTCGCTCGGAGGGTCCTGCAACCGGATCGTGGTCTACGATTGGTTCACCCGCGGCGAGGATCGAGCGCCCCCCCGCGGGGGCAACGAGGTCGAGGTGCTGGTCGACGGCGAGGCGGGCTGGGGGCGGGTGGCCGACGATCTGGAGCAGGCCGAGCGCGAGGTCCAGATCGCCACCTGGATGTGCCGCCCCGACATCGAGCTGCGACGCCCGCGAGCGCTGGCCGTGGCCGAGCCCCCCGAGCGCGGGCACCTGCGGCTGGGCGAGATGCTCGAGCGGCGGGCCGAGCAAGGGGCCAAGATCCGCCTGCTGGTCTGGGGGATGGCGTACACGCCGATCATCGATCGCTGGCTGCGGCGCTGGTACTGGCGAGGACGCGACAACATCGACGTGCTCGAGCAAGACCACCCCAGCCTGATCGGCTCGCACCACCAAAAGACGATCACCATCGACGGGCGGGTCGGCTACTGCGGGGGCATGAACCTCAAGGAGAACGACTGGGACTCGATCGCGCACTCTGTCCACGAGCCGCGCCGGTTTCCCCACGCGGCGCGAGCCGAGCGCCGGGCATTGGCCGCCGCTCGCATGCAGGGCCCTCCCTTCGCGCCGCGCCACGATCTGATGGTTCGGATCGAAGGGCCGGCGGTGGCCGATCTTCAGGACAATTTCGCCGATCGCTGGACCCAGTCGGTTCGGGCGCGACGACGCTCGTGGCTGGGTCGCGTGGTCGACCGGCTACGGCGTGCCTTGGGCAACGACGACTACCCCACGGTCGAGCCGGCCAAGGCCCTGCCTCCGGCGGCGGGCTCCCACTGGGTGCAGGTGGTGCGAACCACGCCCGGGGGAGAAGCGGGGATCCTCGGGGCCTACGTTCGAGCGATCCGTAACGCGCGGCGCTACATCTATATTGAAAACCAGTACTTTCGTAGCCCGATCATCGGGCGGGAGCTCCGGGATGCGGTGGCGGCCAACCCCCGGCTGCGGCTGGTGGTGGTGGTGCGTCCGGTCAACGGTGGCGAGAAGAGCCTGTTCGATCCCAGCGGATACTGGACCGCGCATACCCTTCGGCTCATTCGCGAGGCAAGGCCGGAGTTCTCGCTGACCGAGATCATCGCGTGGGGGCGCGACGTCGACGAGCGTCTGATCTGGCGGGAGCTCGACGTCCACGCCAAGGTGATGGTGGTCGATGACGTGTGGCTGACGGTGGGCAGCGCCAACATCAACGATCGCGGCTTCAAGACCGAGGGGGAGATCAACGCGGTGGTGGTCGACAAGGGGCTGGCCTCGGATCTGCGCCGGCGGTTGATGGCCGAGCACCTGGAGATCCCCCCGGACGACCCGCGCCTGTTCGAGGTCGACGTGGCGTTCGACCTTTGGGACGAGCACGGCCGCCTCAACCCGCGCCGCAAGGCGCTGGGCGACGAGCCGTTGTCCCGAGTGCACCACTTCGTGCAGCAAGGGCTCGGCCGCCCGCCCTTCGGGGTGGGCAGCGGGGTGTTCTGACCGCACGCGGAGTGGGGCGGAAGCCCCGGCTGGCGCCGAGCAGAACGCTCGCGCGTTGGCCGGCTGCTCAATCCACATGGGCCAAAGGGCCGGCGAACGGGTCGGCGCACGGAGGACGCGGGGTCGCGACCCCCCCCATGGGGTGATCGTCCCCGCCTGGGTCGAATAGGGGCAGCGCCAAGAACCGGTAATTTTGCCAGATGGGCGGGGTTGTTCGCGGGTGTTAAGACAACAAGAGTCGTTGTCATCGCTCGGAAGATCGTTAGATGTTGCAGCAGAGTAAGCTCAGAGTGTCCGATGAGATGGGGTGGGTGCACGTCGATCACCAGGGGTGGTTGCGGCCCGAGGCCAGCGAGCACGATGCGGTGCTCTTCGAGCTCGAGCCGGCCGGGGCTCGCTACCGCATCCGGGCGCCCGACGGCCGATATCTCGACATCGGGGACGGGGGGCGCGTCGGCCTTTGCGTCGGTCACCACGCCGAGTGCACGCTGGGTCCTCGGCGGGAGGGCGTCGGTCGAGCTCTGCGGATCGACGGAGCGCCGCTCGAGGCCGGTGCGCGAGGCTCGAGAGTGTATGTCCGCCTGAGGGATGGCTCGGGCTCAGGGCCCGACCGGGGTGGCTGCGTCACCGTGGTGGAGCCCGAGCCCTCGCCCGAGCCCTCGCCCGGGTTCTTGTTGGTGACCGAGTCGGCGTTCGTTCAGGTGCTCATGCAGGAGATCGATCTCAAGGGAGAGTTCGAGTATGAGCAATTCGACCGGCTCGGTGAGCTGGCCACTGAGTTGGTCGAGCACATCTACCGCCAGGCTCGCCGCCATGGCCTGGGGTCGCCGGTCGTACGGCGCAACGTATGGAGCTGGCTGGTCGAGACCATTCGCAAGGCCGACGTGGTGCTGCCCACGCGGTTGGAGCTCGTCTCGTCGCAGTTGATGGCCGAAGCCCAGTCGCGGCTCCGACTGTCTCGCTGATGGGGGATCGCCCGGGGGCGTGGGGCAGGGGGTGAGCATGCATCATCGAGCATCCGTGAGCATCAGCGAGCATGCGAGCGTTTGTGAGCAAGCGTCAGCGAGCGAGCGTCAGCGAGCGTGCGCGAGCGAGCGAGCGAGCGCGAGCGAGCGCGAGTGTGCGCGAGCGTCCACGGACGAGCGCGGATGCGTGTGGAGCCGACTCTCCCGGATTGACGCGGAGGCACTCGGTGGTGAACATGTCTCGATGCGGTGGAAGGAGCGTTCGTTTCGTAGCCTGCGGAGGACTCGGTCGAGACCGTCCGGTCATCGGGGAACTCTCGAGGGGGCCGAGCCCCGGTCGATGCCGCGGGCCTCGGGCCTGCCCCTGGTGGGATCCTTGCCCCGCATGCTGTGGCACCAGTTCGAGTTTCTCGAGCGGTCGTTCGGTGACAAGGGGCGGATCTTCGAGCTCGACCTGGGGGTGACCCGTGCGGTGGTCGTGGCCGATCTGGGGGCGGCCGAAGAGGTCCTCGTCAGCAAGGCGCGCAGCTTCGACAAGGGAGGCGACTTCTGGGACGGCCTGCGCGAGGTCCTCGGTGGTGGGCTGCCGGTCAGCGAGGGGACGCAGTGGCGTCGCCAGCGTCGGCTGATGCAGCCGCAGTTTGGCCGCCGGGCGCTCGCGGGCTACGAGCAGACCGTCGTGCAGACGGTGCACAAGGCGTTGCATACGTTCCCGGTCGGGCGTCCGGTCGATGTCGAGAAGTGGTGCGATCTGTTGCTGGCCGAGGTGACGGTGCGCGTGCTCTTCGGCACCGATCTGGATGACTCACGGATCGACGAGCTCCGCGAGGGAATGGCGGGCCTGTTCGATGCGCTGCTGGGGGGGATCGTCACCCGCCGGCTACCCCGCTGGCTGCCCGTGCCCGGGCGCGGCACCCTCGAGGCCGGCCGGCGTTTGGTCGACCGGACGGTCACGGCGCTCATCGACGAGCGACGGCGCCGACCGGGGGCGAGCGACGATCTTCTGGGCCGGCTGCTGCGGGCGACCGACGAGCTCGGAGAGATGAGCGATCGGCAGCTGCTGGACGAGGCGGTGACGATCTACATCGCGGGCTACGAGACGACCGGAAAGGCGCTGGCCTGGACGCTGTGGCTGCTGGCCACGCACCCTCGGATCTGCGCGGAGATCCAGCGGCAGCTCGACGACGACGATGGTTCCTTGCTCAAGGCGTGCGTCCACGAGGGGCTGCGGCTTTATCCCCCGTCGCCGTTGGTTCCCCGTCGCACGGTGGTCGACGAGGTGATCGGGGGCTTTGACGTGGCGGCGGGTACCCACGTGCTCGTGTGTCCGTGGCTCATCCATCGTGATCCCGAGCTATGGCCGTGCCCGGAGACCTTCGACCCCGGCCGCTTCCTCGACGATGGGCACAGCCGCAAGCGATCGCGGCTGGCCTGGATCCCCTTTGGGGTGGGACAGCGGCAGTGCATCGGCAAGTCGCTGGCGCTGGTCGAGCTCGACCGCGCGCTGCAAACGATCCTGCGTCGCTTCACGCCGCGGGTGAGCGCGTCGATGCCTCGACCGACTCCGCGGCTGTCGGCCACTTTAGGGGCAAGCCGGGGGATCTTCGTAGCGCTTCACCCCCGCGCGGGCTAGCAGCCGACTAGCTCGACATCCCCGGGAGCTGCTCGCGCACCTCCCGGACCCATCGCTCGAGCTCGCCCACGGCGCTGTCGATCACGGTGGCGGGGGCCGACTGCTCTCGCATAGCCCGCTCCAGCTGGATCCTCCCCTGCCGCAGCCGCCCCCGGACGGTGACCGGGGCGATCCCCAGGATCTCGGCGATGTCGGTGCTGGTCATCTGTTCCCAGTACCGCAGCTCGATGATCATCTGGAGCTCGACCGGTAGGCTGCGCAACGCGATGAGCAGGAGGCTGGCTTGCTCCGATTCTCCTACGATCGTGCTCGGCCCCGGGTCGAGATCCAACATCGAGATCGAGCCCAGCTCGTCGGGGACGCGGTACTGGCGGCGCAGGTGACCCTTGAGCACGTTGTAGGCCACGCCGAACAGGTAGCCGCGAAACTGGCCGTCTCCGCGGATCCGGTCGCGTCCGTCGACACACGCCATGAAGGTTTCCTGGACCAGGTCAGAGGTCGAGCCGGTGATCTTGTTGGCGAAGAACCGGGCGATCAGGTCGTAGTAGCGCTTGAACAGCTCCTGCCCAGCGTGGCTATCTCCAGCCCGCCAGGCGTCGAGCAGATCGCTGTCACCGGTCACCGGAGGCAGAGCCTAGCATGGCCCGGTGACGACACCGTATCGGTTTGCGGCATGAAGTCGTGGCCTAGGAGTCGTCGTCGTCGTCGCGGACGACGATATCGGGGAGACCACCCGGGATTTCGGAGGGCTCGTCGCCGACCAGGTGGAGGTCGCCGTGGCCCAGCTGGCCCACGTCGTTGTCGCCCCACGAGCGTAGCCCGCCGTCGTCGAGCCGTACGAAGGTGTTGTGGGAGGTGGGTCCGGCAAACACGTCTTGGGCTTCGTGGGTGCCCAGGTCGAGCATGAGTCCGGCGGGGGTCTCGTTGTCGCCGATGCTCTCGGTGTCTCCCCGACCTAGCTGGCCCAGGTCGTTGTTGCCCCAGCACCGCAGGTCCCCCCCGTCGACCATGGCGCAGGTGTGCTCGGCCCCCGCGACCAGATGCTGCACGGGGCTGCCCACGGGCACGTCGCCGGCCGCTGCGGGGGTGATCACGCTACCTACGGCCAACTCCATGCCGTAGCCCAGCTGACCCTCGGCGTTGCGTCCCCAGCAGCGGGCCGAGCCGGTGTCCAGCCGGGCGCAGGTATGCTCGGCGCCGGTGGCCACTTGGGTGGCCGAGCCGCCCAGGGGGACGTCGCCGGCGGCCGCGGGATCGAAGACGTCGCTGGTGTGTCCGTAGCCCAGCTGTCCGTTGGTGTTGCGGCCCCAGCAGCGCACGGCCCCGGTGTCGAGCACGGCGCAGGCATGCTGGGCCCCGGCGGACAGATCGGTGACGCTCCCGCCCACGACCACGGTGCTCACGGACGTAGCCTCGCCGCCGGGCGCTTGCCCGAGCTGTCCATGGTCATTGGCGCCCCAGCAGCGCACGCCGCCGTCGACCATGCGGGCGCACCCGAAGTCGCTGCCGAGGGTCAGGGCGGCCGCGGGTCCGCCCAGGTCGAGTGTGGTGATCCGAGCCTCCGAGCCGGCCGGCTCGTCGTTGCCCCAGCCCAGCTCGCGCACGCTGCCGTCCTCCATGAGCACGACGGTCTGTGTACCGTTGGTGTGGACGTCTTGGGCCGGGCCACCCAGGTCCACGAAGGGGATCGTGTCGGGGGTCTTTCCGTCGAGGGTATCGATCGTGGCGTCCTGCCCGAGCTGGCCATGTTCGTTCTGTCCCCAGCACTTGACCTTGCCGTCCTCGGTCACTACGCACGAGGTGCCGTCACCGAGGCCGACGGCGGAGACCGAAGGATCGGGATCTACGGTGGCACTACGTAGCTCCATGGGTGGCTCGATGGTGTCGATCGGGCCAGAGTCGCAGGCACCCAGCGCAAGCAGGCTGGCAACGAGCAGGCCGCGGCCGACGAAGGAGGAGCGCAGGGGCGAAACGAAGATGTCGTGGGGGTTCATGATTCTACCGTCGTGACCTTTCGCGAGGCTTCGCCGCGCCTCGATGTGATCACGCAGCGGATCACATCCGAGGGCTCACGCGCCTCTTGGGTTGGAGCGGAAGGTCTTGGTTTCCAACCGCCTCACCGCGAACGTGTCGTCACCGGTCTAGGTGTTTGTAGGGAAATCGAAGAAAATCGAAATCGCCGATCGTCGTCGACTCACAGCGGCCCGAGCGGCCCACCGTGACCAGCGGGCGCGGCAGGCGACGCTTGCCCGCGGCCGACGAGGCGGGTGAGGATCGGCCGTGGTGCCCGTGTGTCCGCGCCTAGCGGTGATCAGCCTGGGAGATCTGAGCCCACAGTTGCTCGGCCTGGGCCTCGTGGTCGGGTCGCGCGTCGATCCGGTCGTAGATCGCCAGTGCACGCTTGAGCACGGTATGGGCGTCGAACTCCCGCTTGGCCGCGACGAGGGTCCGGCCCAGGCGGTACAGGGTGCGAGCCAGGCGGCGCGGCTCGTGGTCGGGCATCGCCTCGAGCAGCGCGAGCGATTGTCGGAACTGGTGCTCGGCGTCCTCCAGCCGCGACTGTTCATGGCATAGGTCGCCCCACCGGTTGTGCACCCGGGATGTCTCGATCCTCAGGTCGGGCCGCTCGGCGGCCCACTCGATGGCCTCGCGATAGCGGCCTTCGGCCTCGCGGTGGCGCCCGATCTTCCACAGCATGTTGCCCATCTGACGCAGGATGATCATCTGCAGGATGTCGGAGCTGAGCGTGGAGTCATTGTGCCGGAGGATCCGCAGCGCCTGGCGGTACTGCTCGAGGCTCTCGGAGTGCCGCCCTCGATCCCGCAGCACCTGGCCCAGGTTGATGTGAGCCTTGGCCAGCCAGGGGTGGTCGGGGCCGTTACGATCTCGCCACAGGGCGACGGCTTGTTCGAGCTCTGCGGTGGCGCGAGCGAGCTGCTCGTGTTGCTGTCGGTCCGTTGCGTCGGCCGCGGCCCCGAGCTGGCCGAGCACCGTGCCCAGGTTGGTGCGCACGTGGGCGATCTTGCGGCGATCGGGGGTCGAGGTTCCTTCGAGGATCTCGAGGGCTTCTTCATACTCGGCCCGAGCCTGCTCGTCCTGTCCCTGGAGGTCGAGCGCAGCGCCGAGGTTGATCTTTTGGTGCGCCAAAAGGCCCGGGTGCTGCTCTCCGAGCTGGGTGGTGAGGATCTCGATGATGTCTCGGTGTCGCTGGTCGGCCTGCTCGTGTTCCCCCTGCTGTCGCAGGGCCACCGCGAGCCCGTCGAGGGGCTCGACCATGGCGATGCTGCCCGCGCCCCGGGTCTGCTCGGTCAGTCGCAGCGCCCGCTGGAAGTGCTCTTGCGCCGCAGGGTAATCGCCGCGCACCGTCAGCACCTGGCCGATCGCGGTGTGGATCTTGGCCTCGAGGGTTGGGTCGGGTCGGTGCCGGGCCACGAGAGCCTCGGCGGTGCTCCCCAGCCACAGCGCGCTGCGAGTCTGGGCCTGCTCGACCCCGACCGTGTAGATCAAGCTGGCCAGGGCCGCGATGGCGATCTCGTCGGCTCCGTGCTCCACCGCGTCTTCGTAGGCGGCCTTGAGCTGGACCCGGGCGTCCTCGTGCTGCCCGGCCTCCATCAGCAGTTGTCCTCGGATGTGGAGGACCTCGGCGCGCAGGCCCTCGTGCCCCAGCACGTCGGCGATGCTCGCGGCGCGGGCGACCAGGCGCAGGCCGTCGGCGTACTTGCCCACCACCGCCAGCGCCCGAGCCTGATCAAGCGTGGTGCGCAGCTCCTTGAGGGCGTACTCGTCCTGGGGGGTGCGGGGGGTCGCGTCGCTCGGTGCGAGCGGGCCGACGGTCTGGCAGCGGCCGACCCGGGGCAGGGTGGACAGTAGCTCCACCCCCTTCTCCACGTAGTGGGGATCGGGTTGGGACAGCAGCGCGACGTGCAGGCTCAGTGACTGCGTGCGCTGGTCCAGGCAGTGCCGGCGGGCGTCGAGCTCGTCCGCGGTGGACTCGTGCCGCACCATGGTCGCTTCGCAGGCCCCTACGTAGGCCTGGCCCAGCTGCTGGGCATAGTCGTCGAGCTGCTCGACCACGCGGGCGCGGGTGTGGGGGGCATAGTCCAGCTCGGTCGACAGGATCGCCTCGCTCACCTGGGCGCGGGGCTCGTCGCCCCAAACCTCGCGAACTCGGCGATCTTCGTCGCGACAGGGCGCCTGGGCCGACTCGACGGACGACCAGGGGCGAGTGACCGCGAGGGTCAGGCTCAGCGTGGCCAAGCCGCCCAGGGCCCAGCGCGCCCAGGTGCGGCCTCGGTGTCGCTCCAGCTCGCGCAGCAGATCGTCCATCGAGGCAAAGCGCTGCTCGGGTCGGGCTCGCAGCCCGCGCTCGATGACTTGCCACAGCCACCGGGGCACGGTGACGCCGGACGGGGGCGGGGTCGGGGCCACCTCTTCGCCCTGGGCCATGCGCAGCAGCAAGGGCATCGGGTGGCGGGTGAAGGGGGGCTGGCCGAACAGCGCCTCGTACAGCGACACGCAGAAGCTGAATTGGTCGAGCCGGTGGTCGACGCCCTGGCGGTGGACCTGCTCAGGGGCCATGTACGCTGGCGTGCCCAGCAGGGCCCCCGTGCGGGTGAGCTTGGCGCCCAGCATGCTGGTCGATGCCACGACGTCACCGGTGGCGTCGACCAGCTTGAGGGGGGGCTCGTCGTCCTCGTGCTGGGAGTCTTCGTCTCCGTCTTCCTTGCGGCGAGCCAGCCCGAAATCGAGCACGCGCACGCGCCCCTGGGGATCGATGATGCAGTTGGAGGGCTTGAAGTCACGGTGGACCAGTCCCGCGGCGTGGGCCGCGGCCAGGCCTCGCCCCGCCTGTCGGTAGACATCCAGGCACGCCCGCCAGGGGTGACGTTGCCGCTGCCACTCCTTGAGGGTCTCGCCCTTGACCAGCTCCATGGCGATGAACAGCTGGCCGTCGAGCTCCCCGATCTCGTAGACGTGGACCACGTTGGGGTGGGATAGTTGCGCCAGGGCCTGGGCCTCCCGGCGCACGCGCTGTGCTCGGCGTCGTCGCCGGCTGGCGTGCATGAGCTTGAGGGCGACCTGGCGGTCGAGGGTTTCGTCGTAGGCGCGCAGCACCGTCCCCATGCCGCCTCGCCCCAGCGATCCCAGCACGATGAACCGGCCGACCCGTGGTGGGAGGTCGGACTCGGACTTCCGCTCGGGGAGCGGCTGGTCGATCAGGTCGGAGTCGTCCAGCGTCCCCGCGCCGTCGATCGGCTCGAGACGAACGGAGGTGGTCATCGGGCGTGCCTCGTCCATCACAGCATGCACGAGGGCGCCCATGCACGTGCGAAAGAGGGCCCTTCGGCGGCTGTGGTGAGGGCCGGGGACCACGGTCGGGGGGCGTGCCCAGTTGCGTCGTCCCCGCCTGGAGCCGAGCCGGTCGTATCCGGGATTGTCCGTCGTTCCCGCAACGGGTGTGCGATCCAACGCGCAAATGGCCGCGCCCACGCTCGGGCAAACCGGGGGGCAAACCGGGGGGCAAACCGGGGGGCGCCAACGGCCGATCGCCGAAATTCCCCCATTGGATGGTGGATCTAGCCGCTTGTCGTTGTTCCAGGCACAGGTGCGAGCTACGGTGACCTCGCCTCATGCGATGGACGAGCGCCACTCCTGCCTCCGTACTGGCTTACGTGCTGGTTCCGCTCTCGGCTCCTGTGCTCGTGGGGGTGACCGCATGTGGTTCCGATGAGCCGGTGGTCCCGGGGCAGGCCGAGGGGTCGGGTAGTTCGGGCACCGCGCTGGGTTCGGGGACGACCGGGGAAACCTCTACAACGGACTCGCCCGTCGCCGACGAGACCGGGGGCACCGAGGGCACCCCAACCGGCGAGCCGGAGCCCGACCCGGAATTCGAGCCCTATCCCGCGCGAGGGATCCGGCTGACCGAGGTCTACGCCGATCATGGGGTCTCCGTGCCCGTGGTTGTCGACGGCCAATGGGTCGACGGTGACAACCGCAACGCGGTGCTCATCAGGGGGCGCGACACGCTCATCCGTGGGTTTTGGGCGCTCGATCCCGACTTCGAGCCCCGACCGGTCCAGGGCCGCCTGACCTTGAGCTACCCCGATGGGACCCAAGAGGTCGCCACCAAGATCTTCGAGGTCGAGGGGCCCTCGGTGCCCGCCGATCTGGACACCAACGTCTACTTCATCGTCCCCGGTGAGATGCTCGTGCCGGGGGTGCGGTT
This sequence comes from Myxococcota bacterium, assembly GCA_039194325.1. Classification (GTDB taxonomy): domain Bacteria; phylum Myxococcota_A; class Polyangia; order Nannocystales; family Nannocystaceae; genus Paraliomyxa. The sequence continues at coordinate 29,681 of JBCCWC010000131.1, forward strand.
CCAGATCGAGCTGCTGGAGACCACCGACGACCTGCGGGATACGCCCGAGCCCCCACAGGCAGCCTACCCGCCCGAGCCGAGCCTGCTCGGGATCGAGGGGGTGGAGATGGTGCTCAATGTGGTGATCGTACCCATCGATCACGACATTGGGCCGGGGTGTCCCGAGCCCCCCGAGGTCAACGAGCAAGAGCTCGAGTTCCTCTCTGAGCAGCTGTTCATGCAAAATCCGGTGGAGCGGGTGGAGATCGAGCGGCGCGACACGATCGCCTACACCTCGGGTCTGGGCTCGTTCGGCGGCTTGCTGAGCTTCCTGGCCGACTTGCGGGTCCAGGACGGCGCGGACCCGGCGGCGTACTACTACGGCGTCGTGCGGCCCTGCGACGGCGGCCCGAGCGGGGTGGGTGGGCAGGCCATCAGCATCCCCGGCTGGCCGACGGTGAACAATGCCTGGACCCGCACCTCGGTGGGCCGTTGGACCAACTCGCTGAGCAACACGGCCAACACCTTCGTTCACGAGGTCGGCCACACCCAGGGGCGGCGGCACGTGGCCTGCAACGGCAACGAGGGGGGGGTCGACCCGAGCTACCCCTACCCCTCGGGCAACATCGGGGTCTGGGGATTCGGCTCGTTCGACTTCACCATGCGCAGTCCTAGCTCCAAAGACTACATGACCTACTGCGGCAACACCTGGGTCGGTGACTGGGGCTGGGGCCAGGTGGCGCCCTTCATCCGGGAGATCTCCAGCTGGGGGGCCGCCGGAGCCGTGCCGTCGATGGGGCAGGTACTGGTGGGGCTCGTCGATCCCAACGGTGGGGATCGGGTGGGGCACGAAGCCTGGTTCGTTGCGCCCGGTGACACTCAGGGGCTCGTCCGTCGTGGGTCCGAGGCGTTGACCCTCGTCTCGGACCAGGGGCGATCGACCCGGGTCGAGGCCATCGTGACCCCCATGGGCGAGGGGGAGGCGTATGCCGTGGTCGCGCCGCTGCCGCCCGAGCTGGACATCGCTCGGCAGGTGGAGATCTCGCGGCAGCACGCCGGCCAGCGCCGGGAGGTGCGGGTGGTGCAGGAGGTGCGTGTGGGCGGGCGTGTGGTGAGTGTGACCCGCTGAGGCGCCGCCATGGCCGACGAGCCCCTCAACCTCTTGGAGCTCGAGCAGCGCGCTCGTCGGTCGTTGCCGACGACGGCCTTCGACTACTACGCCAGCGGAGCCCACGACGGGCTGTCGCTGCGGGACAGCCACGCGGCCTACGAGCGCCTGTTGCTGGCGTATCGGGTGCTGGTCGACGTCAGCCGGCGCTCGGCGGCGACCACCGTGCTGGGGAGCCCGGTCTCCATGCCGGTGGTGCTCAGCCCCACCGCCTTTCACGGCATGGCGCACCCCGACGCCGAGCGGGCCACGGCTCGGGCGGCCGGTGAGGCGGGGACGATCATGATCCTCAGCTCGCTGTCCAATACCGACGTCGAGCAGGTCGTGGCCGCGTCTGACGGCCCCGTGTGGTTTCAGCTCTACGTCTACCGCGATCGCGAGGCCACGGCGGGCCTGGTGCGCCGGGCTGAGGCCGCGGGGTGCGGGGCGATCGTCCTGACCGTGGACGCGCCCCGCCTCGGGCGGCGCGAGGCCGACGTACGCAACCGCTTTGCGCTGCCGCCGGGGCTCTCGGTGCGCAACATGCTACCCGCCGGGTACGGCGACGTGGCGCAGCAGGCCGGCGAGTCGGGGCTGGCCGCCTACTTCGAGACGCTCATCGATCCGGCACTTTGCTGGGCCGATATCGCCTGGCTGCGCTCGCTGACCACCCTGCCGCTGCTCATCAAGGGGATCGTCCGTCCCGACGACGCGCGTCGGGCCGTGGACGCCGGGGTCGAGGGGATCGTGGTGTCCAACCATGGGGGGCGGCAGCTCGACACCTCGGTCGCCACGATCGATGCGCTGCCGGGGATCGTGGAGGCCGTCGGTGGGCGGCTGGAGATCCTCGTCGACGGGGGCGTGCGCCGGGGCACCGACGTGCTCAAGGCCGTCGCCTTGGGGGCCCGGGCGGTGGGGATCGGTCGGCCCGTGCTGTGGGGGCTGGCCGCGGGGGGCCAGGCCGGGGTGGCGCGGGTGCTCTCGATCCTCGCCGAGGAGCTCGATCTGGCGATGACTCTCGCCGGAGCGCCGACGGTCGAGGCGATCACCGCGGATCTGGTGGTACGCGGTCGTTCAGGCTAGCGCGCTGGAGAGCCGGACCTGCTCGGTCGTCTGGCCGGTCCACGTGTGGAACGCACGGAAGAACGAGTTGGGATCTTCGAAGCCCAGCAGGTAGGAGATCTCGCTGCCGGAGAGCTTGGTCTTGGACAAGTAGTACCTCGCGAGATCCTCGCGGGTCGCGTTGAGCACCGCCTGGAAGGTCGTCCCTTCGTCTCGCAGCCGGCGCTGTAGCGTGCGCTTGCTGATCGCGAGCTTGCTGGCGATCTCTTCCATCGAGCTCTCGCCGCCGGGCAGTGACTCCAAAAGGGCTGCCCGCACGCGGTCGGTGAACGTTGCCGACGAGTCCAGGTCGGTCAGTCGCCGGCGAAGGTCGGGCTCGAACAGCTGCCACATCGAGTCGTTGGCGGTGAGGAACGGCCGGTACGCATCCTCGCGGGAGAAGGTCACGCGGTGGGCCTCGGAGCGCTCCATGCGAACGCCCAAGAAGCGCTTGTAGTCGGTGGCGGGCTTGGGGGGGCGAGGCGTCTCCACCCGGAGTGGTTGGATGCGCTCGCGGGTGCCCATTCGAGCCAGCTGGACGAAGAACAGCGGCTCGAACGCGGCCAGCGACATGGGGGGCTCGACCGTGCGATCGAGCCATTCGAATTCGATCGACAGCGACGCATCGTCCTCTTCGATGTGTAGCTGCATCGGGGCGCACAGCCGCTTGTAGTGGGCGATCCGCTGGGTGGCGACCGAGAAGTTCGAGCTGCATAGGGCGGCGAAGATCAGCGGGTGAAAGGACTCGCTGCGGAGCGCCTCGACCAGCTGGATCGGGAATACTGTGTGGCCCGCCTCCTGCTCGACCGCCGTCCACATTCGGAAGTAGTCGGGTGTGCTCAGGGTCGCGCTCTGCCGCGAGAACAGGTCGCCCGGTAGCTCTGCCCGTCGCAGCACGGCCCGCGCATCGATGCCGAGATCCCGCAGCAGCGGTCGCCAGTTTCCTTCGAGGATGAATACATTGGATCGGACGCTGGCCATCGATGACTCCTCGTTGCCTTCGCATAGGGTACTCGCTGGGCCCCATTTGCCTCTAGCCGATCGCGCCAATGTGCACGCCGATGGCGCCAGTCATGATGTGGGGTCATTGGGGGGGTGGCATCCGGATCCACGCATGCTCGGGTGCGGATCCTCGCCCGTTGGGCTCGTTGGGCTCGTGGTTTCGAGCGAGGCGGTGCGCTGAAGTGGCGTGCGTCGGGACGCATACGGATCGTACATCGTGCATAGCCCGATCGCGGCCGGCTCGTGAGCGCAGGGCTCGATGACCCCATCGATTCGGCTTGAACGTCGTCGAGGCCATCTTCTAAGACGGTACGACCATGCAGCACTTCGTAGCTCCGTTCCGTACCTGCGCCGCGGCTCTGTTCTCGCTGGTCCTTGCGTCTTCTTGCGGCGAGGCGGGCGACGAGGCGGCCGCCTCCGCGTGGCGTAGCGGCTGGTCGGTGCGGGCGTTGGGCGGGTTGACCGGCTCGGTCTACATGCCGGCCTCGTCGGGCACCACGGGCCAGGGGCGGGGGCTGCTGGTGGCGCTGCACGGCTGCGCCCAGACCTACGGGGATCTCGAGACCTACGGCAACTGGACCGACACCGCCGAAGATTACGGCATGGTCGTCTCCTTGCCCGGGGTCGGCGGCGGCGGGGTGTACTTCGGGTGCTGGGACTACTACGGCGCCTCGCACTCGCGACAGTTCGGCGACGCGGGCGATCTGCTCGACCACGTCGACGCGCTGCTCGCCGACCCGGAGCTGGGCATCGATCCCGATCAGGTCTACATCGCGGGGCTGTCGTCGGGCGGGGGCATGGCCATGGTCATGGGCTGCCTGGCGCCCGACGTCTTCGCCGGCGTGGGGATCGCCGCCGGTCCCACGGTGGGGACCTCCGCGTTCCAGATCGGCAATGTCAGCACCAGCGTGGGGGCGGCGACCAACGACTGCGACAACCTGGCGGGTGGCTCGGCGAGCAGCTTTGGCACGCAGCTGGCCGCGGTGATCTCGGGGACCATGGACTATACGGTGGCCCAGGGGTACAGCGATCTGAACGCTGAGGTCTTCGCCGAGCTCTACGCCGACGCGGCCGGGCAGGCGTCGCTGAGCACCGATCCGGTGGCGGTGGGCTCACTGCCGGGCTACCAGCCGTCGGGGACGGGCACCCTCTACGAAGACGCGGCCGGGCCGCGGGTGCTGCGGGTGTCGGTCGACGGGATGGGCCACGCGTGGCCGGCGGGCTCTGGCCCCGGGCCGGAGATCGGGTTCGTGGCTACCGAGGGGGTCGACTTTACGCGTGTGCTCGCGGATCTGTTCACCACCAACAACCGCCGGGTCGCGCCTGGGGGAGGCTCGGGCGGAGGCTCGGCGGGCGGGACCTCGGGCGGAGCAGACTCGGGCGGGGTGGACTCGGGCGGAGACTCGGCGGGGGGGACTAGCTCGGGGGGCTCGGGCGGGGCGGACTCCGGCGGAGACTCGGCGGGAGATACGGCCGGTGGCGGGACCACGGGGGCGGGTGAGACCGGCGGGGCGCCCTGTGATCCGTGGGTCGACGCGGTCTCCTCGACGATGAGCGGTCACTTCTCTCGCTTCGCCGTGTACCCGGGAGGCTACGGGGTCGCCGACATCACCTACCTCGAGTTGTTTGCGATCTACGGGATGAACACGCCCTTCGTGCTCTATCAGGCCCCCGGCGGGGACTGGTACTACGACCCGGCGAGCATCCCCGGCGGCGGTTGCCCGTAGCAGCCGGTACGGCCATTGTGTGGTTGGGGGCGCGGGTCCTGCTCGGGCCCCGTTCGGGCCCGTTTTGAGGATAGAGTCGGTCCGTCAATGTCCAGCCGTACCCCGTTTCCTCGCGTCTTTTGGGTCGCCAACACCATCGAGCTGCTCGAGCGCTTCTCGTACTACGGGATCTACTTCGGCTTTGGCATCTACATGCAGAGCTTGGGGTACTCGCGCGACCAGCTCGGGGTCGTCCAGAGCATCTTCTTGTTGCTCTCGTACGTCACCCCGGTGATCTCGGGGACGCTCGCCGATCGCTACGGGTTCAAGAAGATCCTCATCGTCTCCTACCTGGCCTACCTGCCCTCGATCCTGCTGCTGATCTTCACCAAGTCCTTCTCCGGCATCGCGCTGACCATGCTGAGCATCGGGTTCGCGGCCGGGATCTTCAAGCCGCTCATCTCCGGCACGGTTCGCGCCACCACCGATCGCACCAACAAGACGCTCGGCTTCGGCTTGTTCTACGCCATGGTCAACGTGGGGGGATCGTTCGGCCCGATCATCGCGGGCAAGCTGCGCGCGATCTCGTGGAACCACGCGTTCGTGGCCGCCGCGATCTCGATCGGGATCATGTTCCTCATCACGATCTTCTTCTATGAGGAACCCCCGCGGCAGTCGCCCGAGCCGTCGCAGCAGCCGTCGCTGGGCGACAAGTTCAAGGAGATCGGCGTGGTCCTGTCTGATCTCAAGTTCACCTTGTTCTTGGTCTTGCTCGGGCTGTTCTTTTGGCTGCCCTTTTGGTCGTTCTTCAACCTGTGCGCGCTCTATGTCGACGAGAGCATCGATACCGCGGAGCTCTACCGCTCGCTCGAGGCGGTGTTCGGCGGCACGGTGGCCGGCTTCTTCGCCAAGACCGGCGACGACGGGGTGACCCGGGTGCTCGGCGAGACGATCTCACACACTGGCTACATCATCATGGTGATGCAGGTGTTCGTCTCGCGCGGCACGGAGCGCTTCCGGGCCATGCCCGTGTTCATGGTCGGTCTGGCGATCTCGGCGGGGGGATTCTTTGTGCTGGGCTGGGCGCGCACCGGGGGGGCGGCGCTGGTCTTTGCGGGGATCTTCTTGTTCGCCGTGGGCGAGATGGTCGCGTCGCCGCGGATCCAGGAGTACATCACCTGGATCGCGCCCAAGGAGAAGGCGGGGCTCTACATGGGGACCAACTTCCTCGCGGTGGGGATCGGCGGGGCCACCAGCGGGGTGCTCTACACCTCGCTCTACGGATCGTTCGTCGAGCAAGGGGTGCCCCAGCAGGTCTGGTACACCATGGGCGGCCACGTGCTGGTGGCGATCGTCGTGTTCTGGGCGTTCGCGAAGCTGGCCGGCGAGTTCACCGAGCAAGAGCAATGAAGGCACCTGGTGGAGGCGGCCGATCGGCGGCCGCCGGGGATCGAGCCCCTCGTGCTGGGCTGCTCCCCTGCCGATTTCTTGGTCGTCTGCCTTCGCGCGCGTACCGTGGCTCCATGGGCCCCACGCCACCTTGCTCTGTCTCGCCCGTACCCGCGCCCGCGCCCGCTCGTGTCGAGCCCTCTTGTGATGCGAGGCGCCGCGCGCCCTTGCTACCGCCGCGAGGGCGTCACTACGTGGGGATGGTCCAGAGCCCCGTACGCTGGATTGCGGGAGATCGTTCGCGGGTCGACGCGCCCCGCCCCGTTCGTCGGCTCGAGCGTCGACGACGACAGGTCCCGCTGCCGCCGGGCTTCGTCGATCGCCGTTGCGCCGCCTGAGCGGGGATCGAGCGAGACTCGTCGCCTCCGGTCGGCCCGTCGCCGGCCCACCGGCGGTCCCCACACTCTATTGGCCGGTGACGTGGCGCGCGGTCAGCCAGGCTTCGATCTCGGTCAGTAGGCGGTCGGATGGGTCGGGGTTCTTCGCCGCTGTCAATGCTCCTTGGGCTTGCTCGGCCAGCGCACGAGCTCGTGCTCGCTCGCGGGTCTTGCTCCACAGCGCTTGGGCAAGCACGAAGCGAGCCACTGCTAGCCTCTTGGGGGCTTCGGCCGCCGCCTCGTAGATCTCGACGGCACGCTCCGCGTGCGTCCGGGCCGATGCTGGGTCGTTCATCTCCAGCGCTGCGGTGGCCAGCCCTACCAGCGATTGGGCTACGTCCGGATGATCGGGGCCCAGCGCTTGGTCGAAGATCGCGAGCGCTCGCTCATGGTGCTCCTTGGCGCGCTCGTGTTTTCCTTGGCTCGAATACACATGCCCCAGGTTGTTGAGACTCTGGGCTACGAGGGGATGGTCGGCGGCCCACGCCTTTTTGAAGATCGAGAGCGCTCGTTGATGATACGCCTCGGCTTGCTCGAAGTTCCGTTGACTTGCATGCACGACCCCTAGGTTTCCCAGAAGCTCCGCTAGATCCGGGTGGTCGGCGCCGATCGACTTTTCCCGTATGGCCAGCGCTCGCTCGAAGTACTCCTGCGCCTTGTCGTGCTCCCCTTGGGTGCCATACACCGCCCCCAGGTTGCTGAGGCCAATGGCCATGCGGAGATGATCGGGGCCCAGCGCCTTCTCGGTGAGCACCTGCGCTCGCTCGAAGTGTTCCTTGGCCTTGTCGTACTCCGCTTGATCCAAGTACACCGTGCCCAGGTTGTTCAGGATCTCGGCGACATGGATATGGTCGGGACCCAGCGCTTTTCTTGCGCTCGCTAGCGCTCGCAGGTGATATTCCCTTGCTTCCTCGTATTGCCCTCGGATCCAAAACACATTGCCCAGGTTGATCAGGGTGTGGTCCAAGAGAGGATGATCGGGGCCCAGCGCCTTCTCCAAGATCGCCAGCGCTCGCAGGTGATGCTCCTCGGCTTTATCGTACTCCCCATGGCTCCAGTGTACGGTCCCCAGGTTGTCCAGGCTCCCGGCCAATTCGATCGGATTGCCGCTGCGCTGGGCCAGAGGCAAGGCGACCGTCTCGCCCCACTGTCGGCCCTCGGCGTATCGCGCGAGGTGATTGCCCACCACGAAGATCAGGCTCCGAGCCGCTCGCAGGGCGACGTCGTCGTCGTAGTGCTCCATGGCCACCATATAGGCGTGTCGCAGGTCCTGCTCCGCTTCGGTGTATGCGCCGTTGGCGTGTCGCAGGTCTCCGCGCCAGTACTGGGCTTCGGCGATTAGCGGCGCGTAGTCCAGGGCGTTGGCGTGTGGCACCACCCACTCGGCCTTGTCGAGGGCCTCGGCGTACTGGCCGGCCTTCTTCATCGCCTCGATGTCGGTCAGGTGCGCGCGCAGGGTCTCGATCTCGGCGACCAGGTCGGGATCTTCGGGCCGGGGAACGCGCTGGTCTTGGCGTAGCAACCAGTCCAGGTCGTCGCAGCGGGTCAGCGGGGGCAGGTCGGCGACGAGGTTGACCGCGTTGTTCACCACCTCGGCGTCGGCCTCTGCCAGCACGTCGACCGACGCGCGTAGCGAGGTGAGGCGCTGGTCCAGGCAGCGCATGCGCAGGCTCATGGCCGCCGCGGATTGCTCGTGGCGTACGGCCGTCGCCTCGCAGATCTCGGTGTGCTTGCCCATCCAGGCGTCGGCGTAGGTGTCGAGTCGGGCCTGTACGCGCGCCCAGGTATCCGAGGCATACGAGACTTGGGTGCCCAGGATCGCGGCCTCGACCGTCTGCCGGCGAGCTTCGTCCCAGGTGCCCTCCAGCTGGGTGTGGGCGCCCGTGCAGCGCTGCTCCATACTGGCTTGATGGGCTTGGTGGGTCCGGTAGGCCAGCCCGGCCCCGAGCAGTCCCAACCCGAGGGCCAACCCTGCGCTCAGGGCCAGCGCTCGCTGCCGGCGTGGTGTCAGCAGCCGCTGCAGCTGCTCGAGCAAGGCCTCCATCGAGGACCACCGCGCCTCGGGCTCATTGGCCAGCCCTCGCAGCAGTGCCGTGCGCAGCTTGGCGGGGGCCGGACGATCCTTGGGTGCAGACCGTATCCGTCCGGCGAGGATCGACGCCGTCAGGGCCTTCATCGTCTGGCCTGGGTAGGGGCGCTCGCTGTAGATCGCTTCGTACAGGGCCACGCAGAAGCTGAACTGGTCGCTGCGGGCGTCCACGGTCTTTCCGCAGAGCTGCTCGGGAGACATGTACGCTGGCGTGCCGACCACCGTACCCGGGCACGTGAGCGAGGTTGACAAGTCCCCGGCCGAGTTCGTGCTCGATCCCGAGGCCTCACCCTTGTCGAGCGGCGGATCGAATTCGCCGTCTGCATCGTCGAAGGCCCGAGCCAGGCCGAAATCCAAGAGCTTCACCACGCCGTCGTCGCGACGCATGATGTTGGTGGGCTTGAGGTCGCGGTGGACCAGACCCGCCCGGTGGACGGCTACGAGCCCGCGGCCGGCCTGGACGAACGCCTCGAGCGACGCGCGCCAGCCCGGCCGCGGAGCGGTGCGCAGCCACTGGGCGAGGTTTTGGCCGCGGATGAACTCCATGGCCATGAACAGCTCGCCGTCGGCGTCTCCGACCTCGTGGACGGTCACGACGTGCGGGTGGGACAGGCGAGCCAGCGCCTGGGCCTCGCGCTGGAATCGGGTCTGGTCGTCTTGGTCGGGCAGCTCGTCTGCGAGGAGGACCTTGACCGCGACCTTGCGGTCAAGCTGCTCGTCGTACGCGGCGTAGACCGTGCCCATGCCGCCGCGGCCGATCCGCTCCAGTATCGTGAATCGGGCGATCCGTGCCGCGGCGGGCCGATCGCTCAATAGGCGCGACCCCGTCTTGACCACGGTGTGTCGATCGGTGGGCCCGTGGTTCGACCCTTCGGAGCGATCGGCAAGGCGGTCTTCGCCGTCCAACGCCAGGGCGCGAGTCCTTGTGTCGACGAGGGGATCGAGAGCGCTCGAAGGGGGTCGAGCCACCTTGCCGTGATCCGAAACGGTCGGCTCGTCCATCGACGGCGTCATGCTACCGCGGGGGCCGGGTTGACGACACCGCGCCGGTAACCCGCGCGAGGTGGCTCGACCCGGCTCGCTCGTCGCCGACGTTCGGACGAGCCCGAGCTCGTTCATATCCGCTCGTCGGATCGACCTGGCGAGCTCTAACACAGTGTTCTGTGGTTCCCTGGGTGTGGTTTTTCGGCTGGCTCTACTCGGGGTGATGGGTGGCCAGCCAGTCGTCGATCTCGTCGAGGTCGACAGTGGATCTTGCGGGGTCATCGGCCGTCGCCAGCGCCTCTTGGGCTTGCTCGGCGAGCGCACGGGCTCGTGGTTGCTCGTTGTGATCGCTCCAAAGGGCCTGGGCGAGCACGAAGCGGGCCTCGGCGAGCAGCGTGGGCGTCGCGTTGGCCGCCTCGCGGACCGAGACCGCACGCTCGGCATGCGCACGGGCCGAACTCTCGATCCTCGAAATTACGAGCCGAACGAAGCCGCTTGGCCCGCGTAGCGCGAAGGGGCCCCCACTCACGCGCAGCCGGCGACGACTCGTAACTCCAAGCACCCACGACCCACAACGCCGGCAAGCATGTGTGGGGAGGTGTCGCGCGTGAAGGAGGGCCAATCGGCCCCCGCGTGACCACAGTCTCCATCAGGCCCGGGAGCGCACCTGAACTCAGCACCCCGCAGTACGAACCCACGCACAGGGTGGCCCACTGGCTGGCACCCGGTCGGCCCACTGGTGGGCCATTGCCGAAATTCGAACGACCAATCCCTCGAAATCACTTCCTCGGGCCATGGCACGCCAGCCGCATTACATCCGCCCATGCCCTCGATGCTGCACGAAGTCCTCGTCGATCTAATTCGAAAGAATCCCGAGATGCTGATCCCGTTTTTGCAGGACAAGCTCGGCGCCGTGGAGATCCGTGGCACCCGCTTTCGACCCGACGAACGCAACTCTCGCCAGAATTGGAGCCAACTCCCCGATCTCGATGCTGATCTCGTCCTGCAACTCCACAACCGATCGGGAAGGCTCGTCTGCGCCCTGATCCCCGAGGTCCAGCTCTCGCGTAAACGCGAGAAGGAACGCGCCTGGCCGGCGTATCAAGCGGGCACTCACCGGCGTCTAGATTGCCCCACCTTCGTTGTGGTGATCGCGGTCGATCCGGCCGTCGCTCGCTGGGCTGCTGGTCCGTTTTTTACCGGGCAGACTCACTTTCGGCCGATCGTGATCGGGCCGAAGCACCTTCCCATCATCGTCGATCCGGGGCATGCTCGTGACAATGTCGAGCTGGCCGTGCTATCTGGTCTCGCTCATTGCAACGAGCCCGAGGCCGAGCAGATCGGCGAGGCTTTGTGGCACGCCCTCGACCAAGGATCTGAAGGACAGTCCGACCGACGGCATGATCTCTACTGGGATCTGTTCTTGGCCGCTATCAACGAAGCAACGAGGAGACACCTGATGATACGACTGGGCAGCTACCAACCCCAAAGCGAGTGGGGCAAGCAACTCTACGCCGAGGGCGAGAGCAAGGGCTTTCTGGAGGGCGAGCGCAAGGGCGAACGCAAAGGCCAAGCGGCTGCACTGACCATGCTTCTGCAGGCTCGGGGGTTGTCTTCCGAGCCCGCCGTGCGCGAGCGTATCAACCGGTGCCGCAACTTGAAGACCCTGCGCCAGTGGCTCCGCCGGGCCGCGACTGCGACCCACCTCGACGAAGTCTTCGAGTCGTAGCGATGGCTCGGTCGAGCTGCGCGTCGTAGGCTTTGAGAATCGCGCCCATGGCACCAGCGCCGAGCTGATCAAGGACGATGTTTCGGCCGATGAATTGGCCGGGCTGGAAGGCGGGCGTTTGGGCAGTGTCGACGAGCGGTCGTCGGCGGCCGCTGAACCTGGTGTCGCTGCGGGCACCCCTGTGCCCGGCTCACCCCCTTGCGGCAGCCTGGCCAGCATCTGCGCCATATGCCGGTCGGCGGTATCCGACAACGCTTGCATAGCCCCCTCGTCGGCGCCCGTGTCCACAGACGCCGCAGTGGGCTCCTTGGCACTTGAACGCGGGTCTTCGAGCGAGAGCCGGCGAAGACGGTTGGCCTTACTTCGGCTGCGCGTTGGTCGCGCCACGTGCCCAGCGAACGGCAACAACCCAGTGCACCGCCGCACGAAGCCGCTTGGCCCGCGTAGCGCGAAGGGGCCCCCACTCACGCGCAGCCGGCGACGACTCGTAACGCCAAGCACCCACGACCCCCAACGCCGGCGAGCATGTGTGGGGTAGGCGTCGCGCGTTAAACAGGGCCAATCGGCCCCCGAGTGACCACAATCTCCATCGCGCCCGGGTTCGCCCCACACCAACGCCCTTTTGGTCAACCCCCTTCCCCCCAACGGCGACGCTGTCCTCGAGCAATTCGCCAACATCCCGCCGCACGATCCCGCGCACAGGGTGGCCCACTGGCTGGCACCCGGTCGGCCCACTGGTGGGCCATTGCCGAAATTCGAACGACCAA
>JBCCWC010000132.1:0-41970 GCA_039194325.1 Myxococcota bacterium
CGTACAGACCGTTGCTGTTGGTCTGGGTCTCGCGCGTGCCCTGCAAGCAAGAGCACTGGAGGATCACCAGCGCCTCGGCGAGGCGCTCCTTGGTCTTCTTGTTGGTGATGACACCACTGATCGTGCCGTTGGAGGCAGCCTCCGCAGTGGTGGGAGCCAGCATCACCGTGGTACCGAGCGCCGTCGCGGCGACCGTTCCCAGCGATAAGGTCAGAGGAATGGAGAGGAGCGAAACGCGCTTCACGGGGTGGAGCTCCTTGGTGCAGCGCCGAGATCACCGCTTGTCAACGGGCTGAACGGCGTGCGCGGGTATATCACGATTGCCTCTCGGTGAGGATGGGCCTGCGGTGACCGAAGGGATGACTCGGCGATCGACTCTGCTTGCCTGCCACGGGGATCCTCGCCCCGCGTGGCGTGACCCCGTGGACCGTGATCTCACCGCACAGCCGCAGCGGTCCTCGAACGCCAACGGGGAGATCGCAGACGGCTTACGGCAAAGCATCCCATGATCGCCAATGAGCCTCCACACGGCCACCAAACCGATGTAGACCGACGTAGATCGGCGTTTGGCGGGTCAAGGACGCCGAGAGGACCGCCTCGGGCTAGAACTGACCTGGGCTAGAACCGACCCGACACGGCGAGACCACGACCGGTAGGGACCAACCGCACCTCGCGAGCAAACCCCGCTTTCTTCCACTCGGCCGTTCGGCGATTGCCCTGGACGAAGAGGATCGATCCGGCGGCGATCCCCACGAGCCCCAGGCCGGCGCCGATCCCCAGGGCCAGGCCCAGCCCCAGGTTGGCCTTGCGACCGTTGTCGCGGGCCGTCTCGATGTTGGCGTCTTGCTGGGCGCACTGGTTGGAATCGGGGTCGCCACAAAACGTCGGGCGCTCGGCCTGGAGCTGGCGCAGCTCGTCGCTGAACTCCTGGCCCCGCACCCCAAAGTAGATCCCCAACACCGACCCGGTCACGACCAGCAGCCCTCCCGATCCCAGCGTGGCCGCCCCGGCGATGCGCAAGGTGCGACCGGGGTCGGGACCGGTCGGTCCCATGGGCTTGGGCTCGGGCGTAGGCTCGTCCTCCTCGGGAGGCGGGAGCGGCCGGTTGGCCTCGGCATCGGCGATCATCTCGTCGTACTCGGCGATCCGCGCCTCGGCGTCGTCGGGATCTACATTGGCATCGGCCTGCGCGATGATGAGGAAGTTCTCCATCACCGCCTTGGCCTTGCGCAGATCCTCGATGTCGCCCGAGATCCCGAAGCGTCCCTTATAGGCCAACGAGAGGTTGTAGAGCAGCAGCGGGGCCTCGGAGCGGTCGTAGGCCTCCTCCCACTTCTGCACGGCGACATCGAAGTTGCCCAACCGATAGGCCTTCTTGCCCTCGGCGTACAGAACCTCGGGAGACTTGTCGGCCTCGGCGGGCCCGAGCGTCATGGGCAAAGACCGGGACCACGGTGCCGCCATGGCGGTGGGCGGGATCCCGAGACAAAGACCCAGCAGGGTAGCGAGGCAGGCCCTCATGCGACGCGGCAGGCTAGCAACCACCGCGGCGACGCACCACCCTTGCGGCCCGGACACCTCGATCGCGGCGCTCTCGCCCCTTTCGCTGCCGCGCTCGTCCCCGGCATTCGCGGATTGCGACCGAGGCCGACGGGCTCTAAAGATCGACCAGCGTCACCGCTTCGGGGCTCAACTCAAGGCCCACGAATCGCGCGCCGACCCGGGCGAAGCGCTCGGGGCCGTCGGTCGCCAGCAGCACGACCTCACCCGATCCGCCGCCAGAGCCCACCCGTCCATCCATCCGTCCCTCCACCCGTCCCTCCATCCGTCCATCGCGAGCGAGGATCTGCGCCACCGCCTCGGCGGTGGTCTCGGCCGAGTCGACCAGCGTCACCGCCGGCCCCATCACCCGGCAAAGCGCCGGGCGCAGCACGGGAAAATGAGTACAACCGAGCACGAGACAATCGATCGACGCCGGATCCCCCGGCTGTGGCCGCAGATCCCCGAGATAACGCTCGGCCACCGCCTCGGCGATCGATCCCTCGCACCAGCCCTCCTCGGCCAAGGCCACAAACAGCGGGCAGGCGCGCCCTATCACCCGGGCATCGGCCCGCCGACGGGAGATCGCGCGCTCGTAGGCTCCCCCGCGGATCGTGCTCTCGGTGCCGATCACCGCGATCCGCCCGTGCACCGAGGCCTGACAGGCCGCGACCGCCCCCGGCTCGACCACCCCCACCACCGGCAGGGGCGCCAGCTGCTGCTGCAAGCTCGGCAGGGCCACCGCCGAGGCCGTGTTGCAGGCAACCACCAGCATCTTGACCCCGTGCTCGACCAGCACCCCCGCCGCTTGTCGGGCGTAGCGGGTGACCGTGTGCGGGCTCTTGGTGCCGTAGGGCAGCCTCGCCGTGTCCCCCAGGTACACGAACGACTCGTGCGGCAGGCGGGCCCGCAGCGCCCGCAGCACCGTCAGGCCGCCCACGCCTGAGTCGAACACCCCAATGGGGGCCGAGGTCGATACCGACCTCGGCTCCGATCCCTCGGGAACTCCCCGGCGCCCTGTCTCCCCCGGCGGCACGCTCACTCGCGCATGAGGATGTTCTTGGCGATCACCATCCGCTGGATCTGCGAGGTTCCCTCGTAGATCTGCAGCAGCTTGGCGTCACGCATGAGCTTCTCCACGGGGTACTCCTTGGTGTAGCCGTAGCCCCCGAAGACCTGGACCGCGTCGGTGGTGCACTTCATCGCCAGATCGGCGCCCATCGCCTTGGCGATGGCCGAGGTGTTGGTGCGACGGATCCCCTGGTCCACCTCCCACGCGGCTTTGCTGTACAGCAGCTTGGTGGTCTCGTGGGCCATCGCCATCTCGGCTACCATGAACTGAATCGCCTGGTGCTGGGCGATCGGGACCCCGAAGGTCTTGCGCTCCTTGGCGTACACGCTGCACTCGTACAGCGCGCGGCTGATGAGCCCCGCTGCGCACGCGGCGATCATCGGGCGCGACTTGTCGAAGGTCTCCATGGCGATCGCAAACCCCTTGCCGGGCTCCCCCAGGATATTGTCCGGCCCCAGGCGGACGTCCTCGAAGATCACGTCGACCGTGTTGGAGGCCCGCTGGCCCAGCTTGTTCTCCTTTTTGCCCACCGACACGCCCGGTAGATCGCGGGGAATCACGAACGCGGTGATCCCCTTGTGACGCAGCGAAGGGTCGACCGTGCCGAAGCCGGTGTAAAAGCTGGCGTAGCCGCCGTTGGTGATCCAGCGCTTTTGACCGTTGAGGACCCAGCCGTCGCCGTCCTTTTCTAGCTTGGTCCGCATGCCGGCCACGTCGGAGCCGGCCTCGGGCTCCGAGCAGCAGTAGCTGGCGAAGATGAACTCCTCGGTGACCCAGTTGAGGTACTTCTTCTTTTGCTCCTCGGTGCCCGCGATCATCAGCGGCAGGACTCCGAGGTGGTTGCACATGATGCTGGTGGCGATCCCGGCGCAGCCGAACGCGAGCTGCTCGGAAATGAGACATCCCTCGAGGGTGGACAGGCCCAGCCCTCCGTAGGCCTCGGGGATCTCCACGTTCATCAGGCCCAGCTCCCACGCGGCGCGAAAGACCGACTCGGGGTGCTCGCCCTTCTCGTCGTACTCGCCGGCGACCGGGACGATGTGCTCGTTGGCGAACTTGCGGGCCGTGTCGACCAGGGCCTGCTGCTCCTCGGTATAGCTGGGATCGAACATCGCGAGCGGTTTCTAGCGTGGATCGGGTCCCGGAGAAAATCGAAGCACCCGGCGCAGTCTCACTTTCGCCCACGCGACCGCCGACGCCGGATCCGCCCCTTTCCGAGCGCGACCCGCTGACACCCCACCGGTGACCCGCCGCGCTCGATCTGCCGCGCATACACCCGGCCCTCGATGGTGCTCATGCGAGCCCGCGTCCCCGAGGTATCGTAGGGCAGCCTCGCAAGGAAGCCTCGTAGGGAGGCCCCGTAGGGAGGCCCCGTAGGGAGGTTCGTGCCGATCCGCGAAAGTTCGAGGCGCTCGCCCCCGTCGTTGACCGGGGCGGCGCTGTTGGTATGTGCGAGTGCTCTCGCGTCTAGTGAGTCCGCGGCGACGATGATCGGACAAGCCCCACCGTCGTCGGCCCCGTCCGACGACGGATCCCCGCCCGAGCGCGACGAACCACCGCCGGACCGATATGCCGATGCACCGGCACGGACGAACGACGACGACCACGCCAGCGAGCAGGAGCACAGCGACGACGACGACGACGACGCGCTGCTCAATGAGGTCGTCGGAGCCGCCGCGATCTACCCGCAGGAGCAGGCCGAGATCCAGGCAACCCTCGTGATCGACTACCTCCATCGTCGCCCGGCGCACGAGGGAACCTTCTCGTATGTCGCCGAGATCGGCGCCACCGACTGGTGGCAATTCGAGCTGGGCCTGACCGCTCCGGCCATCGAGGGCGGCCCGGGAATGGAGACCGAGGTCGAGGTCGACGAGGCAGAGCTGGGGACCCAGCTGACATGGATGCACATGAAGGGCTCCCCCTTTAGCGGGGCGCTGGCCTTCGAGGTGGGCCTACCGCTGAGCGGCGACGATGACGAGACGGTGGAGTACGAGCCCTTCGTGACGATCGCCGTCGATCCCCCCAGCGGGCGAGCCCAGGTGTTCGCCAACCTCGGCGCCGAGCTCAGTGGGCAGGCCCAGTCCCCCTTCGTGCGCGCCGGAGTGATCGGCTCCGTATCGCTGACGCGGCCCTACCTGGTGGTCTCGTACTCGCCCGAGCAGAGCTACGTAGTCCCGGGGGTGAGCCTCATCCTGCCGCACTCCTGGGAGATCGTCCTGGGGATCCCGGTGGGGCTGACGCGCGCGTCGGCAACGATCGGCGGGGGACTCCAGCTGATCTACGAGTGGAATCCCCTCGAGCGACGCCGCCGCCGCGCCCGCAACTCCGGGTGAGCCGGGCGAGCCGCCGCGGGTCTCGTCCAGGCCCTCCGGGGGCCCTTAGGGGGCCCTCACCGAGCCCTCAGGCGCGGAGCCACTTCGCTCCTCGATCGTGCGCCGCAGCAGCGTCAACCCCACGCCGAAGGCCGACTCGACCTCGGCCAGCCGCTTGGCGGCCGGAAACGACGGCTGCTTGGCGCCTTGCTCGGCTCGCTTGCACAACGCGGACACCCGCAGCAAGCCGAAGATCGCGCTGCTGGACTTGATCGTGTGAAAGACACGCTCGAGGACCGCCACATCTGTGGACTCGATCGCCGCGCGCCCCTCCGCGAGGGACGACTCGGTCTCCCTCACGAAGGTCTCCAACCACTCGTCAAGCTCGCTGATGTCGTCGAGCATCTCCACCAGCGCCTCGAAGGACACCGGATCGAGCATCGGCGCCGTCTCGAGCGAAGGATCGAGGGTCGAGCCGGTGTCGACGGCGGGCTCTTGCGACCCATGGCAGCGCTCGAGGCTGGCGACCAGCTCGTGGATCCGTACCGGCTTGGCCACGTAGTCGTCCATCCCCGCGTCCTCGAGCCGCTGCCGGTCACCGGGCATGGCGTTGGCGGTCACCGCGATGACCCAGGGCTGCTGGTCCGGCTCGAACTCGGTGCGAATGCGCCGGACCGCCTCGATGCCGTCCATCTCGGGCATCAGCACGTCCATCAGGACGACGTCGTAGGACTGCCGCCGCAGGGCATCGAGGGCCTCGAACCCGTTGTTGGCCACGTCGGCGCGATAGCCCAGGCGCGCGAGGATGTGCAGCGCGAGCTTTTGGTTGACCGCGTTGTCCTCAGCCACCAGGATCCGCAGCGGCCGCTTGGTGGCCATGGTGGCATCGAACACGGACTCGACAGCGCGAGAGGGCTCGGCCTGGATGTCGTGGAGAGCCTCGATGAGGCGGTCGTAGAGCACCGAGACCTTCACCGGCTTGGTCAGCTGCCGGGCGAAATAGTCACGCTCGTCGCTGGCGAGGCCGTGCCCGGTGGAGGTCAGCAACAGCAACACCGCCGATGCTGCGCCCGGCAACGCCCGGATCTCACGCGCCAGCGAGACCCCGTCCATCTCGGGCATCTGGAAGTCGAGCAGCCCCACGTCGAAGGTCTCTCCGCCCCGTAGCGCGGCGAGAGCCTCTCGCCCGGAGGCAAAGGCCATGGGGCGCATGTCCCAGGAGGAAACCAGGCGGATCAGCAGCAGGCGGTTGGTCTCGTTGTCGTCGACGATGAGGGCGGTCTTGCCCTGCAAGAGCGGCTGCTCGTCCTTCATATGGGGGCGGGGTGCCTGCTTTGGCCCCGTGCGCACCCGGAGCGTGCTGGTGAAGGTGGATCCCTGGCCAGGCACGCTCTTGACGGTGATCGTGCCGCCCATCGCTTCACTGAGCGCCTTGCAGATCGCCAGGCCGAGGCCGCTGCCGCCGTACTTGCGGGTGGTCGACGCGTCGACCTGGGTGAACTTGTCGAAGAGCGTCGCCTGCTGGGCCTGGGGGATCCCCAGGCCGGTGTCGCGCACCGAGAGCTCGAGGTAGAACTCCCCCTCACCGTCACCACCACCGTCGGTCGTCGCCGGGAGCGCGCGCCGAGAGGCGGTGACCACGATCTCGCCGTACTCGGTAAATTTGACCGCGTTCGACAGCAGGTTCACCAGGATCTGCCGAGTCCGCGTGACGTCGCCGATCACGACCGGCGGGACCGGTCGCTCGATGAAGTAGACCAGCTCGATCTGCTTGCCGCCGACCCGAACGGTGACCAGCTCGAGCGCGGACTCGATGCACTCGTGGACGCTGAAGGGCTGGTGCTCCAGGTCGAGGCGCCCGGCCTCGATCTTCGAAAAGTCCAGGATGTCGTTGATGAGCTCGAGGAGCCGATCGGCCCCGGTGCGCACCAGGGTGTTGAACTCCTCCTGCTCCCCGTCGAGCCTGGTGTCGGCCAACAGCCCGCTCATGCCCACAATAGCGTTGAGGGGCGTACGCAGCTCGTGGCTCATGTTGGCGAGGAACTCGCTCTTGGCTTGGTTGGCCCGCTCGGCCTGGTACTGGGCCCGGACCGCGTCGTCCTTGGCGTTGCGCAGCTGCTGCTCGGCCGCCTCGAGCTCCGCGATCCGGGAGGTGAGATCGTCGCCCAGGGCCGTGTTGAGCCGGGTGGCCAGGGTATTGACACGATCGCCGAGGATCGACAGCTCGTCGTCGGTCTCCACCGTCGCCCGCGCGGTGAGATCGCCCTCCACCATCCGATCGGTCGCGGCGATGAGCGCTCCCAGCCCGCGGGTCAGAGCCCGGGTGAAGATCTGAGCGACGGCCAGGCCCAGCAGCAACACGAGCCCCGCCGCGGCCATGATGGCCATCCACGTGGTGGAGAGGTTCTGCTGCAAGTCGGTGCGCACCAGCTTGGTGGCCGTGGTCAGCTGCTGGTCGAGGACGTGCTCGGCATCCTCGAACTGTTCGAGCACCTCCGCCAGCGTGTGGCTACTGCTGGCGATACTCGACGTGCCCCGGAAAAGCCGCAAGGTCACCTCGTCGAGCCGTCGGAGCAGTTCCTCGCTGCGAGGGGTCCCCCGATCGAGCGAGCGCGCCAGCCCCCGCTTGGCTCGCTGTACCGTGCCGTGCAGGGTGCTCAGCTCGTCATCTTCCAGACCCTCGCCATCGGTGGTCGACTTGCTCACCGCGACCACCAGGGCCGACGACGCGTGCGCGAACTGCTGGTAGCGCTCCAGCAGCGCGACCATGTCGGCCTTCGCGATACCCGCGTCCGCCCCCGCGAGCGTGCGCGCGAGCGGCTCGAGGGCGGCCGCTTCGAGCTGCTGGATCGACTCGCTCGATCCCACCAGATCATCGAGCGAAGCCAAGGCCTGCCGTCGACGCTCGTGGGCGGCGACGACCTCTTGCGACAGCCGCTGGTGCTCGCGCGCCGCCTCGACCAACGCCGACAAGCGCCGCTCCTTGTCGAGCACCTCGAGGAGCTCGAGCTGCTCGAGCAGGTCTTCACTGCTCTGCCGGTGTTCCTCGACCGCGCCGTCCTCGGAGGTCGCGACGTACTCGAGGGCCTCGGCCTGGACGATCCGGCTGACGTGGGCCACCTTCTCCACGTTCACCAGGGCGGGCAGGTAGTCGTCCTCGAGGCCTTGCAGCGCCGAGCTGACGACCAAGGCGGAGACGGACGCTGAGATCAGGATCACCGAGACGAACGAGGCACCGAACTTGTAGGACAGTTTCATGAACGCGCGAGCGCACCGCCCGTGGCGGTCACCGGGTGGCCGTGTTCGATCTTTACGACTGCCCCTGGTGTCCGTACAGCGGGCGCGTTACGCACGCCCTCGCACACGGCCCTCGGACCCGCTCAAATCTACAAGTGAGACGTGTTCTCGTGGTATCGACCCCAAACCGTTCCAAGACGGTCCGTCCGGGGGTCGACGTTCTTGTTTGCGAGGCTCAGTCGGACGCGACTTCTTTCGCGGCGCGATCCCGAGCCCGCCGGGCGGCCTCGCGAGCCTGGCGGCGCTGGGCCTTGTCCTCCTGCTCGGCCTGGGCCATCTGCGCCGCTCGACCGCCGAGCACGTACCCCACGACGATGCCGAAGATCAGCACGCCGGGGATATAGATGAAGTGCGCGAGCGTCATGCTCGATCGATGCGGGAGCGCAAGGTCTGCACGTCTTGGCGCAATCGCTGGCCGCGACGCCAAAGGAGCACGCCATAGATCGCAAAGACACTCCAGATCACGCCATAGGCCCAGACGATGTGCTCGTAGTCCGACGCGGTCTTGCGGGCCGCCTCGGCCTCGTGCGCGCGCACGCACTCGATCGACGCCCGGTCGAGCCCCTCGACCGCCTCGTAGTCGTCATTGGCCGACGCCTCCGGAGCCCAAAGCCCTAAAAGGGTTGCCTGGTCGCCGTTTGCTCTCATGTTGCGTCTCCATTCGGGTTGGGCTTCGAGTTGGGGCCCAGATCCTCGGCCCGCACCCACGCATCGTCCAAGTCCATCTCGGCCCGCTCTTGGCGGGCTCGGATCATCACCAGCGCGATCGAGGTGGCCAAAAGAGCCCCCAGCGCCGGCCACAGCGCCGCCCACATCTCCGGCGGCAGCGTGCCCACCACGTCGTTGCTCGGGTGGGTCGTCTTCCAGATCTTCACCGCGTAGTAGGTGATCGGCACGTTGACGGCCCCGAAGATCGCCAGGGCCGCGGCCAGTCGCTCCGAGCCGGCCGCGCCGTAGCGCCGCACCAGCACGTAGGCCACGAACACCAGCCACAGAAGGCCCGTGGAGACCTGCCGTGCGTCCCAGGTCCAGGGCCTGCCCCACGATGCGTGCCCCCAGATGGGCCCGGTGATCAGCACGCCGATCCCGGCCACCACGGCCAGCTCGCCCGCCGCAATGGCGATCGCCTCGCCGCCCCGCGACTCGCGGCGCAGCTGGACGCCGGCCGCGATCCCGCAGACCACCCCGAAGAGCATCATGATCCAGGCCAGGGGCACGTGGAAGTAGAAGATCTTCTGGACCGTCCCGAGCTGACGCTCGATCCCGACCTCGAGGAAGATCGTCTTGACGCTCAGCGGAAAGACCACCGCTGCGATCGCCAAGAGCACCACTGGAATCATGCGAGCCATCAACGCCTCCGTCTTCGTGCGTCTCGTGCGTCTCGCGAGCCCCGCGAGCGAGCCCCGCGATCTGCCCCGGCCTTGCCGCGCCCCACCCCCACCAGCACCGCCTCGAACAACCAGCCGCCGAGGACCAGCAGCAGCACGTCGAGCGCGGCGAGCTGGGCCAGATAGACTGACAGATCCGGGTGCTTCTCGAGCAACGCCCGGGTCGAGACCAGCGACCACATCAACACGGGGCTGGTCAGGGGATAGAGGATCACCGACAAGAGCACGTTCTTGCCGCTGGTGGTGGCCAGCCCGGCGGCGAACACGGTGCCCACCGATGCATAGGCCAAGGACCCCAGCACCACCAGCGTCGCGGTCTGCAGCGGGTACTCGGCCAGAACCCCGGCGGCCGGGAACAGCAGCACCAGGCCCGGCACCACGATGAGGCTGCACCCCACCAGCACCAGCAGGGTCACCGCGGCCTTGGCCAGGTAGATCGCCAGGCGGTCGACCGGCGCGGTCAGCAAGGCCCGCAGGGTGTCGGACTCGCGCTCGCGGTCGAAGATCCGGGTCAGCGTCAGCGCACCCACGAAGGCCACCGCCAACCAGAGGATCCCCGGGATCACCAGCGGTTGCGCGCTCAGCCCGAGGCTGGCGAACGACAGACCGAACATCACCAGGACCACCAGCGTGAAGAAGCCCGCGGTGGCCACGAGCTCGAGGTCGCGGAGCTCCTGACGCAGGTCGTTCTTGGCCAACAGCCACGCCTGGCGGGGCAAGCGCATCGCGGCGGTTGTAGCACGGAAGGCCCGCGGCCAGGGCCAGGGCGCGGCCCCTCCACGGTAGGGACGACCGCTTATGCCATGGACCGATGACCTACGCATGCGCGGCCTCCGAGGGCGGCTCCCCTTGGCCTCCTTGTAGAAGGCCCAGCTGTCCCACCTGCTCGCGATAGCCCACCGCGTCGTCGGCCTCGTCGCGACGCACCTGACCGCGAAGCCGTCCGCCTTCGAGCAGCACCACGCGATCGGTCACCGACACCACCGCGTCGTAGTCATGCGACGAAAGCAACACCGCCAGCCCGCGCTCGCGCTCCTCGAGCAGCACCTCGGCCAGCCGCAGGCGACCGGGCCGATCCAGGGCGGTGAAGGGCTCGTCGAGCAGCAGAAGCTGCGGCCGCCCCATCAGCGCCCGCGCCAGGGCCAGCCGCTGCTGCATGCCCCGCGAGAACGTGCCCACGATCCGCGAGGCGGCGTGGCTCAGGCCCAGGCGCTCCAGCAGTGGATCGGCGGCCGCCGAGTCCATCCCCGCCGCGCGGCGTAGATCGGCAAACAGCTGCAGGTTCTCGCGGGCGGTCAGCCGCGGATACAGCTGGGTGGTGTGGGTGACGAAGGCGATCCGCTGCCGGTCGGGCAGCTCGATCGTCGGCGCCTCGCGCCCGCCCAACCAGCGCTCGCCCTCGCTGGGCGGCAAAAGGCCCACCGCGATGCACAGTAGCGTCGTCTTGCCCGAGCCATTGGCTCCGATGAGCCCCACGACCTCACCGGCCTCCACCCGCAGGTCGACGCCACGCAGCACCGACAGCCGCCCGAAACGCTTGCCGATGCCGCGAAGCTCGAGCGGGGTGACGGAGCCAGTCATGAGCGATGAACCTCCGAGGGCTTAGGCGGACTTGGACTTACCCGCCGACTTGGGCTGGCCCTTGTCGGGCCCCTTGGGGCTCCGCTTGCTCCCGGCCACCTCATCGAGCGCATCGAGCTGGCGGTAGACTCGATCGAGGGCGGCGATCACACGCTCGCGCTGGGACTGGGTTCGCCGGATCTCGAGCGCGGCCAGCAGCTCCTCGCGACGCCGCAGCAACCGCGAGCGAGTGTCCCCCTGGGGCCGAAGGGCGATCCCCAGCAGCAAGACCAACCCCAGCGTGGCCCCGCCCCACAGGCCGATCTGGGTGAAGCGCTGGTCGGTGCGACGCAGCCCCGACACGGAGAAGCGCAGCGCGCCGTTGCCTTTTTGGCCCAGCGTCCACGGCACCCGCACGTAGTCGAGGCCCGCCTGGTCGGGGATCTCTTCTTCGGAGCGGGTGGCCCCCGGTGCGTCCAGCACGTGCGCGTCGGAGACCACGGCCACCGACTCCACCACCTCGAAGGGTGGCTTCCAGTCGAACTCGATCGCACCGTCGTGCTCGATCACGTAGCCCACCGACAGCTGCGCCGCCTCACCCGGGACGAGCGGACGGGAGAGCGTGGCAAAGGGGGCTTTTTCCTCGTGATCGAGCCAGTCCTCCGACCCGCGCATCACCACCATGCTCTTGGCCCCGGGCAAGCCCACGATCTGCAGGCCCTCCTCCCCGGGCCAGAAGGCCTTATCGCCGCGAACGGCCACCTGATAGAGCTGCACGACGCTGGCGTGATCGTTCTCGCCCTCGATCACCTCCCACTGCACGAACGAGCGCGCCACCGCGGGATCCTTGGTGACCGGGTAGACCCGCACCGCCACCCGCACCCCGCCCCGCTTGTCCATGCCGAAGAAGGGGCTGGTGTAGGGCGCGCCGTCGTAGGGCACCCCCACGTAGTAGAGCCCGTCGTTGATCGCCAGCGGCAGGTTGGCCCGGGTGACCATACCCTCGGCGTCGGTGGTCTCCGTGAAGCGCTTCTCGGTGCCCGAGAAGTCCTTCTTGACGATCGTGACCTCTTGGTCGGGCACGGGCTGGTCGTTGCTGTCGACCACCATGATCTGCAGGGTGCCGTTAGCCAGCTCCCGCGCGATGCGGGGACCGGGCAGCTTCGTCGGAGCCCGGGCCGCACCGCCCTGCCCACCCTGCCCACCCTGGTGCGGGTTGCTCCCCGCAGACCCCATACGACCGCGCGCCAGCACCACCGCCTGCCCGCGGCTGGGATCGGGGGTGAAGGTCTGGGAGCGATAGGGCTCACCCTCCTCGTCGAGCTGGGCCTTGACCTGCACCACCGCGCCGGGCGGCAGATCAGTCATGCCCTCGAACGAGGTCTGCCCGGTGGCGGTCGTCTTCTGAGAGCGGGTGCTGGTCTGACCGTCGGGCGTGGTCACCACCAGCTGCACCTCGGTGTCGTCGAGGCCCTTGCGGGTGCCCAGGTCGAACACCCCCACCATCAAGCTGCCCGCCGGCGACTTGGGAAAGTCGAACACGATCCCGGGCAGCGAGACCTCCTGGCCGGCGCCCGCCTTGGGGGCCCCCTTGACCAGCATCACCGCCGTGCCCGCGTCCTTGCGCACGTCGATCTGCCGCGAGCGGATCGTCTCCCCGTCGACCACCACCCGAGCGACCGCCTGTCCGCCCAAGAAAGGCCCCAGATCACGAAAGTGGGCGCGCCCTTGGTTGCCTGCCTCGGCCGAGCGCAGCTCGGCGATCCGCCCGTCGGCCGAGCGTAGCTCCAGCTCCACGACCGCATCGAGCACGGGGGCGTCGAAGCTGCCCCGCAGCACCCGCACGGTGACCTCTCCGGCGGGGATCTGGGGGTCGGGCCGCGGGATGCCCGACATCTGCCGGGGGTCGGGCCGGGCCGGGCCGGCCAGGGCCGGGGACGCGCTCAGCAGCACGCCGAGCACGAGCAACAGGGTGGTGAGGATCGAGCGGTTCATGCGTCCTTGTCCTCGTCGGCGGCACCTTCGTCGGCCGCACCTTCGTCGGCCACATCTTCGTCGGCCACATCTTCGTCGGCCACATCTTCGTCGGCCACATCGTCGTCGGCCACATCGTCGTCAGCCGCATCTTCGTCAGCCGCCTCAGCGACCGACACCCCCCGCTTGCGCAGCTCCTGCTCGAGCTGTGGGTGCAGGCGCGGCCGCTGGTCGAGCGCCCGCATCACCTCCACCGCGCGCAGCTGGTAGCCCTGCCGCACGGTCTGGTAGTCCTCGTCGGAGAGCTTGCCCATCTCGTAGTCGAACTGCAGCTCGTTGATCGCTCGCAGGATCCGACGCTTCTCCTCCCGGAGCTCGCGCACGCCGGCCAGCGCGGCCACGTCGTCCTGCTCGAGCACCACCTCGACCCCGGGGCGCGAGAGCACCGTGACCATGCGGTAGAGCGAGTGCAAGACGAACACCATGGCCGCCGCGGCCACCACCAGGCCCCAGGTGGCGGCCTCGACCCGGCCGCCCATGGCGACCACGGTTCCGACCAGCACGCCGGTCAAGGCGAGCAAGCCGACGAGCCAAACGGCCAGCTCGCGCCGCCGAGGCGGCGCCTGGGTGGGTGCTTCAGCGGACACCTTCGGCGTCCCCTTTCCGCGTGCCGATGCAGATCACCCCGCCGGCCAGCATCACCGCAAAACCCAGCCACACCCAGTTGACCAGGGGGTTGTAGTAGAGGTTGAGCCGCGTCCACCCGCTCGACAGCTGCACGTCGGCGATCGAGGAGTACACGTCCCCTTCGAGCGCCATGTAGCGCGAGGCCTCAGTGGTAGGCTGATCCTTGAGCTGGTAGTACCACCACTTGGCCGGCGTAAGCTCGGTCAGCGCGTCGCCCTGGGCGTCGAGCACGGTGAGCTTGACGGTGAGCATGTCCTTTTGCCAGTCCTGGGTGGCGACGATCCCGTCGTGGCGGATCTGGTAATCGCCCAGCTCGGCGATCTCGCCCGGGTGCATCACCAGCTTGCGCTCGAGCTTGTAGGAGTTGCCCGCGAAGCCGAAGAACATCAGCACCACACCCAGGTGCACCACGTAGCCGCCGTAGCGCCGTCGCGCCCGCACCATCAGGCCCATCAGCGCCTCGAGCACGCTCTGCTTGCGATGCTTACGACGCACGCGAATGCCCCGATAGAACTCCTGCACGATCGTCCAGCAGGTGAAGCCGCAAAGACCAAAGCACAAGAGGCCGGTCACCGAGAGAAACTCCAGGCCGCTGGACGAGCGCACCAGCGGGATCGCCACCGCGGCGATCACCATGGTCGTAAGCCCCCCCACTAGCGGCCCCATGAACTGCTTGACCAGCGAGCTGCCGGTGGTCTTGCGCCACGCCACCAGCGGCCCGAAGCCGGTGAGGAACAGTAGCGCCAGCCCCACCGGCGACATGTAGTGGTTGTAGAAGCTGGGACCAATGGTGATCCGCCCGGTCAGCTCGGGCATGTCGGCGCTGAAGATCTTCAGCACGGGCAAGAGCGCCGCGTTGTAGAAGGAGCGGAAGCCCTCCATGTCCGTGAGCGTGGGGAAGATGACCACCAGGCCCACGAAGACCGAGGAGCCGAAGAACAACCAGTTGTTGAGCAAGAACGCGAACTCGCGGGAGATCACGCTCTCCAGCTCGTTGCGCGAGCGCAGCAGCGGCCAGCGCCAGATCAAGAGGCCTATCGACACCACCAGCACCGCGATCATCAGGCCGCCGAAGCTCCACGCCAGCTCCGGGGACTCCCCGAAGGCGTGCACGCTCTGCACCACCCCGCTGCGGGTGAGGTAGGTGCCGTAGATCGTCATGAAGAACGATGAGATCACCAGCACCAGGTTCCACACCTTGAGCATGCCGCGGCGCTCCTGGACCATCACCGAGTGCAAGAACGCGGTGCACATCAGCCAGGGCAAGAGGCCCGCGTTCTCCACCGGATCCCACGCCCAGTAGCCGCCCCAGCCCAGCTCCTCGTAGGCCCAAAGGCCCCCGAGCACCAGGCCGATGCTCAAAAATAGCCACGAGAACAGCACCCAGCGGCGCACGCTGGCCTGCCACGAGGAGTCGACCTGCCCGGTGATGAGCGCGGCCATGCCGAAGGCAAAGGGCACCGCCAGCGACACCATGCCCAGATAGAGGCTGGGCGGGTGGAAGATCATGTAGGGGTTTTGCAGCAGCGGGTTCATCCCCTTGCCGGCCACCGGCGCCGAGGGCAGCAGGTAGGGCGAGAAGGGATTCTTGAGGAACAGCAGCAGCGCGGTGAAGAACCCGATGATGAGGGCCAGCACCGCCACCGCGTGGGGAATGAGCACCCGGTGCCGCTGCCGGTTGGCGCGGACAGCCAGGCTCGAGAACAGGCTGAGCAAGAGCACCCAAAACAGCAGGCTGCCGTCGAGCGAGCCCCAGAACGCGGTGAGCTTGTAGAACACCGGCATCTCCGGGTGCCCGTTTTGCTGCACGTACTGGATCGTGTAGTCGCCCGAGAGGAACGCATACTCCAGCAGCATCGAGGCGAAGGCAGCCACGGCGAAGGTGCCGTGGATCCCCTGCACCGCGCCCTCGGTGAGGCGCTCGGAGTGTCGCGCGGCCCCGAGGATGGCCAGCGAGGCCGTCACCAGGGTCATCAAGAACAGTACGAGGATCGCGATGGTCCCCAGCGTCGAGATCGTCATGATCAGTGGCTCCCGTCGTTATTCGCTCAGGTCTTGCGGGGGACCGGGTCGGCGCCGCCGGCCACCTTGGTCTCGTTTTCGTACTTGCTGGGGCACTTGGCCGACATCTCCTCGGACTCGAAGGTCTGGCCGCCCGGGGCGAACTGGCCGGTCAGCACCACCTCGCCGCCCTCCTGGAAGGTGTCGGGCGGGATGTTGGTGAAGTGCACGTCGATCGTCTCGCCCCCGTGAGCCACCCTAAAGCGGTAGTCGCCGGTGCTCTTGCTCTTTTTGATCGAGCCCTCGACCACCAGGCCGTGGACCTTGATCGTGCGGCCCTCGAAGTGGGCCGGATCGGCCTCCATCTTCTCGACCACCTGCTCCACATAGAGGTACTCGAGCACGCCCTCGCCCGGGTCGAGGGCCACCATGACCGCGATTGCCCCCGCGACCACCGTGGCCAGTCCGATCTTCGTTCCCGTTCCCAGTGCCATCTTCGTTCGTCCTCTCCCTCGTCCGCCGGCGGGCGATCGTCATCGCCTCCGGCATCCCTCCGGCATCCGTCCGGTGTTGGGGCCGACCTCAGCCGCCGATGCTCACCATCGCCTTGGTCGGCCCTCCGCTCCCATCGATGTTAAACCCATGTCCGTCCCGCTTGGTTCCGAGTGCCCCTCGAACAATTGCTTCGAGGCGGTCGGGGTCCGAGGACCTCAGCGCGGAGCGAAGATCGCCGGTGTCGTCGCGGGCTAGGCATGCGTGCAGCTGACCGGTGGCAGAGATGCGAAGCCGGTTACAGCTTTGGCAGAAGTTCTCGGTCATCGCGGCGATCGTGCCCAGCCGCCGCCCGTCGAAGAGGCCGCCGTGCGCCCGCCAGTAGGTGGCCGGACCCGACCCGGCGACGCCCTGCCCGTCGTCGGGCCGAAGGTCGAGCCCTAGCGCGTCGGCCACCCGCGCGCGGATCTGCGTCGCGGGGATCAGCGTTCCCGGTACGAACAGTTCGCCAGCGGACATGGGCATCAGCTCGATGAACCGCGGCACCACGTCGCGCTCCCACGCCCAGCGCACGATCGACGCCAGCTCGTCGTCGTTGAAGCCCAGCAGGGCCACGGTGTTGATCTTGAGCGGAGCCAGGCCCGCCGCCCGGGCCGCCTCGAGGCCCGCCTGCACCCGCGCAAGCGAACCCCGCCGGGTGATCCGTTGGAAACGCTGGGGGTCGAGGCTGTCGATGCTCACGGTCAGCGACCGCAGGCCCGCCCGGGCCAGCGGCTCGGCGAGTCCTTCGAGGCGCTCGCCGTTGGTGGTCATCACCACCTCGAGTCGCCCTCGGGTGGTGGGAATCGACGTCAGCCGACGCACCAGCTCGACCAGGCCGCGCCGCAAGGTGGGCTCGCCTCCCGTCAGGCGGACCCGCTCGACACCCCAGCGGGCAAAGGCCTCGCAGACGCGCACCACCTCCTCGATCGACAGCACCTGCGAGCGCGGCCCGTACTCGAGCGGACGATCGGGCATGCAGTAGGTGCACCGGTAGTTACAGCGGTCCGTGAGTGATACGCGCAAGTAGCGGACACGACGGTCTAGGCGATCGACGAGCGGGCCTCCCCGGACGGCGGGATCGATGGAAGACGGGACGCGTAGCTGGACGAGGGACACGAGTCGTTGGGCTCCTTGCCGGCCCTAGCTTGCCATACGCTCCCGAGCGCAGCATGTCACCGACGGGGCCGGATCGCCGATTTAAGGCTGAAATCTGGCCGATCATGGCCCTTCGCGCAGCAACGTCGACCGCTGAGCGCGCGATCGCGGCGGTCTTCGATCGCACGCCTACCGCACGTGGCGCCAAGGCCGTCGGCGAGCGCGAACCCGATCGAACAAGGCCCGGACTGCCGAAGCAGACCGGGCCTTGCCGTGCCCTTGTTATTCGATGGCCGGCGAGGGCCGAGCTCAGTGCTCGCCCATCTTGTCGGCCTTGCCTTCGCCGGCCTTGCTTTCGCCGTGGTCGCCTTCGCCATGCTCGCCTTCGCCGTGCCCCTCACCGTGTGGGATCACCACCGGCGGTGGCGGCGGCTCACGATCGTACTCCTTCATGAAGAAGGTGCCCTGCTCTTCGCTGAGCTTGTCGCGGCTTTGCAGGTCGAAGATCGTGAACGTGAAGAAGATCCCCACGAAGATCAGCGTGCTCAAGAACACGAACACGTGATAGCGGTCGTCGTACTTGAGGTGCATGAAGTACATGCACACCAGGGTCGCCTTGGCCAGCGCCACGATCATGGCCACGGGCAGGCTCGCCGGCCCCAGGCTCATGTACGAGACCGCGTAGGTCAGCCCCGTGAGCACCAGCAGCGCCCCGAACACCGCCATGTAGCTCTTGAGCGGCGAGATGTGCTCATGGACTTCCTCGAAGCCCTCGATCGGCTTGCCGTGCAGGTGAAGCTTGGTCTGGTCGGTCATGGGATCGTTCCTCCTTGGGCCAAGCGGTCAGCGAACCAGATAGAGTAGCGGGAACAAGAAGATCCAGATGAGGTCGACCAGGTGCCAGTAAAGGCCCACGTTCTCGACCGGGGTGTAGTAGCTGGGGCTGAAGTGCCCCTTGCCGGCGCGCAGGTAGATCCAGGTGAGCACGCCGATCCCGATGAGCACGTGGATCCCGTGCAGGCCGGTCATGCAGAAGTACACCGCGAAGAAGATGTGCGGGCTGCCCTGGATCGCGTAGCCGTGCTCCCAGGCGTTGTAGTACTTGCCCGGCAGCATCCCGTGCTCGATCTTCGTGGAGTACTCGAAGTACTTGACCACCATGAAGGTCAGAGCGAAGGCGATGGTCAGCAGCAGGTTGCGCTTGATGGCCGGGGTGTCGCCTACCTGAGCCGCACGCACGGCCAGGGCCATGGTGAGGCTGGAGGTGATGAGCACCACCGTGTTGATGCCCCCCGCCACCTTGTTCAGGTGCTCGTGCGCCTCCAGGACCATGTCCGGGTAGTGCATCCGCACGATGAAGTAGGCGAGGAACAGCCCCGAGAACATCAGGATCTCGGTGGCCAGGAAGACCCACATGCCAAACTTCGCGGCGCCGGCCTGCTGACCGGGCGTGTTGAAGTGATGGGCCATGAAGGCGTGGGGCTCGCCGGCCCCTTCGGGGCGGTGCGCCTTCGGGCTGCTGTGATCGGTGCTCATGGTCGAGTCGGCCCTCGGTGAGCGGAGCGCCCGGGTGCGGGCTCACGCCCGTCCCGGACCGCGATCCGCCGCGGGTTTAGTGGTGATCCACCTCGCCGGTGCGATCGATCTGCGGGAAGTTGTACGGATCGGTGTCGACCCGGGGTTGCCCGTGGAAGTTGTGCTCGATGGGCGGAGTCTGGGTGGTCCACTCCAGCGAGGCGCCGCCCCAGGGGCTATCGGGGATCGGCTCCTTGGGCGCGGCGCTCTTGCGCAGCGAGGCCAGCAGGTAAATGGCCGTCCACATCAGCCCCACCGTCAGGATGTAGGAGCCGACCGTCGACAGCACGTGCTGCTGCTGGAACTGCGGCACGTAGGTGTAGTAGCGGCGCGGCATGCCCTGCTGCCCCAGCACGAACTGGTTGAAGAAGGTCATGTTGAAGCCGATGAAGACCAGCAGCGCCCCCCACTTGCCGTGGGTCTCGTTGTACTCGCGGCCGGTCATCTTGGACCACCAGTGGTGCAGCCCGCCGATGAAGGCGATGATCGTCCCGCCCATCATCACGTAGTGGAAGTGCGCCACCACGAAGTAGGTGTCGTGCAGGTGCACGTCGACCGACAGTGTGCCCAAGAACACCCCGGTCAGCCCTCCGATGGAGAAGGTAAACAGGAACATCAGCCCATAGAGCATGGGCGTGTTGAACTGAATACTGCCCTTATAAAGGGTGGCCACCCACGAGAACACCTTGATGGCGGTGGGCACCGCGACCGCGAAGGTCAGAAACGAGAACACGATGCCCGCGAGCTCGGACTGCCCCGAGACGAACATGTGGTGGCCCCAGACCACGAACGAGATGATCGCGATCGCCACCGATGACAGCGCGATGGCCTTGTAGCCGAAGATGTGCTTGCGGCTGTGGACGGCGATGAGCTCCGAGATGATCCCGAAGCCGGGCAGGATCATGATGTAGACGGCCGGGTGGCTGTAGAACCAGAAGAAGTGCTGGAAGAGCACCGGGTCGCCGCCCATCGCCGGGTCGAAGATCCCCACGTTGAGGGTCTTCTCCACGATGAGCAGCAGCAGGGTGATGGCCAGCACCGGGGTGGCCAGCACCTGGATGACCGCGGTGGCGTAGATCGACCAGCAAAACAGCGGCATCCGGTTCCAGGTCATCCCCGGGGCCCGCATCTTGTGGATCGTCACCATGAAGTTCAGGCCGGTGAGGATCGACGAGAACCCGAGGATGAACGCCCCGAAGGTGGCTGAGATCACCGCCGAGCCGGAGAAGTTGGACGAGTACGGGGTGTAGAAGGTCCACCCGGTGTCCAGCCCGCCCGCGAACAGGGTGTAGATGAAGAACAGCGCCCCCAGGGTGTAGACCCAAAAGCTCAGCAGGTTCAGCCGCGGGAAGGCCACGTCCTTGGCCCCGAGCATCAGGGGCAGCAAGAAGTTGCCCAGCGCGCCGGGAACCGACGGGATGATGACCAAGAACACCATCACCGCGCCGTGCACGGTGAACAGCTTGTTGTAGACGGTGGCGCTCTGGATCGCGGGGTTCTTGTCGGGATCGAGCATCCCGAGCATCTCGAGCCCCCGCCGGATGAAGTCACCCTCGGGGGTCAGAAGCTCGGTGCGGAACAGGATCGCCGACATGCCCGCGATGAAGAAGAACAGCAGCGTGGAGCCGAGGTACATCAGCCCCAGCCGCTTGTGGTCGACCGTGAACAGCCAGGACTTGAGGCCCTTTTGGGCGACCAGGTAGCTGGGCTCGCGAGCGTGCGCCGAGTCGTGCGTGGACTTGTCGTCTGCCATGTCGCTTCTCCTCGGAATCTGCCTACTTGAGGGTCTTCATGTACTCGATGAGAGCCGAGATATGCGTGGTGTCGAGCTGGCCCTTGTAGCTGGGCATCTTGACGCCCTCGTAGCCGCTGACGATCTTGGCGTTGGGCTCGTAGATCGACTCGCTGATGTAGTTGGCGTCGACGGTCACCGGGCCCTTGTCGGTGGACTCGCTGCGTGCCCACAGGCCCTTCCAGGAGGGTCCGACCTTGGGCGAGCCGTCGACCGAGTGGCAGGCATTGCAGCCCCGCCGCTCGTAGATCCGCTTGCCGAACTGCGCCGGGGTCTCCCCGTCCTCCTGCTTGAGCTTGCCCGCCTCCGATAGGTAGGCCACGAAGTTTTCCGGCTCGAGCACCTTGATCCGGCCGATCATCGCCGAGTGCTGATCGCCGCAGTACTCGGCGCAGTAGAGGTTGAACTCGCCCACCTGCGAAGCCTCGAACCAAAGGGTGGTGTAGCGGCCCGGCACCACGTCGCGCTTGACCCGGAATGCGGGGATGTACAAGTCGTGGAGCACGTCCTCAGAGGTCATGGTCAGCTGGACCGGCCGCCCCTTGGGCACCACCATGGTGATCGCGTTGTCCTCTGTGCTCGAGGAAAACTGGACCCCGGGATAGTCGGGATAGTCGACCGACCAGAACCACTGACGCCCGGTCACCCGCACCTGGATCGCGTCGGGGGGCGGGATCGTCTGCTTGAGGTAGTCGACCTCGCCCCAGATGAAGATCACCACCAGCAGTACGGCCGGGATGGCGCTCCACAAGAACTCGATCTTGCCGTTGTGGCTGATCGAGCTGGTCTTTTGGTCCTCGCTGCGGCGCCGGTACTTCCACATGAACCAGCCCTGGACGCCCATGACCAGCACGAAGAAGAAGACCGATAGCCCGACGATGAACAGGTAGAGCAAGTCGGTGCTGCCGGCGAAGGTGGAAGCCTGAGGCAAGGTCGCCCACGGGGTCAGCGTCTCCCACGGGGCCGGCGTCTGGTTCATGATCGCCAGCTCGTTGAAGTCGCTTATCAGCTTGTCGAGCTTCTCGGCGAATGCCGCGTCTTCTTTAGCCTCGGCTTGCAAAGCGATCTGGAGGTTGGCGACTTTCTCGGCCGCGCCCCCGCGGATCTCGTCGAACTGTTTGGCCGTCTGTGGATCCAAACGCTGGGAGCCGTAGACCACCGCCAGTTCCTGCATGTCGACCCGGAGCTCCGGCGCCTCGACGAAGAAGACCAGCTGGGCATCATCGATGCCCTCTCCCTCGGTCGCGCTGGTGACTATCTCGTCGGCCAGGGCATCGACTCGATTGGCGGTGGCGATCGCCAGATCGTCTTTTTTGCAGGACCCGGCGCTCAGCACCAGCACGAGCAAGAAGCTCAGCCACGACAGAGCACGCGCGGCGACGAACAAACGGGGGGCGCGGGTAGGGGCCACGCCCGGCTCGGGAGCCTTCGACATGTCGAGGATCATACTGCCTCCACCCCAGAGGGGGCAGCGACGCTCCCCCTGGGTTCGGTGGTTTCAAGGCGAGCCTGGCGACGCTCGCGCCGCCAGAGGACAAAGAGGATCGTGCCCAAGATGATCGCGGTCATCGTGCCCCCCACGCGCATGATGCCCATGGCGAAGGGGCCATACCGACCGATCGTGGCGTCGTAGCTGAAGCAGCTCAGATAGATCTGCTCCACCGGCCCCCCGATCTTGCCGTCGCCCGCTTCGAACAGGCCCAGCTTGATGTCGAGGGGCTCGTAGGTGAGCCCGTAGACGTAGCGAGAGACCCGCCCGTCGGGGGTGAGGAAGACGACGACGCCCGGGTGGGCGTATTGATCTTGCTCGGCGTCGTACGCGTAGCCGATGCCCAGCTGGGACGCCAACGCTCGAATGTTGAGCTCGTCGCCGGTGAGGAACGCCCAGTCGATGTCGTCGCCCTTGCCCACCAGCTCGACGGTGTCGGCGCGCTTCTTGGTGGCGTCCACCGGCGTCTCGTGGGGGTCGATGCTCAGGGTGACCAGGCGAAAGTCTTCGCCCGGGATCCAGTCGACCCCGGCCAGCGCGTCGGCCAGCCCCGACAGCTGCACGCTGCATACCACTCGACAGCGGTAGTAGTTGAGGGTCAGGGCCACCGGGCGCTCGCCGTCGAAGAAGTCGGCGAGCACCACCGAGCGCCCATGCTGGTCCACGAAGCGCAGCCCGGTATCGACCCGATCGCCACGACGATCGGTGACCTCGATGGCCCGCATCTCCGGCGACAGCGGCTGATCGAGCTCGGCGTTCGCCGAGCTGGCCGCCGAGCTGGCCGCCGAGCTGGCCGACGCCTCGGCGTTCGCCGAACCGGGCCCCACCACACCGCCGAGCACCCACCCGAACAGGGCGAGGGCGAGCACGGCGACGTTGGAACGAACCCGGTGCATGGTGAAACGTGGGGACAGCGGTGGACTCCGACGACGCGATGATTGGGGACTACTGGCCTGCCTTGGCCGGGGCCTTGCCCTCGGGTTTCGCTGGGGCCTTGGCCGGGGCCTTGCCCTCGGGCTTGGCCGGGGCCTTGCCCTCGGGCTTGGCCGGGGACGGGATCGGATTTGGCTTGGCACCAGCCGCACCGGTCGGCCCCTTGCCGGGCGCTACGGCCCCCTTGACGGGGGGCTGGCCGGCGCCGGCGGGACTGGCGGCTCCACGCGGCCGTGGTGCCACCGGCTGCGCCCCGGGCTTGGCTCCCGGTCGAACACCCGGCTGGAGCGGCATCCGGGCCCCCCGTGCGGGGGCACGCGCAGCTCCCCGGGGGTTGGGCTTGGCCGCGGCCTTCGGGGCCTTAGGATCGGGATTGCGCCAGCCGCGGTAGGCCCGACCGGCCTTGAGGGCCTTGCCCGGCTCGGCGAGCACCCGCTTGCGCGCCTCGGCCAGCGGCATGTGGAACCGCTGGGCCTCGTGCACGCCCTTGCCCCGCTCTTGCGCCGGCACCCCGTCGTCGTCCGTCATCCACACCGGGCCCCACTGCTCGCGGAGATCCTTCATCTCCTGGCGATACTCGGCCAGCTGGAAGGACTCCTTTTCGTGGCGAGCGCCCTGCATGCTCTTGACCTGGCTGTAGAACAGCTGCACCACGCCGATGCAGGCCAGCAGCGTCAGGGCGGAGATCCCGAACAAGATGTTGAACAGCCGACGACTCGGCATGTTGTCGATCTCGTGGGCCCCGTCGCCATGCTCATGGTCGTGGTCGTGATCCTGATCGCTCATGACTACCTCCGAGCTCGTCCGGTCACATGTTCTCGTGATTGATGGACTCGAGGATGCGCGGATCCTTGACCGGAATCAGCGCGTTCTTGCAGGTCGCCCAGGTAAAGACGGCAAGGACAATGCCACCGATCCCGAAGAAGTTGGTGACCTCGGCCAGGCCCAGGTGGATCTCGTAGACGCCCTTTTCATGCGCATGCACCGGCTGGATCAGCCAGATCATGTCGATGAGCTCGGCCGTGATCACCCACACCGCCCAGAACATGAAGGTCTTGGGGTTGCGCTTGATCCGCCGGGACATCAGCCCCAAGAAGGGGAACACGAAGCGGCTGAACACGAGCACCAGGCTCAGCACCAAGAACTGCCCCTGCCCACGTTGGTGGAACCAGTCCGTCTCTTCGGGGATCGACGCGTACCAGATGAGGAAGTACTGCGAGAAGCCGATGTACGCCCAAAAGACGGTGAAGGCGAACATCATCTTGCCCAGATCGTGCAGGTGCTCGGGCGTGACCACCCCCTGCAGGTACCCGGAGCGCTGAAGCAGCAACGACACCAGGCCCAAGAAGGCGTGGATGACGATGACGCAGCCGGCGAAGTAGTAGACCCCGAAGATCGTCGAGAACCAGTGGGGGTCGAGCGACATCAGCCAGTCGAAGGCCCCGAAGGTCAGCGACAGGGCAAAGACCATCACCGACAGCGGCGCGAGCCAGCGCATCTTGTGGGTCAGCGCCACCGGGTCGCGCGAGCCGTCCTGCTTGGTAGACCAGCTCCAGAACAGGTACGACAGCAGGGTCCAAAGCCCCACGTAGACCAAGGCCCGCACCCGGAAGAACCCCTCGTTGAGCCAGGGCTGCTTGGCGGTCAGCACCGGGTCGTTGGCGACCACCTCCAGGTGGGTCCAGTGGAACAGGTCGTGCGCGCCCATGAACACCATGGGCAGGCTGAGCAGGCCGCAGATCGGCAAGGTCAGCATGGCGTTCTCCGCCAGCCGACGCACCACGATCGACCAGCCCGCCCGCGTGGCGTGCTGGACGATGACGAAGAAGAAGCCGCCCAGGCCCAGCGTCATCCAGAACATCAGCGCGACCAGGTAGGCGAAGAAGAAGTCGGCCGAGTGCTCGCCCATCGTGGCAAAGCCCAGGCCCAGGCTACCCAGCCCCACCACGCCGAACACCGCCGGCAGCTTGCGCCACCCCGACTTGGGGCCGATGTGGATCTGATCGTGGCTCGGCATGCCACCGTCGTGCGTCGTGCTCACTGGATCCTCCGCGGGCGTGCGTTGGCCTGCTGCTGGGGCATCTCGCTTTGTTTGGCCTGGCCCGCCAGCTGCAGCGTGCGAACCCAGGCGGCGATGGCCCAGCGATCCTCGACCGGGATCTGCGACTTGTAGCCCATCATCGAGCCCTTGCCGTTGGTGACCACCTCGTAGAAGTAGCCCAGCGGCGCGGGCTGGAACTTAAGCTGGTGCAGGTTGGCCGGCTTGACCGCAAAGCCCCCGCCCCCGCCGGGTGACCGGGCCGTTGCCGTGCCCCAGCTCCCCGTGGCACGGCTGGCAGTAGATGTTGTAGCGCTCCTGCCCGCGGTCGATGAAGTACGGCGACATCGGCACGCTGGCCGGCAAGGCATCGGCCAGCGCCCCGCTCGGGGCCCGGCCGCGCCAAAGGTGGTCGTCCTCGCGCAGGTAGCCCTGCGCCACCGTGCCCTCCACCGGGGGCCGCATGACCCGCCCGTCGGCGAAGAACTCGTTGCGCTCCTGAGGATCGCCACGCATCTGGAAGTCCATGTTGTGGTTGAGGTGCACGGGCGGCAGGTCGGAGTTGTTGCCCCGACAGCCCGCCGCTGCCAGCACCAGCAGCACCGAGGCTGCGGCCCACGTGATTGGTGCGTGCGCCATGGCTAGTCCTCGACCTCCTCGACGTTGAGCGCCCCCGTCGCCTCGAGCAGCTCGCGCGTCTTTTGGGGGTCATACTTGGGGTCGCGCGCCTCGATCGAGATGAAGAACCGATCGTCGGTCACCCGCGAAAAGCGCGTCGAGTTGAACAGTGAGTGATAGAAGGTGGGGAGCCGGTTGAGCCCGAACATCCCGAACACCGCCCCGAACGATCCCAGCAGGATGCCCAGCTCGAAGGTCACCGGCACGAACGCCGGGTAGCTGTTGAAGGGCTTGCCCGAGATGATCATCGGGTATTCGATCGCCGACGACCAATATTGGAGCAAAAAGCCCAGGCTCGCCCCAGAAAAGCCCATCACCAGCACGATCCACGGCACGATCGAGGGGCGCAGGCCCATGGCCTTCTCCAGGCCGTGCACCGGGAAGGGGCTGTGGGCATCCCACGCGCCATAGCCCGCGTCGCGGACCTTCTCGCACGCGTGGTAGAGCTCGCCGGGCGTCTCGTACTCGGCCAGCAGGCCAAAGACCTTCGGTCGCTTAGCCATCGGACTTCTCCTGGTCTTGGTCGTGGTCTTGGTCCTGGTCGGGCTCATCGGCGGGCCCGTCGTCCGCGGTGTCGTCGGACGCCCCCGCCCCGGCGCCGGCCTTGGCCCCGCCCACCGGCAGGTCGTCGACCGATTCCTTGTCGGGTGGTCGGGCCTCGGCATCCCCCAGCAGCTCGTTGGATCCGGAGATCACCACCTTCACCGACTGGCTCACCGAGGGGTCGTCGAAGCTGTCCTCGCTGGCCCGGCGGATGTCCTCGCGCGACTCCACCACGCCGACCGCGCTCTTGGTGACGTGGCGCTTGCGCTTGCGCTTGGCCACGTAGTGCGGGTTGGCCTGCGGCATCACCCCCTTGACCTCGGAGATCGCGATGATCGGCAGGTAGCGCAAAAACAGGCAGAACAGGGTGAAGAACAGCCCGAAGCTGCCCAGAAACAGCGAGACGTCCCAGATGGTGGGCGTGAAGTAGTCCCAGCTACTGGGCAAGAAGTCGTGGTGCAGCGAGCTGGCCACGATGACGAAGCGCTCGAACCACATGCCGATGTTCACGAAGATCGACAGGATGAACAGCACCACCGGGCTGCGCCGGAACTTCTTCACCCAGAACAGCTGGGGCGAGATCACGTTGCAGCTCATCATGATCCAGTACGCCCAGGCGTAGTCGCCGAACGCGCGGTTGATGAACAGGAACGACTCGTAGGGGTTGCCGGAGTACCAGGCGATGAAGAACTCCATCCCGTACGCGTAGCCGACCAGGGTGCCGGTCAGCAGGATGACCTTCGCCATGTTCTCCAGGTGCTTGGTGGTGATGAGCTGCTCCAGCTTGAACCAGGAGCGCAGCGGGATCATCAACGTCAGCACCATGCCGAAGCCGGAGAAGATCGCACCGGCGACGAAGTAGGGCGGGAAGATCGTGGTGTGCCAACCCGGCAGCTGTGAGACCGCGAAGTCGAAGGACACGATCGAGTGCACCGAGAGCACCAGCGGCGTGGCCATGGCGGCCAGCAGCAGGTAGGCGGCCTCGTAGTTCACCCAGTGGCGATGCGAGCCGCGCCAGCCCAGCGCGAAGATCCCGTAGCCGATCCGCGCGATCGTCCCCTTGGCCCGGTCGCGCATGGTGGCGATGTCCGGGATGAGGCCCACGTACCAAAACAGCAGCGAGACCGTGAAGTAGGTGCTGACCGCGAACACGTCCCACAAGAGCGGGCTGCGGAAGTTGGGCCACAGCAGCATCTGGTTGGGCAGCGGGAACATCCAGTAGGCGGCCCAGATACGCCCGACGTGGATGCCGGGGAACATCAGGGCGCAGATCACCGCGAAGATGGTCATCGCCTCGGCGGCGCGGTTGATCGAGGTGCGCCACTTTTGCCGGAACAAGAAGAGCACCGCGGAGATCAGCGTGCCCGCGTGGCCGATGCCGACCCAGAACACGAAGTTCACGATGGGCCAGCCCCAGCCGACCGGGACGTTGTTGCCCCAGATACCGGTGCCTTGCCATAAGAGCCACGCCAGGCTGATGCCCAGCACGCCCAAAAGGGCCAGCGAGAACATGAACGCGATCCACCAGCGCCGGTGGGGCACCTCGATCGGGCGCACGACCGTCTCGGTCACCTGGGCAAAGGTTTGGTTGCCCAGGACGAGCGCTTGACGCCCATCGACGGGGTCGATGTCGTCCTCGTGGGTAGGGGGGATGTAGTGGCTCATGATGGCGCCTACACCAGGTCCGGGTTGGGGTTGCGAATGCGAGCCAGGTAGGAGGTTCGCGGCCGGTTGTTGAGGTCGCGCAGCACCTGGTAGTCACGGCTTTGGGCCTTGGCCTTGCTGACCGCCGACTCGGGGTCGGAGATGTCTCCGAATATGATGGACCCCGCCGAGCACGCCTGCTGGCAGGCGGTGACGATGTCCCCGTCGGCCACCCGGTCGCGGCCGGCCACGTGGGCCTCGATCTTGGCTTGGTTGATCCGCTGCACGCAGTACGTGCACTTCTCCATCACGCCGCGGAAGCGGATCGTGACGTCGGGGTTCTTTTGCAGCTGCGCCAGCCGGGCCCCGTCGGGGTCGTCGGTCCAGAACTTCCCCGGCCGTACGTCGAGGTTGTAGGCGAAGAAGTTGAAGCGCCTCACCTTGTAGGGGCAGTTGTTGGAGCAGTACCGCGTGCCGATGCAGCGGTTGTAGGCCATATCGTTCAGGCCCTCGGGGCTGTGGACGGTGGCGGCCACCGGGCACACCGTCTCGCAGGGCGCCGACTCGCAGTGCTGGCAGGCCATGGGCTGCACCACCGCGGTGGGGTTATCCTCGTCGCCCCGGAAGTACCGGTCGATCCGCAGCCAGTGCATCTCGCGGCCGTTGCCCACCTGCTCCTTGCCCACCACCGGGATGTTGTTCTCGGCCTGGCAGGCGATCACGCAGGCGTTGCACCCCGTGCAGGTGTTGAGATCGATGCTCATCCCCCACTGCTGCGGGCCGGTCATCGTGGGCGGATCCCACAGGTGACGCAGCCGCTCGGGCTTCATCAGGTTGGCCTTCTCGACGAAGTTGGGATCGTCGGCCCACTCGTTGCGCGTGGCCTCGAGGACGATCGGCCGCTCGGGGTACTCCACCCCCTGGAGCACCGGAGGCTTGAGCCGCCCGTAGTCCTGCGTGGAGACCAACGTATAGGGCGCGCCTCCGGCGGCGGCCGCCGACCCCTCGGCAAACCAGCGCAGCTCGCCCGCCGACCCCACCGGCATCACCTGGTAGGCGTCGAAGCCAGCGCCTTTGGCCACCGAGCCCCACTCCTGCCCGTAGCCCAAGGCCACCGAGATCGTGTCGTCGGCCTGGCCCGGGGCCACGAAGGCCGCGATCGACAGCGTGCGTCCCTCGACGGTCAGCGTGAGCATGTCGCCGTTGCCGACCCCCAGGCTCTGGGCCGTAGCCGCGCTGACGTAGGCGGCGTTGTCCCAGGCGACCTTGGTGACCGGGTGGGGCACCTCCTGCATCCACGCGTTGTTGGCCAGGCGACCGTCGGCGACCTTGGGCGACAGGTGGAAGTCGATCTCGGTGCCACCCGCCGGCTTGCGCTGAGCCGCGGCCTCGGGCAGCGCCTTCCAGTCGAGCACCGGCAGCACCGGCTCGCGGGGGATCCCGGTGACCACCCCGTCGTGGACCCAGCGCCGCCAGGTCTTATCGCCAAAGCCGCCGCCCAGCCGCTCGGCGTAGCCGTACTTGACCACGCTGTACCCGTCGAGCATCGAGCCGTTGGCCACCAGGCCCAGCCACTCGGTGAGGCTCCAGGTGTCGTGCAACGGGGCGATCAGCGGCTGCTGGATCGAGACGGTGCCGTCGATCGACTGCACGTCGCCCCACGCCTCCAGCCAGTGCGACACGGGGATGTGCCATTTGGCCAGGGCCGCGGTCTTGTTGCGATAGAGGCCAAAGTGGACGGTGGTCAGCCCCGCGAGCTTGTCGGCCAGCCCCAGCACCGCCGGGGTGTC
Organism: Myxococcota bacterium; assembly: GCA_039194325.1. Lineage (GTDB taxonomy): Bacteria > Myxococcota_A > Polyangia > Nannocystales > Nannocystaceae > Paraliomyxa. The sequence continues at coordinate 29,942 of JBCCWC010000132.1, forward strand.
GTAGGCGGGGTCGGTGTCGAAGCACAGCACCGCCTCGATGTCGGTGGCCTCGGCCAGCGCAGCCACCGGCTCGAGCTGGGACGACTCGCGGTCGAATAGCCAACGCTGGGCGTTGCCGTTGTTCTCCAGCGCCGCGTTGAGCAGGGTGCCCAGGGCGTGCACCCACACCGGCTGTCGCTCGCCCACCACCACCGCCGAGGTCCGCTTGTTGGCCAGCAGATCCTTGGCCAGCGCCCGGGTGAACGCAGTGGTCGGCTCGTCGAGCACCACGGCGGGCAGCTGAGCCACCACCCCGGCGGCGGACTTGGGCCACGTCACGCCCAGGGTATCGAGCTCCATGGCCAGCGCGATCATCACGTCGCCAACTTGGCTCGACTTGAGGCGCCGCCGGTGGTCGGCCATGATCCCGGTGCTGGTCAAGTGCGGCTCGACCACGTAGAGCCGACTCATCTCGTCGGCAGTCTCTCGCACCTTGCGGGTCTTGGCCCACTCACCGGTCAGCCGAACATGGTCGGTCTCGGTGCCCATGAAGTTGGCATCGGCCGCAAAGACAACCTTGGTCTCCCCCAATGAATAGAAGGATCGGGCCCCTTCCCCGCCGACCATCTGCGCCGCGGCCAGGGTGTTGGCCGGCATGGTGGGGTCGTCCACGTAGACCCGGGCCTTGGGCATCCGGGCGCGCAATTGCTCGAGCTGGTAGCGCTGCGTGGGCGAGAGCACCTGGCGCAACACCAAGGCCAGACCTTGACCCTTCTTGGCGGCAAAGCCCTCCACCAGCGCGGTGACCGCGTCCTTGGTGGCGACCCAGTCGCGGATCTCCTCACCCTCCAGCGGGAAGCGGGTACGATCGGGATCGTAGAGCTCGAGCACCGAGGCCTGCGCGAACGCGCTGGACGCCCCTTGCGAGCCGGGGTGCCGTGGGTTGCCTTCGATCTTGGTGGGTCGACCGTCCTGGCTCTCGACCAAGACCCCGGCCACCGTGCCCCGCTCGACGAAGGCGCTCGCGTAAAACAGCGGCTTGCCGGGGATCAGATCCTCGGGGCGCTCGGCAAAGGGGAGGATCTCCTCCTTGGGCTTGCGGATGCAGCCGGTGGTCGCGGACGCGCCGGCCAGCGCCGCCGAGGCCCCCATCACGCCGAAGAATTTGCGGCGCGAGACGGACCGCGACTCCGACCCCGGCCGCACAAGGGACTGGGCCGGCCGCGTGTCGGCCCCCGGAGGGAACTCCTTCCAGCCGTCCGCCTCCTGGTCGTATGTCATGGCGCGGTGCTCGAGGCTGCGCCAGTACCCATGACGGTATTGTTTCGTGTCTCTCATCGGTGACACCCCGAGCAGTGCAAGGGTGGATTGACCTGCCGCTTGCGGTCCGGATCCCGGGCGGGATCGTAGGACTCCTCGGCCGCGTTCCAGCCCATGTTGGTGACCTGGTCCAGCGGGCGCAGGTTTGGCGTGGGGTTGCGGTGACACTCGAGGCACCAGCCCATCGACAGGGGCTGGGCCATCTCCACCACCACCATCTTGTCGACGCGGCCGTGGCACGAGACGCAGCCCACCCCGGCCGCCACGTGGACCGAGTGATCGAAGTAGGCGTAGTCGGCCAGCTGGTGGACCCGCACCCACTCGATGGGCTCCCCGGTCTTGTAGCTCTCCCGCACCTTGCGCAGCCGCAGGCTGTCGGTCTTGACCTGAGAATGGCAGTTCATGCAGGTCGCGGTGGGAGGAATCGCCGCATGGGCCGCTTTCTCTACTGTGTTATGGCAGTAGCGGCAGTCGATGCCCATGTCGCCCGCGTGCAGCTTGTGGCTGTACGGAACCGGCTGCTCGGGGCGGTAGCCCACGTCGGTGTACTTCGGCGAAAACCAGTACCAGACCGCGAAGATGACGCCCGCCCCCGCCAGGGGTGCGAGCAGTCCGATCGCGATCGGAATGTTGTTCGTCCAACGAGGAAAGATCGCCGGCACGGTCAGTTCACCTTTGCTTGGAGGATCCTGCGTCGGATCCGTTGCTCCCAATGTGCGCCGCGTGTGTCACGCTCTTGGCGGCGCGGACCGTAGCAATTGCGCCATGGCCCCGCAAGCTCGCCGAACACCGTGTCCGACGAACCTTGCCCGCAAAAAAAGCCATAGTAATGTCTCATGGTTGCCGCTCCCCTCCCGCGTCGGGCCTCTCGTTGCGCCATCTCGGGGAAAAGGTTTTGATGTACTGGATCACCGCATGGTGATCTTCGGGGGATAGCCCGTTCCACGCCGGCATCCCGGTGCCGGGGCGGCCTTCCCGGATCGTCTGCGACAGGTCGTCGTCGGTGGGCAGCGAACCTTCGGGGCCCGACACGTGCTCGAACTGGCCTTCGCGGAAATCGCGGGGGGGTTTGTCGAACGATCGCGAGGCATTGCCGCGCCCCGAACCATCGACGCCGTGGCAACTCACGCAGAACAGGGCGTACACGCGAGCCCCGCGATTGAGCACCTCAGCCGAGACCTCTTGACCGCCGAGCACCAGCGGTTCGGTGAACCTCGACTCCGGTTGTCCACACCCGGCCATCAGGCCCGACCCCGCGACCCACCCGACCACCACGCTCATCGCCACGACCACGCGGGCCGCGGCCGCAACGACACAACGCATGGAGATCGACGGAAACGAAGCGTGGAGCCGGAGCGACGCGAGGGTCCTCACCGACCACGCTCCATCTGCGCGAGCACGTGCTGGGATCGTTCGAAGATCTCGTCGGTCCCGTGCTCGTCGGAAATACTGTAGAAGCCCCGCACGCCCCCGTCCCCATCGACCAGGGCCAGCTTGGTGGAGTGCGCGATGTCGTACGCCACCCCTTGCTCGTCGGCCTCGCGATCGCCCACCCCGAGCTTGAAGCCGTGGCGGACCAGCGAGAGGACCGCCCGGGACTTACCGGTAACGAACCGCCATTTTTCAGAGTCGACGCCCTGGGCCGCGAAGTAGTCGGCGAGCACCTCGGGAGTGTCGTGCTCGGGGTCGACGGTGAACGAGACCATCTGCACGTCGACGCTGTAGCGATCGAGGCGCTCGCGCAGCGCTCCCATGGCCGAGGTGACCGCCGGGCAGCTGCTGGGGCACGAGGTGAACACGAAGCCCGCGATCCAGACCTTGCCGCGCAATGTCTGCGGGGTGAAGGGCTCGCCCCGATGATCGACCAACGCGTAGTCGCCGGGCAGCGTGAACATCACCGGCGGCGGCTCGGGCACGTGGCGCAGCCGCTCCGAGCAGCGCAAGGCGGTCAAGGTGACCACCCCGGTCACGAAGGCCACCACCCAGATGTGGCGACGAAACCACTCCAGCCACCCGGGCCTGACGTAGTCGGGAGGGGCGGGCATCGCGAAGGTCCGTTACCTTTCTAACCGGTCAGATTGGTTGGCCTGACGCTACCTAAAGGGCCGACCAGAGTGCGTCCACGGCCAGGGCGGCCGTCAGCGCTGGCAGGTAGCCGAGCGAGGCGAAGAAGTAGCCCCGCGCCCAGCGGGGACCCGCTGCGTCGTCGAGGCCGGTGAAGGCCCAGGCCAAGAAGGCCATGCCCAGGGAAAACGCGCACACCAGGTAGAAGGTGCCCGCCACGCCCAGCGGAGTGAGCATCAGCGACAGGGGAACCAGAGCACCGGCCCACGCGACCGCTTGCACCTTGGCCATGGCATCGCCCCGGACCACGGGCACCACCCGGATTCCCGCGCGGGAGTACTCGGCCTTGCGGTAGAGCGCAATGGCGAGGAAGTGAGGAATCTGCCAGACGAGGAGAATTCCAAACAGCACCAGGCCGCCGGCCGACAACGTGCCCGTGACCGCCGTCCAGCCAAGCAGCGGCGGCACGGCCCCGGGGATCGCTCCTATCACCAACGCCAGCGGAGTCCGTCGCTTGAGCGGGGTGTAGACCAGCACGTACGAGGCGATCGCAAACGCGGCCAGCGCAGCGGTCAGGGCATTGGTGCCCACCGCAAGCACGACCAACGAGAGCACCGACAACCCCAGCGCAAAGCGCAGGGCCACCGCGGGAGCCAGGCGACCCGCCGGCAGCGGACGCCGCCGGGTTCGCGCCATCAAGCGATCGGTGTCGCGCTCCCACCACATGTTGGCCGCGTTGGCTCCGCCCACCGCCATGGCGGCACCGAGCACTGCACTGAGCCCCCCCCACACCCCGTGCTCGGAGGCACCCGGGGCCAGCAGCCACCCGCCCGCGGTGGTCAGCGCGCACATCCGCGTAACGCCGGGCTTGGTCAGCTGCCACAGGTGGGAGGTTCGGGACATAGTGGGTCGGGTAGGTCTTTAGAGCGCCACGCCCTTTTGCTCGTGGCGGCAGAAGCTGTCGAAGGTGCGGTAGGCGTCAGCACAGGGGCAGTGCTTCTTGCTACGGCAAGGCGTGTCGCGCTCGAAGCAGGTCAGGTACACCCACTGGGCCGAGGCCGACGCGTCGAGGTCGAGCTGCTCGCAGGACCGCGTACGGTCGCGAGCCACCAGGCAGTGGGTCATCACTTGGGGCACCCCGTTGTCGCACAGGGGCTTGTTCGCCTCGCATCGCGCATGCCAGCCGAGCACTGCATCGATGCAGCCTTCGACGTCGAGCGAGGGCCCCTGGCGATCCATTTGGGCCAAGGTGTCGGCAAAGTGCTTCTCGGAGAGGGTGTATCGCCAATAGGCCGCAACGCCCATAACGACGACCACAACGGCTATGACGCCCAGCACGAGGCGTAAGCTGGGCCCTGAAGTCTCGACCTCCGGGCGCGTCACGCCCGGAAGCTAGCGCCCTGTCTCGCGACCGTCAACGTGGCATCACGCACGTATTGATCTCGGTGCAATGGCGTCGACGGCGTCATCGAATCGTCGTCGTGGATCGACGGACAGCCGGTCCTGGGGCTGACCCGCATGGGGGATGGTGACGCAGAACGAGCCATGACGCCGAGCCATGACGATACGTCGGTGAAGCGACCCTTGGTATAACGCTCCTCGACGGGTCCGAGATGCGGACGATACTCGCTCGATGGCCAGCGCTCGCTGGCCACGCATGGACGGTGGCTCCGGAACTGTTGGATCACCTGCGTCCGGTGACCGCGCCTCCCGGACGCCCGTGGCTGCGCACCCTCGACGATCCGGCGGTCGGGGTCGTGCGGCAGTTCGGGCAGCTTCGCGAGGAACCCGGGGCCCGCACGCTGCTGCTGGTGGTTCACGGGCTCGGAGGCATGCCTACAAGCCCCTACTGCCGCCGGATCGCACGCCGGGCCAGCGCGCGAGGCTGGTCGTGCCTGCGGCTGGCCATGCGCGGCAGCACCGGCGACGGCGACGATCTCTACCACGCCGGGCTCGACAGCGATCTCGCCCATGCCCTGGACGATCCCTACCTCGCTGGCTACGAGCGGGTATTGGTCATGGGCTACTCGCTGGGCGGCCACCTCGCGCTTCGCCACGGCCTCCATCCGCATCCGCGGGTGCGAGCGATCGCCGCCATCTCGGCGCCGCTCGACCTCGAGCAGTCCTGCCGCGCGATCGACCGGCACCGCGCGTGGGTCTATCGCACCGTGGTGCTGCGCGAGCTCAAGGCTTGCTACCGGCAGATCGCCTCACGACGCTCGCTGCCCACCCCTACGCCGCAGATCCGCCGGGTCCGCACGATCCGTGAGTGGGATCGCCTGGCCGTGGTCCCGCGCTTTGGCTTCGCCGACGTCCGCGACTACTACCAAAGGGCCAGCGTCGGCCCACGCCTGGCCCAGCTGCGCGTCCCGTGCCTGTACCTGGGCATGGACCACGATCCCATGGTTCCCGCGTTCACCGTGCAGCCGAGCCTGAGCGCCGCGCCCGAAGGTAGGCTCGAGCGCCGTTGGCTCGACCACGGCGGGCACATCAACGCTCCTGGCGCCTGGGAGGACGATGTGCTCGATTGGCTCGATCGTCGGGGTCGTTGACGCGCGCGGGAACGCCGACGCCCCGACCGGGATCGCAGACCGCCCGGCGGCTGATACTCTTGCCCAGAATGTCCGGCTCTGAGCATCTGCGTTTGGCGCTTTTGTCCGAGGTGTTCCATGGAGAGGGCGCCGCCGAACGGCTGGCCACCTGGCTCGACCGGGCCCGCACCCTCAGCGTACAGCTGGTGGTGCTGCCGGAGCTGGCGCTCGACCCTTGGATCCCCGCCACTCGGGAGCTCCGCGACGAGGATGCCGAACTCGCCGACGGACCGCGACGCCGCATGGTGAGGGCCGCGGCCCGAGAGTTCGGGGTGGCGGTGCTCGGCAGCGCCATCGTCCGGGACCCGAGCACCGGGCAGCGCTACAACCAGGCTTTCTTGGTCGACGGCACCGGGGCGGAGCGCGGGCGCTACTCCAAGCTTCACATTCCGCAAGAGCCCGGGTTCTGGGAGACCGACCACTATGCACCAGGGCCCGAGACCTTCTCGCTCATGGGGTTGCACGGGGTGCCCTTGGGGATCCAGATCTGCTCGGACATCAATCGGCCCCAGGGGACTCACATCCTGGCGGCCCGCGGCGCACGACTGGTGCTCCATCCGCGAGCGACCGAATCGGACAGCTTCGACCACTGGCGCCTGGTCATGCGAGCCACCGCCCGGACGGCCACGGTGTGGATCGCTTCGGTCAACCGGCCCCGGCCCGAGCAAGGGGTCTCGCTGGGCGGGCCCTCGGTCGTGGTGGACCCCACCGGCGAGGTGGTGGCCGAGGGCTACCAGACGCTGATGCACTGGGACATCGACACCTCGCGCAACGAAGAGGCGAGCCGAACGTATCCGGGGTACTTGGGCGTGCGCAGCGACGTGTACGCGAACGCGTGGAACGAGACGCTCCCTCGCGAGATGGTGCCGCCGCTCCATGAGGACCGTGACGACGACGAGTGACCCGTGACGCCCGGCTCCTCGGTGGTCCCGAGGGCAGGCGAACACCGCGACGAGTTGAGCGCGAGCGCTTGCCAAGAGCGCGCTCGTGCCCGAAGTCGGTGAACCCGAACGTTCCGACGACGCTCGAACACCGCGCGCCAATACGTGGGACGTACTGTTTGGTCCGACCATTCGCACCCATGGTTTGGGCCTACTGTTCGCACTTGCGACTGACGCCTACTGTTCGCTCTTACTGTTGCCGCCTGAGGTTCACGCCTACGGTTCACGCCTACGGTTCACGCCTGCGGTTCACGCCTGCGGTTCACGCCTGCGGTTCACGTAGGACGAGTGCGAGCGATTGCGTGGCGATCGTCGACGATGGGCCACCGTGCTCGACCGCTCGATAATCGGGCGATGTCAGGGTGGTCCGGAGCGAGCGAATTCGTCCCCTTTGGGATCTTCGCCGACCCCGACCAGCACTCCAACACCGATACTATTTGATTCTACCGCACGCGGAGTCTACGGTAACAAACAGGCCCAGCCGATGCGCAAACACCGGCTGGGCCCTGGTCTGGTCGGGCATTGAAGCCCAACAGCTCTCCTTCGTGGAGAGCCCCGTCCACGGCAGACCACCCCTGAGCCCCCGGCACCCGTGTGTCGGGGGCTCGCTTATCGGGCGAAAATGGAGAATACGCGAAATCGAGCTGGTGGGAACCCCAACCGGAGCATTCAGATCGCGCCCCCGTGCGAGATCTTGAGTGACTCTGCCGTTAGGTTTGGCAAGAATCACCTGCGCGAATTCGCAATGATCACCAGGGAGGACCCTACAAAACAGGGGCCGTTTGGCACGATTCTGCTCAGTTCTGCGGCAGGATCGGGACTTCTTTTGATATTAGTGAATTCACTATCAACCCGCCCCCGTTGCCGGGAGCGAAACGACCGGGTCACCACGGACCGTCGCCGGCGAAGTTCGAGGTCCGCACGTGCCCGGTGGTCGGCCGTGCTGGGCCGAATCGGCTCACCGTGGGGTCGCGTCGATGAATGTGTTGACGACCGTCGCCAGCGTGGGCCCCTGATCCTCTTGAAGGAAGTGTCCGCCGTTGTCGATCGTCACGTGGGCTTGGCCCTTGGCCCCGGGCACCATCCGTTCGAAGAACTTGTTGGCCCCACGGGTGATGGGATCGCCGTCTGAGAACGCACACAAGAACGGTTTGGAGAACGTCCGCAGCACCTGCCACGCATCGCGATTGTCGGCCGCTCCGGGGGCATCGGGCTCGGTGGGCACCAGCGCGGGAAATTGCCGGGCCCCTGCCTTGTACGTCTCGTCGGGAAAGGGCGCGTCGTAGGCCGCGATGATCTGTGGCGTCAGCTCGGTCGTGGTGGCGCTGTTGATGATCCGCCCGATGTCGAAGACCTCCGTCGTCTGCGAGAAGGTCCGCCACTGGTCGAACGCCTCCGAGACCGGCTCGTTGCCGGTGGGCAAGAAGGTGTTGGCCACCACCACCCGATCGAAGCGCTCAGGCATCGCCGCCACCATGCGCAACCCGAGCAGCCCCCCCCAGTCCTGGCAAAACAGGGTGACGTGGCGCAGCTCGAGGGCTTGAAACCAGGCGGTCATCCAGGCCAAGTGGCCGGCATAGGTATAGTCCTCGCGGCGAGTGGGCTTGTCGCTGCGACCAAAGCCCACCAGATCGGGCGCGAGCACCCGGCGCCCAGCCGCGGCGATCGGGGGGATCATCGTGCGGTAGAGGTAGCTCCACGACGGCTCACCGTGCATCAGCAACACTGGGTCGGCGTCACGCGGACCCTCATCTACGTAGTGGATCCGCACGCGGTCGACCTCTACGTAGTGGGGATCGAAGTCGTAGCCGGGTAGGTTCTCGAAGCGTTCGTCGGGGGTCCGCAACACGTCCATGACGCCGACGGTAGCACCCATCGTCGGCCGCGGGCGTTCCTCGTCCACGACATCGAACAGATCGCCGGCGGCGTCAGGTGGATCTGGCACAATGTTCACCTCATGCCGGACTCATCGCTCTTCGAGATCACGGTCCAGTCCACCACGATCCATGGAGAGTATCGACTATCCGCCGAGTGGCGGCGCTCCGGCGAACTGCCCGTACGACGCGAGCACGGGCTGCAACTCGACCACGCGCAGCTCCCCGAGTACGACGACCCGCTACGTTACGGGGAAGCTCTCGGGCACCTGGTGTTCGCCGGTAGTGTGCACGAACTGTTCGCCCAGGCCCGCGCGGCGACCTCCGAGCTTCGGGTGCTGCTGGCCGTCGAGGCCAAGACACTGCAATCGCTACGCTGGGAACGACTGGCGGGCCCCTTCGACGACGAAGGCTGGCAGCCGCTCGGCCAGACGCGACGGACTCCCTTCTCCCAATACCTGCCCAGCAGCACCGACCGACGATTTCCTCCCTTCGGGCGCCGCGACCTCCGGGCACTGGTCGTGGTGGCCAACCCCGAGTCGGACAATGCCTACGGGGTCGACCCCTTCGACGAAACGCAAGCGATCGATACGGTGCTCGCCGGCCTCGGCGAGATCCCTTCGGTGATACTGGGCAAAGACCCGCGGGCCGAGGGTCCGCCCACGCTCGGCGAGCTCTGCACCCGCCTGACGGCCGAGCACTACACACTGCTGCACCTGATCAGCCACGGCGCCTATTCGACGCGCACGGGCGAGACGGCCGTGTTCCTCGCGGGCGAGCCGGGCCCGACCGAGGCGGTCAAGGCCACCGATCTGATCGCCCGCCTCAAGCAGCTGGGCACGGCACGAGGTCTTCCCCACCTGGCATTCTTGGCGGTCTGCGACAGCGCCAAGCCCGACGCGGAGGGGGCCTTTGGTGGCCTGGGCCAGCGACTGGTCCGCGAGCTGGGCATGCCCGCGGTGGTGGCGATGACCGAGCGGGTCAGCCAGGCGACCGCGTTCGCGCTGGGCAAGGGCCTCTACGCCCGACTGCGAGAACACGGCCAAGTCGACACCGCCCTGGTGCAAGCATGCGCCGAGGTCCGCCAGCACGACGACTCGGTGGTGCCCGCCCTGTTCAGCCGACTCGGGGGACGGCCGCTGTTCACTGATGATCTGGACCGCCCGCTGACCGAGGCCGAGCTCCGAGCCACGACCGAGCAGGTCGACGCGCTGTTCCACGAGCGCGCTCCGGTGCTCAGGGATCAGGCGCGCGTGCTCGCCGAGGCCGTATCCATCGATCCGAGCACGCTGATGGGCCTGGCCGCGCGCGAGCACGCGACCAGCCTCACCCGGCTCGAGCAGCTGTGCGAGGACGCCCTCGAGCTGTCGTTCTCGGCCCTCGCCCACGGCCGCGCGCCCCCTCCCTACCGAGTCCGCTGCCCCTTCCCGGGGCTTCGAGCGTTCACCGCCGAGCAACGGGAGTACTTTTGCGGGCGTGACCCGCTCGTGCAGGCGCTGCGGCGGCAGCTCGACGAGCGCCCCTTCCTCGCGGTGCTCGGCAATTCGGGCTGCGGCAAGTCCTCGCTGGTGATGGCCGGAGTCATCCCCCTGCTCCGGGACCTCCGCCCGGCGCTGGAGGTCGCCACGCTGACCCCCGGCGAGCACCCCCTGGCTCGACTGCAAGAGGCGCTGGTCCTGCTCCAAGATGCCCCCGACACCCTCATCTATGTCGATCAATTCGAGGAAGCGTTCACGATCTGTGGCGACGATCTCGAGCGCAAGGGCTTCTTTGATCGGCTGCTCGATGTCGTCGCGCCCCAGCACCGGGTCGTCATCTCGATGCGCGCTGACTTCCTCGGCGAGTGCGCCCTGCACCGGGGGCTGCGCGAGCAGATCGAGGGGCTGAGCCTCATCCCTCCGATGTCCGCAGACGAGCTGCGCAACGCCATCGAACAGCAGGGCCAGGCGGCGGGGCTCCGCTACGAGACCGGCCTGTGCGAGCAGATCCTCGAGGACCTCGAGGACGAGCCCGGCGCGATGCCGCTCTTGCAGCACGCCTTACAGGAGCTCTACCAGCGACGCCACGGGCGCTGGCTCCCCGTCGAGGCCTACCACGAGCTCGGACGGGTCCAAAAGGCGATCACCAAGACCGCCGAGCAGGTGTGGGCAACCCTCGACGACGAGGATCAGGAGCGCTTGCAGTCGATCATGCTTGAGCTGGCCGAGGTCCGCGAGGCCGAGGGCGGCGGCTCGATCCGCTACCTCCGACGCCGCGTGGCGCTGGCGCACCTCTACTATACTCGGGCCACCTCGATCGCCCCCTGGTCGAGCTATGCCGGGCCGGCCGAGGAGCCCTCGATCAAGCGACTCATCGATCTGCTGGCCGACGAGCGATTGCTGGTCAAGAGCCACGCCGACGAAGAGGGCCCGGTGGTCGAGGTGGCTCACGAAGCGCTCCTGAGCGGGTGGGATCGACTGCAGCGCTGGCTGACCGCCGCCCGGGACGCGATCCGGCTGCGCCAGGAGATGGAGGCATCGGCGACGGGCTGGCGCAACAACGACCTACGGCGGGTCTACCTCGAGCACATCCACGAGCGCGGCGAGCTGGTACGCAGCTTCCTGCGCGAGGGCACGCTCAAGCTCGATCCCAAGCTGCGAGAGTACTTCGAGGCGTGCCAAGAAGAAGAGCGGCGCCAACATCAGGAGCGGGAGCAACAACAACAGGAGAAGATCGAAGCGGCGCAAGCACTGGCCTCCGAACAATCCCGGCGGGTGCGACAGCTACGGAGGGCTGCGCTGGGGGTCGGGCTCGTGGGGCTGTTTGCGGCACTGATGGCGGTTCGCTCGTACACCATGCAGCGCAGGGCCGAAGATGCCCGCGATGAGGCCGACGCTTGGGCCCAAGAGGCGAACGCCGCCAAGGCGAAAGCGGAATCCGAGGAACAGAAGGTCCGTCGCGCCAACCGTGAGCTCGAGAGCACGCTCAACCGCCAGCGGGGGCTCACGGCCGCGCTGATGGCCAATGAGCCGGGCAGCCAGGTCCGCGCCCTGTTCATGGCACTGGAGGCCTCGAACGAGGGCTCGGATGAGACCACCGAGGGACTGCCGCTCGAGATCGAGAACGCGCTCTTCGCCGCGACCCAGGGATTGCACGGAGTCCGCGAGCTGCGAGGACACCAAGAAGCGGTGGTCGACATCGCGTTCTCGCAGGACAGTCAGCGGCGCGCCACCGCGAGCCGCCACGACACCCTCCAGAAAAGGGGGATCCGCGCCCCCCGC
>JBCCWC010000133.1:0-41961 GCA_039194325.1 Myxococcota bacterium
CCCACACCCTCCCCCCCCCCCCCCCCACTCCCCTCCCCCCCCTTCCCTCTTTCCCCCCCCCCCCCCCCCCCCCTCGCCCCCCCCCCCCCCCCCCCGCCCCCCGGTTCTCGCACGGGGGTGAGGTGGCCCAATCGAACCGTTGCAAAGGTGGGTGGGGTCGTGTGATCGAGGATCTGCGTACGTGGACCATGCCCCTGGCCGATACTCTTCGTCGTCTTCCTCCGGCTGCTGAGGATTTTGCTCGTAGCCTCTTCGATCATCATTGGTTCGAGGCCTCGTGGCTCTACGAGCGCCGGGAGATCCTTCGTATTCAGGGGCCGTTGGTGTCCGCCGATGCCTGGCTCGAGCAAGAGAAGCGCGCGGATGCCCATGTGGTCGCGCTCGCCAAGGGTGGAGCGTTGGTCCTCGGTGAATGCGAGAGCAAGGCGCTCGAAGGCAACCTCGGCGAGCTCAATACCGCGATCCGACTGCTTTGCCGCACGGACCAGGCGGAGCGCTTCAACGACCTCATCGAGCGGATCGATTGGCAAGAGCCCAAGCGCGCCGAGGCAGTGACCGATGCGCTCGCCTGGGACGCGCCCGATTCGTGGCAAGAGCTCGTGGGAGCGCTGCTTGAGGACGAGTCACTCACCGATGGAGCGATCGGTCCGTTGGCGAGAGTCGTGGGACTGCGCGCCTGGCCGCTCGGGGAGGCGTTGCTCGGGGTGCTGGAGGATCGCGTGGGGGATCTGGAGGCGGTCGCTTGGGCGATCGGTGTGCTGCGGGTGAACGAGGCGCTGCCGGAGCTCTATGCGGTGATCCAGGAGGATCATGCGCCTGCCGTGCGGCAGGCCGCCGCGATTGCGGCGCTGCGATTCGCACCGGGGGAGGTGCTGGCGTATTTGGAGAAGGTCGTAGCGCAGGAGGACTGGGCGGCGATTCCGTTGGCGATTGGCGGAGGACCGCGGGTGTGGGGGACGCTTTCGAAGGTCGCGAAGGAGTCGCCGTCGGCGGAGAAGATGCTCGCGGTGGGGCTGTTTGGGTATGTCGGGGGGATCGAGATCCTGCTGGAGATGGTCGAGCATGAGGAGTACGGAGCCGCTGCTGCCGAGGGGCTCTACATCTTGACCGGCGCTCCGCTGCACGAGGAGACCTCCGAGCGCAGCTCGTCAGACGAGCCGGATGACAAGACCGAGTCCGAGGGAGAAGACGAAGCAGAACAACCAGGTCTGCTCGTTTCCCAGCTGCCTCGCTCACGAGAACCCTGGATCGCCTGGCTCAAAGAGAACGACGCCAGGCTGCGCGCGCAAATGCAAGTCCGAATCCGCAGAGGCGTATCCTACGAGCCTCAGCTAAGTCTCGATGAGATTGAGACAACGAATGTAAGCGCTCCCGTTAGACAATGGATGATCGAAGAGCTTGACATCCGCTACAGATCGTCCTCGAAGACTTGGCCGCGGCTATCTCGATCTGCACAACGACGATCTACATGCAGAACACGAACTGATCTGATCTCAAGATCAAAATTCGCCACTGGAGATTGGTACACAGACGGTCAACCTCCAGGATTAACCAGGAAAGTCACCCAATCCAATCCTCCGGTTTTTTGAAAGTAAGCTCGAATCCGCCGCGAGTTTCCAGATGCTTCTTCACAGACCAATGAACGATAGTAGCATTAACACTTTCCGCCAATCGAAACATCTTCACCTCCGGAATACTCTCCACATCCAACACCAGAGAATCAAAATCGGTATCAATAACCCCCTTCTCAGAATGCACAACAGCACTTGAACTCTGCATATCAGCAACCCGTAACAGCCCGACTATATTTATCGCCAAATAATCACTGCAACGCACGCCACTTTCAACATCTACAACCAATGCTTCATAAACATCAATATTATCAACACCACATTCTCTCAACGCAGCAACAAGATCATGATGAAAAAGAGGAGGCTCCGCAGTTGGATACGCCCACTGCCGCCTTATTCCTTTCTCGCTACGCGGCCCCAGAGTTCTTCGAATATCCATTTCACTATTGAGCACAGGGCCCCATTTCATCATAATTGGCTTTGGAATATCAGATGCAATCCTCTGCCCTAGAAACCACTCAACTTCCTCTCCATCTTCAACTCCCAGGTCCACATCCATAGGCTTCTGGACAGGTTCATCGTCTATTCCCCAGCAATCCATCACACACAAAGAAGCCATCTGTTTTCATCTTTCCCCCTTCCCCAATTGAATCGCCATCTTCTCAACAAAATTCATCTGGTTAAAGTCGTAAGCAGGATCCGCCAGCCCATTAGCCTTCCGCTCTTTCACGTGCTTTGCATATAGCCTGGATAATTTCGATGTAAATATTGGATCTCTCCAATCCAGCGCAGGACAAGCAAGATGCTGACGAAGTCGATCGGATATATGATTCAACCGATCAACAACTTGATGAGGCGCCAGAGGACTCCTAGACTTATCTTTACACTTGCCATTTTTCCGACAATTAAACCGAAGCCAGAATATATTACTAATCACTTTCTTGAGAATTAGATCCACAAAATCACTGTAACTCGCATGATCGCCATCATGAAATTGTCGCTGGTATACCTGCATCGTGGCAAAAAGAAATTCCCGCGCGCCTGAAGGATCTTCGGACTCCTCATCTCTCATATCGTCAGCAAGAGATTTGTACAACGCCTCAATGCCGTTCTCATCTTTTTTGATTTCAATTCCGTCATCTTCCAGCATCTTCTTGAAATCTTCCTTTTTATTCTTTGCTGTACCTTGCATACCCGTATCCCATCTTTTGCTGCCAGAAGAAATCAACCATACCCCATTCTGTGAACCGTTTATGCCATAGCCAGCATCGCAAGAAACATAGCTTCGACCCTTGTCAAGATATTTCCGGATCCTTTTCGTCCCGCTCAGCGAGCCAATCGGTATAAGGTGATGAGCCGCCTTTCCCCATCTATTTGGAAATCCTTTCTTATATGGCTCATATTGCTTGAGCGAATGGAGATGCTCATCGTTCTTTGAAAAGTTG
This sequence comes from Myxococcota bacterium, assembly GCA_039194325.1. Classification (GTDB taxonomy): domain Bacteria; phylum Myxococcota_A; class Polyangia; order Nannocystales; family Nannocystaceae; genus Paraliomyxa. The sequence continues at coordinate 3,017 of JBCCWC010000133.1, forward strand.
CCACCATTCGCGTCTTTCTTAAACCGGACAGCCGAACTACCTTTCCGCAAATTTTCTCCAAAGCTCAATGGCACCATCAGCCGCTCAAAATCATTATCAGCAGCACACTTTCTTCCCTCTGCACAGTCAAAAGGGCATTCCGAGTATTTAGGACCAACAAATTCTTCGACCGTGGCGATATCTTCTCCAGAATTCACAACATTCACATCCTCTCCGAGATTCGTAAATAGCACCTAACCCATGATGTTCTTCTTGTTATGAAACAGTGGATCCCCTAGCCGACAGGCATTCTTCCCGTCGATCTTCACGTCGAATGAATACATCATGAACTCCGCCGCATCGCGATTTACGCCGCTTACAACTCCGCCCGCAGTCCCAGCCTCATCACCCATTGACTTCTTATAGGTCGCCCCTTTGACCATGGGCATTTTCTTGTCGCACTTCACCGTAGTCGGCCCACCATCGGTATCCGCAGCCTTCGCGATATTCGGATACGGGATCGGAACCGGCCCAGCTGGCGACGGGGTCTTGCACACATCCGGCAGCACAATACTCATACCACCACTCCCCTTATGAGCGATCCCTCGACAGTTCGCAAACGTCTTCTGTGCCATACGCCTTCACTCCAATCACGCCGCCTGCACGAGCAGCGCGCCACGTTGCCCTTGATCCGAAGACCCCCAGACCATCGCCGGTCCTTCGATCCCCAACTCTGCCTGCCCAAACGCACTCACCACAACCCCGAGCATCATCGGAGCCAGCGCCGCCCCTGGGTCACCAGTATACTCCGCCGAATGCTCGATGCGAAACGCCTCCGCAAACCGCTTCTTGCTTCGAAGCTGCGCAACCCCCCACTCCTTACAATGAAAACTCTCCCCGGTGAACCCCGCCATCACCAGCTTCACCGGCGGCACATTCGACCCCGCCGCAAACACCTGCCGAAACGCCTCCGCGAGCCCATCCCCCTTGTATGGCTCTTCGCTGTATCGATGCCCAGGCTCCCGCGCCACCCCCACCGCATCGATCCACGCCAGCGGCTTCATCCCATACCGCCGGCACGCCACCCGTGACCCCACCAACACGAACGCCGCCGCTTCCCCGGGCGTAAACGCATCCTGCACCCCAAACGTAATCAGCCGCTCTTCCTGCTCGAGCAACGCCAGCCGATACAGATCGAGATAGCTATCCACCCCCCCCACCACCGCAAATTCCGCCCGCCCAGGCCCGATCACCTGGGTCTGCGCATGTTGCAGTGCAGCAAAAAATCCCGCATGACCGGTCGGAAACACCCGACTCGCCGCCACATCCACCGGCACCCCCGACTGCACCGCAAGCTGCCCGATGAACCGCCCCGTCATGATCTCCGCCCGCTCCGGATGCGGCTGCGGCCCCGCCACCAACAGCGGCGGCAGCGGCTTGAACCCCTTGGGCAGCACCGTCGACTCGAAGCGAGGCTCGTCCTCCCCAGGCTTGGCATCCTCACTCACCTCGACCCCGAGCACCTCCTGCACCGCAGGCGTCGCCAATCTCAGCAACCGCCGCTGCAACGAAGTCAACCCCGGCCGCACCGCCTCGAGCGGCTCCACCAACTCCGGCAGCACCCCATACGGCATGGTCCCCATCACGATCGGCTCGAAGCGACGATCCATGATCGAGGTCTCCTGCTTGCGCATCACCCCCGCCCAGATCGACGCCGCCGACTGCTCGGCGTCCAGCCCCACCGGACAGATGATCCCCGTCCGCACGATCGCCAGCGGCTCGCTCATGCGCTCCTCCGCGCAGGCTCGACCCCGTCGACCCGCTCGAGCGACACCACGATCTCCTCGACCTTCAACATCTTCTTGTCCACGGGCAACGACGCGCGCCAGCTCATGCTGACCTGCTCGGCAGTAGGCTCGAGCATCACCGTCTCCAGCTGATACGCCAACACCTGCTCCTTGCCCGCCAGCTTGACCGCGATGCCCAGCGCACACACCGGCAGCGCAAAGCGCTGTACCCCTCGCGGGTGAAACCCCAGCATCGCCACCGACTCTCCGCCCATCAGGTTCCGCGGAAACACGAACTCCACCGGCGCCATGTTGAAGAACCGCGGATCGAAATCCCGCGGCAGATACGGCGCCCGCGACTGCTCCCACGCCTCGTCATAGGTCCCCGCATAGCTCGCTCGCGGCTCCCACGACGGCGCAATCGGCCCAAACCCCACCGGCAACCCCCGAGACCCCGGAGCCCCGATCGGCGCCCGCGGATCCTCCACATTCGGCACCGGCTGCCCGAGGATCTCCTTGACCGACCGCTTCCCCAAGAACCCACACCCCACCGGGTTCCGAGCCTCGGCCAGATAAACCTCTTGGCTCGGATCAGGCACATGCGTGCCCCCAAACGCTCGCTCGTAGATCACGGGCATCTGCACGAAGGGCTTGGCCCGACTCGGCCGAAGCCCGCCCACCCCTTCAGTCCAGTACCGATCTCCATGAACCCGCGCATCCTTGCGTCGCCCCGCGACCATCACGCTCAGATCCACGTGGTCCACCGGCCGCCCCCCCGGCGCGCAAGCCTCACCGCTCACCACCACGTCGGTGCCCTTCTTGACCAGATGAGCCTCGCTCGCATACCGCAGGCTCGATTCCCCGGGCTCCCCCCAGTACTCATCGGCCAGCGTCACCGGCCGCTGCTCCTCGGCCACCGTCAGCCCCGTCGGCCCGATCGAGAAGGTCCCCTTGACCACCACATAGAAGGTGTCGACCCCATCCTGATCGGGAAACCCAAACATCTCCACCTCGAAGGGCGAGGTGTTTCGCATCTGCAGCATGACGGCAACGCGCCCTCAGTTGAGCGCCACGCTCCCCCCCTTGATCCAGTTGGCCCGCTTCGCCCGGCTCACCACGTCGATCCCGCGCACCTCGACCCGCCCGTCTCGACGCAGCCGAATGCTGGCCTCGCCGCATCGCAGCACCAGCTCGCGCTTCGCCTCGATCGCGATCGTCTCCCCGTCGGACTCAACCGTGATCGGCCCCTCTCCCAAGACCTTGGCCGCGCTCGCCTCCTGCCCCGAGGCATCGGCCGTACTCTGCGCCTCATCCTCGAGGATCCGAGGAAGGATCCGAGGCGGCAGCAACCGACCCGTAATGATGGGCTGGTCGGCGCACCCATCCACATAGCTCACCAAGAACATGTGCCCCACGTCTTCCCGGGTAAGCTCCACGGTCGACGGGACCTCCAGCGCCTCGTTGCTCGACAGCGACACGACCGGATAGCCCAGCTCGGAAAACCCCAACAGCTCGCCGAAGCCCGGCCCCGCCATGACCTCGCCCATCGCCGGCGGCGGACACTCCGGTTGCTCGCTCTGGCCGGACCCTCGAGCCTCGGCAGCCCGCCCGTGCTGCGGGATCGGAATGTCCTTGGTCACCTCCACCGAGCCCCCAAGGACACCATCAACCCCCCGAACGTGTTGCTCTTGCTGGGCTTCATCTCGCCGTGGGATCGGAATGTCCTTGGTCACCTCCACCGAGCCCCCAGTGGGCGCCCCAGTCGTCCCCTCGGAGCAACCATCGGAGCAACCGTCGGATCCCAGAACATGTTGTGCTTGCTTGGCCATCGCTCTTCGCCTCGCCGATTCCGTCTCGCTAGTTGTTGTCGATGCTCGACCCCTTGACCGTCACCGCACCGCTGCCCTTGACGTTGATCTTCCCGCCCTCGAGCAAGATATCCCCGTTCTTCTTCATCACGAGCTTGGCGCTGCCGACCGTGATGGACAGCTCGTCGGCCGCGGTGATCGCCGCCTTCTTGTCGGTCTTGACCGTGAGGTTGTCTCCGGCCATCAGGTTCATCTTCTTCCCCGACTTGCCGTTGACGTCCTCCTTGGCGTCGAGGTTGAGGCACTTGTCGGTCCCGATCGTCGCGTCCTTGCCCGCGCTTATCGTGGCCGACAGCTTCACGCTCATGGTCAGCGCATCGTCGCAGCTGGTGTCGAACGCCCCCTTGACCATGACCGACTTCGACTTATCAACGCTCTCCGAGCTGTCGCCGGTCACCATGACCGACTTGGATTTATCGACCGACTGGCTGAACGACCCGCCGACGCTCTCGGAGTGATTCTTGCTGACCGAGCAGCTGCGGTTGCCCCCCACCGAGAGCGTCATGTTGCTGCCGATCGACTCCGAGTGGTTGTTGCCCACCGAGATCGACTTATCGTTCCCGACCGTCTCGCTCTGGTCGTTCCCCACCTCTTTGGAGCGATCGTTCCCGATCGCCAGCGTCTCGTCGTGCCCAGTGGTCTGGTTCTTGTCGTTCTCCGTCGCGATCGTAAAGTCTTTTTGGCAGTGAATGTAGACCTCTTCACTCCCAGACATGTCCTCGAACCGCAGCTCGTTACTGCCGTCTCCGGAGACCGAGTCGGTCTTGATCCCGCTCTTGGTCTTGTCGTCGGGCATCGCGTAGGGATACGCGTTGTCCCCGTTGTAGACCGTCCCCACCACCATCGGCCGATCCGGATCCCCTCCGAGGAACTCGACCACCACCTCCTGCCCGATCCGCGGGATGAACTGAAACCCCCACCCAGGCCCGGACCACTGCTGCCGCACCCGGATCCAGCACGAAGAGGTATCGTCGTACTTCGCCTCTTCCTCCCAGTGGAACTGCACCTTGATCCGCCCGTGCTCGTCGACGTGGATCTCCTCCCCCGACGGCCCGCTGACGATCCCCGTCTCGGCCCCGTAGACTCGCGGCTTGGGCGTGAGCTGCCGGGGCCGCAGCGGCACATCGAAGGGAATGCACTGGAACGAGTTTCGATACCGCGGACCCGACCCACCCGAGCCACCCGCGGTCGCCAGCAGCTCCTCGGGGCACTCCCCGGTGTGGATGACCTGCGTCACGACGAACTTGGCCTCCAGGTCATCCCGCGCATGCCGCTCGAGCTCGAAGACCTTGCCCGGCACGAACCCGGTGACGTTGCCCGACCCGCGCCCGAGCTTGCTCCGCGCCTGCGCCGCTTCGAGATGATCCTTGTTGCGGTCGGCCACGTCGTCGCTGATGTAGCGGCGATCGGTGTGCCGGTAGATCCGTCGCTCGTAGTTCTTGGTGTCCGCTCCTTCTTGCTCGTCCTCGATGAACTCGAGCGGGGTGACAAAGTCGTAGTCGCGACGAAACGACGACGTGCTGGTCAGCGACTGGAGATAGTCGAAATTGCCCACCGACTCTACATCGGCCGTCTCCGGACGCTGCACGATGATGGGAACGACGGACGTCTCGTCGACGTTGAGCAGCTCGGTGAAGTCCTCGTTCTCGTAGGTGAGCGTGAGCACCTCGGGCCCCGCGTCCTCCTCGTGGACGAAGTGATAGGAGATCCCCTCCTCCTCCATCAAGCGCACGCAAAAGTCGAGATCCGACTCTCGATACTGCACGCAGTAGTCACGCGGCGCGGTGCCCCGAGCTTCGCTGCCCTTGTCCAGCGCGCGCCCGTAGTGCTTGAGCTCCTTGCCGAGCACCTCATCGAGGATCTCCAGCACGGTCATGTCCTGAAAGATCCGCGAGTGGGTCTGCAGGCTCAGCAGCTGCATCGCCGGCACCACCCGGATGCTGACCAGCAGATAGTTTTCCGTATGGCCGATATACTCGAAGGCGCTGATCACCCCGTACACCACCCGCACGTGCTCGCCGCGCATGATCTCGAGCTGGCACGATGCGCTGAGCAATAGATCGGTGTCGGCGTTGCGATCATCCGTAGCCAGGTCGAGATCCAGCTCGTAGCAGCCGTTGACGTCCTCCATCAGGCGCATGCGAACGACGCGAAAGTCCGACTCGGGACCGTCTTCACACAAGAAGTCATACGTGACGTTGATCAGCGTATTTTGCTCGATACCAGCGCCGTCAGCCATGGGGGCACCTTCGATCGTGACGAGCCCAGCGCCGAGCTCACCAGGACGTGAGTCGACGAACGAACCTCAATGCCACATGTCGGGATTCGGCGTCAACCTAGCAGGGAGATCGGAAGATCGTCCAGACAATATATTCAGTTTTCTAGTGACCTCGCGTCCAAGGCGCGACGAGCCCCAAAACACGCACGACATTGGCCCGTTCAGGTCGTTTCACCGAGTGAATGAGCGCTCTTGGCAGCAGCCAGCAAGACCAATCGTGATGCGCATATTCATTGCCGCGATGTGAAGGCGACCTGCCCTACCCGGAAAATGACGCCAATGGGCCATGCTCAGTTGGCCAAACAAGCAGGATCCATTCACTAGAAGCTTTATTTAAATAAACGAACTACACCGCTTTCAGCACCGTCCCCACACCAAGCCCCAATACGCTCGCAACGAGCGCGACCACGATCCATAGAGCAATCCTCGACCTTCGAGGCGGCCCGCCAGCTTCCGGCGAGGACTGAGCTCCTGAGGCGTACGGTCGTCCATGCGGCAGGCTTTGTTGGCCGCTCGACACCGGCGCCATCGCGTTCGGGACACGATACCCCTCGCTCGGCCCCCTACGCATCGCGCTCGGCTGGCCGCTCGACACCGGCGCCATCGCGTTCGGGACAGCATGCCCCTCGCTCGGCCCCCTACTCATCGCGCTTGGCTGGCCACTCGACACCGGCGCCATCGCGTTCGGGACAGCATGCCCCTCGCTCGGCCCCCTACTCATCGCGCCGGGTTGGCCGCTCGACACCGGCGGCATCACGCTCGGGACAGCACGCCCTGCAGCTATGAACTCGGAGCGAGACAAGGCCACGGTTCCCTGAGGACCCATGACTCCGGCCACGCTCGGCGGCGTAGACGGTTGCGTAGGCGGTGGCGTAGGCGGTGGCGAAGCGACCGACGACCTTGGCCCCGGACTCTCGATCGGCCCCAACGATGACTCCGACCGAACAACCGGCGCCGCAGATGCCACGAACGCAGGTTCTGCGGTCAGCTCCCCCGAAGACACCAACGCAGGATCTGCCGCCGTCAACGGAGTTTGTGGAGCCGAACTCCACGGCGACCCACCCGACGGCGCCCTCGTCCCCACGCCGAGCCCCACACCCGAGCTCGCCCCAGACGCTCGCCCACCACTCCGCCCACCACCCCGAGGCACGTCCCCCCGCGATCCGACGCTGGCCCTCGGGTCGAGGATCTCCTGCCCGGGTAGCCGGCGCCCCATCGCGACCGCACCCGAGTGCCCGCCCCCCAACCGCTGCACGACCTCTTCGCGTGAGCCGACCCGCCCCCGCTTCCCACGCCCTCGGCCTCGCCGCCCTCGGGGCTGCTGCGATCCTGCAAGCTCCATCGCCGACGCGGCATCCCCGACGATCGCCCGCTCCACGTCGCTCATCCCCGCCGGCCGCTCGTCTACGCTCTTGGCCAGCAGCTTTCGAACCATCGCCTCCACGTCACTGGGCACCTCGGCCCCGAACTTCTCCATCGCCGGCACCGGCGTTTGCATATGCGCCGTGGCCAGCTGAAACGCATTCGCCCCCGCAAACGGCGGCCGACCAGTCAGCATCAGGTACACGAGCAACCCCACCAGATAGAGATCCGTCCGCTCGTCCCCGAGCATCCCCCCCACGGCCTCGGGCGCCATGAAGACCGCATCGTCTCCTACCGTTCGGGTGCGCGAGCTCGCGATGTCGCCGTCCTCGCCTTCGGGGTTGGCGTTCATCCCCAGGTCGAGCAACCGCAGCGACAGCCCTGCTTCGCCCCGATCCACCCAGCAACACATAGGACTCAACGCTCCGTGCACCAGCCGGCGACTATGCGCCACGCCGAGCGCCTGCACGAGCCCGAGTACGAGCGGTCGCGCGTCCTCCCACGCAAGCCGCCCTTGTGCCTGCCCCTCGAGGAACCGATCGAGCGGCTCCCCGGGCGGCCGTGCACAGACGATATAGAGCTTCCCATCAAACAGCTCCCCCGAGTCCAGCGGAGCCTCGATGGTCGAATGCTCGATCCGTCCCCACGCCGTCATCCTCTTCTCAAAGCGCCCCCGCGTAGCCGCGTCGTGGACCGCCAGCGGCCGACTGAGCCGAACGACCACCGGCCGCTCTGTCTGCTGGTCGGTCCCGCCAAACATCACCCGGCGCGACGTCATCCCGATGAACTCGGTGATCGAGTAGCGCTCCTTGAACTCCTTCCCGCGCAGGTCCTCGAACCCGATCGGGAGCTCCAATTTCCTCGCCACGACTGCTCGTTTCGGTGCTCGATCACGCTCTGGTCTCGGCAACGCTCGAATTCGCCCAGATTGCGACCAACAAGCCTTCTATCACGGGAATTCGACCGTTTTGGTCATCGCGCAAAATCCGCAGCCTGAATGACCCGTTCGCTATGGACCATCATCGGCGCCAATCGCGCCATCCCCGCAGTGCATTCTCGCGCCGGCTATACTCGAATTCGTGACGTTGAATTACCGCGCTCTACTCGCACTATCGCTACCCATCACGCTGACCGGTTGCCCCGGGGACGACACCACCCAAGGCCCCGACGACGACAGCTCGACCTCGATGGCCGACTCGACCACGGTGAGCACCCCGGATCCTTCCGCCGACTCGACGTCATCGTCCACCTCCACGTCGACCGGCCCAAGCGAGTCCTCGACCACGATCGATCCATCGTCCACGACCGACCCCGGGACCTCGACGGGCACCGACGACAGCACCACGGGGGTGATCCAGATCTGCGGCAACAACATCATCGAGGGCGACGAGGTCTGCGACCTCAACCAGCTCAACGGCGAGACCTGTGTGTCCCAGGGTGCTCAGGGCGGACTGCTGGGCTGCTCGCTGACCTGCGACTCCTACAACGTGCTGGGCTGCTTCATCTGCGGCAACGATATCGTCGACCTGGCCGAGGACTGCGAGGGCGAAGTGCCCGAGGGGACCACCTGCGAGACGCTGGGTTTCCAGGCCGGCACCGTGACCTGCGGCGCCGACTGCCTGTACGACACCTCCGACTGCTCGATCTGCGGCGACGGAGTCCAGGCCGGCCCCGAGGACTGCGACGGGATCGATCTCGGCGGCCAGACGTGCATGAGCCTGGGCTTCGACGCCGGCATCCTCGACTGCAATATCCCCCAGTGCGCGTTCGATTTCAGCGATTGCTCGGGCGGCATGTACTTCCAGGACTTCGAGGCCGGCGTGGTCCCGGGCGAGTTCTCGGTGGGCGGCACCGTAGGCTTCGAGGTGGACGGCACCAATGCCATCGCCGGAGCGTTCTCCGCCCACAACGGCAACATCACCCACAACCAGACCTCCTCGCTGCTGATCTCGGGCAACTTCCCGGTCGCCGGCGACATCTCCTTCCTCCACTCGGAGAGCACCGAAGGATGCTGTGATCACCTCGAGTTCTACATCGACGGGATCATGCAGACCCAGTGGTCGGGCAACAACATGCCGGCCATGGCGTCGTTCCCGGTCGCGGCGGGTAGTCATGATTTCGAGTGGCGCTACGACAAGGACCTCAGCATCGACAGCGGCTCCGACACCGTCTGGGTCGACGACATCTCCATGATCCCCGGCGTGCCGATCTGACCGCGCTCGACCACGGCGGCGCCGACACCGTCTGGGTCGACGACATCTCCATGATCCGCATGATCCGCCGCGTGCCGCTCCGACCGAGGGACACGCTGCTACGCTCCGCGCTCCATGCCCGCCCCGTCTTCCCCGTCGCCCCGCCGCCGTGGGCCGGGATCTGTCGCGGGACCCTTTGCGAGACTAGTCGCATGGCTATGGCGACCGCTGCTGATCCTCTTGGTGGCCGGCGCCCTGGGCTGGTGGATGTGGGGCCTACCCACGCGCGAGCGAGTCCGTCGTGAACCCTCCCCTCCTCCACCGGATGCGAGCGCCACGCCCCCGGCCCCGCCCGCTCCTCGACGCTGGCGCCCGCGCCAGATCCAGCCGCCCGCGCCAGGCTGTGCCCCCGAGGCCGACCGGCGCTGCCTGGAAGGCGATGCGTGGTGGGTTGACGGTTGCGGAGCCGTCCATGCCAAGGCCGAGGAGTGCGACGCACGATTGTGCCGAGCAGGCGAGTGTGACCCACCGCCGCTACCGGGCTGCGGCGATCTGCCCTTGCTCGGGCGTTGCGACGGTGACGTCGCCCGAGGCTGCGAGGCGGGTCACCCCTTCGAGATCGACTGCGCGGCGTGGGGCCGTCGCTGCGTGCTCACCGAAGAAGGGCCGAGCTGTCGTGACCGCTCCCCCGACGCTTGCGACCCGCTCGCGGAGCCACCTCGCTGTGAAGGTGCCGAGCTGGTCACCTGCTTCGAGGGCGAGCGGCTGCGCGTTGATTGCCGCGCCCACGCGGCGCTCTGCGGTCGACCGCCAGGAGGCGGGGACGCGGCCTGCCTGCGCTGGCAACCCCCGGTACAGGACGAAGGCTGTGACGAGGCCTGCGGCTGCCCCCCGCCGGCCGACGACGAGGAGATCTGCGACGGGCTGGACAACGACGGCGACGGCTGGGTCGACGAGTCGGGCACGTGCCCCCCGGTCGACCTGGTGTTCATCGTGGTGACCGACGAGCGCGGCGAAGGCAGCTACGCCCGCGAGGACATCGACCGAGAGCTCGCCACCATGCAGCAGTGGTTCTCCCGCGACGACTACGGCATCGAGCTGCGGCTGGCCGATGTCGTGCGCTGGGCTCGCTCGGAGTGGCTGGAGCTCGACGGCGACGACCTGCGGCTACTCGTACGCAACACCACGGCCATCAGACCGCAGGGCGAGCTCTACGTGCCGATCGTACTGACCGATCGCGTGCTCGTGGACGGCGTGCCGCGCCCGGGCTTGTCGACCGTGCCCAACGGGATGTGCGGCGGCCAGCGCCGGGTGGCCGGACCTCAGCCGACGCTGGGACTGGTCGCGCTGGCCAAGCGTCGCTGGGAGTCCACTGGAGCCCACGAGCTGGGCCACTTCTTTGGACTGTGCCACACGCACGCCGACCACCCCCAGCAGGTGATCCCGCTCGACCCCGGAGACTCCGATCGAGCCGAGGACGACCGCGCCTGCGTTGAGCCTTGCACGATCGACGGCGATGGGATCTGCGACACCCCCGTCGATCCGGGGCCGGCCGAGTGCACGCTGGACGAAGAGTGCAATGCTCGCTGCTCCGACGGCTCGGAGCCGGATCCCGGCAACCTCATGGGCTACTATCCCGAGTGTCGGGTGGGCTTCTCCGAGCAGCAGATGCTGCTGATGCGCCGCGTGATCGCGCTGCGACGCGGGTGGCACCGATGCCGTCTGGGCGACGACTGTCCGTGCGAGCTAGGCGGCGGGGATTGTCCCGAGGGCATGGGCTGTCGCCGCTTCACCGGCGACGACGGTCCAATCCTTCAATGCGCGCTCGAAGGACCGGTGGTCCCAGGGGGCGTGTGCTCGGGCAGCATCGATTGCGCCGCAGACTCGCAGTGCATCGGCCGACCCGACGGCGAGCCACGATGCGTTCGACCATGCACCGACCAGACCAGCGGCTGCCGGTGTGCGGAGGTCGGCGGAGTGACCCATCCGATCTGCATCGACGACCTCCACTACGACTAACCCCTCCCGCACCTCGATGTCCGCAGGTGCCTGCCCTGACCGACGAGGGACGACCTTAGCAACCTGTAGCAAGACCCGGCTCGCTTCGAACCTCGAAAAAGCGCAATCAGATCCCCTTGTTCGACTGACAGCCTGGGGAGGCCCGAGTAAGCCGCCACCAGTACCCGGGCGCACGAGCCCTATCCCCTGCCCCCTACCCCCCTGCCGATGACCCGCGGGCGAAGCTCCGCGCACGACCGCCTTGGTTTCGCACATCTCAGCTGCAAGCCATCGCGATGGAACAAAGCAAGTCCATGCTCAGCATCCAAACGATGACGCCTCTTCGATCGTTGCTCGCCCTGCTCACCCCGGCCCTGCTCGCCGCGTGCGCCGACCCCAGCAGCAACGATCTCTCCGAGTCCAGCACGACGTTCTCGTCCAGCACGACATCCTCGGACGGCGAGGCCAGCCGGGGGGTCACTGGTGCGGACGATGACACGACCGGACTCGGCGCCATAACGACGGAGTCGACGGGAGACACCGCGCATGGCGATACCACCTCGGAGTCTGGAGCGGAGACCTCTGATACTGGAATCGAGTGCCCGGACAACCCTTGCACCAGCGCCGACGCCTCCGACATGGGGTACTGCGTCGACGGCACCACGCTGATGAACTGCGAGCCTGGCCCCGACGGATGCTTGGTCCCCACGGTGGAGGTCACGTGCGAGGACGAATGTCTCAAGGGCATCTGCTGTTCCAACGGCTTCGGCGAGCCGCGTTGCTCGTGCGTCTCGAACGAGTGCATCGACAACGGGTTCGACGAGGGCTGGCACTGCCTACCCAATGGACAAACCGTACGGTGCGCCAATACCTCTTCTTGTCTGAGGCCCGCGCACAACACCCTTGAAGACTGCCCTGCGGACCTGGCCTGCGACCCGAGCACCGGGACCTGCGGAGGATGCAATCCAGACGATCCGTGCTTCGGCTATAGCGAGGGATTCGAGCTGTGCGCATCGGCGCCTGGCCTCAACGAGGCGACCTGCGGCCTGGTCAACGGCTGCCTCACCGAGACGAACGTCACCGGCTGCCAATCGGCCTGCGTCTTCGGCCAGGGCTGTTGTGGAGGGCTTGGCGATGTCTGTTGCCACATATTCGACCCTCCGTGCTTCGACGGACTCGCGTGCGTGGACGGAACGTGCCAGTGAACCGCACGCTCGCCGACGGGGGTCTCCACGACTGGATCACGCGACCTGCGACGCGATCGTGGTCGCCGCGCTGACGGCGTCCGGCCACACGAGGGTTTTCACCACGGGCTTGGGGTGCGGGAGCGCTCCATGGTCGGGTAGACCCCCACGCCATACGAGCATCCGTGGCCGAGGCCACCGCGCACCAAGGGGTCATGGGGTTCGAGCGACGGCTTCGCGCGCCGGCTTCGCGCGCCGGCTTCGCGCGCCAGCTTCGAGCGCCGGATCGGTCCGGCTCGCGTTATGCTCGCCGCGGCCATGGCCACCCATCAGATCCTGGTGCCCGGCGACCGGGCCGTCATCGACCCTGAGATCCGCATCGCACGAGGCGACCACGTACAGATCCGTCACGTCCGCGGTACGGTGCGCTTCAACACCGCCAAGGACTGGGGCCCCGAGGTCGGACCCAACGGCTATCCGCGCTCCGACTTCAACCTGCATTGGCCCGAGGACGCCAAGTACGAGGATCCGCTGACCGGCTGGCACGATGGTCACGCTGGGCTCATGGCCACCGTCGACGGCCAGGCCCAATTCGTGGGCGCCAAGGCCACGCTGGCGTCGAAGATCGGCTGCGAGCTTCGCCTGGGGATCAACGACGCGACCCCCGATGGACCCAGGGGGCTGGGCAACTCGGGGGCCTTCGAGGTTGAGCTCGAGGTTCGGCGACCGGAGGCTCGCCTGGCCTTGCTGCTCGGGACTTGGGTCAAGGTGAACGAGGTGCCCCGCAAGTCCGGAGCGCCCGAGCTGCTGCTGATGGCCTTCGATCTCGACAAGACCTGGCGCACCCTCAAGCCCTATTGTCGGGATCTGATCGAAGGCGGCGAGATCCGGGAGATCGGGAGCCTCGGAGGTCGCGACTTCATCAAGCTGTGGTCCGACCAACGACGCGCCGAAGAGACGTGGATGTTCGAGGTGGAGTACCGCCAGCTCCACCTCGAACGGGTCAGCGATCGCCACCGTCAGAGCTTCGACCGCCTGTAGGCGCTCACGCGGCCTCGTTCACGAGCGCAGCGTCGCCCGCCTCGACTTCCGCCGCCTCGACTGGCGCCGCTTCGACCGGCCCCGCCTCGACCGGCCCCGCCTCGACCGGCCCCGCCTCGACCGGCCCCGCCTCGACCGGCCCCGCCTCGACCGGCGCCTCAGCACCTGAACTTTCGACCGACGTCTCGACCGGCGCTTCGACCGGCGCTTCGACCGAGGCCGCCCGCTGACGGACTCGAGCTAAGACCTTGGCCGCCGCGGGCCGGCACACCGTCCAGATGAAGTCGCTCACGTCGAGCAGGTCGCGGGCCGGCTCGCCCAGGGTGGCGAGCTGCTCACGAAGGTCGCGGACCATGGCGACGCAGCGGTTGTAGTAGCCGCCGTGCGGTCGCACCCGACGCGACAGGCTAGGCGTGACGATCTCGGCCATGGCTCGGAACACCGTGGGGCGCACATAGACATCTCCCTTCGGGTCGGACAGGGCGCGCAGCGCGGTGAGCAGCGGCCACGAGGGCTTGCCTCGGGGTGCCCGGGCGAGCATGCCGGCCAGCCGATCGAAGTGCACCCCATCGACGTCGGGCTCGTGTACGAGATCCCGGAGTGCAGACGCCAGCGGGATCGTCGGGGTCATGGAGCGCAGAGCCTCGAGCTGCGCCTTGGTGACCAGATCGGTGGCGGCGACCACGGCGATGGCTCGGCGCACGACCTCGGCGGCGTCGCCCTCGGCGAGCAACCCATCGAGGGCTTGCTTGTCGAGAAGCGTAGAAGCCTCGGCGATAGCCGCCTCGCGATGCCGCTTGGCACGACGCGAACTCCCTTCGCCACGAACCCGCTGAGCCCAACGGGGGTCACCGAAGCCTCCCGGATACTCCTCGCGAAAGACAGCGACCAGCTCGGTCAACGTGGGCATCGCAGCCCGCCGGGCTCGCCGAGCTGCGGCCGGATCGACAGCCGAACCGACAGCTGGATCGGCGGCCGACTCGGACGCCAAGGATGCCAACAATCGCTCGGCCGCATCGCCGACCGCGGCCTGCGGCTTGAATAGGTGGTAGTACCCCTCTTTGAACGTCCGCTCATCGCCTCCCTCGAACCGATACCCTCGCTTGCCATCATGCTCCCATACGACGATTGCCAGCCCCCAGTCCTCTCGCCTGCAATGGCGAAACAGTGTGGGTGGCGTGTTGGTGGGCTCGGACGTGGGGCGAGGGTTGGCGTCGAGGGCTACGTGCATCATGGCTCCTTGTCGTGTGGGTTGGGCAGACCGAGCGCCACCATGGCGCTCGGCGAGCGAAGCTCGAGCGCCACCATGACGCTCGGCTAGCTGGCTAGCTGGCTAGCTGTTTGGCTGAAGCTCGCGAACCGTTGTCGAGTTGGAGCTGGGTGGGCTCGACGACTCGATCGGTAGGCGAACAGATTCAGCACCAACTTAATCACGATTTTGGCGGGCACAAGACCCAAGCGACGGTTTTCCGCGGAATTCCGGTCAGTTTCGCTCGCTCGGCTCATCCCGATCGTCCCGCTCGTCCGGCCCGTCAGCTCGTTCCGCTCGTCCCGCTCGTCCCGCTCGTCCCGCTCGTCCGGACTGGCCCACTGGTGGGCAGGTGGTCGGCCCACCAGTTGGCCATTGCAGTTTTTCGAACGGACAACCCCTCGAAATCACAACCGGTCACCCCTGGAACACCTCATGCTCATGAACCGAGGCATGTTCGTTCGATTCTACGTCCTCAACCTCCTCCGTCTGGCCCTACTGGCCACCGTCACCGGCCTGTCGGGGCTGTGCATGCCTTCGGCCCAGGCCGCGACGCGGCCGCTGGCCGTGGTCACTGCGCCCTTGGAGGGGCAACTCAACCTCAACACCGCGACCGAGGAGCAGCTCCAGCTGCTCCCTGGGGTCGGCCCCGCCACGGCCGCGAAGATCATCCACTACCGGCAGCGACGCCCGTTTCGCTCCATCCTCCACTTGATGAGGATCAAGGGCATCGGCCGAAAGCGCTTGGAGGCTATGCGCCCTTACCTGACGCTGGAGGGGGAGACCACCCTCCGCCGCACCGGTCCGTAGCGGCCCTGGCCGCCCCGCTCATTTCCATTCTCGCTCGACTCTCATTGTTGGATCCCTAGCGCCTTTGTTGCTCCATCCCCGGCGGGCTGCGGGCCGTGACCCGCTCCTGCCGGGGAACCGGAGAGCCAGACCGCGGTGCACTCACCCGCCGTGGGCCTGATAAGGTGCTACGAGCATGCAACGCGCACGTACGTGCTGGGGACTGGTCGCAAGCCTGATGGTCTTGGGGGGCTGTCGACACATGATTCCGGCTCCCTACCCCCGAGGCCAGAGCCCGTCCTCCGATGCTCTCATCGCGACCACTGGCGCTCAGCTTCGGGCCTTGCAGGTCTCCAAGGCCAAGGTCATCGCCAATCGCACTCTGCGGGGCAACCTGGCCTTCATCGCGGAGGCTCCCGGGCGCTTTCGGGGCAGCGTGGACGTGGCCGGCAACGAGCTGGTCACCCTCGCCTTCCACGAGCAAGGCTATGCGCTGCGCTACAAGATGGATGCGTTCCCGGCCGGGTTCTACGAGGGCCCTCCTTCGGCCTGCGCGGTCGAGGCCCTGCTGGGGGTGTCCTTCGATACGGAGGGGCTGGTCGATCTGGTGCTGGGCGGCTCCCCGGTCATCGAGCCGCCCTACGAGGTGCTCGATCAGCAGTGGGACAAGCGTGGAGGCTACGAGAGCCTCACCATCGCCAATGAGCGATTCGTACAAGAGCTGCGCTTCGGCTTCGTCGGCAACGAGTGGCGGGTGATGGGCGGTCAGCTCTGGGAGCGCACGGGCAACGACAAGGGGCGCCGGCTCTGGACGGTCGAGCACCTCGAGCTCGAGCCGCAAGGGGGCAACTACCTGCCGACCAAGACCAAGGTCTCCACCCCCGGCAAGCGACGCGACGACACGGTGATGATCAACTACAAGGAGCGCGATCCTGATCCGGCCTTTGCCAAGAACCGTCCTTCGTCGAACGGTGATGGTGGAGGTGGTGGTGATGGTGGAGGAGGTGGTGGTGGTGGTGGTGATGGCGGCGGCGACGGCGATCCATGGGAGAACGACGACCCCTGGGAAGAGGGCGACGACGAGGGCTGGGAGGACGGAGCGCCGACCCCCGAGCCCTCGCCAAAGGCCGACGCGGCCCCGCCTGCCATCGATCGTGAGCCCGAGCCGCCCGCGATCCCACCGGAGTTTCGGCTCGAGCCCGCTGGGCTGACCAAGCGCGGCGATCTGTGCCGGTAGGGCTCGCCTTCGACCTCCGCCCCACACCGACGTTACTTCCCGGGTTGACCACGAGCGCCCCCTTTGTGAGCTCAGCCTTCTACGATCGCCTCGGCCAGCGCTTCGATCGAGCGCGGCGCACATCCCTCGGCCTTGTTGTTGACGATGATGATGCTCGAGCCGCCACGCTCGTTCATGGCGCGCACCAGCTCGGCGATCCCGGCGCGAGCGACGGGATCGGGATCGACCAGGGTATCGAAGGGATGGTAGTAGCGACGTGCGGTCTCGTAGTCGAGCCGCGGAGTCAGCATCCAACGCACGACCAGGTCGGGAGCATCGAGCGCCCTTGTAAGGCGCGCCTGCGTGCGCACGTCGGGCATGGTGGGGTGGACGCTCACGCAGTGCAGCACGCTCAGATCGCGAAGAGCCGCGACATAGCCGGGAGTCATGAGCTTGTGGTTGCGTAGCTCGACCGCGTAGCGCGGCCCGGGCGGCAGCGCGGCCAAGAACCGGTGTAGCCGATCGGCAAAGCCGTGGCGCCCCCCGAGCAGCTGCTCGTCTTGCGGCGAGAATTGGAACAGCAGCACGCCGCCCTTGGCCCGCAAACCCTCTACGAAGGGGCGCACCACCGCCTCGGTGGCGTAGGCGGGATCGAGCCAGCGCGGATTGTCGCGACCGCGCAGGTCACCGTAACGGCGGTGCCGGGGGAATCGGGCCAGCGTGCACTGCTCGTGCGCCTTGGCGAGAAACCGAAAGTCCTCGGCGACATCGGCGGCGTAGGCCGCGAGCACCTCGGTGGTCAC
Organism: Myxococcota bacterium; assembly: GCA_039194325.1. Classification (GTDB taxonomy): domain Bacteria; phylum Myxococcota_A; class Polyangia; order Nannocystales; family Nannocystaceae; genus Paraliomyxa. The sequence goes on from JBCCWC010000133.1 coordinate 20,763, forward strand.
CGGCCCGTAGAAGGTGCGATCGAGCCCCGCGGCGTTGAACAGAGGATGACGGGCGTAGGCCGCCAAGCCCTGGCGCGCCAGCGTAGCCTTGGGATAGGGCCGGGCATAGACCAGTCCATCCCACCCGGGGAAGGACCACGACGAGGTGCCCATGTACACGCGCGCAGGCAACCGCTCGGCCAAGGCGCGCTGAGCCTCGGTGGCGGGAAACGACTGCACGGTGGGCCGCAGGGGCGCTTGCTCGACATCAAACAGCCGCAGCTGGCCTCCGCCCCGGCGCGGCCCCGCCATCAGACCGTCACCGAACCGGCATACAAATGCGGACGTTGCTGGGGTTGTCCGGATCGTCGAGATCGGGGGCGCGATAGATCCCCTCGGTGCCGGTCAGCTGACACGCGTAGCCGTTGCGACAGTCGCGGTTGCGGCTGCACTTGCGGCGGCAGCTGGTGCGAGCGGTGATCTCGTCAGCGCAAAGCCCCTCAGGGAGGCACACCTCGTTGGTGCCGCAGTCGTTGCGCGGGGGACAGGTAAAGACGCTCGGATCGATGCTCGGGACGCAGCCCCGAGCGGTGCACGTTTGCTCACCATCCTCACAGAAGGTGGCGAGATCCTCGCGCTCGGGATCGCAAGCCACGCTGAGGAAATTGCTGCTGTAGACCTTGATGCAGGCCGCCTCGTCGGGGCAGCTGTCGCGACCACAGCCATCGATCGTGCACTCACCCTGACCCGACGGCGTGACCACCCCACTCGCGTTGACCCGGTGCGACAAGTCGCACACGCGTTCGCCCTGAAGGCTGCAATCGGTACTGAGCTCGCACTCGTCGCCGATCCTCGCTTGGCAGCCGACGAGCGCAAGAAGCGCGAGCACGATGGTAGGGGAACGACCCATGGACGCGCGGAGCATACACCTCGCGTTGCAGACCAGCACGCACGCGGGGACGGCCTACGGCCTCGCATGAACAACCGCCACGAGAACCCGCCGTCCGCCGCTCCATTCCGGATGATGGCACGGCACGGACCGCCGTGCTTGGGATGCCGCTGCGACGGACCACCCGCGCCCGACGCCCTTGTCGATCGCGGGATGCACACTGGCAGGATGAGCACGCACTCCAAGCGGCCTCCGATCGGCAGACCCATGCTCGGGAACGGGACGCGTTCGGGAACGGGACGCGTTCGGTGAGCGGACGCGTTCAGGAACGGGACAGCTGTCGGGATGCGATCGTTTCATGGCAGGCTGGTGGACAGTGGGCACCCCACTCGACGAAGTCTTGGAGTCCTTCCAGGCGCTGCTCGACGAACGAGCCCAGGTTCCGAGCACTCGGAACGCTGAACGCGGCAACTTTCGATGCGAGCGTTGCGAAGGCTGCAGCCACTGCCGGTTCTGCAACGACTGCAACGATTGCGAAGACTGCACGTACTGCGAAGGCTGCTTGGAGTGCTCGGGCTGCACGCACTGCAAGGAATGCGAGCGCTGCACGCAGACGACGCACAGCACCTGGTCGAGCGCATGCAAGGATTCGTCGTACGTCACGCTGTGCCTGGACTGCTGCGGCTGCGTGCAGTGTTTTGCTTGCGTAGGCCTGCGTAACGAGGAGTTTTGCATCCTCAACGAGAAGCTGCCGCGCAAGACCTATTTTAGCCGAGTGGCGGAGCTACGAGGAGCATTCGAGGAGCGGATCGCCGCAGGCTGGCGACCGCCGTGGCAAGTCGACGACGAAGCGTCCGAGCCCGAGCCCGAGCCCGAGCCCAAACCCGAGCCCAAACCCGAGCCCAAACCCGAGATCGAGACCAAGCCCGAGTCCGAGATCGAGTCCGAGCCCGAGCCCGACACCAAGCCCGAGCCCATCCCCCCGGATGACGAGTTGGGGCTCGAGTCGCCGCTAGAACCTGCGGTCTCGGCCCTGATCGAGGAGCCCGCACCCGGCGACAGCTCGACCTCGCTGCGCCTGGACGCGCTGTGGGCCAACGAGCTGTCCGCATCCGCTCCAGCCCACATCGAGTCGGATCGGGGATTGGATCCAGGATTGGATCGGGGGTTGGATCCGAGGTTGGATCCGGGGAGCGGCCCGATCATGCTCAACCCGATCCGAACCGAGCCCACCGTCGATACCGGGGAGCCAGAGGAAGCCTCACGACTACGCCAGCTCAGCTCCCCCTGGAGCTTTCCCGACCTCGGAGGAGGGCACAACATCGCCCTGCATCATGATCATCATGATCATCATGACGAGCTCGATCCAGGGGCGATCCCCGAGCCGCCCCCCTTCGGCGCCGCCGATGAAAGGCCGAGGCCCAGCGATGCGGTACCCCAACGCCGAGGTCTGAGGGAAGAAACCACGCGACGCCGTGACCAGGCGGAGCTGGGCCGCGATCGCTACGGGTGGTCGGCCCAGACCGAGGGCACGCCGGCGAGCCTGGGTTGGAGGGCATCGGAGCTCGGTCCCGAGCGCGAGCGTCCGCGACCGCGCCGAGATCGGGACGACGCTCCCTCGACGCGCTGGGCCGACGAAGGATCCGAGTTTTCTCCTCGACGGCATCGGACCCCTGCGGAGCCCGAGCACCCGGAGTCCCATCGACACGATCGGCCCGAGCACACTCCGGTGGCACGGGACGGCTGGCAGGCCGAAGCCAAGCTAGAGCGCCCACCGCTGCCCCGATGGGATTCCGAAGAGCGCGAGCGAGAGACCCGCCCGATCCAACCCCGCCGGCAGGACGGCTTCCTCGCGGGGGGATGGGCCAGCGGCAACGTCGAGCGCGACGCTCGTGAACGACCCGTCCGCGACCCGCTCCCGTGGAGTTCGGCCAAGACCGCGGAGTTTCGCCCGGTCGAGCCGGACGACCCTCCCACCATTCGGGCTCGCCCGCCCCGCGAGCGCCGGGAGCGATGGCTGACCGAGCCCCCCCTCAGCGAACCCGAGCGCCGCCGAGTGGAATCGGAGAGCTCGCTCGACCGCCGACGACGAGAGACAGCGGCGACTCCTGCGGCACGCGTGTTCGACGATCGATCGAGGCCTCACCGCGAGCCCCTCGTTCCCATGCGCGAGCCCTCCAGCCCCCACCGGGAGGCAGCGGGTCCTTCGCGAGAGGAACCCCATCTCCACGGTTCTGAGCTGCTGCAGCGCGATCTCGACGAGTGGCTCCCGTATGAGGATGCCCGTCGCCCCCGCCTCGGGCCAGACGAGCAGACCGAGCCCGATGCACCGGTCGTACGACGAAGCGTGCCTCGGGCAGAGATCAACGGCGCAGCTCGGGGAGCCTCGCGCAGCGGGCCGGTGGAGTGGCCCGACGATCGACGCAGCAGCGGCCCCCGTCTGGCGCCCAAGAACTCGCTGGGCCTGGCCCGCCGCCCTGAGCGACCAAGACCCCCCGAACCTCGCGAGCGCGGCGCTCTTCTGCGTGGGCGGCCCCCGGCCCGGCCCACCGCGCCGCCCATCAATTCCCGGCAGAGCGACGCCCCTTCGCTGCGTCAGGCCCGTCGCCCCGCGCGGGCCCGCGACGAGAAGACCTCGAAGTTTCGAGCGCCGAGGATCGACAGCGAGCCCGACCCGGGCACGAGCTAGGCGGTGAACCTGGTCGTGCCCGGCCGCACGTAGGTGGTGAACCTCCGCGACCGGCCGGCTGGTTCACAGCGCGGGGCGTGTGGTAAGCGGCCGGTATGTCGGACACCGCGCAACGCTTGGCCATCGTCGGCTGCGGAACCATGGGCGAAGCGATCCTGGGGGGCCTGTTGCGTGCCGGTCGCGTTCGAGCGCAGGACGTGACGGTGACCGATCGACGCGCCGAGCAGGTCGAACGCTTGCAACGCGAACACGGGGTCATCGCGTCGACCGACAACCGAGCCGCGTGCGCGGGGGCGACTACGGTGGTGGTGGCCCTCAAGCCTCAGATCATGGCCGAAGTCCTCGATGACAACGGTATGCGTGAGGCCCTAGCGGGCACGCTGGTCATCAGCGTAGCCGCCGGGATCCGCGTGGGGACCCTTCAGCAGTGGCTGCCCGACACCACCATCATCCGGGCGATGCCCAATACTCCCTGCTTGATCGGGGAGGGCATGACGGTGCTGGCCGCCGGTGAGGGGGTGACCGATGAGCAGCGGTCCATGGCCCGGGGGATCTTCGAGTCGGTCGGTCGCTGCGTGGAGCTCGATGACAAGCACATGGACGCGGTCACCAGCCTCAACGGCAGCGGGCCCGCGTTTGCCTATGTGATGCTGGAGTCGCTCGCCGATGGCGGGGTGATGATGGGCCTGCCGCGTGGGGTGGCCCTGGAGATCGCCGCCCAAGTCTTGCAGGGATCGGCACGCATGGTCCTGGACACCGGGTTCCACCCGGCGGCGCTCAAAGACCAGGTAACGACCCCGGCGGGATGCACGATCGCCGGGCTGCTCACGATGGAGGACGGGCGCATTCGCTCGGTGCTGGCTCGAACGATTCAGGAAGCAACGCGGGTGGCCGGTGGGCTGGGCGCCACCAAGCCGGAGTGACCGCGAGCCGCCGCGAGCAACGGGGCAAAGAGTGACACCCCTGTTCATTCATGTTCCCGAGACGAGAGTGAATGGGTGACACCGTCGTCATTCACCCACTGCACCCACTGCACCACCGGATCGTTGTCTGCGAATGAGTGACACTCTTGTTCATTCATCCGCGGCTTGGGGCTCGACGAATAGACGAACGCTCTGACTGGCCGACTCTCGTCGGTCGCGGACAAAGAGTGACACTTCGGTTCAATGGCGCTGCCCTCGCTCATGTCCTGCGGTGGGCCGGCTTGGAGCCCCGCGCGGCCATCTGGCCGTTGCTTGTAGGTGACTCCCGGCTCGCTGGGCGCTCATCGAGCTGATAGGCTGATCCATCGGGTGATGACAATGGATCGGTCGCGTGCTCGCGGCTGGCTGCTCGCGGCCAGCCTGGTGTTCCTCGTGGCGTGTCGGGACGAACCCCGTAGCGCCCTGCTGCCTCGGTCGGTGCTGCTGGTGGCGCCCGAGCAGACCGACGAGCTCGGCGAGCGGCTGGCCACGACCATGGCGGAGTACCTCTCGACGATCTCGAACTTCCCGGTCGACCCGGTTTGGGTGCCCGAAGATCCGGATACGGTCAGCTCACTGGCCGACCTGGAGAGGCTGGCCGCCCAGCACCGAGCCGGCTTGGTGGTGGTACTGGAGGCGGAGCGACTGGCCACCGACGTGGTCGACGAGCCGCGTATCGATGCCCTGGGTGAGGATGGCTTCGTGCTCGAGACCCACGAGGTGGGCGGCTGGACCAACGGGCTGGACGACGAGCCCGGAGCGACGGTGGCCCTGACGGCGGGCGGTGCTCGCCTGCCGCGGCAGTACGCGGCCTACGAGCTGCTGCGCCGGCTCGGGGCTCGCTTCTTCCATCCCGAGCAGGAGCACGTGCCGGTCCACGAGCGGGCGGATCTCCGCGCGCTCGCCCGACGACCCACGCTGCTGCATCGCGAGGGGGCCGACTACCAGCCCGACTTTCGGTGGCGCTCGTGGTCGTTTCACTCGGCCCACCCGCTGGAGCACCTGGAGGCGTTCTCGGATCCGGATCACCCGATCGACGAGGCGGTGCGGGTCAACGACTGGGTGGTCAAGGGCTTCGGCAACCGCTTCCGCGGGGCAGGGCGGGGGGCGGTCTCGCAGGAGGCTCGCGCGGTGCGGGTGGAGCAGCTCGAGCAGTGGCGCGAGCGGCTGGGATTTGCGCGAGGCTCGGGGATCTCGCTGCACAACTTGCAGCAGGGGGCGAACGCGGAGATCGATCCTGGGTCTGATGTGCCGGTGCAGGCGCAGATCGAAGCGCTGGTGGCCGAGAAGCTGGGGGCGGTTCCCGATGCGCGGTGGTTTGGGATCCACTTTGGGCCCACCGAGTTCACGACCACGCCCGACGAGCCTACGGTGCAGTGGATCGACTGGGCCGGCCAGGCGGCGCTGCGGCTGCGTCCCGACATCGAGGTGGAGATCAATAGCCATATTACCGGTAGCCAGCCGAGTCCTAACTATGATGACTTGGGCTGTGCCAACGGGACCAACGACGAGGGGCGGATCGATTATTACGACCTGGCGCATCACACCGATCCTCGGCTGGGGATCTCGGTGCACACGGTGATGTTCTATCCGCTGGAAGGGCCGGCTCGCGTGTACAACCAGCGCAGCTTCGCCCACAAGCGCTGTTTGATGGAGCGAGCCTCCGCCGCCGGCCGGCCGCTGCGATGGTTCCCCGAGGGCTCGTGGTGGTTGAGCTTTGACAACTCGGTGCCGGTGTATCTGCCGCTATACCTCTATACGCGTGCGCGCGACATCGAGTTGCTGCGACCGCTGCTGGCCTCGCGGGGCGGCACGCTGACCGGTCACCGCATGTTCAACAGCGGCCACGAGTGGGGCTATTGGCAGCAGGACTATCTGGTGGGCCTGATGGCCTGGAACGCCGACGCCACGCTGGATGGTGTGCTGGGGGAGATCTTCGACCCGCTGTGCGAGCCGGGAGCCTGGCGCGAGGGCTGTGCGGCTCGTACGGAGGCGATCGCCGTGATGCAGGAGGTCATCGAGCACCAGCGCGCGATGTTCCTCGATCGCGAAGACTGGCAGGGCCGCCCCGGGGGTCTTTATGCGTACTTTGCCGGCGAAGACCCCGCGGACGAGCTGGCCGCCAGCAGCGGGTTCGAGTTTCGCCCGGTGCGCGTGGGGTTTGGCGAGGTCATGGGCTGGGATCTCGAAGGGCTTGAGCACTTTCGTGGGACCGATCTGGCGGCGCTCTACGACGACGCCGCGGTTTATGAGAGCTGGGAGTCCCGGCTGGAAGCGATCGCTTCCGAGGTTCCCGAGGCGGGTCGGCCGTGGCTAGATGAAGTCCGCGATGGGCTGGAGATCAACGCCCTGCGGGCGCTCCACACGGCGCACCTCTATGACGCGGTGCTGCGCATTCGGGCGGCTGAGATCGCGGGGGAAGAGTTTCCCGGTAATGCAGGCTATGACGAGTGGTTCGCGGCGCTGGAGCTCGTCAGCCGGGTCCAGGAGGTGATCTATCGCCGTGAGGATGCCTATCGTTATCCGGCGGCCCAGACCTACGGCGGAGGGCTCACCGAGACGACCGCGGTCGACAACGGCACGACGTATCCGTACCGCGTGCATACCAAGACGCATCTGCTGACCTACTGGATGGGGCGGCAGGCGCAGGTCAGCCAGTTGTTGGTGGGCCGGGACACCGAGTTCGTCGGGCTGCGATTGCGTGAGGCGATCGATCGGGTGGGCACATCGCTGACGGTGGAGTGGCCCGAGCTACCGGAGCTCTCCGGTTGGTTGGAGGTCGGCGACCAGCACATCGAGCCTCCGGCTGCGAGCATCTCGCTGGGTGACTCGCCGGGCTACTGGCCTGTGGAAGGCGAAATAGTCTCGAGCGGTCCACCGATTCCCGTGCGCGGCGGAGTGGTGCGCAGTGATGTGCTTGCGACGACCCCGGCCAAGGGCATGACCCTGCTGGCGCCCGATGATCCGGCCGCCGAAGGGGTGCTCTCCAGCGTGCTGCCTGCGCTGCGCTGGGCCTGGGTGCCCGAACCGATGGCTTTGGTGCTCGCGCCCGATGAAGATGGCGATGGCTCGGTGGGGTTCGAGGATCTGGTGCACGCCCCGGTGGTTGTTGGCGATGCCGCTGCGTTTCGTACTGCTGCGGTGAGCTTCGAGCTACCCGTGGCGCTGAGCTCGGGAGGCGAGCCGCTGTTCATTACGATCGCCGAGGCCAAGCTCTCCGGGCGGGTGGAATCGATGGGGATCGCCAACCCCGTGGTGCTCGACGGGCGGATCTCCGTGGATGACATCGTGCACGCGGCGATCGAGCTGGCCGGCTTCGACGAAGCGGGAACGCTGGCCCTTTTGGGCGGGGTGTGGGGGTTCGATCCGGCGGAGCCGCCGCAGTGGGTGCCGATCGAGGCGGAGCTGGCGATCGAGTGAAGTGAACAGACATACATCCAGCACCTTGTGGTTCCCTCAGGTCAGGGGGAATCTTCCCAAAGTCACGGCTCATGCATTCGCCGGCCTGAGAGCCGGCTGCCGCAATCTCTAGACTCTCCGCAGCCTTGGCCTGCCGCACGAGCCTCCAATATCCACGTGTTGTGCTATCTGCTCTAAGATAGCGTTTCAACTTGGGACTCGACCACGAGCTCGAGTGGTAACTGAGATTGACCAAAGAGATTTTTATTAGGACCCGACAATACGCTCGGCTGCGGGAACGTGTCTTAGTATGAGAAGACGCACTTCCTCCAATCATCCGACGATCAAGAACACAAAAACACACACAGTCAACAAGACCGCGATATGTCCTCATGGACTGCTGGCGCATTTGGTATTCTTCCTCGCTTCCGCTTGTATTTCCGAGCCAAGTTTACCCGACGAACTTGATCTCAACATGGCAACCACTGAAGATTCGTTTGAAGAGGATGTCAATGACATAGCCGCTAGTGACGAAGGCATGGACCAACACGAAGACGAAGATATACACGCCACAAGTCTGCCGCAGTTCGATCTATCTGCAGACGCACAGCACCCCAAAGCCTACCAGAAATTGCCGGAAGACATCGCCATCCCGAAACGTGTTACCGTACTTGTGAATAACGAACCAGGCGGCGGCGGAACGCCTCAAGTCGCGAGTGGCGAATGATCGCCAGATTCGCGTAAAATGCCATCAATGCTCACGATATCCCCCACATTTTCGCGCTACTCCATATCTCAAGTCTAGAGAGAAAGTATGCCCTGATCTCACTTCAAACAGCTACCCATCCCTCCCTTCAGTTGAATCAACATGTGAGTCTCGCTTCAGCACAGGACAAAGATCCTACACCCGCTCTTTGTCTCGCGCCTCGCGCTTGACGCCTGTAAGGACATGTAGCCAAGCGACCCCTAAGCAGATCCATTAAAATGGAATATGTCGTTTGGGCAGCGTGAGATCCGACCCCATAGCAGCACTATACGTTGAGTGTCTTGCTGCTCTCATCACGAACCCGATGGTGCGGTCGGCCCGCGACTTCAATCCTAAGCCGAGCCTACGTCGACTCATTGGTCCTCATGACCTGCTTGAGGCCACATCCCCCAACGCTATGTCGTCGTATATGCAGCGTTGCCCCAAACCTGAGACATGGAGATTGAAAAGAATCGAAGAAAAAGCCCGACAGTGAGCCCGGCTGCGACAACTGACCCAGCATGCCATCACGCGTTCTACCAACTCGACAGTCATCCAATGCCCGGACCTTCCTAATTCACCGGAAGATCAAAAATCGCCACTTACTAATAATCGCACTCCTTGCGAGCTTCACCTCAGCTTGCGCTACTGAACCGGTTTCAATAGACGAATACGGCCTCGAATCTGAGACCACTGAAAGCGATTTCACGGACGAAGCCGACGAGACAACTGAACGCACAGAGCGCACGTTCGAGGACGCAACAGATGATACGACCCATGACACTGACGATGCGTATCGACCTGAAGACGAGAATAGCGACTCAAGCTCGATCAACACTCCCCTCTACGACGCCGAAGCGCAGAATCCTCCATCCTCGGATCTTGAGGGCCCCCACGAGAACTCTAGTGATATCTACTTCTACAACAGAGACACGAAGGGACATGAAGACAATTCATCTGCCGATACTAGTACAAAAGATTCTCATTGTTCACCTCCCACTAACATTATACATAATGAGAAGACATCCACACCGAAAGGCAAGACAGGCATCATCTGGAGTCGACAAGGCGGTGGGGGAAACAGCCTATTTCCTATTACGGAGCCTACTCCATGTTGACGCAAACATCATCAGCCCAAATCACGCGTTCTCTTCAACCGGTCCCAGGTGACGGCTTTGCCGAGGGAGTAGCATACGCTCGAGTCCACGAGCGCATCTTTAACAGAGGCCCAAAGAAAACGCTGGGCAAGTATCAACTTGAGAAGCGAATCGGCGCTGGCGGCATGGGATCGGTCTATAAGGCTTTCGATCCAGAACTGCGCCGATCCGTTGCGATAAAAATCGTTGGTAGTTCATGGACTGGCACGGATGTGAACCGCCACCATCAAGCACTGCGACGTGATGCACAGGCAGCTGCCAAGGTAGAACACCCCAACGTTGTTACCATATATGACATTGATTTCGATGAAGACCAACTATTTGTGGTGATGGAACTCGTCCCTGGCTCGGATCTCAATAAATGGTTGGATGCCACTGCTCGAAGCTGGAGAGAAATCGTCGAGATGTTCCTGCAAGCAGGAAAGGGATTAGCTGCCGTCCATGCGAACAACCTCGTCCATCTTGACCTAAAACCCGCAAATATTCTCGTTGCAGGCGGCAAGGCCAAAATCGCCGATTTTGGTCTTGCCCGAATGCTAGTATCCAACGACGAAACTGGCGAACACGGAGATCATGGATCATTAGATTCTGACTTACTGAGGGTTTCTTCTGAATTCTGCGGGACCCCTCGCTTCATGGCACCTGAACAGTTTAGTTTTAGTTCAAAGAAGAACGACATAGGCCCAAAGGCTGATCAATTTGCTTTCTGTGTATCGTTATACTACGCGCTCTTCAAAACATTTCCATTCGAAGGTAGGACAATACCAGAGATTGACAAGAACGTACATACACAGGAGCCCAAACCTCCACCTGCGAGACATGGTGTCCCTCGCCCCCTCATCGATACTCTCTTGCGCGGACTGTCCCGGGACCCAGATGGGCGCTTCCGGTCGATGGAAGAGTTACTAGCACACCTCCAAGCGTGCATCCAGCGAGGACGACGACGAGTCCAAATGGCTTTGTATGTCGGAATGGTGGCCTCTGGAATCATCATTGGAAAACATTGGTTGGCCTCGAATCCATCAACTCCCTGCGATTCTGCGGAAACACTGCTCGACAACACAAACGAACAGCAAGTTCGGGAGATATTGGCACATCAACATCCCAACTCCCCGCAACTCGTAGAGACAGGCATCGCTCAGCTGAACCAGTATTCGGAATCGTGGAAGCGTGCACGACATGATGCCTGCGCAGATACCGAGATTAATCATACGCAGTCTTCCGATGTAATGGCGCTTCGTATGGCTTGTCTCGATCGGCAGCGAGAAGTCTACTCGTACACCATAGATCGACTTGCCGACCAGCCATGGACTGTCCCCCAATTAGCATCAACACTAGACACTCTTTCCAAGTGTACCCCTGAATTCGTACGAAAAATCGCGCTATCAGCAAACGCGTATCGGTCTACGACCGATCGTACGCGTAACCCGAAGCAATGGGAAGAGCTAGCGACCAGAATTGACAAGGCTTGGGTCGACGGGTCCCTTGGTGATCACAATGCTGCATACGACTTGGCTACAGTAGCTGAACACGATGCATCTACGCTCGGCTTCGAGTTCCTTCAAGCCAAAGCCATGCACACCATGGCAGCCAATCTCTACCCTATCGCCGACAATGAGTCGCTGAGGACCGAAGCACTCAACCTCGTCCGACAAGCTGGTCCTATCGCTCTGAAGTCGGGAGGCGATGAACTTTTCGCCGAACTTAATCTCTCGGAGATTGAGTTCGCGCTAAGTTCAGGAATTTCAGATGTAGATCTCGAAGAAAAACTGGAACTAGCCCATGCCGCTGCCCACCGCGCCGGCGCTTTGCCCGAGCAAATGGCACGGATCGAAATCATGCGAGGAAACCTTCATCTCCACCGAGGCAATAGAAGAGAAACAATCGATCTATTGCGCGAGCTAACAGATTCCGACGGTTCGTTCTTGGATGAACTTGGCGCTAGTCATCCTATCATGGTTGGAGCACAGAATAACCTTGCTCACACACTACGTCTAGTTGGCAGAAACGAGGAAGCACGGCAGCACTGGAAGATTCTGCTGAAAGTGATAGAGAACAACTATGGTATGGACCACGGGCTCTACACCCAGATACTACTGAATCTCGGGGTCGTTGAAGAAGAACTCGGCGAGGTAGAAGTAGCGTCTCGACGATACGGTAAGGTCGAAGAACTCCTGCTCAACCGCATCGTCACGCACGATGCCTCATCTAATTCATCGAAGACTAAACAAAGTCCATGTATAGGAGAGATCGACGACCGGAGCGTTGCCGACTGCGAGCTTCTGGCCGAAACTCGCTATAATCTGTCCATCTCCGCTTATGATAGAGGTGACTACGAGCGAGCAGCGTTACTCATTGACACAGTCGTCTCAATATTGGAGCGACTCTATGGACCACAATATGCTGGAATTGCTGCAAAACTAGATACTCTCGCGGAGATTGAGCTTCGCCGTGGCCGCTTGGATCTCGCACTGCAAGCCGCGAAGCGTGAACTGCAAATCGCAGAAGTACATCCAGATGTCCCGGCAATTGTTGGCCGAAGCTACCTCATGGTCGGAAAGGTCCTACTTGAGCAAGGCAGCACCGAGGAGGCTCTCGAATACACCTCACGCGCAGTGAATAATCTACAACAGTTTGATTCCGAGGTCGAGCTCCAGGCGGAGGCAGCATACTACCATGCTCGGTCGATCTGGACTAAGTCAAGGAACCACGACTCGACCATTGCCGAAGTACGACGCGCCATGAAGTTACTCGACGAAGTGCTCGACAAGGGAAGCAACCCCAGCTTTACGGCAATGCGACAAGAGATGCTAGAATGGACGGTCCAGGAAGGACTCAGCCGTGACGGATGAACAACTCCTCGTAGCTTGGGCCAACGGGGACGAGCGCTCCGGAGAGCTTCTGTACAAGAAGTACTTTGGCTTGCTCTATCGATTCTTTCGTTTCAAGTCGCCGCTAGCCATCGAAGATCTTACACAGATCACCCTGGAGAAGATGCTTCGGAGCGTCGACAAGTACGAAGGTCGCTCGAATCTCCGGACTTTTTCGCTAGGAATTGCTCGCAATGTGCTGCTGCAGCACTTACGATGGAAACGGCGAGATCGCCTCGATTTCGATGCAGATATCTTATCACACGAAGATCTCGATCCAAGCCCACTCCAGCTAGTCGCCGAGCAACGACAACACCGCCTCTTGTTACGAGGCTTGCGGCGCCTCTCCATCAATGATCAAATACTGATCGAGCTCCATTATTGGGAAAGAATGTCGTCGATTGAGATTGGAAATGTGCTCAATATCTCCCCTTCTACTATTCGCGACAGACGTATTCGGGCACGACGCCGTCTTAAGAAGCTTCTCGAAGAACTAGCGTCCAACCCACAAGATGTGGAGTCATCTCTAATGGGCCTAGAGACCTGGGTCGAGCGCGTGCGGAGCTATGTGCACCGAGCATATCCAGAGTGATTGGAAAGATCAGATCGAGGACTGGAGGGTAGTGCCTCGTGACAGGGGACCCAGCGAGTTCACCGCAGTGAGTGCCAAGCGAAGCAGCCTTGGCGATCGAGTAGCAGTCGCCTGTTCCTCATGACTGGTTCCATCCCCGATGGGATCGATTTCGATGGTCTCGTCCTCGATGGGCGGGGTGTGAGGGTTCGATCCGGCGGATCCACCGCAGTGGGTGCCGATCGAAGCGGAGCTGGCGATCGAGTGAGGTGAGAGACACTGTTTTCAGCCGGCAAAAAATCAAGACACCGATTGGAATAATCCGGTCGGCGCTGCGTTCGTACCGCCCGATGAAGAGGGCCGTGCTCCTGCTATTCGTATTGGTTGCCGCCGGCTTCGCGGCGTACTGGTTCCAATGGAGTCCAGCGGCCAAGACCCGCAGCGCTTGTCATCGTCTCGAAGACCTGTGTGGGGCACCTGCCGATCGTTGCATCGACGCGATGGATGGAGCCACGCCCAAGGAGATCGAGGAGCTCGCGTACTGCGTCGAGCCGGCCGATTCATGCCTGGAGACAGTGGGCTGCGCTACCGGGAGCGCGCTACGCCAGCTGGGCGAGGGAGCGGCCCGAGGCCTGCTCCGCTGAGCTCTCGGGCTACGCGTGATGCGCTCGACCTATCCATGGCGGCTCGACCGTGGAGGGTCGGTGTCGAGCACGAGACCCAGGCGTTGAAACTCGGTCTTCTCCATTTCCGCGAGACGCTGCCGACGCCAGTCGAGCTCGGTCTGGGGCGTCGTCGATGACCGCTCCTCCCAGGGCGGTAGCACATGAGCGTGCCGTAGGCTCGGCGATCGTGGGTGGGTGCGATCCCGAAGGATCCTCCGTACTTCGACGCCGTGCACCGGGTCGACCAGGATCCGATTGGCCGGATCGTTCACCGGCAGTTCTGGATACAGCCGGCCAAACGCGGCGGCACCCAACGCCATCAAGCGTGCTCCCTCAGGGGGTCGCTCGTCGCCCTGGGCGTGGAGACGCCGAGCGAGCATATGCATCAACAGCAAAGACCTTACGGAACTGGGATCGAAGACTTCGAGAGGAACACACCGTGGGAGATCATCGGGCAGCGGGCCAGCCTCTCCCGACACGACATCATATAGATGCAGGCGCAGCTGCCCGAACTGCTCTCCCGTCATACCCGTAAAGTACTCCGCGTACGACGTGGCCCACAGCCACTTCTCGAATTCAGGCATGAGATCGGGCTCGACCAGAGCTTACGGTTCGCGGCAACATCGACCAGCGCGATCAGCTGCACGTCATAGGGCAGGGCAGCCATACTGTAGATCCCGCAGCGCTCCCGCAAAAAAGAGGTCGCCTGCTCGACGCTACGCGTCAACAAGTCGAGCAGCCCCGTCGAGCGCTTCAGGGCGTCGACGAGCGGCTCAGGGTCACCATCGTAGAGATCGAGACCCTCGATTGACTTGAGCGCCAAGACGAAGATGTCGTTGGGGATCTCTCCCCAGGCGAGCCGGCCATTGAGCCGACCGAAGATCTCGTCGAGGTCGAAATCTGGCTCGTAGGTCAACGCACGAAGCATATGAGCTTCACCCATATGCGTTCCTTGGCGATTGATCCGCTGGAAGCTCTGGGCCGCCTCGCCAAGATCATCTGTCGTCATGGGAACGAGCGTCACCGGATAGTCCTTGAATGCCTTCTCGAGATGTTCGATCTTGTTGGCGAGGTTACCTCGGCCGCCGGCATAGAGCCTTTGCTGATAGTCCCAGCGCAAGCGTCCGTCGTACAGAGCAGCCATGGGCAACCAGGTCTCGGGTACGTCATCATGGTGAAGCGCGAGATGAAAGCGTCCTTCATCTCCTTCGCGGAGCGACATCTCGAGGTCGAAATAGGTTGCCCAGCGCCGTTCTGGTGCGGCATTTTGACGTTCGTCGGGACTCATGAACGTTGCGTACAGGGTAGTGAGACGCTGTAGTCCATCGAGCACATAGCTGTGATACGCCGACGCTGACGATGGATCGGGCAGAGGCCACGGGCCGAGCTAGTTCAAGCGACCAAGATCCTGTCGCGTCGTCCGCCATATGAGCATACTGCCGATGGGGAGCCCTTTGAGGATGCTGTCGAGCAACCTCAAGCGCTGGCTGTCGCGCCACACGAATGGCCGCTGAAACGCGGGGAAGAGCAATTCACCATTCGCAATGGACTCGATCACCTGTTGGAGGCGAGCGGTCGTAGGATTATCGAACAAGGTCTGCGACGACATACTCAAAGCCTGTCGAGTAAGGAATCGAGCAGCTTGGCTCGCTCCCGCGTAGGAACGTCGCGACGAAACGATTCTTCGTCGACCGCGCCATCGTCCGAAAACGCCCCCGCAAGCCCGACAAAACCACCGCGCAGCAGCTCACGAACCTCGGGAGCGATGTCCGCAAAGAGCGGATCGAGATCCATATCTTGTAGAGCGCGGTCTCCTTTTTGCACTGCCTCGCGCGCGCTGAGATCACGGATGTCTCCGATGAGCCCCTTTTTGAGGTTAAGCTGATGACGGGCTTGCTCCCCGGCCTCCTCCCACTCGAGGGTCAGCCATATGATCGGTCTTTCGTCCTCAGGAATTCCTTTCCACAGGATATCGTCGAAGCTCGCACCTCCCCCAGCCTCACCGCCAAAGTCGAGCGGTGCCCGAGCCGAATCTCGCACCGAGTCGGCCAGCAGCCCGATCAACCGCACCGCAGCGCTCTTGCCAGCATTGTCGCGCCCGTAGATCAGGGTCAGCGGGCGCAGCTCAAGCCGAAACTCCTGTGCAAAGCACCGATAGTGACGCACGCTCACTGCTTTGAGGCGAGGCGGCATGGGCGGGATGGTAGCCGAATCTCGTAGAGCACCGCGCCAGGCCCAATTGATCCCTATGGAGTTGCGCCAACGGCGCTGATCGCATGGGCGATGACCAGCCTCACGCCCGATGGCGACAGGCCAAACAAACGATCACCGCAGCAGCATCAACCGTCGCGCCCCCGCAGCCGATAGGTGATGTTCATCCGCACGGTCTTCTTCCCTTCCTTGCGCTTGACCTTCGCGTCCACCATGCCGAGCCCCTCGCGCTCGAACACCCCGCTTAGCTCGGCGCTCATCGCCTGCATGGTCGATAAGACGGCCACGTCGCCCTCGGTCACGTACGCGGCCACACGCTTGCGAAGCTCCCGGGTGTCGAGCCGCTTGCGCCGCGGGATCGCGGATTGATCGAAGGAGATCTTGCCCACCAGGTGCAGCGGCCCGGCGGTGACCCGAACCTCGAGGTTGACCGGCGAGCTCGGCTCGACCGGCCAGGGGATCTGAATATCGGCGTCGAGATACCCCCGCTCGAAGTAGAACTCCTGCACGGCCAGCTCGGCGCTGGTGAGCGCGTCGCACAGGCGCATGCGGGTCTTGGCCGCCTCCATGGCCACGGAACGCAGCTCGTCCTCGGGCACGCCCAGGTCGCCAGTAAAACGAAGCTCGGCGATCTCAGCGACCAGCGCAAAGGGGTTGTCGGGCATCTGCAGGGAGTCATCGCCCACCTGAACCTCGGCGCGCGCCCGCAGGCAGCCCAAGAACCGCGAGCGCAGGGCAGCGACCGCCTCCGGATCCAGCGACGCCGAAGGGTAGATCCCATGAATGCTGAGGACCTTGTGCTCGACGATCTGTGCCACGAGATCCTCGTAGTAGTCGTCCCAGGTCCACCCGGCCTGGGAGATCTCCTCTCGTAGCTGCTCGGTGCTCACGCCGCTGGCGGTGGCCACTTCGTCGATGGCGTGCTGCACCTCGTCCTCGGTAGCGCGGATGTCCATCTGGTCGGCTTTGGCGAGCAGCAAGCGACGCTCGACCAGATCGATCAACACCTGAGTGCGAACCGCCATGGGGTCTTCGACCCCAGCCGCCACCATCGCGGCCTGCACCAGACGCTCGAGCTCGACCTCGAAGATCGGCTCACCGTCGACCGCGGCCACCACCCCCTCGGGCAGCGGGTCGGGGCTCAGATCGAGCGGAGTGGGCGGAGGCTCGTGGATGGGAAAGGTCGGGAGCTGCGCAACAGGACCTTCTGCAGGCTCAGGCTCGGGCTCGGACGGAGTGGCGGAACCCGAGCCCCGGTGACACGCGAGCACGACGAGAAACCCGACGAGCCCGATCCCTCGCGACCCACGAAGACGGAAAGATCGCGGGATGCTCACGGGCGCTCGGGATCGCGACACCCTCGCAGCGTACCGCACCCGATCCTCGCCCGACGGATCAACCGCCGGAGATCTCGAAGATCCCCTCGTAGAGCAGGTCGAGCTCGAGCTCGAAGCCTTCGCCCAGGGTGATCCGACCGCCGTCTTCGACGACGTCGTAGGACCATCGCTGGCCCTGGCGCTGGAACCACTCGATGCGAGGACGCTCGACGGAGACCAGTAGGTAGTCGGACAGCGACGGCATTCGACGGTAGGTGGCCCACTTGTCGCCGCGATCGTAGGCCTCGGTGCTGCGCGAGAGCACCTCGAAGACCGCGCGAGGATTGGCGAGCACGTCGGTGGTCCCCTCGGCGAGCTCGATGGGGCCACACACGAGGCTCGCATCGGCGTAGACGAAGTGCTTGCCGGGGACGGAGGCGGTCCGCTGGTCCGAGGTCAGCACCCGGCATCCAGTCCCACGCACCGCCACGCCCAGGTCGCGGATGATCGCCGCGCAAAGCGCGTTGTGACGGGGGCTGCCCCCAACCGTCGCGAACACCTCGCCATCATGGAACTCGTGGCGCTCGGTCTGCTGACTCTCCCACAGCAGATACTCGCCGGAGGTCATCGTCGCGGCGGTCTGCTCCAGGGCATGCGCTCGATCATGATAGCCGATGGCGAGCGCTTCCGCCGATCGCGCAGGGCGGCGAGGGCAACTCCGTCGGTCACAACGCGGACAAGCGCGCTCCATCGCTATGGAGGCATCGTCGATGGCCCGGGCACGCGGGCGGCGTCGTGAACGTCGCTCGCGTCCCGGGTCCGGCTTGGAGGCCCCAAAGTGGCGCTCGGTGGGCGTGACCGGTCGCGTTACCCGAACGCTGGGCACCGGCTTGGACCGCTGGCCCGCACGCTCTATGCTCGGGGCATGGCCGAGGAGCAAAGCAGCGTCGCGTGGCCGATCATCAAGCTGGGTCTGATCGGGCTTGGCGGGCTCGCCGCGGTGGGTCTGGTGCTCGCGGTGCTCAAGCCGCTGCTCGTCCTCGGGGTGCTCGCGGGGGCGGGCTACGTGGGCTACCGGCTGTTCATGGGCGCCGACCGGGCCATCGAGGGCGGCAAGGAGCACAAGGCGCTCAGTGCCGACAGCGACTTCGAGCGACGGATGCGGGAGCTCGACGCGATGGACAAGAAGCTCGACGCAGAGATCCACAAGCACTCCTGAGCGCATGCGTCTGGGTGCGGGCGTCTGGGTGCGGGCGTCTGGGTGCGAGCGTCTGGGTGCGGGCGTCTGGCGCCGCCACGATGACCGGTGCCGCTTTGCACTGCACGCATCGACACCACGTAAAGGAATTGACAGTTCCACCCCGCGAAGCGTTCACCGGACGCCATGACGCGGCGTAAAGAATTGACAGCTCCGTTTTTTGAATGGACGCCGCGGGCCGGATCCTTCACCAGCCCCAAGGATCGTCCACCAACCCCGAGGATCCTTACGCTTTTTTCTCCCCGCCTAGGTCAACCGCCCCTAGCCGGTCGTCTTTACTTGCATAGCGGCGGCCATGTCGTCACCATGCATTCATGATGAGCGTAGAGGGGGCACGCTGGGGCGCGGTGCTCGTGGCTTTCGGTTTGATGTTGGGTCCGTCCGCTGTCAGTGCAGCCGAGAGGGACGCAGTCGCGCAGGCTGAAGGCGCGCACGAGGTCGCCCAGATCAAGATTGAGATCAAGCTCGAGTCGGGTCGGGTGGTCAAGCCCGAAGACAACTTCACCGTCGACTTCGGCGTCGAGAATTCGCTCGAGATCAAGGCCGAGGGGTCCAGCCACCAGTTCATGCTCAAGGTCGACCGCAAGGGTGACAACAAGAAGAACAAGGTGGTCGTGCTGACCGTCGGCTACGACCGCGACGGCGAGGCCATCGTGGCGCCCTACAGCTTCGACGCCAAGGTCAAGAAGCGGGAGGTGCTGCGGATCGAGGGCGGCATGGCCCTGGCGTTCACGATCACCCCCAAGAAGGTCGCCGGCGAGGGCCCGAGCGAGGAGGAAGAGGTCCCCGAAGAGCCCAAGGACAAGCCCCGCAACAAGATCGACGTGTGCGACAAGGACGACCCGCTGTGCGGGGTGAACTAGCGGTGCGCTAGCCCAGCCGCTCGCCCAGCGACGTCACGTCGGTCATCGTGACACTGCGCCGTGTGCCCTACCAGGGCTCACGGCGCTCTTTGATTGCGGACCTCGAGACGCGCGGTGGCCAAGCGGGCGGTGACCTGCGGCCCACGCCAGGTCGATGCTCAGTCGCGGCCAGGTCTGACCGACGGTGATGAGCGCCGACGTGGCGTGCCAGTGGAGCTGAGCCCCCACGAAGGGCTCGGCCTCCAGCAGTTGCAGCACCGCGCGGCGCCCCAGCGCCCAGCCCACGCATGCGTGGATCAGCGTGTCGCCGTCGAAGAACACGTCCCCCCAGCCCGCGGTGAGCTCTACCTGAGCGTAGAGGCGGCAGTCACCGTGCCGGGCGATGGTGGCGATCTCCTCGAGCGTGCGGGGAAACGGGCGCAGGGCCCAGCGAGTGCGATCAACGGCAGCGCTCATGACGGTGACCCGAGTCTCGCCGGCTCGGGTTACGGTTGGATCGCGACCATGAAAGACCTTGGCCACGACTAGAGTTCGGGGGCACGAGCCCACGGACCCACGGGCTCGCGCCCCCGACACCTTCTGAGTCCCGTCGACCCCAAAACCCCAAGGGCGCGTGGCGACGAATGATCGGCGAGAGGCACCGTCATGCGGTTTGCGAGCGATTTCGTCGTCTACGCGCGCAATGATGAGGGCGAACCTATCGTGCGCCGATCGTCGCCGCGCCGACTCCATGGTGGTAGAGTGATGAGCAGGTGGCAGATACACGATATTCGCGGGAGGGCGCCTAGTGACCGAGCTGATGGACGTGACTACGCGCCCCATCGGAACCCCCCAGTCGCAACGCGAGGCCAGTGCCGGGGACGCGCTCGGTGTATCCGAGTGGAGATCGCCCGAGCCCATGCCCCATGGCCCGGCCACTGGCACCCAAGTGGGACCCTACGTGGTGATCGATACCCTGGGCCAAGGCGGGATGGGCCGGGTGTACCGGGCGTTCGACGCCAAGCTGAGCCGCCAGGTCGCCCTCAAGGTCCTCCGTCGTGACCTCGAGTCACAAGAACAAACCCGCCTGGTCCGAGAGGCTCGCGTCATGGCCCAGCTGTCCCACCCCAACGTGGTCCAGGTGTACGAGGTGGGCGAGCATCGCGGGCAGACCTTCGTGGTGATGGAGCTGGTCCAGGGCCAAACCTTGCGCACCTGGCAGCGACAGCCCTCGCGGCCCAGCTGGCGAAGCTGCGTGCGGGTCTACCGGCAAGCCGGCGCCGGCCTGGCCGCGGCCCACGAGCAAGAGCTGGTGCACCGCGACTTCAAGCCCAGCAACGTGGTCATCGACGATAAGGGACGAGCCCGAGTGCTCGACTTTGGCCTGGCCCGCACCGCCGCCGACCCGAGCACCGACGGGCAGCGAAACAAGAACAAGATCACGTCCTCCGACAGCAGTCGCACCACGGGGCGGGTGGCCGAGCGGCTGACACAGACCGGGGTGGTGGTGGGTACGCTCGCCTATATGCCGCCCGAGCAGATGCTCGGAGACCCGGTCGATGCGCGAGGCGACCAGTTCAGCTTCTGCGTCTCGCTGTATGAGGCCCTGTACGGAGTGCGCCCCTTTGAGGGCACCACACCCAAGG
>JBCCWC010000134.1:0-41844 GCA_039194325.1 Myxococcota bacterium
ACCGCATCTACTGCACCACCCCCGCCAGCCGCCGGCGCCCTCCGTCGACCCAGGCCTCGGAGCGGGTCTCCGCGATCGCAGGTCGGGCTGCCATGCGCTCGTGGTGGGCGGCGACCCGCGGGAGCGCCGAGAGGTCGAGCCCCAGGTAGCGCGCGGTCGCGACATACGCGTGCGCCGCGAAATCAGCCAGGGTCGGATCGTCCCCCGCGAGGTAGGCCCCGTCGGCCAGCGCATCGTCCATGCGCCGTAGCTCGCCGAGCAGCCCGTTGCGGTGCTCGGACAGCGTGGCCGGATCGACCGCGTCCTTCGGGGTGCGCATCAGATAGGCGAACAGGGCCATCCCGGCGTTCTTGAGGTTGGCCGTCTCGTGCAGCCGAGTCAGGGCGCGGGCCAGCGCCGCGGGTCGGTCGGGCGCCGGCAGCAGGGCTGGCGCGGGCTGGGTGCGCTCGAGGTAGTCGAGGATCGCGAAGGTCTCGCTGACCGGCTGGCCCTGGCTGACCAGGATGGGGATCGTGCCGCGGGGGTTGAGGGCGAGGATCTCGGGCCGGCGGTGCTCCCCGCGGTCGAAGGCCAGGGCGTGGCGTTCGTAGCTCACGCCCTTCTCGTGCAGGATCATCTCCACCATCCACGAGGGCGGGGAGACATCGATCACGCGGACGCTGGACGGAGCGGCGATATAGAGCGCGAGGGGATCATCGGGCACACCATCGTCTACCGCAGGTCGGTCGTGCGTGTGACTCAAGCCGCCCGATCCCCGCTCGTTGCCCGGATCTGCTCTCGGAGCCAGCGGTGGGCGGGATCCGCCTCATAGCGCTCGTGCCACAGCATCTCCAGCGTCAGGGGGGCCAGCTCGATCGGAGGTTCATGGAGCTCGACCGCGAAGTGCTCGGCGAAGAGCTCGCCGAGGCGCCGGGGCGCGGTGAGCACCAGATCGCTGCGGGAGACCACCATGGCGGCGGCGAGAAAGTAACGGATCCGTATCGCGATCCTCCGCTCCAGGCCCTGGCTGCGAAGCTGGGTGTCGATCTGGCTCGTCCCGCGACCGGTCGGGCTGATCAGCACGTGGGGCAGGCGCAAGAACTGTCGCAGCGTGAGGCGGCGGCGGACCTTCGGGTGACCCCGTCGCACCAGGCAGGCGAATTGGTCGGTGAGCACGGGCGCGCGCCGCACCCCGGGGAGCGGAGGCACGAACGCGGCGATCCCCAGGTCGATCTCGCCGGTGCTCAGCCGGGGGCGATCGACCGGGAGGAAGGGCACCACGTCCAGCTCGATGCCCGAGGTCGCCGCACAGGTCTCGGCCAGGGTGGGCAGCATCGTATACGCGATGTAGTCGCCGGCCCCAACGCGAAAGCGACGCTTCGCGGTGGCGGGCTCGAACGACGGGGGGGTTCGCAACGCGTGCTGGAGATCGAGCAAGGCCCGGCGGATCGGCAGGCGCAGCGACTGTGCCCGGGGCGTCGGCACCAGGCCTCCGGCGCCCCGCACCAACAGCGGGTCGTCCAGCAGCTGCCGCAGCTGACGCAAGGAGTGGCTCATGGCCGACTGGGTCACTCCGATCCGGCGGGCCGCGGCCGTGACCGTGTCTGCGTCGAGCACCGCGTCGAGGGCGACCAGCAGGTTGAGGTTGATATCGGCCAGGTGAAGGGCGCCGTCGTCGGAGAGCACTGTCATGAGAGATTCTCATAATACAGTGACATTCATTGATTTGAATCATGGCATCGCGAGGCGCATGCCTCTTTCCATGACCCGTGACACCGCGCGCTCCATCTCTTCCTTCGTCGCTCGAATGTCCCTGACAGGAGCCCTCGGGCTGGTCTCGCTGGCGTGCACAGACGCGGACCCCTCGAGCGATCCCGACCAGGAGGGGACCACCACCGAGGCAGCCTCCGAGACCACGAGCGATTCCACCACCGGCGATCCCGATGCCAGCACCTCGGGCGTGACTGAACAGCCCGGCTCCAGCACCAGCGCCATGGACACCACGGACGGAGAGTCCGACACCGAGTCGACCGGAGCAGTGGCCTGTGACGTCGACGCCATCGAGCTGCCTGGCGATACCTTCTATCCCGAGGGGGTGGCCGCCGACGCGGCCGGTCACCTCTACATCGGCAGCCTCGCCACCGGCGCGGTGGTGATGGCCGACCCATGCACCGGCGAGGTCGACGAGCTCGTCCCCGCCGGGGGCACGCTGACCAACCCGGTCGGGCTCATCGTCGACGAGGGCAACGCGACCCTGGTGGTCTGCAACTCGGACTTCACCTTCGCCACGCCGCCCAGCATCGACATGCTCGACCTGGCCGACGGAGCCCTGCTGGGCCGCCATGCCTTCGAGGGTCCGGGCTTTTGTAACGATCTAACGTTCGACGACGAAGGCAACGTATACGCCACCGACTCGGCCGCGGCCCGGGTCGTGCGGGTGCCCGCCGCCGAGATCCTCAGCGACAGCCCGGTCCAAACCTGGGCAACCGATCCCGACTTCGCGGTGGGCGAGGGGGAATTTGGGCTCAACGGCATCGCGTTCGACGGTGATTCCTCGCTCTACGTCGTCAACTACGCCCAAGGAGAGCTGCACCGGATCGCGATCGAGCCCGACGGTTTGGCGGGCTCGGTCACCGCGATCGCGCTGGGTCAGACCGCCTTGGCCGCGCCCGACGGGCTCGAGTGGATCGGCGACGGTCAGCTGCTCGTCGTGGAGGGCGACCTCGGGGCCGTCTCACGGATCGAGCTGAGCGGCGACACCGCGACCGTGGAGGTCGTCGCGGATGGCTACGACGTCCCCACCACGATCGCGCAGGTGGACGACCACATCTGGGTCGGTGAGGGCCAGCTCGACCACCTGATCGGGATCGATCCGGCCGACCCAGAGCCGCCGTTCGTGGTGACTCGGCTGCCGCTCTAGGTCGGCGGGGGTCACAGGGAGGGTCGTGCTCGCGGTGACGCACGGGTCGCAGGGGGCCTGTCCGTGGTGCGACGATCGCTACGGCCAAGCCGTCTGCGACGTGCCCGTTGAACCGGCGGGATGATAATGATAGTCATTATCATCCCGCCGCTAGACTGCCAGCTTCTGGCCGCTAGCGCCTCTTCGTCCCCACTCCAGCAAGCCAGAAACCATGGATCACGCTCCCTCTCCCCTCGGATTCTCGGATCTCACGCAGGACGAGGCGTTGCTCGTCTCGATCTTTCGGTCCTGGGTGCGACAGGCTTCAGCCCAAGCCGACTTCGAGCAAAGCGCTCGGGATCTCCTGCGACTAGATCACATCTATCCCGCGCTCGACGATCTGTTCGTGTTCTTTCGCAGCTTCTGTCAGCGACCCGAGGTGCACGTCAACGAGCACGAGGTGCTGTCTGCCACCGAGGAGCAGCTGCTCACCGTCCTTGGTGAGCAGGACGCCCGATGCCGCGACACCGCGACTGACGGCTGCCGTGCCACGCTGCGGGAGCTCTCGATGAAGCCTCGACCGACGGACGAGATCACGCGAAGCGGCGATGATCTCCTGCACGCCAAGCTCGCGCAGAGCTATCAGACGGTCATGAGCGCTCACCGGCTATGAAGCAGGCCGGGAGATCCGCACGATCGGGCTGGTCCGCGAGTCGAGCTCAGCGGGCGGCGCATAGCTGGTGAGGTTGATGCCCTCGACCGCCGAGATGTACTCATCCATGTTCGGCGTGCGACCCAGGATCGTCGAGAGCACGACCACGGGCGTCGAGGCCAGCAGGGATTCCCCCTTCTTGTCCTCGCTGTCGGCGACCACCCGCCCCTGAAACAGGCGGGTCGACGTCGCCATGACGGTGTCGCCCTTCTCGGCCTTTTCCTGGTTGCCCATGCACAGGTTACAGCCCGGTCGCTCGAGGTACATGATGTTCTCGTACTTGGTACGAGCCGTGCTCTTGGGAGAGGCGTCGTTGAACTCGAAGCCGGAGTATCGCTGCAAGACGGCCCAGTCGCCTTCTTCCTTCAGCTCGTTGACGATGTTGTAGGTCGGCGGTGCGACGACCAGAGGTGCCTTGAACGTCACGGTCCCTTGCTGCCGCTCGATGTTTTGAAGCATCTGGGAGATGATCTTCATGTCTCCCTTGTGCACCATGCACGACCCCACGAACCCGAGGTCGACGTTCTTGGTGCCGCCGTAGTAGGAGATCGGCCTGATGGTGTCGTGCGTGTATCGCTTGGAGACATCGTCGTTGTGCACGTCGGGATCGGCGATCATCGGCTCGATGATCTCGTCGAGATCGACGACGAACTCGGCGGAGTACTTGGCATTGGCATCCGGAGCCAGCGCGGGCTTGTCCCCCGACTGGAGCTGTGCCATCCGAGCCTGTGCCTTCTCGACCAGCCCCCTCAGTACCTGCCGTTCGTTGTCCATCC
This sequence comes from Myxococcota bacterium, assembly GCA_039194325.1. GTDB lineage: Bacteria > Myxococcota_A > Polyangia > Nannocystales > Nannocystaceae > Paraliomyxa. The sequence continues at coordinate 4,367 of JBCCWC010000134.1, forward strand.
CCTTGTCGATCATGATCCGAATGCGACCCGCCGCGATCTTCAAGGACTCGATCAACGTCTCCGGCTGCGAGATACAGATCGACGCCTTGGCCTTCATCTCGGCCGTCCAGTCGGTAAAGGTGAAGGCTTGGTCCGCCAGCAGAGTCCCGATGTGAACCTCGATGACCTTGCCCTGAAAGACGTTCTCTCCGAACTCGTGGAGCATCTGGGCCTGGGTGGCATGGACGACGTCGCGGAAGTCCATGTGGTCCTTGAGGGTGCCCTTGAACGTCACCTTGACCGACTGCGGGATCGGCATCGTCGCCTCACCGGTCGCTAGCGCCAGCGCGACGGTCCCGGAGTCCGCACCAAACGCGACCCCCTTGGACATCCGAGTATGGGAGTCGCCGCCGATGATGACCGCCCAGTCGTCCACCGTGATGTCGTTGAGGACCTTGTGGATGACGTCAGTCATGGGGTGATACACCCCCTCGGGATCCCGCGCGGTGATGAGGCCGAACCGGTTCATGAAGCTCATCAGCTTGGGGATGTTCTGCCGAGCCTTGAGATCCCAAACGGACGCCGTGTGGCACCCTGATTGGTACGAGCCATCCACCGTCGGTGAGATGACGGTCGCCGCCATCATCTCCAGCTCTTGGGAGGTCATCAAACCCGTCGTGTCCTGCGACCCGACGATGTTGACCTTGACCCGAACATCCGAGCCGGCGTGGAGCACCGTTCCGGGGGGCACGCCCACCGCGTTCTTGTTGAAGATCTTCTCGACCGCCGTCAGGCCTTGCCCCTCGTGCGAGATCTCCTTGGAGGCCGCATAGACCGGAGGCATGTCGATGCCGAGGATGCCGGCGGCCGTGGTCTGGAGCTTCTTGCCAAACACGACCGCGTACGAGCCCTGGGCGCGAATGAACTCGAGCTTTTGTGGAGTCAGGGCCGAGGAGATATCGCAGAGCTCCTGCGTACCATCCGCGTTGTAGAGCTTCTTGGTCTTCGTGTTGATGGTCAGGACGGTGCCCGTGTCCACTGAGAAGACCTGCTCGAGGACGGGCTCGCCGTCCTCGTCCACGATGACCTCGCCATTGTCATCGAGCTTCTTGACCCAGTTCTTCAGATCGATGCCGATCCCACCGGTCACGCCCACCGTGGTCAAGAAGATCGGCGAGATCCCATGGGTCCCCCCCACGATCGGTGCGATGTTGATGAATGGCACATAAGGACTGGCCTGAATGCCCGTCCATAGCGCGACGTTGTTCACGCCGGACATTCGCGACGAGCCGACCCCCATGGTGCCTTTTTCGGCCACCAACATCACCCGCTTGTCCGGGTGTTGCTCTTTGAGGGACAGGAGCACACTCTGCGCGTCCTTGTCGTGCTCGAACAGGCACTGACCATGCAGCTCGCGGTCCGACCGGGAGTGAGCATCGCTGCCCGGGGACAGCAAGTCGGTCGACACGTCACCGACCGCCGTCACGTAGGTCACGACCTCGATGATCTCGTCCACGGCAGGGAGCTCCGTGAAGAACTCGGCATTCGCATAGCTACGGAGGATGTCGGTGGCGATGGCATGGCCACCGCGGTAGGCCTGCTCCAGACGATCCGTGTCGGCCTCATACAAGAAGACCTGCGTCTTGAGGACTCCTGCGGCCGCGAGGGCAATCGCCTGGTCATCACCAAGAGCCAGGTTCAGCAGCACCTCGACCGACGGTCCGCCCTTCATGTGCGACAGCAGCTCGAACGCAAAGGTCGGCGTGATTTCCGGGACGACCTGCGTACCCAGAATGATCTGCTCGAGGAACCGAGCCTTGACGCCGGCGGCGCTGGTCGTGCCGGGAAGCGTGTTGTAGATGAAGAAGTGAAGGGAATCGGCCCTGTGCTCGTGTTGGGCATCCTTGATCTGGGCGATCAGCGCTTCGACGAGCTCAGCGTCTTCGATCGGCTTGGGATGCAGCCCGTGGCCTTTGCGTGCTTCGATCTGGTTGAGATAGTCCTTGTAGAGGCTCATGATCGGCTCGTCGAAGTCGTGAGGCGAGAGCCCGAAGATTACTAATTTCTTTTGTATTTCTAAACACTTTTCTCCGCCGGGGCGATGCCGGTGGCCGGGGACACCCGCACGACCGGTCGCGGGCACTGAACCCGAAGCTCAGCGAGGTCCGCGCCAACGATCGGTCGTGGGGACGGAGCCATCGAAGACCGAGTGACGCCTGCGCGAAGCGAGGACTCCGCGTCGCGTGCGGCTTTGGGCACTGGCCGGTCAGCGGAAACCGGACGACGGGGGTTGGAGTCCAGCGCACGGAGGCGGTGGGTGATGAGGGGATTGAACGCGGGAGCGTGGCCGAGGCTGCGCGATGAAGCCGTCGCGGTTCGCGGGCTGCTTCGAGACGTAGGTCACGGAGCGTCCAGATCGCCGTCTAGCGCCCGGCAGTCGGGTCCGCGGGGCGTGACGTCGCCGATGGAGCTGTGGAGGCGGTGGGGTTCGTGGTTCCCGAGCACCCGCCGTTAGTCGACCCAATCCTCGGGGCAGAGCGTCTCGACGGTGATCGTGTGGAGATCCGCGTCATTGTCAACGTTGCTATACACGGCGCCCAGCGTCGTGGTCGCCGGGTCGAAGTGCACGTTGGCGCTGCGGGGTAGCACGGTGACCGGCTCGGAGTCGGGCAGGTGCAACCGTTGGATCTCACCGGTGTTCGAGTTGTAGACGATCGCGAAGAATTTTGCAGTGAGCATGCATTCGGCCGCATGGTGAGCCGTCGGGCTCGTCGAGCGCAATCGCGTCATCGTCACCCCGTAGGATCCATCGCCAGCGCGATCTCGGTCTTGGCATTCGCGTTGGAACCAAAACGAACCGCCCGCGCGAGCGCTTCCTCCGTCGTTACTGCGAGAGACTCTAAGCGGATGGAAGCAATGGATCGGCAGCCAGGATCGGCGGCCAGGACTCGAGTCGGGTCCGACGTGTCCAATGACGAGACCAAGGATCTCTCGTCCTCCCGGACCGTAGGCCCGGTCCGTACGCGCACGGGCACGACGGGCTCTCGCTACGTGGTGCTCGAGGAGATCGGCCGGGGCGGCATGGGTCGGGTGCTGCGAGCCTACGATCCCAAGCTCCAGCGAGAGGTCGCCCTCAAGACGTTGCACGGCAACACCCTCGATGACCAAGCCACGTCGCGGCTCGTGGTGGAGGCCCGGGCGATGGCCAAGCTGTCTCACCCCAACGTGGTCTCGGTGTACGACGTGCAGGAGCGTCCCGGCGGCGAGGTGGTGTTGGTGATGGAGTACGTCGCCGGGCAGACCCTGAGAGCTTGGCTCAGGGCCCAGCGGCGTGACTGGCCGGTGATCGTCGAGGTCTTTGGGGCGGCGGGACGCGGGCTCGCAAAGGCGCACGCCTCGGGGCTGCTACACCGTGATTTCAAGCCGAGCAACGTGCTGGTTGCCGATGATGGCCGCGTCAAGGTCACCGACTTCGGGTTGGCCAAGTTCGGTGTTGGATCGATCGATTCCGTGTCGTCGAGTGACGCAGTCTCGGCGGACGGATCCTCGCCCGGCGGCTCTGAACGACCGGCGCTGACCGAGGCGGGGGCGATCATGGGGACGCCGCGGTACATGGCGCCCGAGCAGCATCGTGGTGAGACGCTGACTCCGGCCGCCGATCAGTACGCCTTCTGTGTCGCGTTGTGGGAGGGATTGTGCGGCAAGCCGCCGTTTCCAGATAGAGCCCTCAACGAGCACGGGCCGCCTTCGTGGCCCAAGCCCTCCACCCCCAAGCCGATCGTAGAGGCCATCGTGCGGGGGCTGTCGCCCGCGCCCGACGATCGCTGGCCGTCGATGGACGCACTGCTATCGGCGCTGTCGTGGAGCCCCGCCCGCGGTCGCTACCGTTGGTTCTGGGGACTGGCGGGTGTCGCCGTGCTGGGCTTGGGCGGGGCGGGGGTGTATGCCTGGATCCAGGCCCGAGCGCAGCGATGCAGCGGCGCCCCGCAGCAACTGTCGGGGATCTGGAACGACACCCGACGCGCGAAGGTCGAAGCCTCGATCCTCGTGGTAGGCCGCTCGTATGCGACCCAGGTCTGGGAGCGGACCCAGCGGGAGCTCGATTCCTATACGGACTCCTGGATCGCCATGTACACCGAGGCTTGTGAAGCGACGGTGGTGCGGGGTGAGCAATCCCCTCGAATGCAGGACCTTCGCGTGCAGTGCTTGGCTCGGGCGGCGGTGGAGCTCGAGGCCACGGTCAATACGCTCGCCGATTCGGGCGTCGAGGTGACCAACCGGGCTCACAAGCTGGTGGGGGGCCTGATGCCGCTGTCGCGTTGTGCGGATACCCAGGCGCTGGAGGCGGAGGTCGAGCCTCCGATGGAGTCCGAGGTGGAGGCGGTGGAGCAGGCACGGCGGTACTTGGCGCGAGCCAGGAGCTTGCAAAGAGCGGCCTTCTACGAGGATGCGCGCGAGCAGGTGGAGTCCGCAACGCAGGCCTTGGTGGGCGTCGAGTACGGGCCGGTGCAGGCCGAGCTCGCGCTCGCGCGAGGTCAGGTATTCGAGCGGCTCGGCCAATACGAGCAGTCCAAAGCAGCCCTCGCCTATGCGCTCGATCTCGCCCTGCAGTGGGAGCAGCGGGACGTGGTGGCCTCTGCCTCCCGAGTACTGCTCTATGTCGTTGGGCTCCGGCAGCAGCGGCCCGAGGCTGCGCTGCTGCTTCGGTCGCTGGTGCTGGGCTCGTCTCGGGGGCACCCTTTGGAGGAAGCGATAGCTCGAAGGTTCGTGGCGGAGGCCCTGCGAGGGCATGGGGACTACGCGGAGGCGGAGATCGAGCTTCGTGCGGCCTTGTCGTTGTGGCTTGGGCAGAGCCGTCCCGACCGTCTCGAGGTCGCGGTGCTGCGCAATAGCCTCGCTATGTTGCTGCTCGAGCAAGGAAAGTATCCACAAATGGAGGTGGAGGCTCGAGCCGCGTCGTCGTTGCTCGAGCGAGTGCTGGGTCCCGAGCATCCCGACGTGGCTGCGGCGCGGGGTAACGTGGCCACGGCCTTGATAGGCCAGGGCAAGTACGGCCAGGCCGAGACCCAGATGAGGGCGGTGCGGTCGTTGCTCGAGCGGGCGCTGGGGCCCGGGCACCCCGATGTCAGCGTGGTGCGAAGCAACCTCGGGGCCGTGCTGCAAAAGCAAGGGAAGTACGAGGAGGCGGAGGCCGAGTATCGGCAGACGCTGCCCTTGATGGTGGGCGCGTTGGATCCCGAGCATCCCCAGGTCGCCGAGCTGCGGCACAACCTGGCCCTCGTGCTGCAAAAGCAAGGGAAGCCCGAGGAGGCGGCGGCCGAGTATCGGGCCGCGTTGTCGCTGTTCGAGAAGGTGCTGGGCCCTCGGCACTCGAATGTCGCGTTTGTGCGCAACAATCTCGCGAATCTCCTGCACGAGCAGGGCAAGCACGAACGAGCCGAGGCGGAGTTTCGATCGGCGCTGTCGGCGTGGATCGAGGCATTGGGGGCCGACCATCCCTTCGTGGCCGACGCGCGGTCCGGTCTCGCCGCGGTGTTGCTCGACATGGGCCGGACGAACGAAGCGCGAACCTTGGCCGAGGATGCGTGGGCTCGACGGCAGCAGGACGATATCCCCCGCGAGGCCCGGGCGGCGGCCGCCTTCCTGCTCGCCCAGATCTTGGGGGGATCCGCGGGGTCCGCCGGCGAGCGAGCCCAGGCGCTGGTGCTCGCCGAGGATGCCTTGCGCTCGTATGCGCAGGCCGAGGGGGAGTATCCGGACGAGCGGCGGGAGATCGAGCAGTGGCTGGAGGAGCATCGAGCTCCCTGAGCGTTGCGACTGGCGTGGGGGCGTGTCGTTCACATTTGATCGGCGCGCTTGCTCGTTCCCGCTCGCACGATCTTCGATCGATTTTTCCGTGATCCGATCCACTCCCACGGTGCTCTTGTCCAGCGCCGCTGCCAAGGCGGCCCCAAAGGAAGAGCCCCTATGTTCAAGATCGCCATCGCCTCCACCGCGTTCGCCCTCACGGCCATGATCGCCACTCCCGCCGACGCGGCCCCCTGTAAGTCCACCTGGCAGGGCCTGACCGCCAACCTCAAGACCTTCAACGCGACGATCGCCAAGGGCGTGTGCAAGCAGCTGGCGAAGTCGGACGGCAAGATCGACGAGGCCAAGGCGCAAAAGTGCATCGACGACTACGAGAAGGCCAAGGCCGAGACCGAGAAGTACGCCAAGATGTACAACGACACCAACACCGGCTCGGGCAAGATCGGCCCGCGCGGTATGGCGCACGAGCGCACCTACTACGGTGGCCTGATGACCGAGCGCCTGTTCGTTGGTCGCGAGATCCTCTCCGACGAGTATACGGTGCGCTTCGAGGGGGAGGGCGGCAAGAAGAAGAAGGACTACACGGTCACCGTGTGCTTCGTCGACGAGAACGGCGAGCAGGTCATCGACCCCTACGTCAAGACCTTCAAGACCAACGACGGCAAGTTCGTCAAGACCTTCTCCAAGGTCGCGGGGGCTCGCCCCATGGTGTACCTGCGCAGCGCTCACTGGGTCAGCACCAACAAGAACAAGTACAAGTTCCGCGGTGAGCCGGGCGACATGCCGCAGACGGTCCGGGCGGCCATGGCCGCGGCCGACCAGACTGGATCCGAAGGCCCATCGGCCAGCAAGGGCAAGGTCAGCAAGGGCAAGGTCAGCAAGGGCAAGTCGAATAAGAAGTCCAAGAAGTCCAAGAAGGGCAAGAAGTCCAAGAAGGGCAACCGGTAGGCCCGACCGCCACGCTCGCGAGACCTGCGAGACCTGCGAGAACCAACCTTGGGTCGCGATGCACCGGCAGGGGGCGCCGGTGTGTCGCGACCCTACCCTTGGGCGGTCGGGATGACGCAGCTCGGGTGCTCGACGTCGCTGGTGCGCGGCTTTTTTGCCCCGCCTCATTCGAGCGAGTTTGCTACCCTCGTCTCGCGATGTTCGAGACGCTCCGCGTGCCGGCGACCCGGGTCACGATCCTCATCGAGATCCCCCGCGGCGGCATGGTCAAGCGGCGCTCCGACGGCCGGGTCGATTTCATCTCGCCGCTGCCGAGTCCGTTCAACTATGGGTGTCTCACGGGGTGTCTTGAGGGGTGTCTCGAGGGGTGTCTCGAGGAGACCCTGGCGCCCGACGGTGATCCCCTCGATGCCGTCGTGCTCGGTCCTCGACTCCCCGCCGGCGTTCGAGTGGAGCGCGAGGTTCTCGCGGTCTACGGCTTTGTCGATCGCGACCGGCTCGATCCCAAGCTCATCTGTGGTGAGCCACCGCTGCGGCCGCGTCAGCGTCGGTCCGTCGAGCGTTTCTTCCGCTTGTACACCCCGGCCAAGCGCGCGCTCCAGCGCGTTCGTGGTCAGCCCGAGCCCACGTACACCCTGGGCTGGTTGCCCTGGACCACGTAAACGGCGTCGACGCCCGCGATATCCTCACGCGGCTATGGCTTGCTCGATGCCCTTGCCGTTCCGCCGCCGCGCGGCCCTCGTCGTTGCCTCGGCGCTCGCTCTACCCTCGGTCGGGCTCGGGCTCGGGCTCGGGCCTCGCGCGGTCGAGGCGGCGGTCGTCCCGGCCCAGCTGGTGGTCCAGGCCGGAGACACGCCTGTGGGTGCTCCCCTGCCGATCGCGTCCACGCGACCTCCCTTCGTGCTGGCCGATGGTTCGGTGGCGTTCGTCGGGCTGCTCACCGACGGCGATTCCTACGTCTTCGTCGACAACCAGGTGGTGTGGCTCGGCAGCAACGAGATCATGTCGGTGCTGACGGGGGCCGAGTCTTCGATGGGGGCGGCGGTCGGCGGTGCCTTCGTCTACGGCCCCGACGTCGACGGCAACGAAGCGATCTGGACCCACAATGGCCTGCTGGCCCTCGAGGGAGATCCGGCCCCGGGCTATCCGGACGGGACGGTGACCACGCTGCAGATCCGGCCCTCGATGGTGACCAACGGCACGGTCTACTGGCTGGCTGGGATCAACACCTCGGGTGGGGGCTTTACCGAGCAGCGGGTGCTCTACCGCAGCCCCACGGCGCTGCCCGCCGACATCCAGGTGGTGATGGCCTCGGGTGACCTGGTCGACGGCCTGACGATCGGCGCGCCTATCGGCATCGACTCGGTCTACGACGTGTCTCCCGACGAGTCGCACCGGATCCACGAGCTGTTCATGGAGACGGGCAGCTCGACCAACGACGGCCACATCATGGTCGACGGCTCGCTGCTGCACCAGGAGAACACGCCCAACGGCACCGGCGACAACTGGGACGAGTTCGACCTGGTGGCGATCAACAACCAGGGCCTGTACGTAATGAGCGGGGACACCAACGGGCCTACTGGCTCGGACGAGTTCGTCGCGGTGAACGGGGTGATCGCCGTGCGTGAGGGGGACGTGGTCGGGGGGGTGACGCTGACCAGCTCGGCTCAGGTGCGCGCGCTGTCGGTCAACGATGCGGGGCGGATCATCCATGCGTGGAGCTATGGCGGCCTGACGACCGAGACCGTGTTCTTCGGCTGCGATCCGACCGATCTGGCGGGTAGCTCGGTGGCGCTGCTCACCACCGGAGTCGACGAGCTCGATCTAACGGGCAATGGGTTCGGCGACGGGATGGTCGTGGATCTCGAGGCCACCAACGCCGTCCACGACGAGGCGTTGACCAACGACGGCGCGGTGTACCTCGAGGTCGAGCTCGATGACGGCATGGGCGTGGTGGAGGCGATGGTCCGGGTGCCGGTGACCTGCTGCGGCAACGGCATGCTCGACGACGCCGAGCAGTGCGACGACGGCGACGGCGACGACACCGACGAGTGCCCGGGCTCCTGCACGTTCGCGACGTGCGGGGACGGCTTTACGTGGGCGGGCATGGAAGAGTGCGACGACGGCAACATGGCCAACACCGACGCCTGTTTGACCTCCTGCGTGGCCGCCACGTGCGGCGACGGCTTCTTGCGCGCCGGGGTCGAGCAGTGTGACGACGGCAACGGCGACGATACCGACGGCTGCCCCGGCAACTGCATGGAGGCGACGTGCGGGGACGGCTATACGTGGGCGGGCGTGGAGGAGTGCGACGACGGCAACGACGACGACACCGACGCGTGCCTGCGCGATTGCGTGGCGGCTCGCTGCGGCGACGGGATCATCTGGGTGGGCGTGGAGGAGTGTGACGACGGCAATCGCGACGATACCGATCCGTGCCCGGGCAGCTGCCTTCACGCGACGTGCGGGGACGGCTTCGTGCTGGCCGGGGTCGAAGAGTGCGACGACGGCAACGACGACGATACCGACGGTTGCACGGTCAATTGCACCGTGGGCGAGATCGGCGACAGCACCACCGGCGAGCCCATGGACAGCAGCGGAAGCTCGACCGGCGAGCCCGCGGGTACCTCGACCAGCTCGAGTGGTCCGGACGATACGATCGGCCCCTCGGGCAGCAGCACGGCCGTGATCCCCGTGGGGAGCACCGGCCCGACCGAGGGGAGCACCGGCCCCGGGGTCCCGCTGGGAGGCCTGGACGACGACGGGGGCTGCACCTGTCGGGCCGCCCAAGGGCGTGACCCGCTCGGTGGCCGGACCTACGCGTGGTGGCTGTTGGTGCTCACGGCTCGTGGTCTTTGCGGGCACGGGCGCGGGCGCGGGCGCGGGCGCGGGCGCGGGCGCGGGCGAGGGCGAGGGCGTTGCTGACGATGCGGATCCCTCGATCTCCCCGGGTGCTACGGGCGATCGGCTTCGACGACGCTCCGTTCGTGCGTCGCCGAGGAGCGCGGGTCGATCTGGCCGGGGTCGTGTGTCGAGGAACGCGCTTGGAGGGCTTGCTCTGGGGCCAGATCCGCAAGGACGGCTGGGGCTCCACCGATCGGCTGATCCAGATGCTCGTGGACAGCAAGTACCTGGCGCAGGTGCACGTGGTGTTGCTCGATGGGATCGCCTTCGGGGGCCTCAACGTGGTCGATCTGCCCGCCCTCGCCGATGCGGTGCAGCGCCCGTGCGTGGCCGTGATGCGGCGCATGCCCGATCTGGTCGGCATGGAGCGAGCGATCCGCCACCTGCCCCGCCCCGAGCGGAGGTTGGCTCGTCTTGCTCGAGCCGGTCCGATCCATCGCCGGCCGCCCTTCGTGTTCCAGGTGTGTGGCCTGGATCCCGATCGCACCTACGACGCCCTGACCCGACTGACCGACACGGGGCACGTCCCCGAGGCGCTTCGCCTGGCTCATCTCATCGGCTCGGCGATCCGTGACGGACAAAGCCGCGGTCGCGCGTGATCACGTTTGCGGCCCGTAGTGAGCGCGGAAGGCCTCGAACGTCGCCCGGGCTTGCTCGACCCCCGGTGCCAGCTGCTCGGCGCGTAGGTCTTCGACCTTTCGGCACGCTTCAGCCAGCGCGGCCGCTCCCAAGGTGGCGGCTGCTCCCTTGAGCGCATGAATGGCGTTGCGGGCCTCCTTGTCGTTGTTCCGGCGTAGCTCACGCTCGGCGCGCTCGAGGTTGCTCGTGCCCGACCTCAGGAGCAGCTCGATCATCTCGTCTCTTGCCTCTGGATCGCCGTCGGTCACCTCGTGCAGCTGTTCGGGGTCGAGCATCGGGTACTCGGGCTGCTCCTGGATCTCCGTGCGGACGTCGGCGTCTTCGCTCGGTGTCGGCGCGCCGGCGGGCGACGGTGTTTGGTCGCCGCTGGTCCCGGATGCAGAGTCGCCGTTGTCTTGGGCACACCATCGCCCCAGTGTTCGTGCCATGTCGCTCGAGCGTAGCGGCTTGGTGATGTAGTCATCCATCCCCGATCGCAGACACTGGTCTCGATATCCCGCCATCGCATGGGCCGTCATCGCCACGATCGGCAGCCGCGGGCCTGGGATCTTCCCCTCGCGTTCCCGCAGCCTCGCGGTGGTCTCAAACCCGTCCATGTCGGGCATCTGGATGTCCATGAACACGATGTCGAACTCGAGCGCTTCGACCTGGGCCACCGCCTCCCGGCCATCGCGGGCGGTGTGGACCTCGCACCCCAGCTTCTCCAGGCTTCGGGCGGCGACCTTGCGATTGATGGCGTTGTCGTCGACGACCAGCGCTCGGGCCCGGCCGTCCCACAGCGGTCGGGCCTCCAGGGATGGTGCGTGTCGATGGACCCCATGGCGGGTCACCAGCTCGGCGTCGGGCTCGTTGCGCTGGGCCCACACCAGCATCAGCATGGTTCGTACCTCCCGCATGTGCAGCGGCTTGACCAGGTAGCCACGGAACCCTGCGGCGGTGATCGACACGGTGCTCAGCTCTTTGCTCAGGGAAGTCAGCAGCACGAACTTCGGCGGGCGTCTCAGGGTCGCAGACAGGGTGTCGGCCAGTTGCATCCCATCGAGCAGGGGCATCTGGTAGTCGACCAGCGCCAGGTCGAAGGGAGCGTCGTCGTGTTCGGCCTGTCGTAGCTGACGGTCGGCCTCCTGGGCTCCTGATGCACACTGGACGAGCATGCCCCAGCGCGTGAGCTGCTCGTCGAGGATCCGCCGGTTGATCGCGTGGTCGTCCACCACCAGCACTCGCAGGCCCGTTAGCTGCACCGGCGGCAGCTTCTTTGGACTGTCTGGCGTCAGAGGCTCCTCCTGCAGGGGGAGGGGCACCGTCAAGGTGAAGGTGCTCCCTCGTCCGAGCTCGCTGTGCACCTGCACCTGGCCTCCCATCTGCTCGACCAATTGCGCCGTGATGGCCAGCCCCAGCCCGGTGCCCATGTGTGCCCGGGTCGCCGAGCCGTCGACCTGGTGGAACTTGTGGAAGATCAGTGCTTGCTGATCCTCGGGGATCCCCGAGCCGGTGTCCTCGACCGCGATCACGAAGTAGGGCCCACGAGCGTGATCGTGATCGTCGTCTGCGAGGAGCTCTACCGTGACCAGTACGTGGCCCTCGGTGGTGAATTTCATCGCGTTGCCCACCAGGTTGTTCATCACCTGGCGCAGCCGGGCCGGATCGGCGCGCACGAGGCTCGGAACGTCCGAGTGGTAGCGCAGAGCGAGCTCAATGCCCTTGCGTGCGGCGAGGGGGGCTAGCGCGTCGAGCACCTCCTCGATCGTCACCCGGAGATCCAGGGACTGGATCTCGAGCTGTAGCCGCCCCGCCTCCACGCGGGACAGATCGAGGATGTCGTTGATGACGCTCAGCAGCGATTGCGACGAGCGGGTGGCGGTTTGCACGTAGTCTCGTTGCTCGTGGGTCATCGAGGTGTCGCGCAGCAGGTTCAGCATCCCGATCACTCCGTTCATCGGAGTGCGGATCTCGTGGCTCATGTTGGCCAAGAACTCGCTCTTGGCCACGTTTGCTTGGTTGGCCAGCTCCACCATGTCGTTGCGTGTGCGGGTGAACCACAGGAGCACCGCGAGTGCTCCCAAGCCGCTGAGGACGTCGGAGAAGACGTGGCTGATCTCCTGGGCGAGGTCGAGCGACTCGACGGTCATGACGCGAATGAGCGGCCGCTCGATCGTTAGCAAGCCGAGCGTGAACGCGATCGCGATCCACTGCTTGGTCGATTGTTCTCGCTCCAGCAGCACAAAGACCATGCACAGCACCAGCAAGTGCTGGGTCGTCATCGGGTCGTCGATGTCAACGCTGACGACGAGGATCATCAGGTTGAGCACGATGAGGATCGCAAGCGCGATCGCATGGCGAGCGGGCGTATCGGCCGTGCGATAGGCCAAGCCGAGGCAGAGCGCTGCGATGACGCAAAGGACTCCGCGGAGCAGGTGGCCTCCGAGGATTTGGATCGGGACGAACAGCGCGGAGCCCACTCCCAAAAAGCCGTAGATGAATGTGCGAACCCGGCTGTGCGTGTGTTGCTCCCACTGCGCGAGGTGAGTGGCATCTCGAGGCGAAGACGGCCGCAACGCGTCCCTGCGGTGGTTGCGATGCACGCTGGAGTCCTCGACCTCACGATCACCGGGGTGAGGCTCGTTCATGAGCAGCGCGTCGTTGTGATCGACATCCCGTAGTCATCCGCAGTGTAGCGGAGCTTCGTCGGTCACTCGGCGTACTCGCTGCTGCGGACGGCGCGGGAGCCGAGCAGACGTGCTCGCTGCGGCGTGTCATCGCGCGTGGACGGAAACCAAAGACGACGGCGCCTCGCTCGCCGGCAGGAGGCGCCGTCATTGTCGGCTCGGTGGCGCTACCAGGACTCGACCTGCGGTCCCGGGGCGGCGTCGAGTGCCTCGGTCGGGCCATCGAGCGCCGGGACGGGAGTCGGGATCGGCGCCTTGGCAGGGGCGGGAGCCTTCGCGGGGGCAGGAGGTCGGGGCTCGGCCTCGGGGAAGGGCTCGGCCTCGGGCTTGGCCTTAGCCTCAGCCTCGGTCGCCGTCTGCTGTGCGGCCTCTGCATTCGACTCGTGGGTGGAGTAGATGGCAAATCCGACCGCGCCCGCGGTCCCCAAGGCCATCGTCAATGCCAAGAACTGCTCGAGATCGAATCGCATCGTCGGTCTTCCTTTCCGGGAGGCGCGTCATGGCGCCGGCTCCAGTTCCGACGCGCAAAGGGGGGGGTCCTATTGGTGAACCGACCGTAAAGCGAGCAATTGAGTGCTCTGATGTGCTGCGAATGGCTACCGGTGGGCGGGCAAGAAGCTTTTGATTTCAAGTGTTTGAGTACGGGCAGAGTGGAGGTGTGCGAGTCGATGACCGCGGTGCGCAACAAGCGGAGGGGGGCGGGGACCATCGAAATCGCGGTGGATGAACGTGCGAGATGCGCTGGGTCAAAGGAGATCCTCGTGCACGAGGGTGAGGGAGGGTCGGGGACATCGCGGACCCTCGTGCACGAGGGTGAGGGAGGGTCGGGGACATCGAGGACCCTCGTGCACGAGGGTGAGGGAGGGTCAGGGACATCGCGGACCCTCGTGCACGAGGGTGGGGTGAGGGTCAGGGACATCGAGGACCCTCGTGCACGAGGACATCGGGCGGGACGCCGGCCAGGCGTATGCTCGTTTCAGCGCAGCATCGATCGACGGCGGACGCTCGACGAGACCTCGGTGATGTTCGTTTGCGCGCAGGGTCGTCGATTTCGCAGTCAGCGCATCGCGTTCTACGACCCCCCTGGATGCCTTTTTCGAGCTTCTTTCATTTTTTCGACATCGCCTCGGCCAAACTCTTTGGCCAGAACACTACTTCGAGACGTGAAGACCTCACGTATCGATCCCGTTCCCTTTGTTCGCCTTCCCCGCTTCAGCGTTCGCATGGGCCTGAGTCTGGGTCGGATCTTGCTGACCCGGCTGCCCGAGGAGCCCGGCCCGGGCGTGCTGGTCGCGGCCGATCGCCTCGCGTTGTCGATCGACACGCTCGAGGGGCAGTGGAAGCTCAAGCACCGAGTGCGCTCGGATGACGATCTGCGCCCCTACGACCAGCGCCTCGATCGCGCCTGGGCGGCGGTCGAGTCGAGCCTACGTCGCTACGGCGTGTTCGATCCGGCCGACGTCGACCGGCAGCGGGCCACCGACCTGCACGCCCGACTGTTCGCCACGGGGCTGGACTTTTGTCAGCTGCCCTATGTCGAGCAGCACGTCGAGAGCGCGCGCCGGATCGATCTCATCGAGGAGGACGATCTACGCGACGATCTCAACGAGCTGGTCGGCGAGGATTTCGTCCAAGAGCTGCTCGACGCTCATGAGCGCTATGGGAGCGCCCTGGGCATCACCGAGGCCCGACAGGCCCCGCCCTCGATCTCGCTGACGGCCCCGCTCCGCGCGCTGACCTGGGCGATCTCCAGCTATGCCCTTCAGGTGCTCGCCTTCGCCGATCTCGACCCTACCCACAATGAGGGGCCGGCCCGCTATGCGCTCGAGCCCATCGCCGCCTTGCGCCGCGCCATGGCGCGTCGCGCCTCGAGTGGAGGCGAGGTGGGCCAGTCCTCCGAGCCCACGCCGACCGGCACCGCCCCGTTGAATGCGTATGCGGCCATGGCCACCACCCGCGGGTCGGGTGGAGCCTATGCGAAGTCATCGACGTTGCACGGCAGCACGCGACTGGTGCGTCGATCCGACAGGGCGCGGCCGCTAGGGCCCGCGCTCAGCACCCGGAGGTCGTCAGTCCCTCGATTGCCGCCGGATCGGCGCCGCCGCTTATCGAGCCCCAGCACTGCACGGTGTCGTCGGCCAGCAATGCGCACGAGTAGTGCTTGCCGGCGCTCAGGGCCACCGCGTCTTCGATGCCAGGCACCGTCGCGAGCATGCCCATGTCGAGCCCAGCCCCCTCGCTTTGGTTGGAGGAGGTGCACTGGACCTGGCCCGAGTCGAGCAAGACGCAGGTGTGGAACTGGCCGCCCACCACTGCCCGGGCGCCGCTATCGACCAGGGTCACGCCGGCGTCGGTGTCGGCTCCGTTGCCGCCGAGCTGTGCGTTCCAGTCTTGCCCCCAGCACTGCACACGGCCGCTGTCGAGCACGACGCACAGGTGATCTTGGCCTGGGCCCGCGTAGGCGACCGGCTCATCGAGACCGTTGGGCGTGGCCGGGCTGTCGGGGCTGCTGTTGCCGGCCCCGAAGGCGGCGGTGTCCCCCCAGCAGTGCAAGCCGCCGGAGTTCGTGACCGCGCAGCAGCCGTGGTAGTAGCACGCGACCTGCCGCGCGGCTTCGGGCAGCGCGACGGTGACGGGCGAGTCGTTGCCCGACCAGCACTGCACGTCGCCGCCGACCAGGGCACACGCCGAGTCGAGGCTGCCCGAGACCATGGACGCTCCCGAGTCGATGACGGGGGTGGGGCTGAGGTTGTGGTTGTGTCCGCAGTGGACCGCGCCGCTGTCGAGCACGACGCATGACTCGGCGGTGAAGTTGCGACCGCTGATGTGACGCACCCCGCTCACTTCGTCGCCGCCGGCGTAGGTCACGACCATGGGCGACGCACTGTCGAAGCACATCGCCCGGCCGTCGGCGGTGGTGGCACAGGGGACGGTGGTTCCCGAGCCGTTGTTGAAGCCGAGGCAGACCTCGGCATCACCAGGGGGAGGATTGCCGGTCGCGGAGCCCGAGTCGCTCGAGTCGGACCCCGGGTCATCCGAGTCGTTCGAGTCGTCGCCAGATCCATCATCGGCCCCTCCCGGTGAGGTGCCCGCGGATGAGGGGGCGTCGGGGTCGGCGTCGCCGCTCGACGAGTCTTGGGGACCTCCGGTTTCATCACCTCCCCCGCTGAGGGTGGCGGCTCCGCTCTGCCCCGCTTCGTTCGGTGGTTCGGCGCCATCGCAACCGGCAACCACGAGCATGCCCGAAAAGAACACCCAACAATGTCGCATCTGGTCGCCGATCGTAGCACTGTGCGAGTAGGCCGTCTGGTTTCGTTGGATCGATTTTCGATCGTGGTGAAGATCGGCAACGATCGATCCGACCGGAGCCGACCGGAGCCGACCGGAGCCGTTTGGCGATCGAGTGGCACCACCGATGGGTCGACGTCGGTACGAACCATTCCGAATCGCGAGGTCGGTGATTCGGCCGACGAACCGTACCCAACCAGTGCCTACACACGAAAAAACTTCATCGACTTTCACCTGCTTGCCCCACGTCAGGTGTACCGGAGTCAGGCCAACACGGACGAATGAATTGCGGCTCTGCCGGCTCCACCGGCTCCACCGGCTCTACCGGCTCTACCGGCTACGCCGAGCATGGAGGGGCGAAGATCGGGGCGTGATCACGAGCCGGTTGTCGCCCGGCTCGCCCCCACCGACTCGGCGTGTTCGAGCGCTCGCACCTCGGCGGGGATCCGAACGCCCAGCAAGAGGGCCAGGTTGAGCACGCCGACAATAGCGGCGGTCCACCACGCCTCGAAGATAAGCGGCACCACGGCGAGCTCGATGACGACCGCCAGGTAGTTGGGGTGCGGCACGAAGCGATAGGGCCCCCGGCGGATCCGAGCGGCGCCGGGCAGCACGAGGATCCGGGTGTTCCAGCGCAGCCCCAGCGAGGTGATCGCCCAGTAGCGCAGGATCTGGGTCAGCCCAAAGGCGCACAGCCCCGCGATCCAGCCCGAGGCCAAGGTGGGCCCGTGCAACCAGGCCTCGACGGGCCAGGCCAGCAGCCACCCGGTGTGCAGCACGAACAGCAGCGGGTAGTGCCCGGCGCCGTGCTCCACCGCGCCCTGCTCGCGGGCCCAGGCTTCGTTGCGCTTGGCCACGCGTAGCTCGACGAGCCGCTGGGCCACGATGGCGAGCCAAAGGCCCCAAGCCACGAGGGAGGCGGTGCTCACCACCGCAGCACGACTCCCTCGGCACAAAACCCGGGCCCCAGCCCCATGAGCACGCCGGGCTCGGCCTTATGAGAGGGGGAGGGGGGCGTGGACCGCAGCCAGCGCTCGAGCACGAACAGCACGGTGGGGCTGGACATGTTGCCGTGGTCGCGGAGCACGGCCCGGGCGTGGTCGAGGGCGTCGGGGGCCAGGCCCAGCGCTTGTTCGTAGGCGGCCAGGACCTTGGCGCCGCCGGGATGCATGACCACGTGGGCGAGCTGCTCGCGGTCGATGCCGTGCGCGTGCAGGGCGGCGTCTACCACCTGAGGCGCGTGGGCTCGCACGATTGCGGGGATGCTGCGAGCGAAGCGGACCTGCAAGCCGGTCTCGCGCAGGGTCCAGCCCATGACGTCGGCGGTGTCGTCGAGCAGGTGGCTGAAGCCGCCGAGCACGGCCGGTCCCTCACCGTCGGGGGTGAGCACGGCGGCGGCCGCCCCATCGCCGAACAGGGCGGTGGCCACCAGGTTGGACTTGCTGCGATCTTCGTGCACCAGGGTGACGCTGCAGATCTCTACGCTCACCAGCAGCACCGGGCGTCGCAGTCCCCGGCACAGGGTGGCGGCTCGGGCCACGCCGGCGGCCCCCCCCGCGCAGCCGAGCCCCCAAAGCGGGACCCGGGCGATCCCCCGCGGCAGATCGAGCCGCTGCACGAGCACGCTGTCGAGGCTGGGGGTGGCCACGCCGGTGCTGGAGACGAAGACGATCGCGCCGAGCGAGGCGGCGGGGACGTTGGCGCGGGCGAGGGCCTGGGCGGCGGCGCGCTCGCTCAGGGCCAGGGCCTGCTCGACGTAGACCGCGTTCTTGTCGGGGAAGGAGCGCGGTGTCTCGTACCAGGGGACCGGCCGCGCCAGCTGGCGCTCGGCGATGCCGGCGTTGTCGAACACCCGCAGCAGGCGAGGCAGGGCCGGAAAGTCGCGGGCGAAGAAGCGGCTAGCGAAATCTCGAAGCTCGGACTGGGGCAGCCGGTGGGGGGGCACGGCGGTGGCGACGGCCCGGATCCGCGGTGCGTCGCTCAACGATCACCCTCGGGAGCAGACGCCGAGGCGGGCTGGCGGTCGGGCTGGCGGTCGGGCTCGTGGTCGGGCTCAGTAGTCGCGCAGGTGTTGCGAAACACGTACTGCGACAGCCGCTTGCGGTGGGCCGAGCTCCAGTCGATCGAGGGGCGCTGCTTGTGCTCGGGCAGGTAGCCCAGCCGGTACATGGCCACGAGCTCCAGATCGTCGGGGACCTCGAGCATCGCCGACAGCTCGGCCCATGCGTTGGGGAACTCCATGGGAGTGGAGATGAACTGGATCCCCATGCCGAGATCGATGGTGGTCAGCCAGATGTTCTCGATGGCCATGCCGATCCCCAGCAGGCTGTACAGCCCCGACAGCTCGCCCTTGACGTATTCTTCCTTGGTGAGCATGGCGGCCAGCAAGAGCGGGCTGCCGGCCACGAGCTGCTCGTTGTCGCGGCCGAGGGTCTTGGGCACGCGCAGGGTGTTGACGACCTTTTGGCCGGTGGCGGAAAAGACGTGCTTGATGAAGGGACGCAGCGCCTTGGGCAGGCGATCGATGAAGATCCCGTCGCGTCGCTGGTCCATCTCGGCCTCGGAGAAGCGGAAGTAGCGGCGGTAGCGGGTGAAGAACTTGCCCCCCGCCATCAGCTGCTGCATGGTCCGCCCCGCGATCTGCGAGATCCGTTGGCGCAGCGACTCGTCGGTGATGAGCACGAAGCGCCAGGGCTGGCTGTTGAAGTGGCTCGGAGCCCGGCTGGCGGCCTCCATCAGGCGGTGCTGGTGCTCGAGGCTCACCGGGTCGGGCCGAAAATGGCCGTTGGTGGTCGAGCGCCGGAGGATGGCGTCGCGGAGCTCCATTGGATGACTATAGGGGCGGGGCCAGCAGTGCGCCGAGGTATCCGAGCAGGCCCGTCAGGGCGATGAGCGGGTGCCACGGGGTCGCTGGGCGGGTCTTGGGCATGACGGCCAGGGCGGTCAGGGTGAGCAGCAGGGCGGGGTGGAACGACAGCACCGCGGCCGCGATGGCCCCGGCGAACACCAGGGCGTAGAGCACGTGGTGCCAGATCCCCACACGCAGGCCAAGCTTCGCGCTCAAGCCGACCCCGAGGTTGAGGGCATAGAGGCCCAGGCCGAGGTACAGCATGCCCACGTGAAAGGATCCCCTGCGGGACGCGGAGCATAGCAGTCTGGTGGGATGGCGCCGGTACGCGGGGGGAGGACGGTCAGATCGAGGACGTAGGCGACGGTGAGGCGGTGGTGACGATCCAACGCACGAGCGGCGTCACCACCGCCTCGCGGTACGGCGAACCTTCGCGATGGCGGGCTCGGACTCCGGCTCACTAGATCGCGGGATCGGGGGCGTCGTCGGGACCGTGGGGGTCGTCGTCGGGCTCGGCGGTGGGCAGGGCGTGCCCGCGAAAGGGGCGGTCGCTGGTGGATCGAGGCAGGGCGATCGGCGTCATCAGCTCGCCCATCAGCTCCCATAGCGAGGCGGTAAAGCGCTTGCGACCCTCGGCGTTCCAGATCAGCAGGCCGGGCACGAACACCAGCGCGGTGGGGATCGTGAAGAAGAACAAGAGGATCAAGATCGCGACGACGATGTTGGCGGTGCTGCCGATCAGGACGGGGGCAATAAGGGCCAGCGACAGCACGGTGATCGCGACCGCGGCGACGACCAGGGCCGGGCCGCCGCGGCGCAGCCGGGGAAGCTCCACCAGGCGATCTTGCTGACGGCGTCGCTCGAAGTGGCCCCGCACCACGGTGCCGCCGTGCTCATCGTGGCCCAGCCGCATGATCACCACGGGGGAGACGGCGTCGGCGGGCCCGGCCCAGTGCCGCAGCCGTAGCTCGTGGGGGGTGGGCCGGGCGACGAGGAACGGAGCCCCCTCGGGGGGCGGGGGATCGGGCGCGGGATGCTGCGCCGCCCGGATCCGGGGGTGGGCCAAGATCCGCTCCCACAGGGCGTCGGGATGAAGGGACACGCGAAACGAGAATCGATCGCGCGCCTGGAGGGATTGCGACATCCATCCTCGATCGTGAGCGGGGGCTTGGGGACTGTCAACGAAAGGGCGGGCGTGATGGTCTCGATCGCGAGGCGGCGGGGTCCGACCCCGCCCGGCGGTCGGTGGTTTCACGCCCGGTGGTCGAGCGTGGACGACTCGGATTGCGCGTTGGGCGCTGGTCGCTCGCACGCGGGCGGCGGGAACCTTCGTGGACGAGGGGGGTCGTAACGGTTGCCCCTGGGGCGAAAAACGGCGGCGGACGCCGTGGTACGTAATAGCGAGGCCAGACGTGAGCGAGATTGACGACGACGAGCCCCGGGGCCCCGCCGACCCGACCCATGACGGCCGAGCACCCCAGTCGCGCGATGAGGCGAATGGAGCACAGCCGGCGGGAGCACAGCCGGCGGGAGCAGAGTCGGCGGGAGCACAGCCGGCGGGAGCAGAGTCGGCGGGAGCAGAGTCGCCAGTAGTCGAGGTGGACCTCGAGGCCATCGCGGCCGAGGAGGGAGACCCCGAAGACGAGGGGCTCGATATGTCCGACCTCGATGCGCTCGGGGTCGAGGGGGTCGTGGCTCGCCTGCGCGGTGCGGACGCCGATGTCGACGTGGAGTTGCCCGGCCGCACCCGACCGCGCCGCTCGCCGGTGGTCTCGGTGCTGGTGGTGGCGTTCGGGGCTTACCTGCTGGTGACGATGTTCGCCGACTTCCGCTACTGGCTGCGCGCGTCGGAGCCGATAGAGCTGGGGGGCGCGTCGTCGCTGTTGCAAGACGGTCGGACCCTCGATGCGTACGAGGATCAGTACGTGGCCCTCGAGGGCACGCCCGACGTGCAGCACGCGGCGCGCCTGACCACCAAGGAGCGCTACATCGGCTACCTGCGGGTGACCGAGGGCGGCGGTGGTCTGTTTGCCGCGGTTCCGCGTCCCAAGGATCAACCGGCCACCAACAACTTCGAAGGGCGCTACGTGGGTCGCCTGCGACGCCTCCGCGACGATCGTGCCTACCAGTGGCTGGCCGAGTTCTACGCCAACGAACAGATCACGGTGGACGTGGAGCTCGACCCGGCGGCCGTGCCGGCGGCGTTGGGCTCGGGGTCGCTACCCCGGCTGGGCGGTGGCACGGTGTCCGTGGGCTCGCGCGAGCCGTTGCGGCTGGTCTTCGAGGGCCCGGATGCGCGGGTGCAGCTGGGCAACAAGTCGTTCGACCCGGCGGCGGCCGAGCAGGCGGTGGCGAGCTTGGGCTACCCCTACATTCGGCTCGAGCCCACCGCCACCTTCCATCGCTTCGTGGTGCGGATCCCCTCGGCGCAGCGGGCCTCGGCGCGAGCGAAGCTCAACGCCGGGCTCGAGGGGGCACAAGGGCTGGCCGATCCCAAGGTGGGGGCGTCCGTGCTCGACCTGCCGGCCAGCTACGGCGCGGTGGCGGGTGAGATCGCGGTGCAGGGGGAGGCGCTGAGCTTTCCCTACGCAGACAACACCACCTCGCCGGGCTACGACGTGGAGGATGGTCACCCACTACGGTTGGTCGAGCGGGCTCGCGCCGAGCGGGTCAGTCGGCCGCTCGCGGAGCTCACGTCGGTCCGTCTCGAGCGGGTCATCGAGGTGGATCCTGCGGGCTTCGTGGTCGCGGTGGGCGAGCCGCCGAGCGAGGCGTGGATGATGGGCGTGCTGTGGCTGCTGGCGCTGGTGATCACGGGGGCGAACGTGGTCAGCCTGGTGCTGTGGCGGCGCCAAGCCCAAGCCTGAGGCGACCGTGGCCGGCCCGACGAGCGGTCGCGCGCGCGTGCGGCGGGATCGGCCGGGGACCAGCGAGAGCTCTCGATACGGCCGTCGTCGCCACAATTGGCCGTTTTGGTGCAGAAGGGGCGCGGGATGAGCTACGTTCCGAGGGCACGAGGGTCATTTGCCGCCGTTGGGCGGCCCCTCGCCCCGGACCGACGGTGAGCGCCTCTTCCCCCAGCATGACCCTGCGCTTCTACGGCGCGGGCGGTGCCTTCTCTCGCAAGTACGGCACCACCTGCTCGGGAATTACGCTGCGCAACGGTCACCAGTGGCTGATCGACTGCGGGCGGCAGGCGCCCGATCAGCTCCACGCGGCCGGGGTGTCCTGGCACGAGATCGAGGGCCAGATCATCACCCACGTCCACGGCGATCACACCTTCGGGCTCGAGGATTTCGCGTTCTCGCGCTACTACCACACCGATCGCGGGGTGGACTCGGTGCGAGAAGGCGGGCCCCAGCCCAAGCTGGTGTGCCACCGGGCGGTGCGCGAAGAGATCTGGCAGACGATGGCGTCGGCGTTTCGCTATGTGCCCGAGCCCGAGGGTCCCACTTCGGGCCGGCTGGAGACGTACTTCGAGGTCATCGAGCCTTACCATGCAGAGCCCCCGGCCGAGCCCCCCGCAGGGCCTTCGACCGAGACTTCGACCAAGATGGGGTGGGCCCGGGCCGAGCACTTCTCGGTGGGGGGGATGCGCATGGTGGCTCGCGACACCGAGCATGTGCCTTGTAAGCCCTCTACGTCGCTCGAGATCCGGGTGGGGGAGGACGAGGACGACCCGCGGATCGCGTGGTGGAGCGGGGATGTGACCGTCATGCCCGACCTGCTCGCGCAGCTCGAGCCCCACACCACGGTGTTCTTCCACGATTGCTCCTTTACCGAGTATGTCGGCCAGGTCCACGGTTCGTTCGCCGAGCTCGAGGCCTTGCCCGAGGCTATCCGTCGCAAGATCGTGCTGATGCACCACGAGGACGACCTCGAGGACCACCGCGCTCGGGCCGAGGCGCTGGGCTTTCGGATCGCACTACCCGGGCACGTGTTCGACCTCGACACGGGCCTGCGGATCAAGTAGGCGGGGACTCGACCGCTCGCCCTCCTCAGGCCTCGCGGATCCGCGGCAGGAGCTCGACGAAGTTGCAGGGGCGGTGCCGGATGTCGAGCTGCGGCAGCAAGATCTTGTCCATGGCGGTTCGTACCGCGCCCGGGGAGCCGGGCAGCAGGAACACGTAGGTGGTGTCGCACAGCGCGGCCTCGGCTCGGCTCTGGATCGTGGAGGTCCCGATCTCGTCGTAGCTCAGCCAACGGAACAGCTCGCCGAAGCCGGGGATCGACTTGGTGATCAGCGGAGCGAGGGCCTCGGGGGTCACGTCGCGGCGGGTGACCCCGGTGCCCCCGGTCGTAATCACGACATCGATGTCGCGATCGTCGATGAAGGTTCGCAGCTGGGCCGTGATCCGCTCGCGGTCGTCGGGTACGATCGTGCGGGCCGCGATGTGGTGACCCACTCCTTGGAGTCGCTCGACGATGGTGTCGCCGGAGGTATCGTCGTTCAGGGAGCGGGTGTCGGAGATCGTCAATACGGCCACCCGAACGGGGACGAAGCTGCGCTCAGTCATGGAAGCGGGAGCATATCGGTCCACTAGAGCCGGTGTGGCGGGTGATGCGCATTCGTCGACCGACAGACTCGAGGGTGGGGGTATGCCGGCCCGTACGCCGGTATGGCGGAGGGCTCGGCAACGGTGAGCCCGAGTGCTACGATGGGCGCCGGTCTGCTTGCGGCCGTTCCCGGTGGGGTTTTATCCTTGACGCCCGCCCGGGCCCTTTTTGATCCTTTTTTCGTGATTTCAGGAGCTTGCTTAGATGAAACGTAGTTCTTTGGTGGTGGCGCTTGGGTTGTCGTCCCTGGCCGGTGCGATCGCGATCGCGCCCCAGACGGCGGAGGCGTGCGGTGGTCTTTTTTGTGACGCCGGTCCGCAGCCGATGCCGGTCGACCAGTCCGGCGAGAACATCCTCTTCGTGCGTGAGGGCGAGTACATCGAGGCGCACATTCAGGTGCAGTACGTGGGGGAGGCGCAGGATTTTGGGTGGGTGATCCCGCTGCAAGGGGTGCCCGAGTTCTTCGTGGGCTCGGAGCCGATGTTCCAGGCGCTGCTGACGGGAACGGTGCCCACGTACTCGGTGCAGGTGCAGCCGGACGATTGCAGCGTGCCCAATGACAGCGGTGCGTTCCCCGGGGAGGACCAGGATGCCGCGGACACGGCGGCCGGGACCGGAGCGCCGGGCGGTGACGGAGGTGATCCCGGGGGTCCGCAGGTGGTGCTGCAGCAGACGGTGGGCGCCTACGAGGTGACGGTGCTCGAGGGAGGCACGGCGGCCCAGGTGATCGATTGGCTGGACGAGAACGGCTATCAGCAGGATCCCGAGTCCGAGCCGATCCTCCAGGCCTACCTCGACGAGGACCACCTGTTTGGGGCGGTCAAGCTGACCGGTGGGGCCGACGTCAAGGAGATCCACCCGATCGTGCTGCGCTTTCGCAGCGACGAGCCGTGCATCCCGCTTCGGCTGACCCGCATTGCGGCGGTCGAGGACATGGACGTGCGCAGCTTCTTCCTCGGAGACTCGCGCACGGTGCCGCAGAACTACCGGCACGTGCTGGTCAACCCGGTGAAGGTGGACTGGACCACGAACAACCTCGCGGCCAACTACAAGAGCGTGATCACCCAGGCGGTCGATGCCGACCAGGCCAACGGGCGGGCGTTCGTCACCGAGTACGCGGGATCCTCCGACGTGGTGCAGCAGGGCAGCATCTACACCGAGAGCTGGAACAGCGGGGTGTTCGAGGACATCCCGGCCACCGCGGTGATCGACAGGCTCACCCAGCAGGGCCTGTTCTTTTGTGATGTGGACTTCGGCAACGGCTGCTCGTCCACGCACCCGCTGGTGCAGCCGATCCTCGACCAGTACCTGCCGGTGCCGGCCGGGGTCGATGCCAACTCGTTCTACGAGTGCGTCGAGTGCTACGCGGACCAGCTGGATCCGGAGGCCTGGGACGGCCCGGCATTCGCTCAGGCGCTGCAAGATCGGGTGATCACGCCCGGTCAACACGCGGTGGATCTGCTGCGCAACAACGGCTACCTCTCGCGCCTCTACACCACGATCTCGCCGGGTGAGATGACCGAGGATCCGATGTTCCACGAGAACGACGGGCTCGGTGATGTCACCAACCTGCAAAGTGCGGTGCAGCGGATCCTCTGCAATGGGGACTCGGTTTACATCTTGCCCGACGGACGCCAGGTCTACCTGCCGGCGGGCGCGCCCTGGCCCGACTTCGACAACGAGCCGGCCTGGTCGATGCCTTCGGACGAGGAGGTCCAGGAGGTGATGCAGTCGGGGGCGCCGATCGTGCTGTCCAACAACACCCAGGTGATCGACGATGCGCTGGCGGCCTACAACGACCAGATGGGCTGGGCCGGCGGGGTTGCGGCCGACGGTGGCAGCAGCGACGGATCGCTCGACGGTGACGACGCGGCGTCGGGCTGTGGCTGTCGCGCGGGCACTACGCCCGGCGGGGTGTTGCTGATGCTCTTGGGTCTGGGGCTGGGCGCGACTTCACGTCGGCGCCGGCTCGAGTAGCGAGCAAGGGCCGAACTCCACTGGGAGCCTTTGGGGAGCCCGTCGGACGTGCGCCGGCGGGCTCTTGCTTGTTGGGGGCCCGTCTACGCCGGTGGCAGGGCCGAGGGCGAGCCGCCCGGCGGGGCCTTGTCCTCGGCCTCCATCAGCGCATGGGCGGCGATCGCCCGTGCGCTGTGGATCCCGCGGCCCAGCGCGCTGGCGCGGCGAAAGACCTTCAGCCCCCCCAGTACGCCCAGGCCCAGGCCGCCCAGGCCCAGCAGGGTGGAGCCGAGCAGCCACCCGAGGCCGAGCACGACGGTGGTGATGGCCGCGATGCTCACGCCCGCGATGGTGCTGGCGCTCTTGCCCGCGGTGGGATCGACGTCGACGCGCACCAGGGCGCCCCCGCTGCCGTCGTCCTGGGTGCGCAGCCGGTAGGTCAGGCCCAGGTCGTCGTCGACGACGTCGGCTTCGAGCTCGCCCTGGCGATGTCCGCTGCGGCCGGTCTGCCGCTCGATCGAGGCGCGCACCGAGCCTATCGCCTGGGTCGGAGGCTGGCCTACTCGGCCTTCGACGTGGGTGGCGGTGGTGCCTCGGTCGGGGGGGCCCATGAGGCTGTGGGCCTCGTCGGGTCGGGCCAAGTCGGTGCCCTGGCGCTCGGCGAGGGCGTGGCGGAGCTCGTGGGGAGAGATCCCGGCCTCGGCGGCCGCCTCACGCAATTCCTGGTCGCTGAGCTGGGCCATGCCGGCGGCAGGGTAGCAGGGCCCGCCCGACCGGGGCGACCGAGAACGAAGGAGCTCAACCGCCGCGGCCCAACAGTGGCGCCTCGACGGTCGCGGTCAAACTCTCGCCCCCTCAAGAGCCGAAGCCGGTGGCTTGGGCCAGGTCGGTGGGGCGGCAGGCCCGATTGCGACCGCGGCGCTTGGCCTCGTAGAGGCAGCGATCGGCCTCCTCGACCAGATCGGTGCTGCGGGCGTGTCGTTCGCGATCGAGGCCGGAGACGCCCAGCGAGATCGTCACGGGCAGGTGCTGGCCGCCGTAGACGAACTGGGTGTTGGCCACCAACCGACGCAGGCGCTCGGCGAGCTGGACGGCCTCGTCCTCGGTGCAGTCGCGCATGATCACGGCAAATTCCTCGCCGCCCACCCGACAAAAGGCGTCCTCGGTGCGCAGCGAGGCCATGATGGTGGCCGAGAGTCGCTGGAGCACGTGGTCACCGGCCGGGTGGCCGTGGTTGTCGTTGATCCGCTTGAAGTGATCGGCATCGAGCATCACCAGCGACAGCGGCAGCACGTGGCGCAGCGCGTGCGAGAAGTCTTTTTCGAACTGCTCGATGAAGAAGCGCTTGTTGTACGACTGCGTCAGGGGATCGCGGGTGGCCGACTCGTACAGCTGCTGCTGGAACTGCTCCTCGAGCGAGTCTTGGTAGCTGAACTTGAGGATCGTGACGGAGCCTATCTGGATCCGGTCGCCGTCGCTGAGGGTGAAGTGGCGGATCTGCGAGCCGTTGACGTAGGTGCCGTTGGTGGACTCGAGGTCGGAGACCTCGACGGTGCCGTCACTGCGCCGCCGCATGGTGGCGTGGAGGCGAGAGACGCCTTCGTCGTCGAGCCGGATGTCGGCGTCGGTCGAGCGGCCCAGCGTGTGCTCGCCGGGCGCGAGCTTGTACATCTTGCCCACCGCACGCCCCGAGAGCACGATGAGGTAGGCATTGCGCTCGCGCGGCCCGTCGGAAATGACGGGCACCCGCTTGTGAATGACGGTCTGTTCCTCGTTCACCCTTGTCCCGCATCTGGTCGAGGAGCGTGGGGAACCCGGCGGCCGCGCCACCGACCGGGCCGAGCTAGGAGGCTCGGAGCCATTATGTCGTGATATACGGCCTGTCGTGGGCGCGTGGCAACACGATGAGCAACACGGTGCGCAACAAATGGACGAGCGGCTTCGTGGCTTGGGCGCACAGGGGGTCGAGATCGTCGACCCTCGGCAGACCTACGTTGCCCCTGATGTCTCGCTTGCGCGGGTGTGCTCCGGTGTGGTCCTACATCCGGGGGCTCGGCTGTGCGGGGCGCGGACCTTCCTCGGCCCTGGCGCGCAGGTCGGGGCGCAAGGGCCGGCGACCCTGGTCGATGCGGTGCTCGGTGCTCGGGCCCAGGTGGACGCGGGATACGTGGAGGGGGCGGTGTTGCTGGACGACGCACGCGTCGGTTGGGGGGCTCACGTACGGCCGGGCACGTTGCTGGAAGAACAGGCGTCCACCGCCCACTGTGTGGGGCTCAAACACACCATCTTGCTCTCGTTCGTCACCCTGGGGTCGGTCATCAACTTCTGCGATGCGCTGATGGCCGGGGGCACGTCGCGCAAGGATCACTCCGAGGTGGGTAGCGGCTTCATCCACTTCAACTTCACCCCGTGGGGAGAGCGCGGCGACAAGGCCACGCCTTCGATGGCGGGCGATGTGGTGCACGGGGTGTTCCTGCGGCAGCAGCGGATCTTCCTGGGCGGAGCGGGAGGAATGGTGGGTCCGCTCTCGGTCGGTTATGGCTCGGTGACTGCGGCCGGGCAGGTGACCCGGCGTCCGGTGGGGGAGCAGCGGCTGGTCTATCAGGACATGCGCCGTCTCGATCGGTCCTTCGCTCGGGGGGCGGTGGACAAGCTGGAGCCCCGGCGGACGCGCAACATCGACTACATCCGGCAGCTGGTGGCGCTGCGTGCCTGGTATCGCCACGTTCGGCTGGCCCGGGTGCCGCAGGGGGCGGAGCACGACCCGGCCCGTATGGTGCTCGAAGCGGCGCTGGAGACATTGACGCTGTGCATCGACGAGCGGGTCAAGCGGCTCTGGGCGTTCGTGCGTGAGCGCGAAGGCACGCTTGCTGCGCTGACGCTCGACCCCGAGGTGCCGGCATGCCCCCTGCCGGTGGATGACGCAGCACCGGGGGTGGATCACATCGCCTGGGTGGAGGGACTGTCGGCGGCACAGGTCGAGGCCGGGGTGGCATGGCTGGGTCGGATCGCAGAGGCGGTCGCGCCCTCGT
This sequence comes from Myxococcota bacterium, assembly GCA_039194325.1. Taxonomy (GTDB): domain Bacteria; phylum Myxococcota_A; class Polyangia; order Nannocystales; family Nannocystaceae; genus Paraliomyxa. The sequence goes on from JBCCWC010000134.1 coordinate 32,992, forward strand.
CCTGAATCGGGTGGGCGGTCCCGGGGTGCTCGTTGCGGGCCAGGGCCGTCTGCTATAACGAGCCCGGTGGACGAGCCCGGCCCGTGGGGGCCGAGGCGACGAACGATCATGCTCGGACTCTCGTCGTTGTTCGCGATCGCGCTGCCCATGCACGCGATCGCCTGGAGCGGGGGGCTGCTCGCACCCAGCGAAGGCGTGACCCCGGTGGCCGAGGCCTCGATCGAGGCGAGCGGGTCCGAGGGGTCCGGGGGATCCGGGGGATCTGAGAGATCCGGGGGATCTGAGGGATCCGCGGGCTCCGAGATCTCCGAGGGATCCGCGGGCTCCGATGGGCCCGAGGTCGGCGGTGACGCCGATGAGATCTCCGGATCGGCGGAGGCCGAACCGACCGAGTCGGCGACGGGCCCCGAGGGCGAGTCGACCGGCTCCGAGGAGCCCGTGGCCGAGGAACCCGAGCCGGCTGCGGATCCGGAGGCCAGCGGTGAGGACTCATCGACCCTCGAGTCCACCGAGGCCGCTGCACCGGGCGCTCTCGGAGCCGGCGGCTCAGGTGGAGGGTCGAGCGGTGTCGGTGGCGGTGGTGCGGGTGGCGGCGGTGGCGCCGGTGCTGGTGCGAGCGGCGGTGGTTCGGGTGCGTTGGCCTCGGGCTCGGTGCGCTCGGACGACGACGAGTTTCGTGAGCAGGAGGGCGCGTTGGAGATCGGACGCCGGGGTCGGCGGGAGCGTCGCCGCCAAGCGCGTCGCGAGGGGCAGTGGCAAGTCTTCGCCCCGTATCCCGAGCTGGGTCCGATCCGCTACCGCGATCCCGAACAGGTGCGGGTGATCTGGCTGGGGGTCGACATGTCCGGCTCGTGGTTGCCGCCTTCGCTGGGGCTGTCGGAGGGGACGGTGTGGACGGCTCGCCCGGCGGGTGCGTGGGCGGTGGCCCTGACTCCGTGGCTGGCGTTGGGGGGGCGTCATCATGTGGCGTGGTTCGATGCCCAGCAGATCCGCACGCGGATCTATGCCCACCAGGTGGAGCTTTCCGGGCGTCCGCTGGCGGGCTCGCGGCCCGACATGGCCCTCGATGATCGGCTCTCGCTGGGGGTGAGCACCCATGCGATCCGGTGGAGTGAGACCGCGGGCCGGGCGATCGAGCCCGGGGGGTTGGGGGACACGATCGTCCACTTGGGCTATGGCCTCGACCACTTGCTGGGGACCCGCTGGCGGCTGGGCTGGCAGGCGCAGGCTCGCTATGTGTGGGTGTATCGAGACACCCAGCGGCACGCTCGGCTCAGCGCTCGTCTGGCGTTCCACCCTCGGCCGGCCCATCGCCTGTTCGTCGATGCGGTGGGCTTCTACGTTCATCGTGACGCCCAGCCGCGGGGTCGGTCGCTGCCTCGGCACTCGGTCTACGGGCAGTTTGGGTTGGGCTATGCGTGGATGGCCAACGCGGGGGTCGGGCCCTTCGTCAAGCTGCGCTACACCACCGGGTTCATGAGCGGTGAGGCCCCAGTCTACGAGCTACGCACTGAGGCGTTGGGGGCCGATTACGCGGAGGCGACGGTGGGCATCATGGCCCGCCTTCGGTAGTCGAAATCCCCCAGTGGTCGACGCCGGATCGTCTTCGATACGATGGCCAGGTGCCGTTTGCCGAGGATCTTCGAGAGCATCTCGAACAGGTCGAGCGCCAGAGCTTCGATGGCTTCGATCATCGGCCATTGAACGTCGGCCGATACGCGCTGGAGTTGCGTCTGATCCGTCGGGTGTCGAGTGAAGTGCTCGAAGTGACCGAGATGGGCCACATCTATCTTCGCCTTCGTGGAGCCGATGCGGTTCGATGGCTTCTCACGCTGGAGGTGAGCCAGAGCCTGGGGGGCCGTGATGACTGGCGGGCTCCCCGGAGCCTGCTCGAAGAGGCGCTCGGTGGGCGGGGAATCATTCAGGAGGTCTGGGGCGAAGAGTTTCGTTTTTCCTTCAGCGATGCATCGTTGGCCCGGCTGTGCCGCCTCGGTGCGCTCGTGGGGGTTCGTCGTGAACCTGAGCCAGACTCGGAGCCCTATCGATTCTACGTGCCCGAGCTCATGCGGCAGGTCGTCGTGGCCGTCATCCAGCCCGGTCCTTGGCATGCGGTGGTGGAGGCCCTGCTGCAAGACGAGCGCGCGCAGATCGTCATTGGCCGAGCACCCGGCGTCGCGAGTGCCACGGTCGCGCAGACCCGATTGATAGCTCACGAGGTTCGCAATGCACTCGTGCCCGTGCGCCATCACATCGATGCGCTGCGTCGTACGGGGCTCGAGGGAGCGGAGGAACGCCTCGACGCGGTTCGGCGAGGTGTCGTTCGCGTGTTGGAGTTCGTCGACCAGCTGGTGGCTACGAGTGAGCTCGCAACGGGGCTACGAACGAAGATCGAGCTCGAGGCGTTGATCCGAGAGGTGCTGACCTTACACGAGGGCGCCGAACGCATCATGGTCGACGTGCTCGGAGGTCCTATCGTCGTTAGAGGGCCGCAACCCCGCCTATTGCGCGCGCTGTCCAATCTCGTACACAACGCCCTGCAATCGACCCCGGGGGGCGAGAGGATCCGCGTGTCCGTTGAATCCTCGGGGGCCTTGGCGCGGTTGGCGGTCGATGATGCGGGGCCAGGGGTCCCGGCCCCGCTACGGTCGCGGGTGTTCGAGGACGGATACACGACCCGAGCGGGGGGCACCGGCTTCGGGCTCGCGTTCGTGCGCGAAGTGGTAGAGCGTGAATTCAACGGCAACATTTGGTGCGAAGACAGCAGCCTGGGCGGCGCACGCTTCGTGATCGAGCTTCCCATGGGAGAGGAATCGGTATGATGAGTCCTGGTCAAGTGTTGATCGTCGATGACGATCCCGATTTCGTCGCGATCTATCGCGAGATGCTCGAAGAGCAGGGTCTCGGGGTTATGGTGGCGCACACCGCCGAAGATGGGATCCGTTCGCTCGAGCGGTTTGGTCGTGAGCTCGACGTCGTTGTGCTCGACCAAAAGCTCAGGGGTCCCGGTGGTCCCGACTCTGGTCTTGAGCTGATCGCCCGATCCGACGCACTGGCTCCGTTTGCAAAGACGATCGTGGTCACGGCCTACGCGACCGATGACGCGGTCGGTCGAGCGTTCGAGCTGGGTGCATACGACTACCTGGTCAAGAACGGTGCATTCTCGGCGCTGCTGCGGGCGAAGATCCGAAACGCGGTCGAGATCACGAGCGAGCGGCGCCTCGCGGCACTTTCCCATGACCAGACGGTCGCCGGGTTGTCGAACCTGTGGACGCGTACTCGCGAAGAGAGGGATCGCAATCGAAAGGGGCGGTTGCTCGAGGAACTGGTCAAGTCGCTGTTTCGCGTGACGCCCGGCTTCGAACGGGTCGAGACTCGGCTCAAGAACGAGGTCGAGGAGCTCGACATCGTCGTCGAGAATCGCGCGTCGCACGCTCCATGGATTGCCGAGGATGCCCCCTACGTGCTGGGTGAGTGCAAGAACTGGTCGTCGAGTTGCGGTGCACTCGAGTTCCGCGATTTCCACGCGAAGCTGACGACGAAGTTCGGTCGGGCCAAGGTCGGATTCTTCTTTGCGCCGGGGGGGTTCACGTCGGCGTTTCACACCGAACGCACGTCACGCCGACAGAGCGATGTCCTCGTCATCCCCGTCGACGCGTCTGACCTGGAGCGATGGATCGATGCCGAGGATCGCGTAGACGTGCTGCGAACACTCCACAAACGTGCAGTCTTCGAGCTTCGCTGACGATCACTCCACGCGCACTTCGATTTCTGATCATTCTGTTGTCTTGCCCACAGTTACGAAGACCAAGGGTCTTCGCAAAAAGCGCAGTTTGGGAGGAGTGCTCGTCGGTGCGCGGGTTCGGGAACCGATCGAGGGGTTCGTTCGTCTAGGTCACGATGCGACATGGATCCGGGCTGGCGATGGCGGTGGCGATGGGCGTGGCTCTGTGGAGCCCCACGGTGCGGGCGTGCGGGCCCGGTGGATTGACGGGCGGGCCCATGGCGGGCCTGGTGCCCGGCCTGATGGTGGTGCTGCTGTTGTCGGTGATCTCGCTGTTGTCGCTGCGGTCGGCCAGCCGTGCCTTCCGCCGCATGCGAGCCCGGCGACCCGGCGGTGGGCTTGCGCTGGCCCACGTCGCCAGCCTGGTCGGCTACGGGATCTCGGTGGTGGGCACGGTCGTCGCGGGCGGACTTCTGCTGGCCGCACTGGGGCTGGGGCTTTAGCGCTCTTTTGGGCCCGAAAGGAGCGCAATAGCCTGCTGGCGACGGCCAGCCCCGGCTCACGCGAGGTCTGCTACGTTCGCCGGCGCTCATGCGCTATTCGCAAGCCTTCCTGCCCACCCTGCGAGAGACCCCCAAGGAGGCGACGACCGTCTCCCACGCGCTGCTTTTACGGGCTGGCTACATCCGTATGGTCGGGGCCGGGTTCTACGAGTTCTTGCCGCTGGGCTTGCGCGTGCTGCAGCGGATCGCGGGCATCGTGCGCGAGGAGATGAATAGGGCCGGGGCTCAAGAGGTGCTGATGCCGGCCATGTTGCCCAGCGAGTACTTCAAGGAGACGGGGCGCTGGGACAAGTTCGGGGCCAACCTCTTTCGGCTCGAGGATCGCAAGTCGGGCGAGTATCACCTCGCGCCGACCCACGAGGAGATCTTCACCGATCTGGTGCGCCGGGAGATCCGCAGCTACCGCCAGCTGCCGATGACCCTCTATCAGATCCAGCAAAAGTATCGGGACGAGCCGCGGCCGCGGGCGGGCCTTTTGCGCTGTCGCGAGTTCTTGATGAAGGACGCGTACTCGTTCGATGTGTCGGCCGAGGCGGCACGCGAGAGCTACGAGCGCATGGAGGCGGCCTATCACCGGATCTTCGAGCGGCTGGGCCTGCGGTACCGGATCGTGGCGGCCGACAGCGGGACGATGGGCGGCAGCGGCAGCGCTGAGTTCCAGGTGCTGGCCCAAAGCGGCGAGGATGCGATCGCGGCCTGCCCCCAGTGCGCCTACGCGGCCAATGTGGAGGTGGCCAGCACGGCGCCGGCCGAGGGGGACTTGCCCGCCGGTGAGCTGGGGCCGCCGAGCAAGGTGCACACCCCGGGGGTCAAGACGATCGAGGCGTTGGTGGCGTTTTTCGAGGGTAGCGCGGCGGCGGACTTTCTCAAGTCGGTGGTGTACCAGCCGGCGGGGACCGACGATGACTCGCCGGTCCTGGCCGTGGTGCGGGGCGATCACGAGGTCAACGAGGTCAAGCTGGCCAACGCGTTGTCGGCCGACGAGGTCCACTTCGTGGCCGAGCCCGAGCACGCGGGCTTCTTGGGCCCGGTGGGGTGGTCGGGGCGCGTGGTGGTGGACGAGGCGGCGGCCCGGGTGGCCGACGGGATCACGGGGGCCAACGAAGCCGACCACCACCTGCGGCACGTTCGCTACGGGCGTGACTTCTCCGGGCAGGTGATCGACATTCGGCTGGTGGCGTCGGGTGATCCCTGTCCCATGTGCGGGTCGGGGCTGGAGCTCTACCGCGGGATCGAGGCGGGCCACATCTTCCAGCTGGGCACCCACTACTCGGAGGTGATGAAGGCGCACTTCCTCGACGCCGAGGGCAACTCCACGCCGATCGTGATGGGGTGCTACGGGATCGGGGTCTCCCGGCTGGTGGCGGCGGTGGTCGAGCAATTGCACGACGACGACGGCCTGGTGTGGCCTCGCGAGCTGGCCCCCTACGCGGCGATCGTCACCCCGCTGGGGGGAGACGAGCCCACGGCGGTGGCGCAGGAGCTCTACGAGGCCCTGACGGCGCGGGGAGTGGCGGTGTTGTTGGACGATCGCAAGGAGCGGGCCGGGGTCAAGCTCAAGGACGCTGACTTGCTGGGGATCCCGCTGAGCCTGCGGGTGGGCAAGCGCGGGCTCAAGGACGGGAACATCGAGCTCAAGGAGCGAGGGTCGGGGCAGACCTCTTTCGTGCCGCGGGACGAGGTGGTCGACCACGTGGTGAGCCGGGCCGCGGGCGAGGGCTGAGCGGTATTATTCATGCCGAGGCCGGAGCTCATCGGCAGACTTCGCGGATCTGTCCGGTCTCGATGTCGATGTACCCGGCGCAGACGTCGTCTTGCTCGGGGTGGTCGAGCTCGTAGCAGCAGCGCAGGTTCGAGCCGTCGCTGGGGCACGACTCGCCCGAGAGCAGGCAGCACTGCTCGGGCTCGTCCTTCTCGAAGCTGAGGCAGTTTTCGTTGCACGTGACCACCGGGCGCTGGCCCGGCTGCTCGTAGCAGGGGGAGTTGCTGTGGTTGCTCTCGATGAGCAGATCATCGAAATCGCCGCGGTCACAGACCTCGGGCACCGTGACGTTGTTCTTGAGATCCAAGGGCAGTATGCCCTCGAGCTTGCCGTTGCCGCAGAATCCACAGCCGGCTCGGCTGAACGTGCAGTCGTCGTCACAGGCGGCATAGAAACCGGAGGTGTACTCCTGCTCGGTCGAGGGGGGCAGCTCCGTGCACGAGCGCAGGGGGCCGGCGAGCCCTCCACCGGCGGGATCGCACTCCTCGCCTTCGTCGGTGACCCCGTTGCCGCAGGTGGGGCAGGTGTCGTACACGAGCGTGCACTCGCTGGTGCAGCGCGGCAGGGTGCTAGCGCCGGGGCAGAAGGCTCCGTTGAGGTTGCTGCCGTCGCACTCTTCGCCGGCTTCCGGGTCGACCTCGTCGTCGCCGCATACCGCACACTGGACGATGGTGCGGACGAGCGTGCAGTCGTCGGGATCGCAGGCCCCCCTGCCGTCGGGTCGGCTTGTGCCCAGGCAGGCGTCGACGTAGCTGTCCTCGACCTGGGGATCGCACTGCTCGCCGGCCACTCGATCCACGTAGCCATCACCGCAGGCGATCTGCTCGTCGAGCTCGAGCGTGCACGAGGGGGCAAGCACGACGAGGCTGACCAGACCGACCAGACCGACCAGACTGAAGGTCTCGATTGGGCTACGAGCGCGGTGAGCCGCCGATCGCACGAGCGCCACGGTAGCGTATTGGGTTGCGCATGGGTCGCATGTCGGAGACGGGGTGGAGATGGGCTAGAGACAAGCCGTCATGGCTCGTCGGGTCGGATCACTCGCGGCCAGCGATCGTCGTCGGGTGGCTCCCATTGGTCGGCGTGCGCGGCGACTTGCTCGCCGGTCCGGATGTCGCGGATCTGCCCCTCGACGTCGTCGTCGCCGCAAAACCACACGAAGGGGATCCCCAGCTTATCGGCGTATTTGATCTGCTTGCCGTATTTCTGTGCGGCGTGGAAGACCTCGCAGGCGATCCCGCGGGCACGCAGCCGGGTGGCGACGGCCAGGGAGCGATCGCGGGTTTCTTCCTTGTCGAGCGCCACCAGCACGCAGGTGGGGGTGCGTCGGGTGGGCGCGAGCTTGTGCCGGGCAAATAGCGGCCCCAAAAGGCGCGTGAGCCCCAGCGACACGCCGACCCCGGGAAAGCGGGCGGTCTGGCCGGCGTCGGCGAGGTTGTCGTAGCGCCCGCCCGAGCAGATCGCACCGATCGATTCCATCCCGGTGAGGAACGCCTCGTAGACGGTGCCGGTGTAGTAGTCGAAGCCGCGGGCGATCCCCAGGTTGGCCACCACGGTGCCCGGGGGCAGCGACGCGGCGGCCCGAAGGACCTCACCGAGCTCGGTGAGGCCAGTCTCGAGCAGCTCGTGCTCGACCCCGAGCGCGCGCACTTGCTCGATGATCTCGGTCCCGCCCCGGATCTGCGATAGGGCCAGGCAGCGCTCGGACTGCTCGGGTGTGAGGCCCACGTCGCGCACGAGCTGGGCCCGGACCTCGTCGGCGCCTATCTTGTCCAGCTTGTCGGTCAGGCGCAGCACTGGGGTGATCTGCTCGATCCCCACCCCGCGGTAGAAGCCCTCGAGGACCTTGCGGTGCCCCACGTGGACGCGGACCGGGGGCAGGGGCAGGGCCGAGGTCACCGCGTGGATCAAAAGCGGCATCTCGGCGTCGAAGCAAAGCGGCAGGGTGTCTTGGCCGATCACGTCGATGTCGGCCTGGTAGAACTCGCGGTAGCGCCCCTCTTGGGGACGTTCGCCTCGCCAGACTTTCTGGATCTGGTAGCGCTTGAAGGGAAACACCAGCTGCCCTCGGTTCTCCAGGGTGTAGCGGGCGAAGGGCACGGTCAGATCGAAGTGCAGGCCGAGCTTGTCGTCGCGCTGCTCGGGGTCGGCGTGCAGGCGCCGGATCACGTAGATCTCCTTGTCGGTGGAGCCCTGATGCGTGAGGCGATCGAGGGGCTCGACCGCGCGGGTTTGGATCGGGCGAAAGCCGAACAGCTCGAAGCGGCGGCGGACCTCGTCTAGTAGGCGTTGCTCGACGAGCCGCTGCTCGGGGAGCCACTCGGGAAAACCGCTGATCGGCCGGATCTTCATCGCGGCTCGCTTGTAGCGTCGGCGCGGCCCGGGGCGCAAACGAGGCCGGCCCGAGCCCGGCCTCGGCATATATAATTCAGCCGCAGTCGCAGGCGACCGAGCCGACCGCCTCTACGTCGGTCTCCCACGAGATCCAGCCGTTGCGGCTGGTCGAGCGGGGCTGGGGCTCGGTGCGGGCCATGTCCAGGTCGACCGTGCAAGCGCCTCCGTTCCACTCGAGCCCCTCCTCGAGGCAGGCCGCGGTGCAGTGCTCGGGGACGTGCTCGCCGCTGAGGTACAGAGCCTCGAGCACGTAGGCGGTCTGATCGACGAGAGCCTCGTCGAAGGCGATCTGCCACTCGGGGTTGATCTCGACGAAGGTGTCTCCGGTGCGAGCCTCTGGAAAGGGGTTCGGGGTGCCCTTGGAGCGGTAGTTCCCGGGGACCGGGGTCACGCCGATCGAGAGGCACTCGCCG
>JBCCWC010000135.1:0-41692 GCA_039194325.1 Myxococcota bacterium
CAGGCCGATTCCAAGGTGGTGGTGCTTGAAGACCAGCAGGGGACCCCGCTGGACCCTTCGTGTCCATCCGAGCAGGGACGCACCGCCAAGATGGGGATCGACGCCACCCGTCCGCTCGCCCCCGCGCGCCCGGTCACGCGCAATCGGATCCCGCACGATGTGCTCGACGCGGTGGATCTGGCCGCGATCCTCATCTTGGCGGTGCGTCCCTGCTCGGATGGACACGAAGGGTCCAGCGGGGTCCCCTGCTGGTCTTCAAGCACCACCACCTTGGAATCGGCCTGCGTCTGCAGGGCCATGCCACCATCACCTCGCGCAGATCGCCGGGATCCACGTCGTGGTCGACCACGATCACGTGCTTGGCGTAGATGTCGGAGGTCAGCAGCGCCTCGAGCAGGCGGCGCGGCTGGTCGTCGTCGGTCTTCTCGAGCGAGACGATCGCGGTCAGCGGGGCGGGCAGCGCGATCTTGCGGACCCCGGGCGCGACCGCTCGGGCGTCACGAAGCGTGCGGTGCTCAAGCGCGGGCATCGAGAGCAACAGGTGCTCCATGCCACCGCTGACGATGTCCTGAAAGTAGGGATCGGTGCGATGGGTGACCGCCGAGACCTCGAACACCGGCGTGCGGGTCGCTCCGGTGCCGTAGCCGGTGAACTCGCCAAAGGGACCCTCGTCGATCCGCTCGGTGACGGAGACCTCTCCCTCGAGCACGATCTCGGCCGCGGCGGGGACCAGGAGGTTCGATCCGGTGACGGTGGGGGTCACCGGCAGGGGCTGGCCAAGCAGGCCACCGACGATCTCGTACTCGTCCACATCGGCCCGCCCCGCATAGAGGGCCCCCAAGGTGACCGCGGGGTGCAGGCCGTTGACCACTGCGATCGGCATGGGCGTTTCGCGCTGGCGGTACTTCTCGTAGATCCCGTGTAAATGGCGGCCGCGTTCCATGTAGATTCCGGTGCGGCGCGGGCCCGCGATCATCATGCGGTGGTAGCTGAGGTTCTGAACCCCAGACTCCGGGTCGCGCGCGACGACCATGGCGGCGGTGAGGTAGGGACGCTCGCTGTCGTCGGCGTGATAGACCATGGGGGGAATGAGGGAGAGATCCACCGCGTCGTCGCGGAGGATCACCTCGTGCACCGGGGCGTCGTCGATCGTGACCGGGGCCTGGCGCTCGGCCGCCGCCTGTTCGAATCGAGAGCCCACCGCCGACAGCGGGCAACCCAAGGCCAGGGCCAGCCGGCCCATGGATCCGCCGAGGTTGGTCACCACCGGGAGACGAGCGCCGGCCACGTTGCGAAACAACAGGATCGGCGAACGGCGCTTGGCCTCGAGCTTGGTGAGGATCGCGGCGGTCTCGTAGCGAGGGCTGACCTCGCGGGTCACCTCGACGAAATCGGCCTTGCGCTTTTGCTTGACCAGGTCGAGGAAGCTGCGGAGGTCGGGCGCCGGGTCGGTCATGGTGAGCAAGAGTTTCGCATAGGTGGTGAAGGCGCGGCCGGGGGTCGGTCGGCGATTGGTCGGCGCTTGGTCGGCGAGTCGGTGGGCGGAGCGGTTGAGACGGCAAGCGGCGCTCATGATCGACCGGAGGTGGCCCACTGGTGGGCACCCGGTCGGCCCACTGGTGGGCCACCGCGCTCGCTGACACGTGCAACCTCGCGAGATTACGAGGCGCCGCGGTTGCACGGAATTTGCGTATGTCGGGGGCATGGTCGTCGCCCATCAGCGCACTGCCCCACGTCCACGTCGTCATGGCCGCTCCGCTTCGCGGTCGCCTCCCGATCCCCACGACCGGTTCTTTCGCTTCGTGTTCTCCAAGCCTCAGCACGCACGCGGGCTGGTTCGCCAGCTGCTCGGCCCGACGTTGGCGCGGCGCTTCGACTGGTCGACCCTGGAGTTGGTCCCACGTCGCTACGTCGATGCTCGCCTGGGCCGGTCGGCCTGCGATGTGCTGTTCTCGGTGCGTTTTCGCCGTAGTCGTCGGCGGGCGCTGCTCTACCTCCTGCTCGAGCATCAGCGCAAACCCGACCCCATGATGCCGTTTCGGATGCTCAAGTACGCCTGCCGCGCCTGGGAAGACTACGTCGAGCGAAGCGACGCGATCGACGGCTATCTACCGCCGATCATCCCGCTGCTGGTTCACCAAGATCCAAAAGGATGGCGAGGGGCACGCTCCTTGTCCGATCTTCATCGACTCGATGGAGAGGATGAAGTGGAACTATGCGTACCACCCTTCATCGAGTTGCACATGCAGATCCACGAGTTAAAGAGCGATCGGGTGGACGTGGAGGCGCTGACGGTGCTTGCCCGCACCGCACTACAATTGCTGCGACTCATCGCCACGGGGGTCATCACCCGCGAGAACGCGGCGACCTTGAACAAGTGGTTCATCGAGATCCAGGACGAATATGGCCATGAGGCACTCGAAGCCGTCATGTGCTATTTGGAAAGCGCCGATAGGAGTCACACCATCATGAAAGCCATCGAAGATCTATCACCCTACGAGCTGTTCGCCGATGTGATCCCCGTACGCGGAAGCCGCAGAGCCCGCGATATCGCGAAGGGTCGGTCCCAGGGCAAACAAGAGGGCCAAGCCAAGATCGTACTGCGGCAGCTACGAGCTCGGTTCCGCCGGGTGCCGCGTGCGGTAGCCCGGCGCGTCAACGAGGGCACCATGACTCAGCTCGAACGCTGGGCCGAACGGCTGCTCACCGCAGACTCGCTCGACGAAGTCTTTGCCGAGAACGGTTGAGGAGGGTGGATCTGCAGGCGCGATCGAGATCGCGTCAATGGCTGCGGCTATGCTCTACCCGCGCCGCTCACATCGTTGGCGACGACCCAGAGGCTATGGCGAGCCCGTCACGACCTTGCGAGCGCGCAACGCCGGTCGGAATCCGACACTCCCGATCCGCTTTTTGGGATCATAGTAGACGCGGGAGGCCGACCGTGCGAAATCGGCATCTTTGTTCCACGCGCCACCACGGAACACGCGGTCGACACCGCCGATCGGCGCTCTTCTCAATCCGTCACCTGCGCGAACGCGGGTGGTGTAGGGCGCATAGGCATCGAGGATCCACTCCCACACGTTGCCGTGTACGTCGTAGAGCCCCCACGGGTTGGCCCCCCGGGTCCCCACCGAGTGCACCCGCGCATGCTTGTTGCTACGCGCCTTGGCCCCCGTATTGCCGGCAAACCAGCCGAACCGCTCCAGATCCTCGTGGTCGTTCCCAAACCAGTAGGCCGTGTCGGTGCCGGCACGCGCGGCATACTCCCACTGTGCCTCCGTGGGTAAAGTGAGCCCAGCCCAGTCGCAGTACGCCATGGCCTCGTACCAGGAGATCCCCACGACGGGTTGTTCGGGATGGCTGTAGCGCTCGTCCTCCCACTTGAGCGGCTCGGGGGCGTCGGGATTCGCCCGTAGATACTGGGCATACTGGGCGTTGGTCACCTCGCGACGTGCGAGGTAGAAGGGCTCCAGTGTCACCTCGTGGCGCGGCCCTTCATAGTAGTACCGCCCGAACTCACCCTGGGGCGACCCCATGGTGAACGTGCCCCCCGGGATCAGCACGAGATCCACCCCGTGCACGGTCATCGTCTCTGGGCTCTGTAGATCCGGCGCGGTGGACACCACCGCCTGCGGAGGCTTGGCGGGCGACCAGGGCGCCTCGTCGTCGAAACTCGCCCTCGCCGCATGGGCTCGTGCGCACACTCGAGACGTCGTCATCGTGTGCCCCCGTCGCCGGTCGAGCACCGTACACCCCGATGCCAACCACCGCTCGGGCCGAAGCGACCATCGCTGCGCCCCCTCGCGGCCGCTGGCGGTCCAAAGCCACGCGCCATCGGCCGAGAACGCCACACTCGTCACCGGGTCGTCGTGGACGAGCACGCCCCGGGGGTCTCCGGTCACCGCGTCCCATACCCGGGTCGTTCCGTCTTCGCTCGCCGTGGCCAAGAGCGTGAGATCGGGGGAGAACGCGAGGGCACGCACCGGCGCGGTATGCCCTCGAACGCTCGCCCCTCGCTCGGAGAACCGCAGATCCCACGAACGCACCGAGCCGTCCTTGGCCGCGACCACCAAGCGCTGACCCCCGGGCGAGACCGTCATCGCGGTCACGGAGCTCATGGCGTGGAGCCGCTCGGCATAGGGATCGTCGGGGAGCGCTCGACCGGTGGCGGAATCCCACACCCGAGCCGTGTCGTCGGCCCCCACCGTCCACACGCGCTGACCATCGGGGGTGAACCCGGCGTCGATGACCGGGCGGCCCTTGTCCTGTCCGCCCGATCTCTCGTGGAACAACGACCGCAGGGGCTCGCCGTTCTCGGCATCCCACACCCGCGCCGTCCCGTCTCGGCTCGCCGTGACCACGCGCCGTCCGTCGGGTGAGAACATCACCGCCCGCACCGGTCCCGTATGGCCGCGTAGGGTCACCCGATGAGCCCCCGAGTCGACGTCCCACATACGCACGGTCCCGTCCCAGCTCGCGGTCGCGATGCGGGATCCCTTCGGGCTGAACGCCACGGCCAGTACGTCGATCCGGTGCCCCTGCAACGTGACCAGGTGGGCTCCGCTCCGAGCATCCCAAAGCCGCGTGGCCCCGTCGCGGCCGCCGGTGGCGAGCCAAGCCCCGTTGGGCGAGACCGCGACCGCATCGACGCCGCCGGGGTGCGGCACCAGGGCGATCGCACCGCCCGGGTCGAGATCCCACGAGCGCGCGGTGACATCCCGGCTCGCGGTGATCAACGGGTAGCCCGCGGACGAGAAGGCCACGTCGAACACCGCGTCGTCGTGGTGCACCGAGCCGAGCCGACGACCGGTAGCGACGTCCCACTGGTGCACCGCACCATCGTCGAAGGTCCCGGTGGCCAGCGTGGTGCCATCGGGCGACAGGGCCACCGCCATCACAACCTCGCCATGATCGAACGAGGCCAGCCGCTGGCCCGTGCGCCCATCCCACAGGCCCGCGGTCCCGTCCCGGCTGCCGGTCGCGATGCGGGTGCCGTCGAGTGAGACGGCCAGATCGAAGACCGCATCGGTGTGGCCTTCGAGCGTCTGCCGGGCCTCCCCGGTCTGGGCATCCCACGCTCGCACGGTCCGATCCTCACTGGCGGTCCACAGCCGGTTGCCAGCGGGCGAGAACGCCACGCTCCGTACGCGACCGGTGTGCCCGAGCACGGGCACCACCCGGGCATCGGCCTCGAGATCCCACAGCCACGCCTGGTCGCCACTGGCGGTGGCCAGCCGGGTGCCGTCGGGCGAAAATGCCGCGCTGCGTACGGGTCCATCATGCGGCAAGGTCTCGAGCGGCGTGCCCGTGGCCACGTCCCACACGCGGGCAACCTGGTCTTCGCCGGCGGTCACCAGGGCCGCGCCATCGGGTGAGAACGCCACCGCCCGGACCCAGTCCGTATGGCCCTCAAAGGTCCGTAGCGGCGCGCCCGAGTTTGGATCCCAAAGCCGCACCGTCCGGTCGTAGCTCGCGGTCGCGACGGTTCCACCGTCGGGCGACACGGCCACGGTGCTCACCGCACCGTCGTGCCCGCGCAGGGCGATCCCCCGGTGCACCTTGGTCAATGCATGGGTCAGCCCGTCGAACACGGGCGCGGGAATCGGACCGGCGTGGGCATCGAGTCGGTCGAACGCCTCGAGGGACAAGACCACCGCTTCGAGCTCGTGGCCGGCGTCTTGCGCCAGCAACGTGGCGCCCAGGCCCCGTTGGGCGGCAAGCTCGGCCGCCAGCCGTCGTTCTCGATCGGTGAGCACCTCGTCGAGCTCGCTCAGCTGCTCGCCCTGCGCGAGGATCACGTGCTCCTTGTGGTCGAGGGCATCGCTCTGGCGCAGCGCGACCACGCCAGCGACCACCGCCAAGCCCACCCCCGCACCCGCCAGCCAGCGCAGAGCACGGGGCGCCACCACGGCGCGTAGCTGCTCGATGAGGTCCTCCATCGACGACCATCGCGCGGCCGGATCGGTCGCGAGCCCTCGCAAGAGCACCGTGCGCAGCCGAGCGGGCACGGGGCGGCGATCCTTGGGCGCAGGCCGGACCCGCCCCCGGAGGATCGAGCGCCTGACGGCATCCATGGTGAGACCCGGGAAGGGGCGCTCACCGTAGAGGGCCTCGTAGAGCGCCACACAAAAGCTGAACTGATCGCTGCGGGCGTCGACGATCTGTCCGAGCACCTGCTCGGGCGACATATACGCTGGCGTACCCACCACCGTGCCGGTACGCGTCAGTGAGGGCAACTGCCTCGAGCTCGAGCTCGAGCCCGAGCTCGAACCGAGCGTAGGATCCGCTCCATCCGCTCCCCAGATCGAGCCCGAGTCCTCACCCGCAGGGAGCCCATCGCCCACCGGCCGGGCCAAGCCAAAATCGAGGATCTTCACCACGCCGTCGTCGCGACGCATGATGTTGTTGGGCTTGAGATCCCGGTGGACCAGGCCCGCCTGATGAACGGCCAAGAGTCCTCGGCCTGCTTGCATGAAGACCTCGAGCACCGCACGCCAGTCGGGACGATCGTTGCGCAGCCACTGGCCGAGGTTTTGACCATCGACGAATTCCATGGCCAAGAACAGCTCTCCGTCGGCCTCTCCGACCTCGTGCACGGTGACGACGTGCGAGTGGGACAGGCGAGCCAGCGCCTGAGCCTCGCGCTTGAACCGGGCGCGGTCCTCCTCGTCGGGGAGTTCGTCCTCGGGCAGAACCTTGACGGCCACCTTGCGATCGAGCTGCTTGTCGTAGGCGGCATAGACCATACCCATGCCGCCGCTGCCGATCCGCTCGAGGACCGTATACCGAGCGATCCGCTGCTCCGAAGGCGGGCTGGCGAACAGGCGCTGACTGACCTGCGCCGCGATCTGCTGCTCGACGTCGCGATCCGATCGTGCCACGCGATCCGAATCGCCCGACGCGAGCACGAGGGCTCCCGAGCGAGCACCAGCCGGCTCACTCGAGAGCGAAACGCCAGTGCCGCCCGAGCGCGATTGGATCGCTTCATCCATCGACGCTCCAATGTTACCGCAGAGACCAAGCTCGCCGCGCTGTCGCATGGGTGGTCCTCATCGACGTCGAACTACGTTCCGGTCGATGGGGTCGCCCCGATCGATTCGGTCGCTGCTGGTCGGTTTTGGTCCGCGGACTCACGAGCAACGAAGCAGACACCGTCATGGCGTGGAAGTATTCAGTGCGGCTCAAAATCGACCGCCACCTTCCCCAACCCGACGCGAACGCCGCCGCCCCACGGCCGACCCGCTAGAGGCCGTAGGGCCGAGATTCCAACTACGCGGTAAACCCTCTGGGGGTGCGCGAGAGCGAGGTCACGGCTCCATGGAGAACCGCGCGGACCGCAAGACCGAGATCCCGCCCCAACGGCGTCGGCCACGTCGGGTGTCGCACGATCCTCTCAGCTCACCGCGAACGCCTCGGGATCGTCAGCGATGACGGAGATGCTCTTGCTCGACCCCGGTGACGGTATGCCCTGCATCCGCCAGAGCTCCGATCAATCGAACAGGTCACGGAGCGAAGGGTCGACGAGACTCCGCATCAGCATCGTGAATGGGGCTCGACGAGAGAGGACCGCACGGAGTTTGCGCTCGGCCTCCTCGTCGACCTTGGCGGAGCGTCGAGCCCGGCGCACGCGGATCTCCAAGTCGGTCTCGATCCCGAAGTGCTCGGTCAGGATCGTGCCATAGCGGATCCCCTGGAGGTCGGCGCTGTCGATGGCCTGGCGCGAACCGAGATCGAAGATCGTCGCGTCGGAGATGCTCGCGAGCACCGCGGGCGAGTGGGTCGCCACGATGAACTGAACGTTCGGGAACATATTGATGAGGAAGGGAAGCACCGTCTCTTGAAGGCGAGCATGCAGATGTAACTCGGGCTCGTCGATGAGTAGCCACCCCGGCGGATCGAACACACCGTTGCGCCGCAGGTTATCTGCACGAAGGTTCAATTCTGCCCAGATATAGAGGATGCTCGACACTCCATCGGGAAGCTGCTCAAAACTAATCCTTCGTTCGTCGCGGAGAATGATACGAAACTCGAATGACGCCCGGTCGAAGTCGAGGCGCGCATGGTCATCCTCTAGGATCTGCCCCAGGAAGGTCCGAAAATCGTCGAAACGACGACCTATGGCATCTGCGGCAGCGTCATCACCATCCTCACGCGCGTATGCTTGCTCGGTCCGCAGGTTCACAAGAAACTGCAGAAGATTCGACGCTCTGCTGATGTAATGTGACTCTACTACGAGTAACCGCGGACCCTCGGGCTGATTGAGTCGAAGAGCTCGATTCGCGGGCACCAAAGCGAGAATGGCCCGAGACGAGTCGTAATCCCATGGAACACCGACAGCCTTGACCAATGGCTTTGGATCAGGCTTTTGTATCTCGGATAAGTAGCCAGCTCGATCCTTTTCCAACGAAGCTCGCTGCTCGGGCTCGAGTGAATGACGATCCAGCTGAACACCGACTATCTGTGCGTTGGCCTCGGCGGCCTGCAAGTGATCGACGTCCGATGGGTTGCCTTGAACGATGGATTTAAACACTCCTCGCAGGATCGTGCTCTTGCCGCTCCCGTTGGGTCCAGTCAGCAGCAGATGCCGACGTTGCCCATCCTTCGCGATGGGGATCTCCAGATCCCGCACCGCGAACGCGTTGTGCACGTACAGCGACGTCAGGAAATGGTCCGCGTCTTCAGGCACCTCATCCAGCATACCGCGCCCTCCACGGCCCCGTCAGCCGCTCTCCTCGACCGGCTGCATCACCCCGTACCCGTGGGCCCGCACGTAGTTGATGTGCAGGCCCTGGCACTGCGACTCGTAGCGGCATGACGCGCAGCGCAGCGACTTGGTGAAAAAGCCATCGAGGACATAGCGACGGGCGTAGCGGAAGATCTCGAGCTTCCCCTCGTCGTCGAGCATCGCCGCGTCGAGCGTGGCCGGGGGGACCCGAGGGGGCCGACCGAGTATGCACGCGGGCACGCCCTCCACCGGCACGGGCTTGGTGAACGCGGAAAAGAACGCCCGCAGATCCACGTCGTGCTCGGCGGACTCGGTCAGGCGCTCGTGGGTGGGCTGCACCAGCGCGAGCCGGTCGGGCACCTCGGTCAGCGCGCGTAGCCAGGCTTCGGTCTCGGTGCGCAGCTCGACCTGCACCTCGAAGGCATACGGAAGTGCTAGCAAAGCTTCAGCCGTCGGGACGTCGCGTATCCGGCAGCACGCAAGCCGTCGCCCCAGCCATTGGCCGGCATCGTCGAGCGCATCGGCGAGCCCGGTGTAGTCGCCCAGCTCGAGCTCCAACGCCGACACGGAAGGCAACGACTCGACGGCCGAGCGAGCCGCAGCCAGATCGGGCGCCACAACCCACAACGTGGTGGCCTGCGCCGCCGCCACGAGCTCGGGCAAGGGCACGTACTGCGGCCGAGTCGGCGACCACAACGGCAGGCGACGCGGTCCTGCTTCGCTGTGCTGCCCCCGCTCTTGTTGCTGCTGCTCCCGTTCCGGCGGCCCCGGCTCCGCGGGCGGCACCACCACCGCGGCGGCGGCCGCCTCGGCCTCGACCTGATTGCGGCTCTCGCTGCGCTTCTTGCTGGCCGGATCCCCTCCGTACACCACGGGCGCCTGGGCCTGCGCCTCGGTGTCCACCCGCACCCGCGCAAACGACCGCTCGGCCAGCGTGCTCCGCACTCCGTCGAGGGTGTCGCACAGCGGCTCGAGGTAGCAGTGCCGGCACCGGTCGGGTGAGCGGCAATCGAGCGGCACGCCCTGCTCCAAGAGCAGCGCATACTCCTCCTTGCGCCCACGCACCTCGTCGCCGAGCTTGTAGGGATCTTGGATCAGATCCTCGAACCCCTCGAGGTGCTGCGGCGGGAAGCGATTGAGCCACACGTGCATGTCGGGCTTGCGCGCGTAGGCAAACGCCTCGAGCAGGTACGGCCGCATGGCCTCCAGATCGTAAAAGAGTGTCTCCTTGCCCTCGGTGTACGCCCGGCCAAAGGGGATCACGTGCAGCAGGTCGAACTCCCGCACGCCGATCCCGGTGAACACCTCCATCAGCCGGGGCAGATCCCGAACGTTGCCCCGGCTGACGCACACGTCGATGTTGACGATCGGCCGCCCGTCGGCCAAGGCGTTGCGCAGCCCGGTCACCTCTTGCTCGAACGCCCCGCGGGTCCCCACCAGGGCGTCGTGGATCCGGGCGTTGGATCCGTGGATCGAGAACGTGATCTCGGAAAGCCCCGCGTCGAGACAGCGACCAAGAAACTCCGGGTAGGCAAACATCCGCCCGTTGGTGACGGTCTGGATCTTGGGGTAGCCCGCCGCCCGCCCCAGGCGGATGAAATCGACGTAGTGGGGATGAATGGTGGGCTCCCCCCCCGAGAGGATGAGCCGCGTGGCGCCCTTGGCCCGGCCGTCGAGGATCTGGGCCTTGATCGACTCGCGCTCGCGATCGGTGCCGTCGTGGGTGTGGGCGTCGAGGCAAAACACGCAGCGGTCGTTGCAGCGATAGGTCAGCCGCACCCAGTTGCGCTTCTCGTGGGCCGCCTGCTCGTGCTGGGCAACCTTGGCGGTCGCCGTCTCGCCTGGCCCGTACCCGTCCATCGACCCCGACGATAGCGCGCTCGTGCTATGGTCGGCGACGGTGAACGATGCGCATGCGGTGGTGCTGCACCCGCCGATCTCGGTGGCGCGAGATTTCATCGACTACCCCTATTTCTCCGACCTGGGCGCGGTCCAGCTCGCGGCGGTGCTCCGGCAGCACGGGCCCACCAAGCTGGTCGACGCCTTTGCGTTGCCGGGAGCGGGCCTTACGTGGCGGCCCGACGGGCGAGCCCAGCTGGGCGTCAGCCCCGCGGAGGCGGTCGAGGCGGTCGAGGCGGTAGCCGGCTCGGGTCCCGCGAACTTCATCGTGGTGGCCCTCACGCCGTTTCACCGCCCGCCCCAGCGCGACGATCTGCTGGGAGCGACCCTGGCGGGACTGCGGCAGCGGCTCCCCGACGCGGTGATCATGCTGGCCGACGCGTACCAGTCGGGCCAGCACTACGTGGAGGCCCCGGCGTCTGCGGTGCTCGCCGCCTATCCCGAGGCCGACGCGTGGGTGCAGTACGAGGCGGAGCGCACGATCCCCAGGCTGTGGTCGGCCTGGCGAACGAGCGGGCAGCGTCCGCAGGGCCACCATCGTGGGCAGCGACCCGATGACCTCGACGCCCTGCCGCTACCCGCATGGGATCGGGTCGATCTCGACGCACTCGACCGCTTCCGGGGGTCGATCGTCGAGCGCCTGGGGCGAGCGCGCTGGGCGTTCCCGATCGACGGGCGCACGCTGCCGGTGATCACCAGCCGCGGCTGCCCGTTCACGTGCGTGCACTGCAGCTCCAACCCCGACAGGCGCCCCGGTGAGCCCAAGACCCAACGTCGCCACGGGGCACCGCGGATCCGGCAACAACTGGCGCAGCTGCGCGAGTTGGGGGCCACCCGGGTGGCCGTGCTCGACGAGCTGGTCAACGTCTCCGAGCGCCACTTCGACGCGGTCCTCGACGCCGTGACCGCGCTGGATCTGCGGCTGGAGATCCCCAACGGCATGCGGGCCGACTACCTGCGCCCCGCCCACCTGGCGGCCATGAGGGGCCGGATCACCACGCTGAGCGTCTCGGCCGAGAGCGGCTCACCCCGGGTGGTGCGCGACGTGGTGCGCAAGAAGCTCGATCTATCCGCAATCGTCGAGGCAGCCCGCCTGGCCCACGAGGCGCAGGTGCCGCTGATGATCCACTACATGATCGGCCTGCCCGGGGAGACGGCCGAGGAGATCAACGAGACCCTCGCCTTCGCCCTGGATCTCTACGACCGCTACGACGCGTGGCCGGCGGTCCAGTTCGCCACCCCCCTGCCCGGCACCGCGCTGGCCCAGGGCCGCACCCTCCCGGTGGTCGACGACTGGGGCCCGCGCTTTCAGACCGCGCCCACGGCCACCACGCCGGGCGAGCCCACCAAGCCCGACGAGCCTGCCACCATCGAGCCGGCGCGGCTGGAGCGGTTCATGGACACGTTCCGGCGTCGCCTGGCCGCCTCGCAGGGGCCGCAGAAGCTGGTCATGAACGTGACCTACGTGTGCAACAACCACTGCACGTTCTGTGCGGTGGGCACCCGCACACAGATCGACGGCTTTCCGCCCCGCCAGCACGAGCAATTGGCCCGCTACCGGGAGCGCGGCGTGACCATGGTGGACTTCGACGGCGGCGAGCCCACCCTCAACCCGCAATTGCTCGATCTGGTCCGCTACGCCCGCCGCCTGGGGTACACGCGGATCAACGTCACCACCAACGGCCGCCGCTGCGCCTACGAGAGCTACGCGGCCGCCCTGTCCAACTGCGGCCTGACGACCCTGCTGTTCTCGGTGCACGGCCCGACCCCGAAGATCCACGCCCAGCAGGTGGGGGTGGCCGAGGCGTTCGAGCAGACGATCGAGGGGATCGGCCACTGCGTGCGCCTGCGCCCCCGCGGGGTCGAGCTGGGCATGAACATCACGCTGACCAAGGGCAACGTCGAGCACCTCGATGCCATGGGGCAGCTTTGCTGGTCGCTGGGCCTGCGCTGGATGAACGTGCAGTTTCTGACCCCGTTTGGCCGAGCCACCCGCTATGTGGCCCCCGACACCGCCGACGCGGCGGCCCGCACCCGGCGGCTCATCGACACGTGGCGGGGCCGCATGAAGATCGAGGTGATCAACCTGCCGTTTTGCTTCATGCCCGGCTACGAGCAGCACCTCCAAGGCGACCTGGCCAAGCTGTCGCGCCACATGGTGTTCGTCAACAACGAGACGGTGAACCTGGCCGAGTACCTGGCCGAGCGCCGCACACCCAAGCCAGTGTGCCGCTCGTGCCCCCACGCGAGCTTCTGCGGCGGGTTCTACGAGCTGGACGACGTGCCCGAGCCGCCGTGGCTCATCGCCGCCGACGATCTGCTGCGCCCGCTGCACGACCCCCGCCGCCACGAGAGCGTACCGGCGGGATTCAGCGAGCGGGTGCAGGCCCGGCTGCGCGACCCAAGTACGAGCGGCTGACCCTCGTGTCGACCAGGGACGCGCGGACAGCGAGCCGCCGACCCCATGGGCAGCACTCGTGGTACGCTGACGCTGGCCTTCGGGGCAGGCCGCCAGTCCGCGGAAAGCACACGCAGCCCCCGCCTTTCTCTCAAAAACAGCGACAGCTCCTCGGCCCGGCATGCGGACAGGGCACGAACGACGGGAGATGTCCTCATGTCCAGATCCAACGGCGACGCACGCTCGCCGGTCGACCCCGACCTTTATCTCGACCCCGACCAAAGCCTGGGCTGGGCCTCGAACGATCCGCGGCGCTTGGCCAAGCGCATGCTCCGGCAGCTCATCGCGCAAGACCCCGCGGTCGTCCAGCGATTCGCACGACTGCACCCGCGCTACGCCCAGATCCGAACCCAACCCCGTCTGGCCGACGCCCAGCTGGTGGTCGCGCGCATGCTCGGCTACCGAAGCTGGCCCCGGCTGACGCACCACCGCGCGCAGCTGCGACGCTGCCAGCGAGAGATCGACAGCGGTGCCCCGGCACCCGACGGCGACCGAAGCACGGTGCACATCCGTTGCGGCTCCGACCTCGCCCAGGGCCTTGGGCAAGCCGGATACACCGGCGCATTTCTCGAATTCTCGGATCCGTACTGCCACGGGCCCGTACCCTCGGGCGATCTCGACACACTCCTGGACGCACGCGCGGGGTTCATCGCCCTCGCCTACGAGCAGGACCAGGCATCGACCCGGGCGCGTCTGGCCGCCCAATGGCGCGCGCTCGCGCAGGTCGGTCGGCACGCCCGGGTGGTGCTGTGGTTCGAGCACGACAGCTACGACCAGCTGATCCTGGCCGCCGTGCTCGCGACGCTGCGCCCGCTTGCGCACCCAGGCGTGGAGCTCGTCTGCCTCGATCGCTACCCCGGCCGACCTCGGTTTCGGGGGCTCGGGGAGCTGCCCGAGGTCTCCCTGCGAGCGCTATGGGACCAACGACGACTGGTCCACGACGAGGACTACGCGCTGGGTACCGCGGTCTGGCAAGCGCTGCGGCAGCCCGACCCGCGCGCGCTGGTCGAGCTGGCTCAGCGCGGCACCCCGGCGATCCCGGTGATGGCCGCCGCCCTGCGGCGCCATGCCATGGAGCTCCCCGCGACCTCCGATGGCCTATCGCTGACCCAGCGACTCGTCCTCGAGATCGTTGGTGCCCACGCCGACCATGTGGGCGCGGTGTTCCGCGCGCTCACCACCACCCATGAGCCCCTGCCCTTCCTCGGCGACTTGATGTTCTGGTGGGAGATCCGCGAGCTCGCGGACGGGGGCGCCCTGGCGCTACGACCGACCGACGAGCCGTGGCCGCGCTGGCGGATCGCGCTCACCGACCGCGGCGATGCTCTTTTACGAGGCACAGGCGACTGGATCCGCGACAGTGGACGTACGCGCTGGGTCGGCGGGATCCCCTGCGGCCCCGGGCACCCGCCATGGCGCTGGGATCCCGTGCAGGAAACCTGCCGACTGGGAGCCGCGGCGGGGTGAGGCTCGCGCGGAGCGCACTCACTCCACCAGGGGCCGTTGCCCCCCCACGGGAACCGGCAATGATCATTCCGCCACGGACCAGTCTGGTGCTCCATGCACGTGCCGATCGGTGGATCGTCGCGGCCCATCACGTGGTATCCACAAGTAGGCACACTGTCTCACGTTGACCTCCCGACCCTGTGCCCACGATGTACGTGCGGTTCGGTCCTCCTGCTCGTGAGCGGCGTCGCCGGGTCCCATGACCGCCGACTCACCCAAAAGACTCGCGCTCCTTGGAGCCCTCACCCTCGCGCTCCCCTCGCTCGGCTGCCGGCAAGCGTTCGTGATCGGATTCATCGACGAGGCGGGCGCGACCGACGACGCGGGCTCGGGGGGCCTGCCCACGGCCGGCGGCTCGGCGGACTCCGAGGGGATCCCCTCGACCTGCGGCAACGGGATCCTGACCACCAACGAGGAGTGCGACGACGGCAACAACCTCGACGACGACGGCTGCTCGGCCGACTGCCAGTCGGTCGCCCCCGGCTACTCCTGCAACCCGCCGGGGGAGCCGTGCCGGCCGGTGGTGATCTGCGGGGACGGCCTGGTGTCCCTGCCCGAGCTTTGCGACGACGGCAACGAAGAGGACGGCGACGGCTGCTCGGCGCGCTGCAAGGTCGAGATCGGCTACAAGTGCGAGGGCGAGCCCACCAGCGTGTGCACGCCGACCCTGTGCGGGGACGGCGTGATGGAGGGGGCCGAGAGCTGCGACGACGGCAACGCGATCCCCTTGGACGGCTGTGACGCGCGCTGTCAGCAGGAGCCCCAGTGCCCGCCGGTGGGATCGTGCAGCTCCGAGTGCGGCGACGGGCTGGTCCTGGGCGAGGCCTGCGACGACGGCAATAACCTCGACGGCGACGGCTGCTCGGCGGCCTGTGAGGTCGAGCCCGGCTTTTCCTGCGAGCGCAGCCCGTGCGAGATGATAGGCGACGCCTGCATCTTGCGGGTCAATGCCGTCTATCGCGATTTCGTCACCGCCCACCCCGACTTCGAGCCCGACGCCGGCTACGGGTGCATCACCGACGGAGAGCCCCCGGTCACCGCGGAGGCCAAGGCGACCACCGGGATGGTGGCCCCGATCCTCGACGCCGACATCAAGCCCCAGTGGGCCGCGGCCAACTGCGCCACCGCGCAGGACTTCTCGCAGTGGTTCCGCGACATACCGGGCACCAACACCACGATCGCGTCCAGCATCCCCCTGTTCCCCAGCAACGGCGGCGGGTTCGTCAATCGCTTCGGCTCTGCGGGCGAGCGCTTCATCGTCTACACCAACTACGAGTGGGTCGCGCCCACCTGGCAGGAGTGCGAGGCCGAGGGCTGCGTCCCCTGCGAGTGGGACGGGACCTCGGGCTGCACGGTGGATATCGTCGAGTACGACGGGACCCCGCTGTTCTTCCCGATCGACGACGTGGGCGACGAGTTCTTTCCCGCCCGGGTGCCCGAGCAATATGGCTACGACGGGTGGCCCTCCGAGAGCGAAGCGCTGGGCAACGACACACTCCACAACTTTCACTTCACCAGCGAGATCGTCTACTGGTTCATCTACGACCAGGCCGCCCCGGCCACGCTCCAGTTCACCGGGGACGACGACGTGTGGGTGTTCGTCAATGGCCAGCTCGTGATCGATCTGGGCGGGATCCACGTGCCGATCGACGGCGCAGTGACGATCGGGCCGGCGCTGGCTGACAGTCTGGGCCTGGACGATGGCGAGGTCTACCGGGTCAACGTCTTTCACGTCGAGCGCAAGATCGAGGGCTCGTCGTTCCGACTCACGCTGACCGACTTCGACACATCGCGCAGCGACTGCATGCCGACCTGCGGGGACGGCGTGGTGGCGCTGGGTGAGCAGTGCGACGACGGCGTCAACGACGGGGGCTATGGCGAGTGCGGCCCCGACTGCCAGCTCGGGGAGTACTGCGGAGACGGGATCCTTCAAGAAGCGCACGAGGATTGCGACGACGGCAACTTCTTCGACGACGACGAGTGCCCGGCGTCCTGCATCATCGTGCAGACCCCGTGATCTCGATGGCGAGCGTCACGAGTGGGTGTGGAGCCATCACCGCACGTCACCCGTCGGGGTGACCGGCTCGTCGGCGCAACGCCCTCGTGCTGCGGCGGTTGGGCCTGTACGCGCGGCCGCAGCGTCGTGCTGGCGGTGCCGGCGAGCCCCCCCAGGACCACGAACACCAGGGCACCGACCGACGCCACAAAGGACCGCCGACGCCGGACCGGCGCCGGCGCCGGCGCAAGGGCATCGAGCAGCGCTCGCATGCTCGGCCAACGCTTTACGGGATCGACGGCCAAGCCCCGGCAGATCGCCCGGGCGATCCGCCGAGGGACCGAGGAACCCGCGGGCCACGACACGGGATCGCACAGCTTGTCCATCACCATCTGCTCGTACGAATCCATGGCGTAGGGCGGCGAGCCCAAGAGCGCCTCCCATAGCGCCACACACAGCGCATACTGATCGACCGCCGGCGTCAGGGCCTTGCCCTGGTGCTGCTCGGGGGCCATGTAGCGCGGGGTCCCCATGACGGTCCCGTCCCGGGTCAACGTTGTCCAGATGCCGCCCGCCGACGCGCCCACGCTCGGCGTGGTGCGTGGGGGCCGAGCCACCTTGGCGAGGCCGAAATCGGTGACCTTGGCCGGGCCTCGATGGGGGATCAGCACGTTGCTGGGCTTGAAGTCCCGGTGCAAGATCCCCACGTCGTGGGCCGCGGCCAGGCCCTGACCGGCCTGCACAAAACGCTCGATGATCTCGTCCTGAGTGGGTCGAGCATGCTCGAGCCACTCACGAAGCGTCCGCCCGCGGACCAGCTCCATTACGATGACCATGTCCGCGCGAGATCGGTCCACGTCGTACACGCCCACGACATTTTCGTGGGACATCTGAGCCATGGCCCGAGCCTCCCGCACCAGTCGTATGGGTGCCCCATCCCCGAGCCGGTCGCGGGTCAGCACCTTGAGGGCCACCTCTCGCTCCAGCGCGGGATCGTAGGCCCGCAGCACCACGCCCATACCCCCGCGACCGAGCACGTTCTGCACGACGTAGCGACCAAACGCGCCCGAGGGCGCCGGCCGTTGGTCATAAGACGAGTACGGCACGTAGGTCTCGGTCTGCGTCATGGTGAAGACCTTGGCGACCGACGATGCGCCGTGGGTCGTGCTGGGCGAGATCATGCGCCGACCCCCCCACCGCGGGGCATCGATAGGGGTGAACGGCAAACGGTCAATGCGTTGGGGGCTCGCATGCTCAGCCCGATGAGCAAGCCCCGTGCCACAGTCCGGGATTCACCTCCAGCTCAACGACCGCGCGACCCCAACGTTGGCTCGCCGCGAAGACCTGAACCCGAAGCCATGGACTGCGATCAAGGTCATTGGCTACCCCAGTAGCCAGTTTATGTCGACCGACAGTTAAAATCGCGCATTGGGCTTTGAGCGGCTCCCACCGCCGCTATCGCGCTACTCCAGGGGGACCGCGTCGGCGTCGGCGGGCGGGTTGCCCGTCCAGATCTTGCCGTCGCACTCGTTGGTGCAGCGCGCGTAGCCGTCCTGGCCCGCGTCGGACGAAAAGAAGATGCCCCCCTTGTCGTCACACTCGTCCTCAGTGTCGTAGGAGCCGCCTTTCTTGCAAACGCCCCGAGGCGGGTCGGAGTTGTCGGGCACGCAGCAGGCATAGCTGGGGCGCGCCAGGTCCTCGTCGGCGTCGACCGGAACCTCACCACCATCGACGGCATCCTCGCTGGCGACAGGGGCCGACGCGTCCACGAGCCGCGACTGCGCGGCGTCCAGAGCATCCTGGGTGACCGCGAGCTCCTGTTCGAGCGCGATGATCGCCTCGTCCCGCCAGTCACTCCCCTCGACATCCTCGACGTCGCAGCCCCCAAAGGCAGCCGTCGCGCCTACGATCAATCCGAACAAAACCAAGGTCTTTCGCATCGTCTCGTCCCATCTGCTCGGCGCTGAAGACATCCGTGCCCGAGCAGGGAGGTATTGACCCGAATCGTCGAATGGTTCCCCGGGCCACGAAAGATTTCGATCATTGGACCCTCGACCGGCACGGGCACCAGGCCCGGGCCCGGGCCCGGGCCCGTGGGCGCCTACCGAGCGCCTATCGAGCGCCTACCGCATGCAACGCTGCACTCGACGCCGCCGCCGAGCGAGCCCGAGCCCGGCGAGCGCCCAAAGCCACGGCAGCCCGCGCGCGGGACCACCGCTGCGGCACCCGCAGCCACCATCGTCGCCGCTTTGCGCCGACGCATCTCCAGTGCCCCCCTCGGTCACGCCTCCGCTGACGCCCGCCGAAGCCTCCCCGCCGGTCATGCCTTCGCCATCCGAGTCGTCGGCCCCGCTGGTCTCGCCCGACGGACCTCCCGAACCATCACCATCGGAGTCAGGGTCGATCGTCCCGCCCCCCTCTTCCTCGGTGGCCGCGGCGTAGAGGATCGCGTTGGCGAGGATCTGAAAGTTGTTGCCGTCGAGGTCGTCAAGCGCCTGCGGCTGATGCTCGCCCGGCTGATAGAACACCACGTGCCCCCCCCAGCCCGGCCGGTGCAGGTCGTAGCCGAGCACCCGAGGGGCCGCCCCGCTCAGCTCGGCGCTGGTGAACAGGATCGTCCGATCCTCGCCCTCTTGCTCGAGCAGGGTGATCGCGTCGTAGCGCTCGTCGGGAGTGTTGTTGAAGAAGGGATAGCTGCCCGCGGCCACGCCGGCCCCGTCGAAGTCGCGCATCCCCGCGTACTCCACCCCCTGCTCGGCCACGACGTGCTCGGGCGCGGTGGCGATGACGTCCTGCCCCGCCCCGGTGTCCCAGGCGACCGAGCTGGCCTGAGCACCGAGCAACTGCAAGACCCCCTCCTTGCCCCCAGCCTGGAAGACCCCGTGATGGAACATCACGATGCCTCCTCCACCCTGTAAATGGGCTTCGAATGCGCCAGTCAGTGCGTCTTGCTGTGCACTGCCGTCACAGCCGAGCGCGGCGAGGTGGGCAAAGTAGACGACGACGTCGAACGCCTCCGGATCGGCCAAGCCCATCAGAGCCTCGTCGATGCACTGGCTGTCGACCTCGACCACGTCGTCGATGTTCAAACCGCTACCTGGCGCGGAAAACGCAGTTTCCAAGTCGCCGGGCTGGGTCAGCTGATCATCGGGCAGGCCATGAGGGTTGACCTCGTCGCTGACGACGAGGATGCGCAAGGGATCATGAGCGGGGAGATCAGCGGCCGACGCCGACAGGGACACCCCCATGCCGACCAGGGCCCCGATCACCCCCCCCAGGGTGTTTCGCGGGATCCACACGCCCCAACCCTAGCATCAACTCAGCCTTCGCCCACGAACCGGGGCGGAGTCCACAATCGTTCGGGTCCACGGCGCCATACCGCTTGCCAGCTCGGATCGGGGACCCCCGGATCTTCCAGCGGATCAATTTGACCCTCCGTGGCCAAACGCCCCGCGAGGGCCAGGGTCTGCTCGGGCAACAACAAGGCGCGACGACACAGGTCGCGCAAGCGAGCGACCAGCACCTGGGGACGAAGGCCGCGGCGGATCAGATCGGCCCCCACGCGCACCACGCCATCCTCGGACACACTGCCGTCACTCATCAGCACCGCGGCCATCTGAAACGCCCCGAGGCAGCCGATGATCCCGGGCCCGTAGTCCTTGAACACGTCGGGGTCGTCGAATCGCTCCATGCGGATGTAGGCCCGCTTGACCCCTCGACCCCGAGCAATCTCGCGCCGCGCCCGAACGATCCCGTCGGCGTCGCTATCCATGACCCCGTTGAGCCGGAGGATCCGCGCCAGATCGCGCGTGGGGATCCGACCCGCCATGACGTCGGCATAGAGCGAAAAGGCGACCGGATCGGTCTCGAGATCGTCGCCGATCAGGTTCTCGATCGCGCCCACCGGGAGCTCGGCCCGCCCGGCCAGCAGCGCGGTGACCTTGAAGCCGATCTGCTCCCGAAAGCGACGCGGCCGCAGCCGGCGGACGACCCCAACCCAGTTCTTGAAGGTGGTGCCGTCGAAGCTGATCCCGTCGAGCCTCATCTTGCGCTCGATGACCGGTCGCAGCTGCGCCGGGCTGGCAGAGACGAAGTAGAGCGGCGTGTCACGGGACGTCGCCCGGGGACCCCGCCGGATCTCCCGAAGCAACCGCGCCATCCCCGCAATATCTTCCTTGTCGGCGGCTCGCTCGAAGGGGATCCGGGCCATGCCCTTCATGCTGGAGATCCGGGTGGCCAGGTACGTGCGATCGATGTCGGCGACGAAGACCTCGCCCTCCCAGCTCGGGTCGAGGGTGCGGTAGCAGGCGCGATGGATCGGGAAGCTCACGCGGCGGCTCACGGGGTACCAGACACGGCAGCCGAACGCCAGAGGTCCACCGCACGACCGATCCCCCAGGCATCACCGCCGGGAGCGACTCTCCGTCCCGCGCGACACGCCCGAGGGCCCATCACCCCCTCAGGACACCCACTGTGGCTCAGGCGTGACCCGGGCCGTCGGAGGAGAGTGCAACAGGCCGCAGCTCGATGAGCTCGTTGGTCAGCCAGGAGGTCACGAAGATCCGCAGCAGATCGCCGGGCGCGGCGGCCAGGCCGACGATCTGCTTGGTGCGCGCCACCGGATGGGTGCGATGGTGCATGGCCCGCAGATCCACCAGCGAGACGGTCGATCCGCTGAAGTCGGCGATCGCCACGAAGCGACCGCTGTCGCTGACCCCGATCGTCCGTGGATTGCGGCCGGTGGGCGACTCCCCCAGCACTTCGCCGGTCTGGGGATCGAACCAGCGTAGCAACCGATCGCCGCTGCACGAGACGTAAAGGCGCGACTGGTCGGGCGAGAGCATCAGGTGACGCGGGTTCTCGCAGGCATCGAACTCCCGGTCGGGCCGGGCGTGGCCGGGCGCGTACACCTGCACCCGGTGATCCCACATCGCGCCGACTAACAACGTCCCGTCGTCGAGCAGGGCCATGCCGCGAGGGCGTCGACCGGTCCGCAGGGTGTGATCGACCCGCGCGCGGTCCAGATCCACCGCGGACACGGAGCGCGAGGACCAGTTGGATACGTAGAGGATCCGACGCCCATGGTCGATCACCATGAACTTGGGGTTGCTGCCGACCTTGATCTCGTCGGTCACCCGCAGGGTCTGGGCGTCGACCACCTCGATCCGCGAGCGACCGAAATTGGAGACGTAGACGGTCGCGCCATCGGCGGACACGGTGGCCTCGGCCGCATTGCCGGGAAAGTCGATCTGCCCCACCTCCTCGAGGCTGTGGGCGTCGTAGACCGAGACGTTGCGCCGCCCCGCGAGGCCGAAATTGCACACGTAGAGCCGATCACCGCGAGGTGACATCGCGATGCTCTTGGGCTGCACCCCGGTGCGGACGCGGCGGGTGATCTCCAGCGGGGGACCCCCGGGGCCCATCGTGGGCGCAGGGCTCGGCTCGGCCGGCGCGATCGTGGGCGCTCGCGTCGTCGAGGCGGCAGGCCCGAGCGCCGGGGCCTCGGCGGCGGCGGCGGCGGACTGTTCGACGGACGCCGACGCAGCGGGCACCGCGGAGGAGGACGCCGGCGAGGCGGAGCGAGCGTTGCGCGCCGAACCGGAGGCACAGGCTGCCAGCGCGCACAGGCCGATGGAGCTCCATCGATACGACACACACCTACGCTAGCAAAGCAACGCCGTACGCCCGAATTCGCGACGAGCTCGGCCCATCGTCGGCCGATCGTCGGCCCGCGTCCCGTCCCCGCCCCCAGTCGGTGGACACAGGCCATCCCCACCCGGGTGATCGCCGCGGCCGGGTCGGGCACACTTGCACGTGCATAGATATGTCACGCCATCTGTATCGGACCCTCGGCACGTTGCTGCTCGGCGCGAGCGCATGTGTCCTATCCACCCCCGACGTGGGCGCTCCGCTTCGAGAGCTCCGCCAGCAACAGAAGGAGCAGGCCGATCGCGTGGCGAATGCGTTCTGCGCCGCATACTACGCGTGCGATTGCGTGGATTCCTTTCCCGACCATGAGACCGAGGCCGAGTGCCGGACGCTCATCAGCCAGGGCCTGACCCAGCGCCTCGAGCAAGGGATCAACCGAGAGCTCGAGTACGACCCCGAGTGCTTGGAGGCCAACGTCGCGTTCTACGAGGAGATCGGCTGCACGATCAGCCGGCAGCTGTTCGAGACGGACGAGCTATTGGGCCTGCTCGACCTGGCGAACGAGGCCCTCCAATGCCGCACCTATCACGGCCCGCTCACGCTCAACGAGGAGTGCACCCCGCTGGCCACCGCGCGCGGAGGCGAATGCGAACCCGGCCTGGCCTGCGACGAAGACTTCGAGATGTGCCTGGACATCTCCCCTCTGCCCGAGGGCGAGCAGTGCGGCGACAATGGCCGTCCCTGCGGCTCGGGCCTGTGGTGCGCGTCGTCATCGACGAACGTGCAGTTTACCTGCAAGCCTCCGGCGACGCCGGGCATGTCCTGCGTCGACTCCGCGTGCACCTTAGGCTCGTGGTGTGATCCGACGGATTTCATCTGCCATCCATTTCCAGAGCTCGGGCAGCCCTGCGGAGGACGGTACAACGATCTGTGCGGTCCCGACCTTAGCTGCAATGAAGAGCGGCAGTGCGTAGCTGCCGCGGCGGAGGGTGCGTCGTGCGTCGATACATCGTGCGGATCCGGGCTGGCATGCGGCTCCGCCGAGCGCTGCGAGGCGGTCCCAGCGATGATCTGCAACATGGAGCCGCGACTGCCCTGAAGGACCGCCTGGCCCGCCGCGCTCGCGACCCGCGACGCTACGACCCGATCTTGTGGCCGACGATCACCGCCGCATACTGCTGCTCGAAGTGCTCGGCCATGCCGGGAAGGTTGGGGAGGATCTCCGGCCGAAAGCCCGCCATCTTCAGCACGGTGCACCAGTGCTCGGGCGACAGGTAGGTGTGCATCGGCCGATGCGCGCTGCGGGTGGTCGCGGTGCGGTGGTAGATGCTGAGGTTGAGCGGCAGCTCGCGCGGCGCCATCTCGAAGGGATCGATCCGCACCCGCTCGGCGAACATCACCATGCCGCCGGGCGCGAGCAGGCCGTGGCAGTCCCGCAAGAACGCCACGATGTCCTTGGCCACGTGGGCCGCATTGACCGCGTAGATCAGGCTGATGTCCTCGGTGGGGATCCGAGACTCGCGCAGCGGCCGGTACAGATCGAGGAACTTCCAGTCGGCCTTTAGATCGGGATAGTCCCGCCGGATCTCCTTGCGCGTGCCCATGATGAAGCGCGTGCTGATGTCGGTGAAGATGTAGCGCTCGATCCGGTGGAGCTCGTCCGTCGCCGCGAGCCGGCGCAACAGGTGGCGGATCCCGTTGCCAGTGCCCCCCCCGATCTCGAGGATCCGCCCCGAGGTCCATCGGGCCGCGATCGCCTCGGCCCCCATGCGACCGTGCAGATCCTGTAGAGGGTCGCGGTTGGTCGCGTCCCACCAAAGCGGCGCGAACTCGTCGTCGCGCCCCGAAAGCAGCCGATCCATGAAGTCGGGGTCATCCCGCAGGGCGGTCTGGTACTTGTCGACGCCAAAGTCCAAGAAGTCGATCGACGCCGGGAAGTCGGGGCCCAAGGCGGTTAGCGCAGCCCGGATCTCGGCCAGGCGCTTGGCCTGACGCTGGACCTGACGCTGGGCCTGACGCTGGGTCGGACCGGTCGAGGCCTGACCCCGCGAAAACGTCGCCGAAAGGCCCCCGCCTCGCATCGTCACCACCGAGGTTCGCCGAGCCAGGCGATAGAGCAACCCGTGCATGGTGATATCGGCCGAGGGCACAAAGCCCAGCCGGTCCGCCACGTCGGCCCCAGTGCTCCATCCGTCGAGGATGTCGTGCAGCCCGAGGGTACGGTACACCGCCTGCAACTGGAGATCGCAGTACTCCTCGAGCAGGGCGGTGGCCTCGATGACGGTGGGCGTATAGAGCGACGTACGGCACCACTGGTCGAACGCCGAGGGCGCTCCGGCACGAGCGGCCGCGGCGGTCGCCCGCCTCGGCCGACGGATCCTCACCCGTCGATGCGGCACGGAAGGCTCGTCGTGATCGGAGGGGATGCCGTTGTCGGCCTCGGCCAGCGAGTCGAACTCGCGGTCGTTACGGTCAAGATCGAGGGTCTCTTCGCTCGCGTCCATGATGATCTCCGGGGGTGACGATCCGTTGGGGGGCTCGACCCGTGCTCGGTCCCGCGAGGCGTGCCTCGCCGGGCCCACGGTCGACGGTTTGACTGAAGCGGTCGGCGCAGCGGCTCGCTCGAAACCCCGCGTACGGGATCGGCCCATTCCTGGTCGTTCGAGCGAAGGCCGATGCGCGCTCGGGCCTCGACAATGAAGTCCGGGCAACGAGCGACTTTGATTGCGATGAGTGTCGAAACTTGGGCCCCGACCGTCGGGATCGGCAGGCTGGCCCCAGCACGACCGCCCAAACGACGATGCGCGCCGGGTCCCCCCGGCGCGCATCAACCACAGGCAAACCTGCGGGCCAGTATGCTGTATGGCCAACGACTAGGCTGCGTCAGCCCGGGACGCCCGACGCCGACGCCGACCCACGCTCCAAAGCCCCAACAGGATCAGCGCCCAGCCGCTCGGCCCCGACCCGCCGGCGGCCGAGCAGCCGCCTGCCCCACCGTCACCGTCCGCGGCCGCGGTGTCGCCACTGCCCTCCGAGACCCCTCCGGTCGTCGGATCGCCCGTGGTTCCCATGGTGGGCGTGCCACTGCTCCCCTCCGAGGCCCCGCCAGAGCCGTCGAGCCCCGGGCCGCCGGTGCTGGTCGAGCTCGCGCCCTCGGTGTCGCCCGTGTCCCCGGTATCGCCCGTATCCCCGGTGTCGCCCGTGTCGCCCGTGTCGCCCGTGTCCGATCCTCCCTCGATCGCGCAGCCCTGGGCCAGCTGCGCCTCGCACTCGGCCAACAGCTCCGCCTCGGACAGCCCCGACCAGTCCTCGCCGCGACCGCCCATCAACTCCTCCCCGTCCGCGCACGTGCACTCCAGTAGCGACTCGGGGTCGTTGTCGATCATGCAATCGCCCAGCGCGCTGCTGCACTCGACATAGAGAGGAGGAGGCAAGGCTCCGCCGCACAAGCCCACCAGCTGGTTGCCGCACTCGGCGTCGAGCTGCAGCTCGGAGTATCCCGCCCACGCGTTGCCCCCGCCCAAGAGCCCCCCCGACCCATCGAGGCACTCGCAGGCGAGGAAGTCATTGGGGACGTTGGCGATCGTGCACTCGCCGTTGGCATTGCTGCACGCCTGACTTCCGGGGGGCGGCTGGCAGGCCATGTCCAGCTGCACCTCGCACTCGGCCAACAGCTGCGGGTCGGTGTAGCCGGCCCACGCCATGCCGCCCACGCTCATGCCGGAGCTTCCGTCGTAGCAAAAGCACTCGATCGAATCCTCGGGATCGTTGTCGATGATGCACTCGCCGAACACACCCCAGCACTCGACCCCGTCGGGAGGGGGGGGAGGATCGAAGGGCCCGCAGAAGGCGGCGACCTGCTCTTGACAGATCGGGATGAGATCCATCTCCGACAGCCCGGCCCAGGCGTTGCCGCCACCCCCACCGCCGCCGCTGCCGTCGACGCACATGCAATCGACCCAGTCGAAGCCGTCGTTGCTGACCTCGCACGAGCCCGTCGAGCTCATGCAGCTTGCGGTGGCCGCGTGGGCGAGGCTGGAGCCGGCCAGCACGGGAAGAGCGAACGCGAATAGAGCCAATCCACGAAGAAGCTTCATGTCGATGTTCCTGGGGGAAGCGGGAGCGTGAGACCGCGGGCACCGAGCCCGCCACCCGGTCATCTCCGCCTCGCGCAACGTCCGTCACGAGGGCGCGAGAAAATGCCACGCTCGCGGTAGACCACCGGC
This sequence comes from Myxococcota bacterium, assembly GCA_039194325.1. GTDB lineage: Bacteria > Myxococcota_A > Polyangia > Nannocystales > Nannocystaceae > Paraliomyxa. The sequence continues at coordinate 26,460 of JBCCWC010000135.1, forward strand.
CCGCCGCTTCGATCAGTCGCGCGAATATCGCGAAGTGGCGGGCCAGGGGGAACGGTCAGCGAGCGGCATCGCCCCCGCGGCCGCTCGCAGACCACGCACATCCGCGCGATCTCACCGATCTGGCCGGCGAAGTCGCCAGCCACTGGAGTACGATCGGCGCCTGAGACCCACGCTCCGGCCGCGCATCGTCCCGACATGCGGTTGGCCGGAGGTTCATGGAGTACTCCAGGAAGGAGTCCAACGATGCGGATAGAGCCGGATGGCTATCACATCGTCGAGTCCATCCACTCGAGCTCGACCACTCGGGTGTTCCGCGCCATTCGCCAGACGGACGAGCGGCCAGTCGTTCTCAAGATCGCACGGCGGCACCTGGCCACCCCGGCCACCCTCGAGCGATATCAGCACGAGTACGCACTGATCCGCGACCTTCGTGGGCCCGGAATCGTCACGGCCCTCGGCCTCGAGCAGGTCCACGGCGCGCCCATGCTCGTGCTCGAGGACTTCGGCGCACGCTCCTTGGCGATGTATTGCAAAAAGCAGCGCTTGCCGCTGCGGACGATCCTCGTCATCGCGACCCGCATTGTCACGGTCCTCGCCCATGTCCACGATCGCGGCGTCATTCACGGCGATCTCAACCCGTCCAACATCCTGCTGAACCCCGACACCAACGAGCTCGAGCTCGCCGACTTCGGCCGGAGCATCCGTCGTGACGAAGGGGTCACGCGACCGCCGTGCTTCGGCACGCTCGCGTATATGTCCCCGGAGCACACCGGTCGGCTCGATCGCCCGATCGACCACCGGACCGACCTCTATTCTTTGGGGGTCACCCTCTACCAGCTGTGCGCCAATGCGCTGCCCTTCGAGCACGCAGACGCCCCCAAGCTCGTCCACAGTCACCTGGCGCGCGAGGCCACCCCCTTGCACGAGCGAGCCACAGCGATCCCCGTCGCCGTCTCGAACATCGTCGGCAAGCTCATGGCCAAGATGCCCGAGGACCGCTACCAAAGTGCGCGAAGCTGTCGCGTCGACCTCGACGAGAGTCTGCGTCAGCTCGACCAAGGCGGCACGATCGAGCCATTCGTGCTGGGGCGAGGCGATCCTCTCGAGCGCTTCTATATCCCCGAGGCCCTCTACGGGCGCACCGCGGAGCGGCAGACCATGCACGCGGTGCTCGAGCGCGTAGTCGCGGGGAGTCGGCAGATGCTCCTGGTGACCGGAAGCCCGGGCACCGGCAAGACCTCGCTCGTCGCCGAGCTCGGCGACACCGTGTCCCGTGACCGGGGCTTCTTCTTGCGCGGCAAGCACGACCAGTATCGTCGCAATATCCCCTATGCGGCCCTGGCCCAGGCCTTCGGCGGGCTGATGCGCACCCTGACCACCAAGACCGACCGCGAGCTCGAGCGCTGGCGAGAGCGGCTAGGCGAAGCGCTGGGGGACAACGCGGGCGTGCTGGTGGAGGTGGTCCCCGAGCTGACCTTCGTCATCGGGCCCCAGCCCCCCGCGGCGTCGTTGGGCCCGGTCGAGGCCGAGAACCGCTTCCATTATGTCTTCCAACGCTTCGTCGAGGCTCTTTGCCACGACCAAACCTTGGTCGTGCTCCTCGACGACCTGCAGTGGGCCGACCACGCGAGCATCCGTCTGGTCAAGCTCATGCTCACCGACCCGGTCGGGGGGCACCTGCTGCTCATCGGCGCCTACCGAGACGACGAGATCGACCCGATGCACCCTCTGCCCACCATGGTGGAGCAGCTACGTGCCGAGGGCCGCGAGATCCCGTCGCTTCACCTGGGCCCCCTCGGGGTCGAGCACGTGGAGCAGCTCGTCGCCGACACCTTGCGGCGCCCCCCGGCCGAGTGCACCCGCTTGAGCGCCGAGGTCATGAACAAGACCGCGGGCAACCCGTTGTTCGTGCGGCAATGCTTGCTCGCGCTCCACCATGATGAGCTGCTGCGCTTCGATCCCGACCGCGGCAGCTGGTCATGGGCTCTCGGGGCCGTCGACGCGCTCAACCTCAACGACACCGTGGTCGATCTCATGGTCAGCCGACTGCGTCAGCTGCCCGCGGACACCCAGCAGATCCTCCCCATGGCGGCCGGCATGGGGTCCACGTTCGATCCGGTGACCCTCGGGCTCCTCCTGCAAGAGGAGCCCGACGCGGTCGAGCGCCGGCTCGCCCCGGCTCTCGACATGGGGCTGCTGCAGATCGCCCCGCGGGTCGGGAGCCCACACGAGCCGGAGCCCGCCCACCAAGGCCCCGAGCCACCCGCCCCCTTGACGTACGCCTTCTCCCACGATCGCGTGCAGCAAGCCGCGTATGCGCTGATCCCCCAGCACCACCGAGCCGCGCTCCACCTGCGGATGGGGCGCGTGCTGACCCGGGCGCTGTCCCCCGAGCAACGCGAGCTGCGCGTGTTCGAGCTGGTCGAGCACTACATGGCCGGAGCGGCGCTCGTCGAAGACATCGACGAGCGGCTGGCGACCGCCCGCCTGTGCCTGAACGCGGGCCTTCGAGCCAAGGAGTCCATGGCCCACGAGGACGCCAGCCGCTGGCTACGCCAAGGGCGGAGCTTGATGCCCGACCACGGCTGGCGCGAGCACTACCCGCTCATGCGGGACCTGGCCGTGGCCACCATGTACGCCGAGTACCTCGTCGGCAACGTGGCCGCCGCCCAGCCGCTCGCCGACGAGATCCTCCACAACACCCGGGACATCTTCGACAAGACCGAGGTGTGCCGATTTCAGATCGAGTACCACCTGTCTGAGCAGCAGTCGTTCGAGGCGCTCGAGCTGGGGCTCGACACCCTCGGTACGCTGGGCGTGGACCTGCCCCGCCAGATCGACGCCCAGCGGGCGCGGGTCGAGCAGCTGCGCGCGCAGCTGCGGATCGAGCAGCTCGACGTCGCGGCGCTCGAGCGGCTGCCCGATCTGAACGACCCCCACCGGGCCGGTATCGTGCGGATCCTGCTGGTGCTCTTCACCCCGGCATACTACGTCGCCCCCGTGCTTCGCGAGCTCATCGTGTTCACCCTGCTGGATCTCTGCCTGCGGGGGGGTCACTCGCACACGTCGCCCCCCGTCTACGTCCTGGTCGCCGCCGAGCTGTGCCGGACGACCCAGAACCTCGACGTCGCGCACCGCCTGGGCCAGTTCGCGCTCCGCCTGCTCGAGCGCTTCCCCGATCCGATCACCACGCTCAGGACCGAGTTCCACTACCACTCGTTCATCCTCGCCTGGAACCAACCCCGCCGGGAGTCGCTCGAGCGGGCGCGCTCGCTCATCCATCGTGGTCTCGCCTCTGGAGACACCACCCACGCCTGCCTCTCCGCCATGATGTGTGTGTCGGTCCAGTTCCAGTCCGGCGCCTCCCTCGAGATCGTTCACCAGGAGCTGCTCGCCGCCCTCGCGCTGGCCGAGCGCAATCATCGGTCGACGGCCCAGCAGCTGGTGCGATCGGACGAACGCATGATCCGTGCGCTGCTCGGCGAGCGCGTCGACGCCGTAGAGATCCCGCTCGCGATCCCCATGGCCGCCAATCGCGAGGCCATCGCTCAGGCGACCCTGCACTACATCATGGGCAACCTCGACGTCGCGCTCGAGGCGACGCGACGGGGCACGCGACACATGGACGCGAGCGCCGGCCTGCCGATCTCCATCGAGGAGCACTTTTGGTACTCCTTGGTCGCGCTCGGGGCCCTGGACCAGGACCCCGAGCGGGCCGACACAAGCGAGCTGCTCGCCCAGATCGAGCGCACGCGAGCCAACATGCACATATGGGCCGCGCGAGTGCCCGAGACGTTCGCGGCCAAGCGCGCGCTCGTCGATGCCGAGCACGCGCGGGTCACCAACGGGCCGCTCGCCACCACCATGCGCCTCTACGACGAGGCCATCGAGTCCGCCCGCAGCGGCGGCAACATTCGCGACGAGGCGATCAGCTGCGAGCGCGCGGCCCACTTCTATGCCGCCCTCGGGCGCCGACCCATCGCCGACATGTACCGCTCCGAGGCCTACCTGGCCTACCGGCGCTGGGGCGCTCGCGCCAAGGTCGACGCGCTCGAGGCCCAGCACCCCTGGCTGGCGCGTCAGCTCGCGGACGGCCAGGCGACCGAGACCTCCCGAAGCGGAGGCTCCGGTCGACGGCTCCAGCCATCCAGCTCGAGCGACCCACGGCTCGGCTCGGACGACGCCACGAAGCTCGACTTCGAGGCCGTCGTGCGGGCCTCCCAGGCGCTCTCGAGCCAGCTGGTCCTCGACCAGCTGCTGGCGCAGCTGATGCAGATCATCATCGAGAACGCCGGAGCCCAGCGCGGCTACCTGCTGCTGGGAGGGGCAGGCCCCGACGCCGCACCGGTGACCCTGGAGGCCGAGGGCAACGCGGACACCACGCTCTATCGCGCGCTGCACTCGCGGCCCCTGGACCACCCCGACGCAAAGCTCGCCCGCACCGCGGTCAGCTACGTCAGCCGCACCCGCGACAGCCTGGTCCTGCGCGACGCCAGCAACCAGGATCCCCACGCCCAAGATCCCTACGTTCGCGCCGCCGCTCCGCGCTCGCTCATGTGCACGCCGGTCGAGCACCAGGGCCAGTTCATCGGCATCGTCTACCTGGAGAACAACCTCACCACCGACGCCTTCACCCCCGCTCGCGCGCAGGTCGTGCGGATGCTCGCCACCCAGGCCGCGATCTCCATCCAGAATGCGCGCCTGCTGACCAGCCTCGAGCACAGCAAGCAAGAGGCCGAGCGGGCCAGCCGAGCCAAGAGCAGCTTCCTGGCCAACGTCAACCACGAGCTTCGCACCCCGCTCAACGGCATCATCGGCACCATCGAGCTGCTGCAAGGCACCGAGCTACGACCCGAGCAAGCCCAATACCTCGACATCGCCCAAACCTCCGCCGAGCAGCTGCTGCGCATCATTCGAGACACCCTGGACGTGTCTCAGATCGAGGCCGGCCGGCTGGTGCTGGAGCCTACCCGCTTCTCGTTGGATCAGTGCATCGCGAGCCTGCGGCGCGTCCTCGCCACCCAGCTCGAGACCCGCAGCGTCCAGCTGTCCCTGAGCTTCGCAGACGACGTGCCGCGCGATCTGGTCGGTGATCGTGATCGCCTGCTGCAGATCCTCATCAACCTGCTGGGAAACGCGATCAAGTTCACCGCCGCCGACGGGCGGATCTCGCTGAGAGTCGCCGCCAGATCGCGCACGGACGACTCGGTGCTCCTGCGCTTCGAGGTGCGGGACACCGGAATTGGAATCGCCCCCGACGATCTGAAGCGGATCTTCGACCCCTTCGTCCGGCTGCGAGGCCCCGGCGAGAGCAAGGAGGGCACCGGCCTGGGGCTGGCCATCGCCGCGAGCCTGGTGGAGATGATGTCGGGAACGATCGGGGCCAAAAGCGAGGTGGGCAAGGGCAGCCTGTTCTGGTTCACCGCGCGCTTCGGGCATGCCTCGCCCCCGCCCTCGCCCCCGCCTCAGCCCCAGCCAGCCGCGCCGCTTCACATCCTGATCGCCGAGGACAACCGGATCAACCAGATGGTGACCCGGCGCCTGCTCGAGCGACAGGGTCATCGCTGCACCGTGGTCGACAACGGCGCCGAGGCTCTGGCTGCGCTCGAGGCCAACGACGTCGACATCGTATTCATGGACGTCCACATGCCCGTCATGGACGGCCGCGATGCCACCCGGGAGATCCGCCGCCGAGAGGCAGGCACCGGCCGACACCTGCCGATCGTCGCCGTCACGGCCTCCGCGACCACCGACATGGTTCGGGACTGCCACGAGTCGGGCATGGACCACTACCTCAGCAAGCCGCTCCGCTCCGACTCGGTCTGCGAGCTGTTGGACGACCTCGCGTCGAAGCTCCGCACCTAACCCGGAACCCGGAACGAACTCCCGGCAAGAGGTCCTAGACCGGCGGTAGCGGCCCGCCGTGATAGTGCCACCCAAGCGCCCGGGGATCGTCGATGATGCGCTCTGCTAGCGCGCGCAGGCGCTCGGCGAGCGCGGGGGTCATCCCGTCCTCGACGGCGACACCGACCTTTCCCTTGCGTACCATCGCGCCCGACTCGAACATCGGGACCGCACAGATCGTGCGCAGCTCGAACTTGTCCTGGTGGGCCTTCATCCAGTCGAACGAGCAGTACTCGAGGATCGCTGGCCATTGTTCGGGCGTGGGGTGCAGCCCGAGGAAGTCCGCGAGCTTCCGGATCGACCCCTCGTGGTCCGCCTTGAGCTCGGAGAAGTGCATCATGAACACGTTGGAGCGGTGACGTAGCGGCCACCACCCCGCGATGCACTCGAAGATCATCGCCCCCATCCCCATGCCCTCGACCACGTCCTCGAAGAACGTCTCGAGATCGTCGCGGACCACCAGATCCGGCGGCATCTCCCAATACTCCAAGAACGCCGGATGCGTCCGGGCCAAGAAGGGTCGCAAGGAGACCACCGCCTCCTCGGGGTTGCGCCCGATCACCACGTAGCGAACGTGCGGTCGCCCCTCGCCCGGCTCGATATAGGGCAACTGGGGCGGGGAGGCGTGGGTCTTGAACGCCCGAGGCAGGGACGTCGGCAGCGCAGCCCATCGCTCGAGTCGCCGCGATCGAGTGTCCTGGTGACTCGAGAGCAGCTCAAGCCAGGGTACTTCCACGTAGAGGTCCTCGAGCTCCGGATCTCCCCCGGTGCGCAGCTGGTGGACGATGTTCATCGTCCAGGTGGTGCCGCTCTTGTGGGGGACGGACACGATGACGTCGCCGTCCCGCCACGGCACCTGGCGCTGAAGCTCATAGTCGAACCAGGGTAGCTCTTGGGACTCGTCGGAGGTCGAAGCGCCGGAATCGTCGTTCATGGGCGCAATTTTGCCTCCACGAGGACAGATCGATACGACGCTCGCGCCCCTTGGGCTCGTGAGTATCCCTGCGACCGGGAGCCCCGGCCCGCGCGACCGCGCCCGCCTCCTCCTCCTCGGTGCGCGGTGTCATCGCCTCGCCGCCCGCGAGCTTCGGCATCCACCTGCGCGCCGTAACTAACACCGCATCCCGTGCCGTCCTGAGACCGACTTCAGCGTCTCGTCGTCGTCGTGATCGTCCGAATGAGGCCCCCCGCCTCGCGGAGGATGTGGCGCATGTCCCTACGCGCTCACGAGGCGGGGGGCCGGTCGACGGCCGGCGTGTAGCGAAGCACCTGCTCGCCATCGAGCCCGGTTAGCACGACCTCGCACGCAACGAGCTGAGGCGGTGGGCGCCGAGCATCGTCACATGTCGAACTCCTTGCCCTGACCTGAAGTTGGCGACTCGACAACGACTTCGCCGCCCGGATGGATTAGTCCATCACCAGCGACTACGACGAAGCGAATCACCATCCGGTCGCGGTCGTGAACGACGATACCGGCAAAGGGTGATTGTGTATTGCGCACGACGAACGCATCGCGGGACTGCTCGGCCGAGCACATGAGCGCGGACCCGCTCGCTCCCCACGCTCCTCACGCTCCCCAACGGGCCTAGGACCAGTGCGAGTCGAGCACGAAGCACTACCCGGCGGGCTGCGTCTGGCAGCCAAACTCCACGACCAGATCTCGATCAGGATCCTCCTTGACCTCGTCGCATACGGCCGGACAGATCTCGATCTGCGTCGGCATGACCGGATCGTCGTACCGCCAGCCCCGCGGATCTGCACAATCGGGGTCGTAGCCGAGCAGCTCGCCGTTGAAGCGCACGTTGACCTCGTCGGGCTCGAGCGAGGCGCCGTTGGGAGGCTCGGGGATCGGCAAGATACAGCTGATGCTGCTGGTGCGGATCGCTTCGATCGCTGCCGCGAAGTCGGCGGCGGTCTGCTCGGGGTCACCCGTTTGCACGATGAACGCCGCTTCACTTCCTCCCGCCACGGCGATGGCGTCGAGGTTCTCCACGCTCTCGGGGCCTCCGGGGGGATTTTGCACGCCGATCACGTAGGTGGTGATGTCCGCGCTCACGTCCGCGACCGCTTCGATCGTGAGGTTGATGTCGTTGTCGTCGCCGCACCCCTGCGGATAGCCATCGGAGATGAGCACGTAGACATAGCGAGCCACGGGATCGTCGGCTGCCATTGGCTGCAACATCGCCAAGGTCGCTCGCGAGACGGCCAGCGTTGGTGTCCCTCCGCGCCACTGGTCGGGGCTTTGGGGGGTGACTGCGTCGATCGCATCGACGAACACCATCGACGGCAGCATCGTCGGCGCAACGTCGGGTGGCACGTAGGAATCGTCTTCGCACCTGTCCTCCTCGGACGGGAAGAACGTCATGGTGGCGGTCAGGCCCGAAGACGTCGGATCGGTGAAGAACGCCTTGGTCGCCGCGACGACCGGTTCCCACTTGAGCTCGGGATCATGCCAGGGCTCGTCGAGCTCCCCCATGCTGCCCGACACGTCGAACGCTACGCCCAAGAACACAGGCCGAAGCTCGGTGCCGACCAGATCAGCGACACAGCCATTTCCTCCCTCGGCCGTTGGGCCGACGCCCTCGGTGTCCGCCGGGATGTCGAGTCGCTCCTCGCTGGTCTCGTCCCCCACCTGTGTCGTGCTGCTACCTTGAGCGGTCAAGCCGGTCAGGCCGCCGGTCCCTGCGTCGTTGGACGGGGACAGCTCGTCGGTACAAGCCCCCATGGCGACGACTCCCACCAGAGCCCTGCTCGCCCATCCACTCGCCCATCCACTCGACCATCCACTCGACCATCCATTCGACCCCCACCCCGCTCGCAATGTAGATGGCTGGGCCATCGCTCTTCGCTCGGTTGTGCGTCGCATGCGTCCTCCCCTTGTGCTCGTCACACACGAGGCAATCTTCAGGCCGCCTTCGCGAACACCTGAGGCAACCATCGTATGTGGTGACATTGTATAGGCCAGATCTTCGTCACTGTCGAGTCGATTATGGCGAGCGCATTCGTTGTATATCGCGGACTCTACCCTCACATACTGTTAAAATGATCGCCGAGATAGAGCGATTGTCGGACTCGCCACGGACCAGACAAACGCGAACTCAATGCCCTCTACCGCGCATCCGAGCGTGATTCACTCGCTCCCCGAACCACAGCGGGACGTGCGCATCGCCACCGCCGATTGACCAGTTCTTCGAGAACTTCATGGGGGACAAACCGTCATATCGGGGCACTAAGAGGCTATGGTGCGGTCCACTTGCGGAATCTGAGGTCGTTCGCCAGCTCCGGGGGGGGAAGCCATCACCACATCACCCTGAGGAGCGATGAATCCGACGTCGACCCCCAGCTGAGGGTCATGATGTCCGGCGACAACACGAGCGTGCGGCACGGCATCGCGAACTCTTCGCAAGATGATCTTTCCTCCTCCACCATCGAGATCCATAACCTCACGAACTACCCCTTGATCTTGGCCCCGAAGAGCTCGGACTGCACCGGTCACTCCGACGGTCCCGCGACCGACAATGGAAGCGACAACGACATCTCGACCCACTAGCCGGCACCGGGAAGACTCAGGAGACCTATGTGGGATCGACCTCTAGTCTCGAGGTCTCGTTGGCCTACTCCGCCCGCTTGTCCGCGAGCCAGCCTTCGACCTGTGCCCGGTCGTTCTCGAACCGCCCCGCGAACTCGGCCCAGGCGTCGCGGGCCTGCACCGCGTACGCGCGGGCGCGGTCCCGTTGGCCAGGGTCGGTCCATAGCGCTTGGGCGAGCCTGAAGCGCGCCGCGGCCAGCTCTTCGGACGGCGAGTCACCGGCCTCGAGGATCGAGACCGCACGCTCGGCATGCTCGCGAGCCTGGCCGAAGTGGCCCTGGCGCAGGGCCACGTTGGCCAAGCTCATCAGTGCATAGGCCACTCGAGGGTGATCGGCCGGTAGGCTCGCCTCGAAGATCCGTAGCGCTCGTTGGAAGTGGCGCTTGGCCTGCTCGGGCTGCCCCTGGCTCAGCAATACCCTCCCGAGACTACCCATGCTGACACCGACCTTGGGGTGCTCGGGGCCCAGGTTGTTCTGCTTGAGGCGTAGCGCTCGTTGGTGGTGACGCTGGGCCTGCTCGTGGTCCCCCAACATGAAGCACGCGGCGCCCAGGGTGGTGAGGCCATAGGCCACCTTGGGATGATCGGATCCCAACGCCGCCTCGTAGATCGCCAGCGCGCGCTGGTGATAGGACTTGGCGCTCGCGTAGTCGCCCTTCTTGAGGGCCACCTTGCCCAGATCGTTGAGGCTCAATGCAACGTCGGGGTGGTCGGGGCCAAGCCGCCGCTGCCGGATCTCCAGCGCGCGCTCGTGGAGCCGCTGCGCGTGATCATAGTCCCCTTGGCGGAGCTTGACCGCCCCGACGTTCTTCGAGCTCTTCGCCACCTGGAGCTCGTCACCGCTGCGCTCAGCCAGCGGCAACGCGGTCTGGCCCCAGGCCAGGCCCGCGGCGTGCTGGTCGAGCCAGTAACCCGCGACGCGGGTGAGCTGCTGCGCTGCACCGAGAGCGACCGGCTCGTGCTCGTGGGCCAGGGCCTGCGCGTAGGTCCGCGAGAGCTCGCGCTGTGCGTCGGCATACCGCCCGCTCCGCTCAAGCAGCGTGCCGCGGACCAGCCGCACCTCGGCCTGAAGCGGCCCGTACCCGAGCTCCTCAGCGCGTGCGCTCACGGACTCGACCTGCGCGAGCGCCTCGACGTGCCGACCGGTATTGCCCATCGCGGTCAGCCGGGGCAGCTGCGTGCGGACCTCTTCGACCTGCCGCCACACTTCGGGATCCTCGGGCGGGGGCATCCGCTGTCGCTGCTGTTGCAGTCGCTCCACGTCGTCGCACTGCGACAAGACCGGCAGTTGGTCGACCAGCGACACCGCATGGCCGACCACCGCGTCGTCAGCGTGGGCCAGCAGCCTTACCGCGGCGTCGAGCTCGGTCTTGCTGCGGTACAGACAGGCCATGCGAAGATCCATCACCGCTTCGCTCTGCGCCTGGGTCACCCGCGTCGCCTCGCACACCTGCGTCGCCTTGACGGACCAGTCCCGGGCGTAGCCGTCCAGCTGCGCCTGCACGTAGTTCCAGGTGGCGGGCGCGTAGGAGAGCGCCGTGCCGGTGATGGCCGACTCGACCTGAGCGATCTGCGAGTCCCCCCACACCTCGCCCAGCGGGGCCGAGGCCCCGCGGCACGGTGGATCGCCATCGCCCGAGTAGGTCAGGCTCATCCCGGCCCCCCCTAGCCCCACGATCACCCCGAGCCCCAGCCATCGCCCGCGCCGAGCCCGAGGCGCCAGTACCCGGTGCAATCGCTCGAGCAGGACCTCCATCGAGGGCCATCGCGCCTGCGGATCGGGCAAAAGGCCCCGCCGTAGGATCCCCCGCAGCGTGGCGGGCACCGCGGACCCCCGGGGCACCGGCCGTAGTTGCCCGCTCACGACCGCATACATCAACTCGGCCATGCTGTCGCCGACGAACGGGCGCTCGCCATACACCGCCTCGAACAAGGCCACGCAATAGCTGAACTGATCGCTCAGAGCACTGGCGTGCGCACCCATCATCTGCTCGGGCGGCATGTAGGCCGGAGTCCCGAGCATGCCGCCGCCGTTGGTGACGACGAGCTCCGACGAGGACAGCGCGCGGGAGCGCGCGCACTCGCTGTCGATCGTACTCGAATCGTCCGCCACCTCGCGGGCCAGTCCGAAGTCCAGCACGAGGGCTCGCCCTTTGGTATCGACCATCGCGTTGCTGGGCTTGAAGTCTCGGTGCACCAGGCCCTGCTCGTGAGCAGCGGCCAGGCCCGCGCCGACCTGCACGAAGATCTCCACGCACTGCCGCCAGCTGGGCGCCGACCGGCCCCACCGGTCGAGCGTCTGGCCCTTGACCAACTCCATGGCGACGAACGTTTGCCCCTGCGCTTCGCCGACCTCGTAGACCTGCACCACGTTGGGGTGCGACAGTTTGGCCAGCGCCTGAGCCTCGCGCCGCAAACGGTGGGTATGACGCGCGCCGAGGTCTTCGTGCAGCACTTTGAGCGCCACTCGCCGGCCGAGCTCGGGGTCGAAGGCCTCGTACACGTGGCCCATGCCGCCACAGCCCAGCGGGCCGATGAGCACGTAGCGACCCAACGTGCACGACCCACCGGACGCGGGCGCTCTGGCCTCGCAGCCGCAGGCGGGCGACTCGTCTGGGTTGACGAACGGGTCGACGAACGGGTCGACGGGCGACTCGTCCCCCACTTGCGTGATCTGATCGCTCGGCGACGGTTGTCCGAGGTCTTGTCGTGCGTCGTTCACTCGAGCCATCGAGTCAATTGCGTGGGAAGAGCTCACGACGTGGTTGTTCATGCTGTATCTTGTGGTACGCCTTGGACGGTAAGCGCTCCGGTTCGTACGAAACACCGGGTTGTTCAGCCCAAAATCGATCGAGCAATCGGCATGTCGCGACGTATGCGCCTTGTCGAGGAGCACGGAGCCAATCCAAGACGACGGACCGCAGCGCGGGCAGGCTCGCGCGCCGACGCTCTTGGTCTACATGTGCCTGATGTGGAACTTTTGTCCCAACGAATTGATGCGAGCTCTGGACAACCTCGCCCTTACCGAGCGGTGACCTCGGCGTTGGGGCTCCCGGGTCGGTCGCCCGAAATCCGAAATTAGCAGGATCCCACCGAGGATTCTCCTCAGCCGCACACGCCGGCCGTGCGGAGCAACCCGTGACAGCACGCAGAGCCCGTGGAACTGCTCTTTGTTATTCTCCCCCATGGCATGCCCAAACGTGGCGATGGACTCGATGCCGACGCACGGCATGGGCTGGTGCTTCGCCTGCTCGGTGGTGAAGCACCCCAGCGGGTCGCGTCCGAGTCGGGCGCGCCCCTCGCCGACGTTGAGCGTTCGCACGCATGAGCGCTCGAGGCCCTCGACGCGGTCGTGTGAGACGAGCCGATCTCCGCCGAGCGTGACTTGATGAACCGCTAGAATGCTCGGCTTGCGCAGGGCCCGGTGGTGCTGTTTCCTTGGCGCAACGTTGCCGGGTGGCCGGCCTAGTTCGTGTAGGCGAACGTCAAGGCCCAGTTCGGATACGAGGTGGAGCGCCTCCTCGACCACGACCCGCCGTCCCATCGCCGGTCAGCGGGTGCTGCTGTGCTCCGATCGCGCCCATGCCCGCGATGACATCCCGACCATGCTCCGGTGGGGAGGGCTGAGCGTCGATGCGCTCGACGACCCAGACACCACGCTCGATGTGCTCGAGGAGGCCGCAGCCCAAGGACGCGCCGCACGATCCCGCGCACAGGTGGCCCACTGGCTGGCACCCGGTCGGCCCACTGGTGGGCCATTGCCGAAATTCGAACGACCAACCCCTCTGTGTTTCAGGAACACTGCTAGTGATGATCGGTGACGTTACTGAGTGTTGGACTAAGGGTTTGTACCGAGCTCCCGTGCACCGCGTCAAGAACGCTCCTTCAGTCAGTCGCTACTCTGCAGCGTTTTTCTTCCAGCCCAACTTGAGAACGATAGTCAAGCCGCTGGATCTACGAAAGACACGTGGCTGCGAATACCAACCAACCAGGAAGGATTTGAAGATACCTTTTAAGTATGGGAATCAGTTGAAACTAAACTATGATAAGCATTTTGGTGGTGGTGCATCAATGGTTTATTAAAGCCACCCCAAAGCCCCGTAAAGCACTTAGAATACAGGTGTCTTTAAAAGGCAAAAAAATATATGTAGTCAAAATTTGTGCATGTTCATGCGCATAATCTGCATAACAATACCAAAATCGTCATGGCGTTGATTGTGAAGTCCACATCACAGTCCCGTCGCCATCTTGAATCCAGCGCTGAAAACGAGGCTTATGATGTATCATACCTTCGTTGCTGGCGTTAGTGGGTGCTGATTTGGAATTAAAGACATTCTGGATGTTTTAATCAAATCTGTGAATACACTTGCATTATGAACTGTCTGTTTTCATTTCATGGAGCAGGGGCTCATCATTAGCCTCGTTTTCCTGGTAGATTAACAATGGCAACAGGAACTGTGATGTGGTCTATTGTAACCTAACAGGGGAATGGGAGGCGGACGTCAAGTTGAAACTGAGTAATAGCCCAATTTCGTCATGTCGAGCACAGCGACCGCGCATGCGAGCGCGCGCACTTTTATTGAAGACCATTCATCTGGCCGTGTGGAGTCTGGGCACAGTGGGTCACCCATTGAAAGCGTGAAACCTCTTGTTTCATAAACTGATTACCCTTTTGCAGTTGTAAGGGCAAGCACCTCATTTTCCCTCCATTTTGCAATTGTGAGCAAACGGGTTTCATTTTCCCGCCATTTTGCAGTTCTTCTAGTTTTGCAGACCGTTTTTGTGTTAACCCACCCCATATAGTTGCTGAAAAAGATACATGGCCCACCCTAATTTTCAGGTGCAAAAATGAAAAAAAATACCTTCACGTTGTCTCATTTCTATGGTGGCCCACCCCTTTTAAGGAGCTCAAAAATATGTTGCCCACCCCCTGATTTTGCCCCCCCCCCACCCCTGTGCTTTATGACCAGTCCCTAAATGAACACTTTGATGAGGGTCATGAAGGTGGGAGGGGGGACGGGGGACGGGGCCCTTATAATCCAATTTTTAAACCCCAAACTTTGTACAATGCAAGTCCTCGTTATGTTATATAAAGCTGGTGTTAGAGAACTACAGAAACCCATTCAAAGTAGCCTGTGACAGCCGCTTCCCACCCCTCCCCGTTTTCCCCCCGCAGGATCGGGAGGGGTGGGAAGCGGCGATCACAGGCTTAGTCAAAGTAATATGGCTAAATCCCAGTCCCATAAAGACCCATTATCTTTAGTTTGAAATAAGACACTCCCAGCTCCCCCGTTTACCGATTCATGACTCTCTTTGACGTACGTAATAATTCAAATCCGACAATGAGGAATGGACGGGATTTCAAGTCCGCGCAAATACTCCTTTTCGGTAACGACGTCATGCTACATGGAAGTGAGTCTCCATAGCCAAGTTTTTTTTAGGGAGCGGGCGCATGCGTTGGCTATGGAGCCTCATTTCCAAGTAGCGAAAACGTTATTACCGGAAAGGTGTATTGGTAGGACTTGAAATGCCATCCAGTACCACATTGGAGGGTTGGAACTGACTTTTCATACTCATTAAAGACCCATTGCCACTTACCATGCACCACGATTTGTTTATTTTGATCTCTCCTATAATCGGTTAAAAATTTCACAGCAGATGAAAATGGAAATTCCAATGTTCGGAGTAAACACTTAAATCATCCATGAAGCAACAAACAAGTGTTTATCGTGCTTTATTA